>CAJXTX010000004.1 GCA_913060705.1 uncultured Bacteroidota bacterium | reverse complement strand
TAAATATAGAACATTGCCTGTATCTTTGGGGCATGATGTCATTTCTTTTCATCCTCGCTGGATTGGGTTTGTTGGTGGTAGGAGGTAACCTGCTGCTGAAGGCGGCCGTTTCTGTGTCGTTGCGTCTTTCGATTCCGAAGATTGTAGTGGGAATGACTGTGGTATCTTTTGCTACCTCTTTGCCAGAGCTTGTGGTGAGTGTGAATGCGGCACTTGCCGGTTCTCCATCGATTGCGCTGGGTAATGTGGTGGGATCTAATGTGTCGAATTTAGGCCTTGTTCTAGGAGTTACTTTATTGTTTGGTTCTATGCAGGTGAAACGGTCCTTTTATGTGACCGATTGGCCGGTGATGATGGTGGCCTCTGTTTTACTGTGGTTTTTCTTGGTCAATGATGGGGTATTGCAACGTCCTGAAGGAGCCATTTTACTACTCTTATTGGTTGGTTTTTTGTGGTATCTGTTAAAAGTTCAACAACCGGCTGTAGAAGACGAGCTCCCTGAAGACGATGAACTGTTGTCGCCTTTAAAAAATATAGTGTACCTCGGAATAGGAGTGGTGGGGTTGTGGTTGGGCTCTGAATGGCTAGTCAATGGGGCCATTGATTTGGCGCAGACCTTTGGCGTGAGCGACCGCGTGATAGGGATAACGGTAGTTTCTATTGGTACCAGTATCCCAGAATTGGCCGCTTCGATTATCGCCATGCTTCGAAAAGAAAAAGCCATTTCACTCGGAAATCTAGTGGGTTCGAACATCTTCAATATCATGGCGGTCCTGGCCATTACTGGGCTTATTCAGCCTGTAAAAGTCGATGATCCTCAATTCTTAAGCAGCGACGTGCTGTTTATGTTGGGGTTTGCTGCGGCGTTATTGCCCTTGGTTTTACTATCTAAAAAGCGTGAATTAAACTACTTTCAAGGGGTCGTACTGCTCGCCGGTTACGTTTTCTTTATTTACCAAGTAGTCTAAATAAAAAATCCGCCGACTGCTTTTGAGGCAATGGGCGGATTGTGATTTGAAACCGTTAGTGGTAAGCCTTAAACTTGTGCAGATTTAACGGTTTTGATAATACGGCTCGCTACTTGGTAAGGATTGGCGTTTGAAGCAGGACGTCTGTCTTCAAGGTAACCTTTCCAATCATGCTCAACCGTGTAGATTGGGATACGGATTGAGGCACCGCGGTCAGAAACTCCGTAAGAGAACTCGTTGATCGATTGTGTTTCGTGTAGACCGGTCAAGCGCTGATCGTTATAAGCTCCGTAAACGGCAATGTGTTCTTTTGTAACAGGTCTGAAGGCCTCACAAACTTTCTCGTATACCTCTTTGCTTCCACAGGTACGGAGAAGGGTGTTAGAGAAGTTGGCGTGCATACCAGAACCGTTCCAGTCTCCGTGGATTGGTTTAGGGTGAAGCTCAATGTAGTATCCGTATTTCTCAGTGATTCTATTGAGTAGGTAACGAGCGACCCAGATTTGATCTCCTGCTTCTTTTCCTCCTTTAGCAAAAATCTGGAATTCCCATTGTCCTGGGGCAACCTCTTGGTTGATACCTTCTACATTCAATCCGGCTTCTAAGCAGATATCTAAATGTTCTTCTACGAAATCTCTACCCCAAGTGTAGCGTCCACCTACTGAACAGTAGTACTGACCTTGTGGGCCAGGGAAACCTCCGCGTGGGAACCCTAATGGAAGATCTGTCTCAGTATCCATCAAGAAATATTCTTGCTCGAATCCGAACCAGAAATCGTTGTCGTCATCGTCAATGGTAGCACGGTGGTTAGAAACGTGTGGCGTTCCGTCAGGATTCATTACCTCACACATAACCAGGTATCCGTTTAAACGATCCGGATCTGGAAAGATATTGACAGGTTTCAGAATGCAGTCTGACGAGTTTCCTTCAGCTTGAAGGGTTGAACTTCCGTCGAAAGACCAGTCCGAGCAGCTCTCTAATTTACCGTCGAAGTCTGATACAATTTTCGTTTTACTTCTGAGTTCTTGAGTCGGGCTGTATCCGTCAAGCCAGATGTATTCTAATTTAGCTTTGCTCATATCTTATTTGATTGAAATTTCCTCGAAAATAACTTTTTAATTCGCTAACACTCTCACTTAACCTTCGAGTTATCAAATAATTATAAACTTGTTAAAAATCTACACTTTGAATCGTTAATGCCATAAACCTTTTGGCCTTTCTTTTATAAAGGCATAAGTTCTATTTTTGCTCAAACCGTTTTCATGTCCAATTCAGAATCAAATCGCTACGCCCAAAGAGGAGTTTCAGCTTCGAAAGAAGATGTGCACGAGGCGATCTCGAATGTGGATAAGGGTTTGTTTCCACAGGCATTTTGTAAGATCGTTGAAGATTCGCTAACTGGTGATGACGATTACTGTATCGTAATGCACGCCGACGGAGCCGGAACCAAGTCTTCTTTAGCGTACATGTATTGGAAAGAAACCGGCGACCTTTCTGTATGGAAAGGAATTGCTCAGGACGCCCTGGTCATGAACCTTGACGACCTTATTTGTGTAGGAGTGACCGATCACATCTTGCTGTCTTCTACCATAGGGCGTAACGCTCGATTGATTCCCAAAGAGGTAATTAAGGCCCTTATAGAGGGCACTGAAGAATTGGTAGCATCATTGCGTCCGCATGGTGTAAATATTCAAACCACCGGAGGAGAGACGGCAGATGTTGGAGATTTGGTGAGAACAGTGATTGTAGATTCTACGGTAACGGCGCGAATGAAGCGTTCTGAGGTCATTGATAATGCCAATATTCAATCGGGAGATGTGATTGTCGGTTTCGCTTCTTTCGGGCAAGCGAGCTACGAAAGTGAGTACAATGGGGGTATGGGAAGTAACGGATTGACTTCTGCACGTCACGATGTCTTCGGAAAAGATCTCGCTCAAAAGTATCCTGAAACCTTCGACGACGGATTACCTGAAGACCTTGTGTACTCAGGAGGTTTAGGCTTGACGGATGCCGTTGAGGGTTCTCCTATTGATGCCGGAAAGTTAGTATTATCGCCAACACGGACTTATGCTCCTATCGTTAAGGCCATATTCAATCAAGTAGACCGTTCTCAGATACATGGGCTGGTACACTGTAGTGGCGGGGCTCAGACCAAAGTATTACACTTTGTAGACCAACTTCACATCATTAAGGACGGTCTTTTTGAGGTGCCTGTTTTGTTTCAGACGATTCAGCGCGAATCAGGAACGAGTTGGAAAGAAATGTATAAAGTCTTTAATTGTGGGCATCGACTCGAGGCCTATGTGCCTGCCGCTGTAGCGCCTGAACTCATCGCTATTTCAGAGCGTTTTGGAGTCTCCGCTAAGATCATCGGTCGTGTTGAATCAAGCGACAAGAAGAAACTTACGATTCAAAGCGAGCACGGTACCTTTGAATACCTTTAGGGTAGCAGTATAGAAAACCCTTAAATTCGATAGAACTTCATATCTCTATGTTAGATAAACTCAATATCATCAAGCAGCGCTACGACGAGATCGCCGATCTCATCATACAACCGGATGTGATCTCTGATCAAAAGCGTTATGTGCAATTGAACAAAGAATACACCTCTTTAAAGGCGCTTGTTGAAAAGCGAGAAGTGTACCTGTCATTGAAGAATAATCTTTCGGAAGCCGAAGAGCTCATCGCTCAATCAGACGACTCCGAAATGGTTGAAATGGCACGCATGCAATTAGAAGAGGCCAAATCAGCCCTCCCAGGACTTGAAGAGGAGATCAAGTTTTTACTGATCCCTAAGGATCCAGAAGACGAAAAAGACGTAGTGATGGAGATTCGTGCAGGTACAGGAGGAGACGAGGCGAGTATATTCGCTGGCGATCTTTTTAGAATGTATACCAAGTATTGCGAGTCGCGCGGATGGAGGACGAACATTATCGATTTAAACGAAGGAACCAGCGGGGGATACAAAGAGATTCATTTCGAGGTAACTGGTCAAGACGTGTATGGAACCCTGAAATTTGAGGCAGGGGTGCATCGCGTTCAGCGCGTTCCACAAACTGAGACTCAGGGAAGAGTTCATACCAGTGCGGCTACCGTAATGGTTATTCCTGAGGCCGAAGACTTTGATGTAGAGATTGATCCAAAAGAAGTGCGAATTGATTATTTCTGTTCGTCAGGACCAGGAGGACAATCTGTGAACACCACCTATTCTGCGGTGCGTCTTACCCACCTTCCGACCGGATTGGTCGCTCAATGTCAAGACCAGAAGTCGCAGCATAAGAATAAAGAAAAGGCTTTTAAAGTATTGCGCTCACGCCTTTATGATCTTGAATTGGCTAAGCGTCAAGAAGAAGATGCGGCAAAACGTAATTCGCAGGTGAGCTCGGGCGACCGTTCGGCCAAGATTCGGACCTATAATTACCCTCAGGGTCGCGTTACCGATCATCGAATTGGACTGACACTCTATGACCTTCAAGGAATTATCAACGGTGATATTCAGAAGATTCTTGATGAATTGCGCTTGGTAGAGAATACAGAAAAATTGAAAGAAGCTTCAGAAACGATATAAGCATGGACACACCTTCTTTGATACAGCACATTCGTAACAAGGGTTCCTTTTTATGCGTTGGGATTGACCCGGTTCTCGAACGTCTTCCATCGCATCTGAAAAATGAAGAAGAGGGGTTACTGACTTTTTGTAAGGCAATTGTAGACGCCACAGCAGCGCATTGTGTTGCCTTTAAGCCGAACACGGCTTTTTTTGAGGCCTTTGGGGTGAAGGGTTGGAGTGCTCTAACCGATCTGGTTGCCTACATTAAAGCGAACCATCCGTCTCACCTGATCATTGCGGATGCCAAGCGTGGGGATATTGGAAACACGGCGAAGGCGTATGCAAAAGCTTTTTTTGAGACCATGACGTGCGATGCGATTACGCTCTCTCCTTACATGGGCGCTGAGACTCTGGTTCCGTTCTTAGCGTATCCGAATAAGTTTGCTATCGTTTTGGCGCTTACCTCCAACGAGGGGGCCTTTGATTTTCAATGGAGTACTGACCAAGCAAAGACACATCTGGTAGATCAAGTGATTGCCAAAACGCAAGAACTTTCTCATAGTGAGCGTATTATGTATGTAGTGGGTGCTACACAAAGCGCTCAGTTGAAACATTTGAGAACACTTGCCCCGAATGCGTTCTTTTTGATGCCCGGGATTGGAGCTCAAGGAGGTTCCCTTTCAGAAGCGTACCAGGCCGCTAAAAACGAATCTGTGGGAGTGCTCGTAAACTCGTCTCGAGGAATCATTTACGCTTCTTCTGGAGAAGATTTTGCACAGGCAGCCCAAAAGGAGGCCGCTTCTCTGCACGATCAAATGCGCGCTTTACTTTATATTTAAACGATGCTTCACTACACTACTTATACCGATGCGAATGCCGACCAATGGGTCACCTTTGTTCATGGTGCTGGGGGTAGCTCGTCGATATGGTTTAAGCAAATACGAGATTTTAAGAAGCATTTCAATGTGTTGCTCATTGATTTAAGGGGCCATGGAAACTCTAAGATTCCACTTGCTCAAGCCTTTCATTCGCGCTATACCTTTGATTCGATTACCGATGACATTGTTGAGGTACTAGACCATCTTGCCATTGAGCGCTCCCATTTTGTGGGGATATCCTTGGGTACTATTTTAATTCGGAATTTGGCCGATAGATACCCTATGCGGGTACAGTCGATGATCTTGGGGGGAGCGATTGTTAAGCTAGATGTGCGTTCGCGTTTTTTGATGTTATTGGGTAACCTCTTCAAATCAGTGGTTCCTTATCTGTGGTTGTACCGTTTTTTCGCATTCATTATCATGCCGAATAAGAACCACAAAGAATCGCGTCACCTCTTTGTGCGTGAGGCGAAGAAACTCTACCAAAAAGAGTTTTTAAAGTGGTTTAAACTCACCGCTGACCTCAATCCGCTGCTTCGTTTTTATCGTTCGGTGCGAGTGGATATTCCGACCTTGTATGTCATGGGAGAAGAAGATTACTTGTTTTTACCTCCAATTAAAGAATTGATCAAGCATCATGCGAATGCTACGCTTGAGGTGGTTAAAAAATGCGGACACGTGGTCAACGTCGAACAGCCCTTAATTTTTAATAAGACGGCGCTAGGATTTCTTCAACAGCGCGCTCAGTTGAGCTGAACCTTCCACTGATTGTAATTGCTGAGAAGCAATCTTCTGTAGAGTCGCAACGCTCTTCTCGACACCTTGAGGTACTCCTTATTCACAGAATGATCACGCTCGAGTCCTTTAATATACGATTGGAGGTTCTTCGCTAGAATCAAAGCGAATCGTAGTATACTGTAGTGCTTGCTCAAAGAGGCCTGCTCTGTAAGGGCCGAATACATGCTGTTTTTCAGCAATATAGAATCTTCAATGAGTTGATGTGTGATCTCAGAAGTGAGTGCATTTGGAGTTCGCTGAGGCTCTTGCGTAAAATTTATACGCTCTGTAATAGCACAGAGTGTTAGGGTTTCTTTATACAATTTTTCTGAGACGAGCATAGGTTAAAATTACCCTAGGAAGTTCAGAAGGGAATACAATATTTAATGTTTTATTATACAATTACGTTAAATTTTAAAGTATTTTAGTTAAAAATAGATAGTTATTTATGTTAGATCGTATTGATACCAAATTGATTCGTTTGTTGCAACAGAATGCCCGCATCTCTTATACTGCCATGGGGAAAGAAGTGGGTTTGAGTTCTGCAGCCATTGCTGATCGCGTCCGACGTTTAGAGGATCAAGGGGTGATTTTAGGGTATAGTACTCAAGTTGACCCGTCTAAAGTCGGACAGTCGTTGCACGCGATTATTCACTTAAGGGCTTTTGTTGGAATGCTCAAGCCTTTTTTGGCGCGTGTGCCTTCACTCAAGGAAATACGCAATTGTTATCGGGTAACCGGAAATGAAAACATCATTATGGAGGTCGTACTCGAAGACCAAAGGCATTTAGAAGCCTTGATAGATTTATTAATTTCGTACGGTGAAACGCGCACCCATATTGTGCTTTCTCAAGTTATTCGTGATGCACCGCTTACTTCTATTTAGCCTTGTTTTTGTAGGACTCCTAGGGTGTTCAGAAAAACGCTACCATCACGAGAGGGTACAGGTGGACTTAGACACGGTTCCTAAAGTCTTACATGAGGTATATGAGTGGCAGAATGAAAAGAATGAATCGTTTAGGGATGGATCCTTGAGTCCGTTACGTCCGAAAGAGCGCAAGGTATTCGAAACCTTATCCTTCTTTGCACCGGATAGCACCTTTATGGTGACAGCTGCCTTTGAAGAGGTGCTTGGCGCTGAACCCTTTGAAATGCCTACTACAGCAAACACCTCTACAAAGGAGGTGCTCTATGGCAGATTGCATTTTGAAATGAAGGGTCAATCGTTTTCTTTAGAAGTATACAGAGCCTATGAACCCGAAGACGATTATGTCTTTCTTCCATTTCGCGATGACACCAATGGAGTGAGTACCTACGGTGGGGGTCGCTATCTTGATCTGCGCTACCCTTTGGGTGATTCGGTATCGGTTGATTTTAACAAGGCTTACAATCCGTATTGTGCCTATAATCCGAAGTATGCCTGTGCCATCGTTCCTGCCGTGAATACCCTAAGTGTAGAAGTGACTGCAGGAGAAAAGAAGTTTCCGCTTAAATTAAAGTAAACCAGACCATCTTCAGAATTGAGGATGGCCTGGAATGGGGTAGGTTAGAAGCTGTAAATGGCTGCTAGGATAAATGATGATAATGAATCAGTAGATCCGTTGCTATTGCTATAAAATGCTGAAGATCCGCTGTCAACTCTAAATTCTTGCTTGAAAGTGAAGTTTCCGGAGGTGTAGCTTCCCGTGAGTGTGAGGCCGGTGTTGTCAAAGTCTCCATCGGCATCCAATATTCCGGCACCTTTATCGTAAAAGAGTTCTCCGCGTAACCCAAGCGCGAAGGTGTCAGAAAGCGTTAACTGCGGATACAAGGCTACACCCGAAAATGAATTATCTCCGCCAAGGCTTGCGTGAGTGGCGTTTACCCCCAAGAAAAAGCTATCCCCGAGATCTACACCTCCGGTATAATCGACCTGGGTATATCCTTCGCCTGCTAAGAGGTTGAAATATTGACCGTAAACGCCTAATTGCGCTCCAAACATATAGCTGTCAAAGGCGATGCTTCCATCACTATTAGAATCGGTGTAATCGGTTTGATTCATTACCCCGATCATGGCAGAAATTTCATCGTCGAGCGTAAAGTCTAGCTTTAGACCAGTGTGTGAGAACGGCCCGTATGAAAACATATAAGAGGTTGAATAATTGAAGTTGGCTGTAGGAGAGATGACTTCATACCCTAAAAAAGTGTTGAAATTTCCGAATGTAGCCGTTACACCATCTGCCAAATTGTAGTAGACATAGAGCTGGTTGACAATGTTCGATGATCCGGTAGAATTAAATACAGCTTCGGCTCCTCGAGGTCCGTAAACGAGATCTGCCACAAATCCTGACTTCTCTCCCTCATAAGAAAATACCAAGTTGGCCATTCCTAAGGCAAAGCCGGGGAGGTTTGCGAACGAAGTTCCTGGAGCGTATTCGCTGGTTCTGAAGTAGGTGTCTACCGATCCGCTAAGGTTAAAGGTTGGACTTTCTTGAGCTCGAATTGCCGAAAATAAAGGCAAAAGAAGTGCTAGCCCCACTAGGAGGTGTTTTGTTGTTTTCATGATGTTGGTGTTTTAAGAGTGAATAAAAAGGACGCACCGAAGTGCGCCCTGAGATTGATGATTAATGTTGGTTGAGTCTGAAATCTGGATAGGCATCCATTCCGTGCTCATGGATGTCAAGACCTTCGACTTCTTCTTCTTTAGAAACGCGTATCCCAATAGTTGCCTTCATTACTCCTAAGATGATAAAGGCTGAAATCGTGCAGAATACAGCAACGGCTCCTACTCCTGCTAGTTGCACCAAGAACTGATCGAATGAGGCTAGGCCGCCAAAAATTCCGACGGCTAAGGTTCCCCAAATACCCGTTCCGAGATGCACGGCAATCGCTCCTACAGGATCGTCTAATTTGAGTTTGTCTAAAAGCGATACGGCGAAGACGATAATGATACCTCCGATGATTCCGATGATCACCGCTTCATTGGGGCTCATTTGATCTGCTCCTGCAGTAATACTTACAAGTCCACCTAAAATACCGTTCAAGAACATGGTGAGGTCTAGGTTTTTAAATCTGAAGAAGGCTACTGTCATTGCGGCGACACCACCAGCAGCTGCGGCTAATGAGGTGGTCACTAAAGTGAGTGAAGTAAGCTCCGGATCGGCCGATAAAACTGAACCTCCATTAAACCCGAACCACCCTAACCAAAGGATGAGCACCCCTGCGGTAGTGAAGGGCATACTGTGCCCTGTGATGGCGTTTGCTGATCCGTCTTCATTGTACTTTCCGACACGAGCTCCTAAGAGGTAAACGGCAATTAATGCAGCCCATCCTCCTACAGAGTGTACGATTGTCGAGCCTGCAAAGTCATAGAAACCTTCGGCAGTACCATAGCTAAGTGTAGAAAGGAATCCACCTCCCCATTGCCAAGAGCCTGCGATAGGGTAAACGATACCTACGTATATAATGGTGAAAATGAAAAAGGCTTGAAGTTTTACCCGTTCAGCGACGGCACCCGAAACAATAGTTGCCGCTGTAGCTGCAAACATTCCTTGAAAAAGAAAGTCTGTCCACCACGTATAGCCGCCATCGGCATAGGCGGGAGTCATCCCTCCATCAGGAGCTGCAATTCCGAAGCCTGCGAACTTAAGTAGGCCTAAATCGCCCTCTTCAAAGCCTGGATACATCAGGTTGAAACCTCCAATGTAATAAAGGAGTAGCCCTACGGTGATGATAAAAATGTTTTTGAAAAGGATGTTAATGGTGTTTTTTTGACGCGTAAGTCCTATTTCGAGAAATGAGAACCCAAGGTGCATAAAGAATACCAGCCCTGTGCAGAGCATCATCCATATATTATTGGCAGTAAATAAAGCTGTTTCCATGTGATTGATTTGATGATTAACGTTTAGTTGATTCCTTCGTATCCACTTTCACCTGTTCGAATGCGATAGGCTTCGTCAATGGACGAGACGAAAACTTTTCCATCTCCCACGTTGCCTGTTTTTGCGGTATCGATGATGGTTTTGACGGTGGTTTCTACAAAATCCTCTGAGACGACAATAGAGAGGTAGCGTCGCTGGATGTCAGAGGTTGAATAAACTACACCTCTATATACATGACCTTGTTTTTCATTACCTACTCCAGTTACGTCCCAGTAACTGAAAAAGAGAACACCCGCATCGTGTAGGGCTTTCTTAACCTCATCGAACTTTGACTTTCGAATGATTGCTTCAATTTTTTTCATCGTTTTTACAGTTTTGATGGAATAAACGTAGTATTAATTATTTTTTAACAGTTTATTTTCATCGTTTTTGTAAAAACAATTAATAAAATGCAATAATTGAGCAAGATCAATTAGGAGATCCTAATTTTTAGGGACCTCCCAATGAGATGTTCCTAAAATTTTAAGGATTTAGATCTTAAATAGTTGTAAAACAGCACGGTAGCCTCCATAGGTAAGCGAAAGACCTACTAAAATAGAGCTCCCAACGTAGAGGAGGTAAGGGCCGACGCCAAATTTTTCTAGGAGCTTGAGACTCTCCCAAGAGAGTGTAGAAAAGGTGGTGAAACCTCCGCAAAATCCCGCAATGGCAAAGAGCGCCAAAGACGATTGAGGTGTTTTTGAAAAGAACGGGATTAGACCTCCGATTAAAAGGCACCCCAACATATTCGCCGAAAAGGTACCCCAGTGAAAAAAATGATGTCCTTTGTTTAGCACTGCAGAAAGACCGAATCGCGCAACACTACCTAGACCTCCTCCAAGAAAAACCGCTAGATATGTCCACCATTGACTCACGGTCTGAGAAGGGCTTTGAGTATACTTAGAAGAGCTACAAAAGCAATAAATGCGACTAGTACCCAGCGTGCTCCTTTGAAGTAGCGTTGATGCAGAGCCTTGTCTTTGCGATAGGCTAAAGCGATTATAGTAATAAAGCCTATGGCGAAAAGAAGGGCAAAAATGAGCTGTCCTGTACTAAACATTCGCTTTTATTTGGTAGCGCCATCCGTGAGGGTCTTCAGCTCTATTGCGCTGGATATCGGTAAGGGCTTTTTTGAGTACTGCCCCATAAGCATCTTCAGCAACATCTAACTCGTAGTTGATGCCGCGGTATCCGAAGCTTTTGATTTCGCTGACCACTGCGGCCGTTCCGGCACCGAAAAGCTCTATGAGATTTCCATTTTCAAAACCTTCTAAAAGTTCATGAACGGCAATGGCGCGTTCTTCTACTTTAATGCCGAGATCTTTGCACAGGGCGATCATGCTCTTACGTGTAATCCCATCGAGTATGGTATCCGAAACAGGGCTTGTCACTAATGTGTCTTTGAATCGCACAAAAATATTCATCGTTCCTGCTTCTTCAAGATAACTGTGTGTTTGTGCATCTGTCCATACCACCTGCTGATACCCCTCTGCTTTTGCAAGCTCTGTGGGATAGAACTGACCTGCGTAATTTCCGGCAGCCTTGGCGTATCCAAAACCTCCAGGTGCAGCCCTAGAAAATTTTTCTTCAATCTTCACCGCAATGGCGTCGGCAAAATAAGAAGCTACGGGCGCACAGATGATACAGAAGCGGTATTCTAATGCAGGATTAGCCTTAATGGCAGGCTCAGTAGCGAACACAAATGGACGGATATAAAGAGAACTGCCTTCTTCATCTGGTATCCATTGGCGCTCTAGGGCAATAAGATGATCGAGTGCAGAGAGAAAAGCTTGCTCATCCATTTGAGGGATCGCCAGACGCTCACAAGAGCGATTAAAGCGTTTGATGTTTTGGTCAGGTCTAAACAGAAAAGCATTGCCTTCATTGTCCTTGTAGGCCTTCATTCCTTCGAATAAGGCCTGACCATAATGGAGCACACTTGATGAAGGATACATCGTCATAGGGCCGTAGGGCACAATTTCTGGAGTCGACCACTTTCCGTCCTTATAATCCGCGACGACCATATGATCGGTGAATAAAGATCCGAAAGGCAATGTTTTGTAATCTACAGCTCCAAATCTTGACTCGGTAACCTTATTGATTTTCATACTTCTCTGATTAGGTCGTAAAAATACAAGTTCTTCCTTTACTTTTACGTTTGTGAAGTTCGAGATTATTACCACAGGAGATTCGAGTAAAACGCTTCATTTACCGGCGTTAAACGAGCAGTATCATTCTAAGCACGGCGCCTTAACTGAAGCGAATCACGTTTACATTCAAAAGGGTCTTGAACAGGTCATCGAATCGGGTGCTAAAGAGCGAACCTTAACTGTATTTGAATTGGGGTTTGGTACGGGTATGAACGCTGTGCTAACAGCGGCCAAGATGGCCGAAAGCGGTGGTGAAAAATGCAACTATGTCACTATCGAACCCCATATGCTTTCAGAAGAGCATTATGCGGTATTTGAGGACGAGTCCTGGGCCTTGCCCAAATTTTACCGTGCCATGCACCAGGCTGTTGTGGGGGAGTGGACAGCGATAACTCCTCATTTCAATCTCTTAAAACTAAATACTACGTTTGAGGCTTTCACCACAGACCTTCGGTTTGATCTCATCTATTACGATGCGTTCGGACCACGTGTACAACCTGATTTATGGGAGCCATGGGCACTAGAGAAATGTGCAGACTTACTGAATGAAAACGGAACATGGGTAAGTTATTGTGCCAAAGGAACGGTAAGACGAGGATTAGAGGCGGCCGGATTGAACGTTGAGCGATTGCCCGGCCCACCGGGAAAACGAGAAATGCTACGCGCTGTAAAAGCAAAATGATATGGTCGTATTGATTACAGGGGCTACAGGCCTCATAGGAAGAAAAATCTGCACTGAACTCGTAAGGGAAGGGGTTGAGGTGCGCTACTTCAGTCGCCATCCTTCACCCTCTGCGATTTTAGGTGCCAAAGGATTTGAGTGGAACCCAGATCAATTCACATTTGACGAGAAAGCCATGGACGGTGTCACTCATGTGATTAACCTTGCAGGGGCGACGATCGCAAAGAGATGGACCGCTTCTTATAAAAAACAAGTGCTATTCAGTCGTATCAATAGTCTGAAAACGCTTGAAATGGCTTTAGAGAAATCGAAAAATCCTTCTATTCGTATACTTTCAGCCTCTGCCATTGGAGTGTATAAGAGCGACCTTCATCTCACCCATGACGAGCATTCAACAGCTTATGGTGACGGATTCTTAACTGAGGTGGTGCAACAGTGGGAGGCACAGGCCCAACGTCTTTCTGATAAAGGACATGCTCTTTCTTTGGTGCGGATTGGAATTGTGTTAGATAGCATACAAGGGGCATTACCCAAGCTTGTACTGCCCGTGCGCTTTGGAATCGGTGCGTCTCTTGGATCGGGTAAGCAATGGCAGTCGTGGATTCATAGTGAAGATTTAGCGCGCTTGTTCGTGTACCTCCTCACCCACGATTTAGGCCCCGTTATCAATGCGGTAGCGCCTCATCCGGTGGTGCAAAAGGAATTGCTGCGAGAAGTGGCCAACATTTTGAAGCGGCCTTTTTTCTTACCTAGCATTCCTAGTTGGGTCTTAAAAATGGTATTGGGAGAGATGTCAGCCGTGGTTCTAGAATCTCAAAATGTACGTTCTACACTGCTAGAATCTTCTGACTTTCAATTTAAGTTTAAGGCGATTCGACCTGCATTGAGTCATCTTCTAAAAAGATGACATTTTGACATCGCGAACCGTTATGGCAGTACTTTTGCTTAGATTTTTAAGTTATTAATAGTTAAATCATGTCAAAGAAGGAAAAGAAAGCCATAGAAGAGGATGAAGTGAATACTCAAGAAGGCACTGAGTCTTCAGAAGAAGTATCCCAAGAAGAGACATCTGCACATAGCGAAACGGTCGATGAAAGCCCAGAAGCTTTATTGGCTTTAGAAAAAGATAAGTTTTTAAGGCTTTTTGCTGAATTCGAAAACTACAAGAAGCGCACCACTAAAGAGCGTATTGATTTATTTAAAACTGCTGGTAGAGAAGTGATTGCAGCGTTGTTACCGGTAGTGGATGACTTTGAAAGAGCCATTGCAGAGATGCAAAAACAAGAAGATTCGCATATTGAAGGAATTCGATTGATCTACAATAAACTCACCGAGACATTGAAATCAAAGGGGTTAGAGTCTCTTGAGGTCAAAGCAGGAGATGTTTTTGATTCGGAAGTTCATGAGGCTATCACTCAGATTAAAGCGCCTTCAGAGGACATGGTAGGTAAGATCATTGACACGGTTGAGAAGGGGTATAAATTAGGAGATCAAATTATCCGTCACCCTAAGGTGGTGGTAGGAAACTAGTCACTAGATGAAAGAAGATTTTTACGAAATATTAGGGGTGTCTAAAGGGGCTTCTGAGGCAGAAATTAAAAAAGCCTACAGAAAAAAAGCCATTGAATACCACCCTGATAAAAACCCAGGTGATAGTACGGCTGAGGAGCGCTTTAAAAAGGCTGCAGAGGCCTATGAGGTGCTCTCAGATCCGGATAAGCGCGCGCGTTACGATCAATTCGGACATGCGGCGTTTGAAAACGGAGGTGGTGCCGGTTCAATGAATATGGATGACATCTTCAGTCAATTTGGAGATATTTTCGGGAGTGCATTTGGCGGAGGTTTTGGCGGATTCGGTGGGTTCGGATCCTCTGGAGGGCGTCGGGTGAAGGGAACCAATTTGCGCATTCAAATCACCCTTACCCTAGACGAAATTGCTGAAGGGGTTGAAAAGAAAGTGAAGGTTAAGCGGAAGGTTCAAGCCGAGGGGGTAACCTATAAATCGTGCAGTAGCTGTAATGGTACAGGGCAGGTGACAAAAATCACCAATACTATTTTAGGTCGCATGCAAACGGCCGCTCCATGTACCGCATGTGGTGGAGCCGGACAGATTCTAGATCAAAAGCCTGCAGGTGCTGACGCGCAAGGGCTAGTGAGCAAAGAAGAAACGGTTTCTATTCAGATTCCTGGAGGAGTTGAGGACGGCATGCAGCTCAAAGTCTCGGGTAAAGGAAACGCAGCACCTGGAGACGGTATTGCAGGAGACCTTATTGTTTCAATAAAAGAGACCCAGCACCCTTCTTTAAAACGAGAGGGAGACAATTTGCATTACGACCTTCGCATTAGTTTTGCTGAGGCCGTTCTTGGGGCTTCAAAAGAAATAGATGCCGTTGGCGGTAAGGTGCGTATTAAAGTCGATAAAGGAACGCAGTCGGGCAAAGTGCTACGACTGAGAGGTAAGGGGGTGAAGAGCTTAAACGGATACGGCAAAGGCGATTTATTGGTGCATGTTATGGTATGGACCCCTCAAAAATTATCTGCTGAGCAAGAAGCCTTCTTTGAAGAGACCTTAAACGATAAAAACTTTATGCCTGATCCAAAGGCAGATGATAAATCAACCTTCGATCGCATTAGAGATATGTTCTCTTAACCACAGATTCGCGAGAATTAAAAAAAAGTATATATTTACCATCAGTAAAGGTTTATCCTTTACTATTTTCTTTTTCATAGCAATTTTTCCCATCCTTGAACACTGTTTGAGGGTGGGTTTTGTATTTTAAGACCTCTCTATTTAACCTCATGGCACGTATACTCATCATAGAAGACGAGGAAAGTATCCGCAGAGTACTTGTGAAAATCCTACAAGAATCGGATGAAACCTATGAATGCCTAACGGCTAAGGATGGCCAAGAAGGCTTAGATATCCTAAGCAATGATGAGTCAATCGATTTAGTATTCTGTGACATTAAAATGCCTAAAAAAGATGGCATTGAGGTCTTGCAGGCCTGCACATCGCGGCTTTCTGAGTTGCCTTTTATTATGATTTCAGGACACGGAGATTTAGAAACTGCTGTAGAGTGCATGCGCATAGGAGCATTTGATTACCTCTCAAAGCCACCTGATCTCAACCGCTTGCTTTTAACAGTAAAAAACGCCCTTGATCGTAAAAATCTAGCGACTGAAAACAAAAGGCTTAAGAAAAAGCTGCGTAGGTCTACTCAAATGGTAGGAGAGAGTAGTGCTTTAAAGGAGGTGCAGCAGATCATTGAAAAAGTGGCTCCAACTTCTGCTCGTGTCTTGATCACGGGGGCAAACGGAACCGGAAAAGAGCTTGTAGCACGCTCAATCCACGAACTAAGCGAGCGTTCGTCTTCTCCCTTTATAGAGGTTAATTGCGCTGCAATACCTTCTGAACTCATTGAAAGTGAGTTGTTTGGTCATGTTAAAGGCGCATTTACTTCTGCCCATAAAGACCGAGCAGGTAAGTTCGAGGCTGCTCATCAAGGGACCTTATTTCTTGATGAGGTGGGTGACATGTCTTTATCGGCCCAGGCTAAAGTGCTACGGGTATTGCAAGAGCAAACGCTTTCACGTGTGGGATCAGACAAGGCGATAAAGGTTGATGTCCGCGTTGTAGCTGCAACCAATAAGAACCTTCAAGAGGCTATTGCGTCAGGGTCCTTTAGAGAAGATCTTTACCATCGCCTAAGTGTAATTCGCCTAGAATTACCATCGCTCGATGAGCGCAATGAAGATATTCCGCTCTTAATAGAACACTTCAATACACAAATTGCAGAAGAGAATGGGGCTCGAGTGAAGGCGTTTGAAAAAGATGCCATCGCGGAGCTTCAGAAGAAGAGCTACAAGGGCAATATTCGTGAATTGAGAAATGTGGTAGAGCGATTGCTTATACTCTCTGGCGATGCCGTAACTTTAGAGGACGTTAAACAGTACGTATGAGCGGTAAAATTTCAATAGGAATACTATTCCTTTTTTTGAGTCTAAGTCTTGGAATGCATAGGGTTGAAGCCCAATCAGAAGAAGCCTCTTCTCGAGATGAATTGATGATACGATCTATTTTTGATGAAACCCTTACGGGCGGGCAGGCGTACGATTGGTTGCGCTTTTTGTCACTTCAAATTGGTGGTCGCTTGTCGGGTTCAGTGGAGGCTGAACAAGCAGTTGAATACACGAAGTCAGTAATGAACGACCTGGGGTTAGACCGGGTATATCTCCAGCCTGTCATGGTCCCTAAATGGGTAAGGGGTGCTCCTGAATACGCTTATTTTGAAACAGCACCAGGTCTCAGTACTACAGTGCCAATAACGGCCTTAGGAGGTTCTGTAGCTACTCCGAGTATGGGATTAAAGGCTAAGGTTATAGAGGTCAATGGTATTGAAGAACTCGCACAGATAGGACGTAATAAGATTGCAGGAAAAATCGTGTTTTTCAACCGTCCTATGAATCCGCAGACGATACCTACTTTTCAAGCCTATGGTGCATGCGTAGATCAGCGCTATTCGGGTGCTGTTGAAGCAGCTAAATACGGTGCTGTGGGTGTCATTGTGCGCTCGATGAATCTTAGACTTGACGACTTTCCGCATACAGGAGGGATGAGCTATGGAGATAGTCCGATTAGCTCTAGAATACCTGCGGCTGCGATCAGTACCAATGGAGCAGAGTTGCTTTCTGCGACCTTAAGTTTGAATCCAGACACGCAATTCTATTTTAAACAGAACTGTAGAACCTTTCCCGATGTGAAATCGTACAATGTGATTGGTGAGATGAAGGGTTCGGTCTATCCAGAAGAGATAGTAGTCGTAGGTGGTCATTTAGATTCTTGGGATCTCGGAGATGGGGCTCATGATGACGGGGCAGGAGTGGTTCAGTCTATTGAAGTGTTGCGGACCTTAAAGGCGATTGGGTATAAGCCAAAACGTACGCTTAGAGCGGTGCTCTTTATGAATGAAGAGAATGGTTTAAGAGGGGCTAGAGAATACGCTAGTGAAGCTGAGTCTTTGGGTGAAAAACATGTTTTTGCCCTTGAAAGTGATAGTGGAGGGTTTACGCCACGTGGATTTCAATTTGATACTACTGAGGAAAACTTTGAGAGAATAGCACAATGGTCTGCACTGTTTTATCCGTTTTTCTCCGATCGTTTCGAATTGGGAGGTAGTGGAGCAGATGTAGGGCCTTTAAAGTCTCAGGGTACAGTCTTGGCTGGCTTACGCCCAGACTCTCAGCGTTACTTTGATCACCACCACTCTGACCATGATACTTTTGATCAGGTCAATAAAAGAGAACTAGAACTCGGAGCCGCTGCAATGGCTTCACTAATATATTTAATCGATACGTATGGGGCTAATGCTCCTGAATAACACATTATGCAAGAAGGAATTTACGCTCAGTTTGAAACAGACAAAGGAAGTATAACCGTTAAACTCACGCACGACAAAACTCCAGGGACCGTTGGAAACTTTGTGGCACTAGCGGAGGGTGACTTAGAAAATAAGGCGAAGGCCCAGGGGACACCCTATTATGACGGCTTAAAATTTCACCGCGTGATTCCTGATTTTATGATTCAAGGAGGGTGTCCGCTAGGTACAGGTACCGGAGATCCTGGATACAAGTTTGACGATGAATTTCATCCAGAACTCAAGCATGACAAGCCTGGTGTACTGTCTATGGCTAATGCCGGTCCAGGCACAAACGGTAGTCAATTTTTTATTACTCATGTGCCTACGCCTTGGCTCGATAACAAGCACACCGTCTTCGGACATGTCATTTCAGGTCAAGAGGTGGTCGATGCTGTGGCTCAGGGGGATACTATTAAGAGTCTTACTATACTACGCAAAGGGGCTGAGGCTGAAAAATGGAATGCTGTGGAGGCGTTCAGAACCTTTGAAAATTCTAGAGCTGAACGCGAAAAGAAAGAGCAGGAGGCTAGAGAAGCGGCTATGGAAAAGCTCGCGGCGGGCTTTGAAAAAACGTCATCGGGATTGCGCTACAAGATCATCCAACAGGGTAACGGGGCTCAAGCAGAACCAAAGAAGAAGGTTAAAGTACACTATGAGGGTAGCTTAGAAAATGGTCAGGTTTTTGATTCTTCATTCCAACGTAAAGAACCGATTGAATTTACCTTAGGTATTGGACAAGTGATCTCAGGATGGGATGAAGGTATTTCTCTTTTAAAGGTTGGTGATAAGGCACGCTTTGTTATCCCTTCAGAACTCGGCTATGGCTCTCGCGGTGCCGGAGGGGTGATACCGCCAAATGCTACCTTGATCTTTGATGTTGAACTCGTAAGTGTAGGTTAATCGTGGATTCGCTAAAATTTCCGATCGGTGGGTTTGAGCTCCCGGCTGAGATTTCAGAACAGCACATTGAAAAGGCGGTTACACAATTAGAGCAACTTCCATCCGCCTTGCGTCAACTCGTATCGGATTGGAGCGATACGCAATTAGACACCCCTTATCGCGAAGGAGGGTGGACAGCTCGTCAATTGATCCACCATTTAGCAGATAGTCATTTGCATAGTCTTATTCGTTATAAATGGGCATTATCTGAAGAAACACCGCTCATTAAAGCATACGATCAAGACGGTTGGGCGCATTTGCCAGACGCACAGATGCCCATTGAAAGTTCTCTTATTTTGTTAGAAGCCGTACACCAAAAGATTGTTTATCTCGTTCGATCGTTGCGTTTTGATGAAATGAAACAAGCCTTTATTCACCCGGACGCAAAAAAAGAGCGTACCCTTTTAGAGAATACGCTCTTATATGCATGGCATGGTGCTCATCACTATGCCCATCTCGAGGGGTTAGCGAAGCGCAACCATTGGTAATTACATCGAGTCTGCAAAGAACAGTGCATTCAAAAGAATGCGATTCGTTCCGTACCAGAAGGCTCTAAAGTTCGTGTTGTCGGTTAATCCAATTACGCGACCAGCCCCCATGCTTTGGGTAACGAAGGGCACTGAACCCTTGAGTTCGGCTAAATTTTCTTCTGAGATGTATCCACTTAAAAGCGGATTGTTGGTATACTGAATGGGGTTCTGATACGAGTGTTGTTTAGGAGCGATAAAGGTGTTTGTATTCCTAAAAAGCGCTATTCTATTTTCAGTAAAACCAAAGTTGATAGGGTGCGAACGATCGATTGATGCTTCAAAAATAGCCCCACCTGTTACTTGAGCACCTGAATATTCGTCGCGCTGGTCGAAGCGCAGATTCTTAGCGTCTTTGACCACAGGTCTACGGGTTTCGAAATCAATAAACTCATTGCGTTTTAACCAACTCAATGCGCCTCTGTATCCAATCAAAACTCCTCCGTCACGTACCCAGTCTTTTAAATTAGAGATCGCTCTATCTCCAATAGACAACCCATACGAGGTGCTCGGAAAGATGATACGATTGTATCTCGACAAGTCGGTACGGTCTAAGTCTCTAGTGTCAAGTTTAGTCACCTTGATGTCAAATCTCTGATCAAACAGATGCCACATTTCCCCGGCATCATAAGAACGGATGCCATCTCCTACAATCATAGCTACAGATATAGGCTTGACGGCGTCAAAATCATTACTCCCTAAATCAATCCCTTTCGTTTTACCTGTCCCGACTGCCTGTACCTTAACAGGGATCTCTTGAACGAGCGCACTAAGCGTACTGTAGAGTTCATCGGCAGTTAGGTTTTGGCTCTGAAGCGGAATCATTAGTGTTCCGTAGTCGTAGTTTTTGTTCTCTAATTCAAAGGGAGCAAGACCCACTTTTACCCGAATACCTTTTTGAGTAAGCGCATGAATTAGCTTAGGTGCGTAATAATCGTGGGCTTCGAACAGATACGCATAACTGCTTTTTCCGCTAACCGATCCTGCAGGTAATTCCATAGAAGAGTCTTCGCTCATTTGGCTCGTAGGAGCCTTACTTAATTTTTCGGCATTCACGCCAAATGCATGTGGAAAAGTCCATGCAGAAATGTCGTAAAAAAGACTGTCTTCAAATACCGTACGCTCTTCGAAAATAGCATGGATAAGACGTGGATTCTTCTGATTTAAAGGAACAAAATAGCTGTTTTTTGCTGCGTACTTCTTTCCGCCAACGGTAACATCTGAATCGAGTACTTTGTGTGCTATGCGGTGTCTCTTTAGTACTTCTGCAAGATGCCATGGGCTGCTAAAATCTTTAGGGCTACCAAACAGGTATCCGCCTGCTTTTTCAGCAGCAGCTTCTTGTTTTAAATCTCGGTAATAGCTGTATTGATAATTTTGAAGCTGCTCTTTCAATCCATTCGCCGCTTTAAGGGTTGAGATTGCCGTTGTCATTTGATTGCGAACGGTAAACGGGAAAGTCAAAAGGCCGTTATCGCTTTCTTGTACGTGTCCCCTTGAACTCGCCTGTTCAAAGAGTATTCCTATACTTCCGTTTACGTCCGGAAAAGTAGATCCTTTACCGTAGTAATAGTCGTCATAGTTCTCTTCGCTGTAATAGAGCGAGCCGATTTCATTCAAGGCGGTCTCGTGGTAGTTTCCTATCGCTTTTGTGAGCTCTTGATTGATTTTCGGAGTTAATGGGTGTACGCGTTTAGGCTCTCCTGGTTGGAAGAAGAAAGACGAATTCGTGCCCATTTCATGGTGATCCGTCAAGATATTAGGCACCCAATCGTGAAACGTTACTAGGCGTGCTCTACTTTCTGGTAATTGAACGGGTAACCAGTCACGATTTAAATCAAAATAATAGTGGTTGGTGCGACCGCCTGGCCATACCTCGTTGTACTCTCTATCGTTAGGGTCTGAATTGATGACATGAGCACGATTGGTATTCGCCCAGTAGGCGAAGCGCTGCAGACCATCAGGATTAAAGCTTGGATCAAAGAGTACTACCGTATTCTCTAGAAATCCAAGAGCTTCATCAGAAGCCGCCAGGTAGTAGGCGTATGCTAGTGAAGCATTCGAGCCGCTTGGTTCGTTCCCGTGAATAGAAAATCCTTGATAGATTACAACCGGATCATTTGCAGTGGGTTGTTGATTTCCTGAGGCGATTTGTTGTTGATTCTTTTGTATCTCATCTATTCGACTCAGATTAGCAGGGCTAGAAATGGTGAGCAACAAAAGTGGTCTTCCCTCATAAGTGGTGCCGCGATTACTAATGTTGATTCGATCGCTGGCCTCTGCCAGGGCATACATGTAAGAAACCAGTTTATCATGTGTAATATGCCATTCACCCACTTCGTGTCCAATGACGCTTTCAGGTCGTGGTATTGAGGCATCGTATGTGGCACCTTTAGGAAGGTAATACTCAAGGGTTACCTCGTCTGACGAAACTTGTCCGCTTACAAAGCCAACAAGACACAGCCCAAGAAGGCTGAAAAAGATTTTTTTCATGGGGATTCTTTTAGATTAAAGTTCCTCGAAATCGAGATCTGTGAACGAAGAAGAACTCTGATTTTCATCAGCGCTGCTTGCATCCTCTTCTTTTTTAAAGTCTTTTTGATGACGCTCAGAAATTACTTCTTCACCTTTTGTGTCCACCACAAATTGCATCATCTCATTTAATATTTCGGCAAAGGCAGTGAAGTCTTCTTTGTACAGATAGATCTTATGTTTTTTGTAGTGAAAGCTTCCGTCTTCATTCGAAAACTTCTTACTCTCGGTGAGTGTAAGGTAGTAGTCTCCTGCCTTTGTAGCACGAACGTCAAAGAAATAGGTTCTTCGTCCTGCTCTTAAAACTTTTGAGAAAATCTCCTCTTGTTCGCCATTAAATCGTGATTCCATAGATAGACTCTATTAACGTCTTACCCAAAAATGGAAAAAAAAAGAATGTCGAACAACTTTTTTAGGCCACTAATTGTTCGTGGTAAAGGTGCTTGTAAAAGCCCTCTTTTTCAACGAGTTCTGCGTGTGTTCCTTCTTGAACGATCTTTCCGTCTTCTATGACAATTATGCGATCTGCGTGCTTTATCGTCGAGATGCGGTGACTAACGATAAGGGTAGTTTTATGGGCGGTAAGTTTTTTTATGTTTTCCAATATAACTTCTTCGGTCTCGGTATCGACAGCCGAGAGGCAATCGTCGAAGAGGTAAATCTTAGCTTGTTTGATCAGTGCTCTGGCGATAGAAACTCGTTGCTTTTGTCCTCCACTAAGTGAAATACCTCGTTCTCCTAATTGAGTGTCGTACCCGTCTGGAAACGAAAGAATGTTGTCGTGAACATCAGCCATTTTAGCTGCACTTACAATTTCGTCATCACTTGCATTCTTTGAGCCAAATTTGATATTCGACTTAATGGTTTCTGAGAATAAAAAGGCGTCTTGCGGCACGGCTCCGATTTCAGCTCTTAGCTGGTCTAAGTTGTAAGATTTGAGGTCCTTTTGATCGAGTAGTATCGTTCCTGAAGTGGGATCCAATAGGCGTGCTGCTAGATCCATAACACTCGATTTACCTGAACCGGTTTTGCCCAGAATAGCCAAGGTTTCTCCTGGTTTCACTGTGAAACTAACTCCCTTGAGCGCTTCTATATTCGTGTCTTGATAGGTGAGGTGAACCTCCTTGAAGTGCAGTTCTCCTTTTACTTCATCTAGGGCTAAGTCGCCTGAAGCGAGATCCGGTGCTGTATTCAGAAAATCATTGATACGCTCTTGCGAGGCCTCTGCACGTTGAATGATAGAGGTGAGCCATCCGACTACGGTTACTGGCCAGGTGAGCATATTGACATAGAGGATGAACTCAGCGATAAGGCCCACTGAAGAAATACTTCCATTTAAAAACATCCTACCTCCGACAAACATCACGATAATATTCGATGCACCAATAAGCAATAACATCAACGGAAAGAACCAGGCATTGATTCGCACGAGATGCATGGCCGTCTCTTTACCTTCTGATGACAGTTGTGATATATCTTCGTCAATTTGTTCTTCAAGGCCGTAGGCTTTCACCACCGCTATACCCGAAAACCGCTCTTGGGTAAAGGTAGAGAGTGTAGATAGATAGGCCTGTACCGCGGTACTGCGCAGGTGAATGCGTTTGCTAATATTATAAATGAGCACAGAAAGAATCGGAAAAGGGAGCACGGTATACAAGGCAAGGGTGGGTGCCTTGATAAACATCAGAGGAATAAGAATTACAAAAAGGGTCAGCGTCTGAAGTCCATACATAATGGCCGGACCTGCATACATACGTACTTGACTTACATCTTCAGAGAGTCGATTCATTAAGTCTCCAACGCGATTGCGCTTAAAGAAATTCAGCGAGAGCGTGAGGTAATGTTCAAAGAGTTCATTCTTAAGGTCGAACTCAATATATCTTGAGACATTGATGATGTATTGGCGCATCAAAAAGGTAAGCAGGGCGGCTATGGCCGTTGTACCTATGATGATTCCAATATCGATAGCAAGAAGCTCTTGGGCGTAAGCCTTGTCTATTTCTCCTTTAAAAAATTGTTCAATGGTCTGAATCGACTTGTTGATGTATGAAGGCATTACCAACGAAAAGATGCGCGCACTCACCGTAATAAGCAAGCCGATGAGTAACTTCTTCCAGTATTTAAGAAAGTATTTGTTGAGGTGCCTCAGGGCTTTCATACCGTCGTTTGTGTCAAATTTCAAAGATACTATATGATTTATAACTGTACCTTTGGATCCGTTATTCAATTTTGACCAAAGTTCTTTCGCATGTTAACGCGCCGCCACATCCGCATCAAGGTTTTTCAAAGTCTCTATGCACTGACTAAGACCGACGAGAGTACAATTGAACAACAACAAAAATCCCTAAAGCAAAGTATTGATCAGAGTACGGTACTTTACTTACTTCAACTGAACTTTTTCTACGCCCTTAGGCAATGGGCCATTCATGAGACAGAAGCCCGAAAAAAGGCCTATTTAGACTCTTCAAAGAGCACCTTTGTTGACCCTGAGCGCTTTATTGAGAATCCGTATCTCATGGCGATCACTGAATCTGAAACGCTTCGTGAGGCCTGGAAGAAATTTAAAATCAACCACTGGTACTTGAATGAAAAGTACGTGGTCAAGGTGTATAAGGAATACGTTTCAAGTGTTTCTTTTAAGGGGTATATGGAACTTGAAAAACCCACTTTAAAGGAGCATCAAGCGCAGCTTCTTACTTTATTCCATGATTTTATTGCCCCCAATGACGATCTGTACAGTTTTATAGAAGACGAAATGTTGAGTTGGGCGGATGATTTCCCGGTCGTCAATACTTTTATCTTGAAGCAGCTTTCAATGCTCGATATCAAGAAGAGTAACGCCTTTGACGGATGGAGTCGTCTAGTGGATGATGAGGATCGTAAATTCGCCGCCGCCTTGCTTTCTAAGATTGCCTTGAATTTTGATCGCTATGCCAAGGAGATCGAAGGAAAGACGCCGAACTGGGATCAAGATCGCATAACGGATGTAGATCGTATCTTATTGATCATGGGCATAGGCGAGCTGCTTGACTTTGAGTCTATACCGCCAAAGGTCACCTTGAACGAGTATCTTGAAATCGCCAAAGAGTACTCTACTCCTAAAAGCAGTATGTTTATCAATGGTATTTTAGATCAGCTAAGCAAAGAATTTACTGCTGACAAGCGTATGAAAAAAGCCGGACGGGGATTACTCTGACAGGCAAAAAGAATTGATTATTTTTGAACGTCATTAACTAAGATTTAGAACATGAAAACATCGCGAATTTTTACTCTAGGTATTGCCACAATAGCCTTGTCATTGGGTGTGTCGTGCGGAAACGCCTCAAATACAACTTCAAAAGAATCAACTTCAAATGCTCCAACTACAGCCTCAGCGGCAGTAGCTTCAGATGCTCAAGGAACATTTGCACGTATGTCTTTTGATAAGGTAGAACACGACTTTGGTACCATTGCTGCTGGAACACCACAAGAAACAGTTTTCACCTTTAAGAATATTGGTGACGCTCCTTTGTTGATTACCAACGCGCGCTCTAGCTGTGGATGTACTGTACCAGATTATCCTAGAAATACTCCAATTGCCCCTGGCGAGACTGGAGAGCTTTTGGTGAAGTTTAACGGAACTGGAATTAATCAGGTTACCAAGACGATTACACTTACGACCAATACCAAAGCCGGAACAGAAACCTTAAGAATCACTGCATTTGTTCAGCCAGAGTCTGCAACGGCCTTTGATTCGCCTTTAAAGAAATAATCAACCCTTTTTGAATGGAAGCAATCAGCCAATTTTTTCCCTTAATTCTCATTTTCGTCGTGGCGTATTTTTTTATGATCCGCCCTCAAATGAAGCGACAAAAAGATGAGAAGAAGTTTATAACCGCTCTTAAAAAGGGTGATCGTGTCATCACTAAAAGCGGTCTCCACGGTAAAATCATGGAGATCAATGATTCGGATCATACTGTAGTAATTGAAACCCTTGCTGGTAAATTGAAACTGGAGAACAGCTCAATATCTCATGAGTTGAGTCTAAAGCTCCAAAAGTCTTAATATCCCGCTAGGTGATAGTATTAATAAAGGAGTGATTGTATCACTCCTTTTTTGTGTCAACTTGAATGATGTATTCTATACTACGCGCGCTACTTTTTAAAATTGATCCTGAAAAGGCTCACCACTTTTCGTTTGGAGCTATCCGATTGTTCGAGATCTTGGGTCTCACACGCATCATTAGATCCCTTTGGGTGCCTCGTCACTCCGCGCTGCGCAAAGAGGTAATGGGTATAGCGTTCGATAGTCCAGTGGGTTTAGCGGCGGGCTTCGACAAGAATGCTCTTTTATATAATGCCTTCTCGGACTTTGGATTTGGTTTTGTAGAAATTGGAACGGTTACGCCAAAAGCACAACCGGGTAATCCGAAAAAGCGACTCTTTAGGTTAAAAGAAGATCGTGCGCTCATCAATAGAATGGGCTTCAATAACGATGGTGTTGATCGAGTTGTGGCAAGACTTTCTAAGAGACATCGCACTGTTATTGGTGGAAATATTGGCAAAAATAAAGTTACACCAAACGAGAACGCCATTGATGACTATACTCAGGCCATGAAAGCCCTGTACGGTAAGGTCGATTATTTTGTGGTTAATGTGAGTTCTCCAAACACTCCAGGTCTTCGGGAGTTACAAGAAAAGGAGCCGCTATTTCATTTGCTTAAGACCTTGCTTGAACTGCGGGATCAGCTAGCTGATGGTCAAGACACCCAACCCTGTCCATTACTTTTAAAAATTGCACCCGATTTGAGTGATGCGCAGCTAGATGACATACTTGATATTGTTGAAACGCTAAAGCTTGATGGAGTAATCGCTACCAACACCACCCTTTCTCGTGAAGGATTGAATTCAGATGCTTCGCTTATCGCTGAGACCGGAGGGCTTAGTGGAGCGCCATTAACACAACGAAGCACTGAGGTTATTCGTTACTTGAAGTCACGTCAAAAGCATCCTTTTGCCATTATAGGAGTAGGGGGGATTGATTCAGCGGCAGCGGCATTAGAAAAGCTAGATGCTGGTGCAGACCTCATTCAATTGTATACGGGTTTTGTGTATAAAGGCCCTCAATTGATTTGGGATATCCACAAGGCTCTGATCGAACGCGCCCATGGTCAGTCTAGTTGAATGTCCGCGTGATGCGATGCAAGGGATCAAGACGTTGATTCCAACGCATGTAAAAATCGCTTACCTACAGCAATTGCTCTCCTGTAATTTTGATTATTTGGATTTTGGAAGCTTCGTTTCTCCTAAAGCTGTGCCTCAAATGGCAGATACAAAACAGGTACTAGAAGGTTTAGACCGTTCTGTTTCAACAACTCGCTTATTGGCCATCGTAGCAAATTACCAAGGGGCGCAAAACGCTTTGGAAAGCCAGTCTATTGATATACTGGGTTTTCCGTTTTCACTCTCAGAGATCTTTCAGATGCGCAATACGCATAGCTCACGTGAAGAAGCTTTTGCAGTTCTAGAGCGCATTCACAATGCCTGTCAAAGAAAATCTAAGGAGCTCGTCGTTTATGTGTCTATGGGTTTCGGTAACCCCTATGGAGAAGTTTGGAGTTTAGAGGTATTGATGCATTGGGTCGAGCGTCTAGCAGCTATTGGGATACGGACGCTTTCGCTATCCGATACTGCGGCCAGTGCCAATGCAGAGCGCATTCGTCAGGTTTTCTCAACCGTCAGTGAGTTGAGTGGAGAGGGTTTGGTCTTTGGCGCTCATTTGCATGCGCGTCCAGATCAATGGAAGGATCATGTTGAGGCGGCTTATAGAGCTGGATGCAGACGGTTTGATGGGGCTATTCAAGGTTTTGGTGGATGTCCTATGGCCACAGATGGACTGGTCGGAAATATACCTACCGAGAAATTGATCAGCTTTCTTACCGCTCAAAAAGAGGAATTCAATCTGAATCACGCCTCATTTGAGGTGGCATATAACCATGCGAAGCGCCTATTTAGTGCGTATCTATAGCGCTCAGCACGAATTAATTGAGTACATTTGCATGCAATTAATCCTATAATTGCATGCAAGCACATCTCTCAAAAATAGTAGGCGAAGGCCTTACTTACGACGACGTTTTACTGGTTCCCGCTTACTCAGAAGTGCTTCCGCGAGAGGTCGATATCACGACTCAATTTACGCGCAACCTTAGAATCAATGTTCCCATAGTGTCTGCAGCTATGGATACCGTTACTGAATCGAAGATGGCTATCGCTATGGCGCGAGAAGGCGGTATTGGTGTGCTGCATAAAAACATGACCATCGAGGAGCAAGCCATGAAAGTAAGACGTGTAAAGCGGGCTGAATCAGGGATGATCTTAGATCCGGTTACTTTAGGAACGGATGCTATTGTAGCGGATGCGAAAGCGGGTATGAAAGAACACAGTATCGGAGGTATTCCTATTGTTGATGCTGGAGGGAAACTTGTGGGTATTGTGACGAATCGCGATTTGCGTTTTGAAAAAAACAATGAGCGTCCGATTACCGAAGTTATGACCGCTTCAAATCTAGTAACTGCTCCTAAGGGTATTACCCTTGCAGAGGCAGAGGTGATTTTACAAGAACACAAGATTGAAAAATTACCTGTAGTGGATGACCAGTTTCAATTGGCGGGATTAATTACGTTTAGAGACATTACAAAGCTGACCCAAAAACCCAAAGCAAATAAGGATCAATACGGTCGTTTATTGGCCGCTGCGGCAGTTGGAGTAACCCCAGATAGTTTTGATCG
This sequence comes from uncultured Bacteroidota bacterium, assembly GCA_913060705.1. GTDB lineage: Bacteria > Bacteroidota > Bacteroidia > Flavobacteriales > Flavobacteriaceae > UBA3478. The sequence goes on along the minus strand of CAJXTX010000004.1, from coordinate 44,330 downwards.
TGTCGAAGCCTTGGTGGCTGCCGGAGTGGATGCCATCGTTATTGATACAGCTCACGGGCATAGTAAAGGAGTTGTACATATCCTTAAAGAAGTTAAAAAAGCATTTCCTTCCTTACAGGTGGTTGTAGGAAACATCGCTACGGCTGATGCAGCCAAGTATTTGGTTGAAGCCGGTGCTGACGCTGTAAAGGTGGGTATTGGACCGGGCTCAATTTGTACCACTCGAGTGGTCGCTGGGGTAGGATTTCCACAATTCTCTGCAGTGCTAGAGGTTGCTGCGGCCTTAAAAGGTTCTGGTGTTCCTGTGATTGCTGACGGGGGGGTGCGCTTTACGGGAGACATTCCAAAGGCTATCGCCGCTGGAGCCGATTGTGTGATGCTCGGATCTTTGTTAGCCGGAACAAAAGAATCACCAGGAGAGACGATCATTTACGAAGGTCGTAAGTTTAAATCGTATCGCGGAATGGGTTCGGTGGAGGCCATGGAAAAAGGGAGTAAAGACCGCTATTTTCAGGACGTAGAAGACGATATCAAGAAATTGGTTCCTGAAGGAATCGTAGGACGTGTACCTTACAAAGGAGACCTCTATGAAAGTATGCACCAGTTCATTGGCGGACTAAGAGCCGGAATGGGATACTGCGGGGCTAAGGATATCCAAACGCTTAAAGATTCTGGAAAGTTTGTGAAGATTACCTCTAGTGGAATCAACGAGAGTCACCCTCACAACGTCACCATCACCAAAGAAGCACCGAACTACAGTCGTCGTTAAAACCGAATTATTTAGTGCTTTCGAGTGTTGCCTCGTAATCTTTCCACGTCATAGTCTCGAAGATCGAGTCTCCAAAATAAGTGGCGATTTGCAAAAATGGGGCTGCGGGGTAGTATCCGGCTAAAGGTGTCAGCACCTCAAATTTTTCATTCATAAACACTACGGTCGGATAACTCAGATTACCCTGCAACAGCGCGTAGGCGAGTTCGTGATAGACACTTCTTCCTGATCCGACAAGGCTATAGGTTTCCCCTTTATAGGTGATGGGCTCTTCTTGCTCGCCGTTAAACTTCACCATGTGATAGTTCGCTAACATATAGGCGCGCACTTCGGGATCGTTGAAGGTTTCTTTATCCATCTTTTTGCACCATCCGCACCAATCGGTATACACATCGATAAAAAACTTCTTAGTGCTTCCTGCTTCTGCCAGGGCCGCTGCCTCTTCAAAAGTTAACCAATTAATGGTTTCTTCTTGAGCGCTTAATCTAGAGAATCCGAAGCTTATAAAAAGAGCTAGAGCAAGGAGTTTTTTCATAAGCTAAAGATACGATTAAACAGCCGTAACTTGTGCCTCTGCGGTAAGGTCGATCTCGACTTGGCCTTTTAGAAGGTCTTCAAAAGTTTCTCTCGAACGAATGAGATGCGCCTCACCATTGTACCACAATACCTCTGCAGGACGTAGCCTAGAGTTGTAGTTGCTTGACATAGAAAAGCAATACGCTCCGGCGTTATGAAAGGCCAATAAGTCGCCTTCTGTAATCTCAGCAATTTGGCGATTGCTACCGAAAGTGTCGGTTTCACAGATGTAACCCACCACCGAGTAAAAACGGGGTTTTCCTTTAGGGTTACTTATGTTTTCTATATGATGGTACGATCCATAGAGCATCGGACGCATCAAGTGATTAAAACCAGAATCTACTCCTGCGAAAACTGTCGAAGTGGTTTGTTTTACCACATTCACTTTGGCCACAAAGGTTCCTGCCTGACTCACTAAGAATTTACCAGGTTCGAAAGAGAGCGTCAATGGCTTTCCGATTTTTTCGCAGAAGGCGTTAAAGCGCTCACTTAGTTTCTCTCCGAGCTCTTCGATAGGGGTTTCGATATCGTCCTTTTTGTAGGGGACCTTAAAGCCACTTCCGAAATCAATGAATTCGAGGTCTTTAAAATGGGTGGCCGCTTCAAATAAAATCTCTGAAGCATGAAGAAATACATCGATATCCAAAATATCGCTTCCGGTATGCATATGTACCCCATTGATGCGCATTTTGGTCAATTCTACGATGCGCAAGATATGTGGGACTTGATGAATGCTGATCCCAAACTTTGAATCGATGTGACCGACTGAAATATTGGCATTTCCGCCTGCCATAACATGCGGATTGATGCGTACACAAACAGGGGTTTCAGGGTAGCGCTGACCAAACAATTCTAAAACCGACAGGTTATCGATATTGATTTGCACTCCAAGATTCCTGGCCTCCTCGAGTTCTTCGATAGAAACTCCATTGGGTGTGTAGATGATATTTTCTGGTGCTACTCCAGCTCTCAGGCCCAAACGAACTTCTTCGATAGATACCGTATCTAGTCCGGCGCCCAACTGGTGCATGAGACGCAGTATACTCAGGTTTGAATTCGCCTTTACTGCATAGTGAAGCTTTAGGTGATCAACCTTTCTAAAGGCCTTTTTTAGCCTGTTGTATTGATCGCTAATTACATGCGCGTCATAAACGTATACCGGTGCTCCGTATTCACGAGCGATGGCTTCAAAGGGTAGTTGTGAACTCATATCAATTAAAAAAGTGATGCAAATTACTATGCTTCAACCGAATATCCTGTATTGTTGTGAAGTTTTATCATGAATATCACATTTTGTTTCGTTTAAAACATTTCATCTTTTAATTAAAGCGTTAAAGCAATAGGTCCATTCGTGCCTCTTTTCTATTTTTGTGCCCAGTAAAAAGATCGAGATCATGAATTTACACGAGTACCAAGGAAAAGAAATTCTAGCCAGTTTTGGCGTTGATATTCAAAGAGGAATTGTAGCTGACACTCCAGAATCAGCTGTAGACGCCGCTAAAAAATTGACAGAAGAAACAGGTACCTCGTGGCATGTGATTAAAGCCCAAGTACACGCGGGAGGCCGCGGTAAAGGCGGAGGAGTGAAGCTTGCAAAGTCACTAGACGATGTGAAGTCAATCTCCGATCAGATTATCGGTATGCAATTGGTGACGCCGCAGACCTCTGCAGAAGGTAAAACGGTTCACCAGGTTCTAGTTGCTGAAGATGTGTACTATCCTGGTCCTAGTGAGACGTCTGAATTTTATATGTCGGTACTACTAAATCGCGCTACGGGTCGCAATATGATCATGTACTCTACTGAAGGAGGGATGGATATTGAGGAGGTAGCAGAAAAGACCCCCCATTTAATATTTACAGAAGAAATTGATCCTTCTGTAGGGCTCACTGGATTTCAAGCGCGCAATATTGCCTTCAACCTTGGCTTAGCAGGAAAGGCCTTTAAAGAAATGACACGCTTTGTAACGGCTTTGTACAAGGCTTATGAGCAGAGTGATTCAAGTCTTTTTGAGATTAATCCAGTCCTCAAGACCTCTGACGATCGCGTGATTGCTGTAGATGCTAAAGTAACTTTAGACGATAATGCGCTATACCGACGCAAGGCCTACGCTGAGATGCGAGATACCCGTGAAGAAAATCCTGTTGAGGTAGAAGCCAAAGCTATAGGTCTTAATTATGTTGATCTTGACGGTAATGTTGGCTGTATGGTGAATGGTGCCGGGTTAGCGATGGCCACTATGGACCTTATTAAAATGGCCGGAGGTGAGCCAGCGAACTTCTTGGATGTTGGAGGTACAGCTGATGCAAAACGCGTTGAAGAGGCATTCCGTATCATCCTTAAGGATCCTAATGTGAAAGCAATCTTGGTAAATATTTTTGGAGGGATCGTTCGATGCGATCGCGTAGCCAATGGTATCGTAGACGCCTACAAGAATATGGCCGATCAGATCAATGTTCCAATCATTGTACGTCTTCAAGGAACGAACGCAGAATTGGCGAAAGAAATCATAGACAATTCAGGGCTTGAAGTGCATTCAGCGGTACAGTTTCAAGAAGCTGCAGACAAAGTAAAGGCGGTACTAGCCTAACTTTTTAGTGCTGTGCCTGTAGCTGTTTAAGGTGATCTCTTAGACGCGCAGCTTCCATAAAGTCAAGCTCTTTAGCTGCCTTTTCCATTGCTTTGCGCGTATTTTTAATTTGCGTATCAATATCTCCCTTGCTGAGGTTTGCAATTTCCTTTTCACTCAGTGGTTTGAGCTCCTTTTCATCGCTTTGAGCTTTACGTGTTCTAAGCGTATCGTCTAGGGGTTTATTCAATGCGGTAGGGGTGACACCGTGCTTCTTGTTATAGGCTTCTTGTTTTTCTCTTCTATAGGCCGTTTGATCGATGGTCTCTTGCATGCTTTGTGTAATCGTATCTGCATACATAATCGCCTTACCGTTAAGGTGTCTCGCCGCCCTTCCTACGGTCTGTGTCAAACTTCGGTTACTTCTTAAAAATCCCTCCTTATCGGCATCGATAATGGCAACTAACGATACTTCGGGTAGGTCTAGCCCTTCTCTTAACAGATTCACACCGATGAGCACATCGAATAAGCCACGCCTTAAATCTTGCATGATTTCGACGCGTTCAAGGGTGTCTACGTCACTGTGTATGTAGCGACATCTTACTCCAATTCGCGTCAAGTACTTAGTGAGCTCTTCTGCCATTCTCTTAGTAAGTGTTGTTACTAATATCCGCTCGTCTTTTTCTGCTCTCTGCTGAATTTCTTCAGTGAGATCGTCGATTTGATTTTTACTCGGGCGAATCTCAATAATGGGATCCAAGAGCCCAGTGGGTCGAATCAATTGCTCGATCAAAACCCCTTGCGACAATTGCATTTCGTAATCAGCTGGGGTTGCACTTACATAGATCACTTGATTTTGAAGGGCCTCGAATTCTTCAAATTTTAAGGGACGATTGTCTAAGGCGGCAGGAAGTCTGAAGCCATAGTCGACCAGGTTTTCTTTGCGCGAACGGTCTCCTCCATACATGGCATGTACTTGCGGAATGGTCACGTGACTTTCATCGATCACCATCAGGTAATCTTCAGGAAAGTAATCCAAAAGACAAAACGGACGCGTACCCGGCGCCCTGCCATCTAGGTAGCGCGAATAGTTTTCAATTCCTGAGCAATATCCGAGCTCTCGCATCATCTCTAGATCGAACGTAGTGCGCTCCTCTAGTCTTTTTGCTTCAAGAGGCTTTCCGATTTCATTGAAATACGACACCTGCTTGACAAGATCTTCTTGTATGTTGTGGATTGCATTTTGTAAAACCTCTGGTGAGGTGACAAACATATTCGCCGGGTAGATAGTTAGTTGTTCATACAGTTCAATCACCTTTTGATTGGCCGGATCTATGGCTTCAATTTCTTCGATTTCATCACCGAAGAAATGAATCCTAAAGGCGTAATCCGCGTATCCCGGAAACACATCAACTACATCTCCTTTAATTCTGAAATTTCCATTCGAAAATTCTGCAGTAGTTCGGGCGTAAAGCGATTGTACGAGAAGTTTTAAGAGTTGTGTGCGTGCAATGACCTGCCCGCGCTGTATGCGGATGACATTTTTTTGAAATTCTATAGGATTACCAATTCCGTAGAGACACGAGACAGAAGCAACCACGATCACATCTCGTCTACCACTAAGCAATGAGGAGGTGGTGCTTAACCTCAGTTTTTCTATGTCTTCATTGATACTTAGGTCCTTTTCAATATAAGTTCCGCTTGCAGGAATATAGGCTTCAGGTTGGTAGTAATCGTAATAAGACACAAAGTACTCGACGGCATTGTTTGGAAAGAACTGCTTGAATTCAGCATAAAGTTGAGCAGCCAAGGTTTTGTTATGCGCCAGCACAAGGGTTGGGCGTTGCACAGTTTCAATGACATTCGCGACGGTAAAGGTCTTTCCGGACCCCGTCACCCCTAACAAGGTTTGATGCGGATCACCCTCTGTAATACCTTTGGCAAGTGCCGCAATAGCTTCTGGCTGATCCCCAGTAGGTTTAAATGTAGATTGAATCTCAAACTTCATTTTGTAAAAATAGCAATCCTCTGTCGCAATCATTTTTATAAAACAAAGTATCTTAAGCCTATGAGCGAAGCGCCTCAAATGGTATTCAAAAAGCCCAGTTATCCGATTTCGGATACACTGCAACGTTATTTAGATCGCTATAAGCGGAGTACTGAAGTACCTGTTCATTACGATGATTTAATGCGCTTTACAGGGTCTGTGGCCGTTTTGAATCAGCATGAAGAGGATACCTTGTGGGTGCGTGTGTATTATTCTGAAGAAGAACGAAAAGAGATCGACTTGTCACTGAAGATGATCTATTCTATCCTGCATTCTGACGGAAGCGATGCTATTTTTGAAGACCTTTCGGTAGATGCCATCGATTATTGCACCTTCGGAAATTCGAAACCCTTTCGAATTAAGATTCGGAATGTGATGAATGATAATTACACCTATTTCTATGTCAAAAGGAGTGATGCTTCACGCATATACGGGCTCGAATTAGAGCATCTTCTTTCGCCTTATAATTTAAACTTTTTAGTAGCTAACGATACGCTTATCGAAGAGCACATAGCCGGAATTCCAGGGGATGTATTTATTCAAGAATACTTGCCTCATTGCAGTGACAGACAACGCGCACAGCTCGCCAAAGAGTTTGTAAAATTCAACGAGCGCTCTATGATACGTCTTTTAGGGGATATGCGCGCTTATAACTATGTGGTTATTCCTGTCCACGATTTTGACAGCGTCATCCATAAGATTAGAGCAATTGATTTTGATCAGCAGAATTACGAAGGTGATTTAAAGGTCTACCGCCCTCAGTTTTTCCCTGATAACCAGGGGATGATGGAGCTGATTAAACAGCATCTTAAAAAAGAGTCCGTCTTTCAGTACAAGCGCGAAGAGCGATCTTCATTAGCAAAACGGGCCTTAGGCGCAGAAGCGCAACTGCGCCGTCTTGTCGAATCGGCCAAAGCCGATGTACTCTCTACCTCAGAACACGTTACATCTCTTGGAAAGCAGATTAGTCACTTTACTGGAGATCCGCGTTTTGAATCGGCGGCTTCTATGGGAGTAATCCTCGAGCTCGCCTTACTCTTTGTAATTAGAAATTACAGAGACCTTACAGCGCTTTAACTCTTGTTTTCTTTGTTGAAATACAAGAGGTAATAGTACATCTGACGCTCTTCATCCCATCCCTTCTCTACAAATTTCTCTGCCGATTCGGGGTTTATAAAATCGAGTTTGATATGAATGTTTGTGTCGAGGTGAATTTGATTTTTGAATTTTCTTCTCGCCTCACTTACGGCCTGATTGGCGATGCCAAAGGACGAAACATCTTCTATGCTGTACTTGGGACCCCGTTCAGTCTTGTAGTGCTTGAACTCTGGGACTAGAGCCGGATTTTCAATCACATCATTGAGAAAATGAGTCTCTTCGAACGTGTCCCGAGAAGCGAAGTGGTTCATCGCGCGATTCATAAATAACACTTCTTGTTGCTTGTCTTCTGCCTCAAGAACCACATCTTTTGCGAAGTCTTTGCACAGCTTTAGGTAGTTTTTGGTGAAATAGACTTCATCGGTAAGCGGAGCGATAGATAAGAAAGCCTCTGGCCAATACTTAGCGTCATAACGATTGCGATCTACCGTGAGTACTTTATACCCCTCTTCAGCCTGTGTGTTGAAGATAAGACACCCTTTATCTAACTTTTGCGCAGAAATTCCTCTTCGCAGGTGAATATTTAGATTTTCATTCTCCCAGCTGAATTCAAAGAAGTCCTGTTTGACTTCACTCTTAAAAATTCCAATCGCATCGATCTTTTCGTTGTCGAGTCGTACGTCACTAAAATGGGCTACATAGAGTTCTCCGTTATTGATGTGTGCATGCCTAGATTGCTCGTAGAGGTGAGCTGCAATGTCTTTACTCTGCTCGTGCAGCTCTTGTGGATTTTCAAAAATACGCTGTACTGCCTGGTATACCGGGTGATACTCCAAGTCTACCTCATGAGAAAAGCAGTAATAATTCACCTCTTTCTGATTAAAGGGTGAGAAGAAGTATTGCTTTAACAGTACACTGATCTCATCATCTAATTGAAGGTTGTCTTTAGAAAGGTGTAGGGGCTCATTACGGCTTTTATTGCCAACACGATGTAATGCAATCGCATCGATCTGTGCATTGTATAGGGTAAACATAGAGGGAGGTTAGATTAATAATCTTCGCTGTAGTCGTCTAAAGATCCGAAGTCGTCACTATAGCCGTCTCCGAATTCATTTCCAAATTCATCGTCATTCCATTCTTCGCTAGAATAGGGATCATCGTCTGTATCCATCGCTGAAGATCGCTCTGATTTGAAGCTTTTTTCAGGAGCCTGATCGGGAAGTGTGCCGAAACTAAAAAGCAACTCAGTAGGTTCGCTAGGCTCACGATCTTCTATTTTTGCTAACTCGACAAAAAAGCTCCACATGTTTAAAAGGTCGTAAACGTAAATAAGCCTTGGACTCTCTTGATTCAATAAGGTTCCTAAAGGGGTGTCACGCATGATAACCGTATCGTCTTCAAAACCCATGTCAACAATCGGATACTCCACGCCTTGAACCCATTCTTCATTTGCGGCAAAAAAGGTGCCCATCTCACTGAGATCAAATCCGAAAGATTGTGCGATAGCAATATGAAAATCCTCTAAGCTGATGCGATCGGATACCGCCAAATCGCGAAAAATATCCTCTTCTGCGTCTAAGATGACTCGAATTTTGTACAACATAAATATTAGGATTTAAAGGGCGCTAATCTACCACTAGTTTTCATCACTAAATAGGCTTGAACCCCAAATAATAGCGAAGCGATTACCAAATGTAAAGGTTGAGAGGAAAACGGGAACTCGAAATACGACATCGCGATACCTGTTGCGATTTCAATGAATATTAGACCCAAAACCACTTGGTAATAGGTGAAATAGAAAGCTGAGGTTTTTCTTAAGCGGTAAAAAAGTATTCCGTTCACTAGGAGAACGAGAATTGAGAACGAGCGATGAATATAGAAGAGAACCGGAGCATTTTGAATCCAAGTTGCTATGGGGTTTCCATCGTCTATGAAGTGGTCGACACTTTGCCGTACTTGAGTACCGAAAAGAACTTGAATGAGTGTTAGAGAAAGGGCAGTAATCAGCATTAGTCGATGACGCTTTAGTTCAGAGGTCTCAGGCTGTTCTTGATCAATCTGGGCTTTAAGGTAAAAGAGTAAAGCAACAAGCACTAGAGCCATAAGCATATGGAGGGTGATCTTTAAAGGATTAAGTACAGAGTACACCACAGTGGCACCTAACCAAGCCTGAAAGAGTATTCCAAACAAGACTAGCCCCGCGATCACAATGTGCTTTCTATTCTTTTTAGGTTCAAACAGGGTACTGAGGAATAGGGCTAGTGTGAATAAGCCCGCTAAGGCACCTAATAAACGATTGATGTATTCGATCCAGGTATGCCAAGGGTTGAATAGTGCATAGTCGTGCTTGGTGTACGCTTCCCAGTTTGACGGATTATACACTTTTGTTGAGGTAAAGTCTCGTTGAGCGACTTCAAGTTTTTCTTCTCTAATGATGACTTGCCCTTTTTGGTAGTCCCGTTCTGGCTTCCATTCGAGGGTTTCAGCTTCGGTCGGAGGTATATAATACCCAAAACATTTTGGCCAATCTGGGCAGCCCATTCCGCTACCAGTCATACGCACCACTGCTCCGGCAATAATGACTAGATAGATTACTGTTAAGGTAGCGTGAAGTAAAAAACGGGTTCTAGACATCTTGTTTCGGCTTTAGGCCCATGCTTTTGGCTTTCTTGAACATAAAGGCTTTTGCTTCTTCATAATCGTTTGGAATTTCACCCTCAAGAATAGCCTCTTTGATGGCTTCTTTGAGAATGCCAATCTCTTTTCCGGGCTGAAGGTTAAAGACTTCCATTATTTCTGATCCGTCAACTGGAGGTTGAAAGTTGCGGATACGATCACGTTCTTCTACCTCCTGAATTTTTGCACGTACCCTCTGAAAGTTGTCTTTATAACGCCTTTGTTTTCGTGGATTCTTTGTGGTTATGTCTGCTTCGCAAAGCATCATGAGGTTTTCTATGTGATCTCCGGCGTCAAAAACAAGTCTTCTTACCGCAGAATCTGTAACAAACTGCTCAGAAATAATGATGGGTCTAGAGCTCATGAGCACCATTTTTTGAACAAACTTCATTGAGTCGTTCAGTGGCATTTTTAAGCGCTTGAAGAGCTTGTAGACCATCTTAGAACCGACGAATTCGTGTCCGTGAAAACTAAAGCCATTCTTTGCATCAAAACGTTTAGTTGGTGCCTTGCCTATATCGTGCAAAAGGGCAGCCCATCTCAACCAGAGGTTGTCGCTCACTGATGCCAGGTTGTCCACTACTTCTAGGGTATGCCAAAAGTTGTCCTTATGGGTCATACCCTCAATCTCATCGATGCCTTTTAAAGCGCTTAGCTCAGGTAAAATAAGAGGTAGGAGGCCTGAATTTTCTAGTAGACCAAAGCCTACAGAAGGTTTCTCTGTGGCTAGTATTTTGTTCAGTTCTGTAACGATTCGCTCCTTTGAAATAATAGCTATGCGCTCTTTTTGTGCCGCGATTGCCTTTAAGGTGACCGGATCGATTTCGAAATTCAATTGGGACGCAAAACGAATGGCTCTTAGCATTCTCAAAGGATCGTCGCTAAAGGTAATCTCAGGTTCTAATGGGGTGACGATTCGTTTTTCTTCAAGATGTTCAATCCCGTTAAAGGGATCTAAGAATTCACCGAAACGATCCGCATTTAAGCATATGGCCATTGCGTTAATGGTAAAATCTCTTCGATTTTGATCGTCTTCAAGTGTGCCGTCTGTTACGATGGGTTTTCTTGAATCGGATTGGTAGCTTTCTTTTCGAGCACCTACAAACTCCAGCTCAAGATCTTTGTACTTCAGCATCGCTGTACCAAAGTTTTTAAAAATCGACACTTTTGGGTGACCCTCTAGAGACTCACTTAGGGCCTGTGCCAGCTCAATGGCGTTGCCAAGGGTGACAATATCTATATCAAATTTGAATGGACGTCCGAGTAAGTGATCTCTAACATATCCGCCAATGACAAAGCATTCGAGATGTAATGCATCAGCAATCTGACCAATTTTCGCAAATATGGGGTGCTCTAGTGCTTCGGGAAGCTTTTCGATACGATTTGAAGGCATGTTTCGTCCTAAGAGTCCTGTAAAGGTAGTGTTTTATGCGGTTTTAGACCGAAACACCATAGGTTCTCAATGCGTCGTTTAAAGAAGTTTTTTTATCGGTGCTCTCCTTGCGTTCTCCAATGATTAGCGCACACGAAACTCCATAAGATCCGGCTTTGAACTCTTTGGTATAGGTACCCGGTATAACTACTTTTCGAGCAGGAACTTCACCCTGATAATAAATGGGCTCTTCTTGAGTCACATCGATAATTTTAGTGGACGCTGTAAGTACCACATTAGCACCAAGTACCGCTTCTTTACCTACGCGAACGCCCTCAACGACAATGCTTCTAGAACCTAGAAACGCGTTGTCTTCTATGATTACTGGAGTAGCCTGAAGTGGCTCCAAGACGCCTCCTATACCTACACCTCCTGAAAGGTGGACATTTTTTCCTATCTGAGCGCAACTTCCTACCGTGGCCCAAGTATCGACCATAGTGCCTTCGTCGACATAGGCCCCAATATTTACATAGCTGGGCATCAATATCGTTCCGCTTGAAACGTAAGCGCCATGTCTAACAACGGCATTAGGTACTACACGAACACCTTTTTCAGCATAATTTCTCTTTAAAGGAATTTTATCGTGGTATTCAAAAATACCCGCCTCAAGGGTCTCCATTTTTTGGATCGGAAAATAAAGGACTACTGCTTTTTTCACCCATTCGTTTGCAATCCATTCTCCACTTTCATCAGGAGCTGCACAACGCAATGAGCCACCATCTAAAAGGTCAATAACCTCACGGATAGAATCTTGATAGTCCTTTTCATTTAAGAGTTCCCGGTTTTCCCAGGCATCTTCTATTCTTTTTCTTAGCTCTTGCATGGTGTTCTATTTTTTGCAAAGATACATTGACCCTGAGTTTGTGACAGTTCAAATTGACCTATTTTTGTGGCAAAATAATGCCTCTTGGAACGAGTTGTTGGACTTGATGTTGGGACAAAGCGCACGGGAATTTCTTCGGGCTACACCGCCCTGGGAATCGCCTCGGGCTATACTGCTGTTGAAACCAAACAACTACTTTCGACCTTGACACAACTTCATAGCGAAGAGCCAATTGCGATCCTTGTGGTGGGTAAACCACTTCAAATGAACGGTGAACCTTCTGAATCGATGGGGTTTATAGAAAAGAAAATTCAAGAGATAAATCAAAAACTGAACCTTTCGGTTACATGGCAAGATGAGCGTTTTACCTCTAAAATGGCATCTAAGGCTTTAGTAGAAATGAATGCTCGTAAATCGGTCCGTCAAAACCGTTCAGTAATTGATGAGGTGAGTGCCACCTTAATTCTTCAATCTTATTTTGATAGCCGCCTATGATACTTCCTATTGTCGCATACGGAGATCCCGTTTTAAAACGAAAAGCACTTCCAATTTCGGAAAATTATGAGGGCTTAGAAGAATTAATAGAGTCCATGTGGGAGACCATGTATAATGCTCATGGTGTGGGTTTGGCCGCTCCGCAAATAGGAAAGTCCATTCGACTTTTTGTAATCGACGGTAGTCCGTTTGCGGATGATGAAGACGCAACTCCAAGTGACCAACTTGTTTTGAAGACTTTTAAAAAGGTGTTTATCAATGCCGAGATGATCACTGAAGAAGGAGATGATTTTTCCTTTACAGAAGGATGCTTAAGTATTCCGGATATTCGTGAAGACGTTACCCGGCCATCGGTAATACGTTTGCGTTATTTAGATGAGAATTTTAAAGAGCATGTAGAAGAATTCTCAGGATTAGCAGCGCGTATCATTCAGCACGAGTACGATCACATTGATGGCATTTTATTCACTGACAAACTTTCGCCTCTAAAGAAGCGATTGATCAAAGGAAAACTCGATAAAATTAGTAGAGGAATGGTAGAGTCAGACTACCGCATGAAATTTTATACCAAAAGCAAGAAACGATGAGTAAAGAACTCGAAACGATTATTTCTATAGCAGGATATCCTGGCTTATTTAAACTATTAGCACAAACAAAAGGTGGGTTCGTCGCCGAATCTCTTCAGGACCAAAAGCGTGTAACGGTTCCTCTACGCGCTAAAGTCAGTATGCTGAGCGAGATTGCAGTATATACCCTAGAGAAAGAATTGCCTTTGCTCGAGGTATTCAAACTGATTCACGCTAAAGAAGGAGGAAAGCCAGCCTCGACTTCTCCAAAGGCGGATAAAATTGATTTAGAAGCCTATTTTTTCGAAGTGCTACCGAATTACGATGAGGATCGCGTTTATGCAAGCGATATCAAAAAAGTATTGAGCTGGTACAACCTCCTTCTGAGCAAAAAGCTTCTCTCGTTCGAGGAAGAGGCTGCTAAAGAAGAAGAGACTGCCAACAAAAACGAGGATTAAAACTCAAAGAACAAGGCATTCGCAACGGCCTGTTTTGCTCCATACCAAAAACCTCTAAATACAGGATTGTCTACAAAGTAAACGACCTGTCCTCTTCCGTAACGCTCTGCTCCTAAAACCAGCGAATTTTCAAGTGGTTTTTCAGTTCGCGCACCGGCGAAGCCTGACACAGGTTTTCCGTTTTCTTCGATAGAGAATACAGTTCCTCGATTTAATTTTTCAAAGTAGTTTTCACTGAGTTTCAGTGAGAAATAAGACGAGTTGTATCCAAAGGCGATGGGGTGTGTGCGGTCTACCTTCGTTTCAAAAATGGCACCTGTAATTCTGTCTGATATCGCGCTGCGCTCTTGAAGGGCATAGGGGACATTGGTACTATCACCTGGCGCAGATGGCTTTGCCTTAAGCGATACTCCCTCCCAATTACTTACGGTATACAAAGCATCGGATTGTGCGATTAAACGTCCTCCTTCTCTTACCCAAGTTTTTATACGATTGAGTTCAGAATCGCTCCATTGTGAATAGCGGCCACTAGGCATAATGATAATATCGTAACCATTGAGGTCTACTCTTCTCATTACGTCATGATCGATTGTGGTGATGTTTTGATTGAGGTCATTCTCCAAAAAGTACCACCACTCTCCGAAGTTGTACGATGAAATGCCATCACCTTTTAATAAGGCAATTTTTGGAGCTTTAGTGAGTTGGACGGATGAAGATCCAAAATCTTTCCCTGCTGTTACAAACCCGCTGCTTACCTCTTCAAAGGTTCTTGAATACTGGTCAGTGCACAAGGCGATGAGCTCTTTAAGATTGGGATTTTCTTTAACGAGCATGATCGACGAACCTGCATTAAACTTCATGCCGTCAATCTCAAAGGCTTCATAGGAAGTGCGCACACGGGCTCCTTTCGACAGCAAGAAGCTCAATGCCTTTTGATCTTCAAAGCTGTCGTAATTCATGACATAAGCATAGGCGTTTTCGTTAAAAGAAACGGGTACCGGCTTTGTCACTCTATACGACGATCCTTTGAGGTCTTTGTCAACTTCTATGGCCTCTAGGTCGTAAGCATACGGAAGCGACCATGATGTAATATCATAGGTTACCGAATCGTTCAATTGGGCTTCGCGTTCAAAAAGCACGCGAACCAGAGATCCCTTAAACTGTCGGGTAGAAATTAGAAGGTGATTTGAACCGATTTGAAGTCGTTTTTGACGCTGACTGCGGTAATCATATCCTGTCACGAGAGCCGGTTGTGCCTTCTCATAGGTGATTTTGTGACGGTCAAGAAGTTTTGTGAGTTGGTGAATGTTGTCTTCTTTACCAGACAATACATAGGTTTGGTGGGCTTTTGTACTTGTATCGAAATACATCTTTGCGTTTTCGACGAGACGTCGGGTGTTGAGGTGTGCCATTTCAACGGTAGATAATCCCGTGGTCACGTGGTGTGCAATGCGATCTTTGAGGGTCACGGTGTCTCCATCACTGTTGTAAATAGATAAACCTGCTCGGCCGCCTCCGCCCTGTTCATAAGTCATCCCGATGGCACCATTAAACGTCGGGTAAGAATCCCCGTAACTCGGGTAGAGCAAATCGAACCGTTCTTTTGTAAAGAAAAGCCATGCGTTTTTATCGAAATACTTTGCGTGATTTTTTCCGAGTTCAGTTTGAAAATCCTTTTGAAATGCTGTTACAGCTTCGTGGATGGGCTCTGCCGCAGGAGCGAAGTAATAAGGACTGTCAACTCCCTGTTCGTGAAAATCTACATGGATATGAGGGAACCACTGATTGTAAAGGGCTAATCGCGCTTTACTTTCTGTTTGGGTGGTCCATACCCAGTCTCTGTTTAAGTCAAAAACGTAATGGTTGGTTCTGCCTGAATGCCAAGGTTCAAAATGCTCACTGCTATTAGGGTCGGGTTGTTTGTCTTTGTTTTTCGCCTGGTAATACCAATTGACATAACGCTCGCGTCCATCTGGGTTGATGCAGGGATCAATCACTACAAGGGTGTTGCTCAACCATTCTGACTTTGAGGTAAGCAATTCATAGGCAGTTTGCATAGAGGCCTCAGTGCTCACACTCTCATTTCCGTGAACATTGTAACTCAGCCACACAATTCCTATATCTGAAGCTGTTCCTTCGGTGAGCGATCGAACGTGATCTGCTTGAATGGATTCGAGTTTTGCTATAGTTTCTGGTGTTCCTATAAAGGCCACTTGAAGACTTCTCCTTTCATTAGTGGTGCCGTAGGTTTGAATTACCACCTGGTCGGGTTTTTGGTCGGCTAAATGCTGAAAATAGCGTACCACTTCGTGATGGCGCGTAAAGGCGTCACCTAAAGAATAGCCCAAAAATTCTTTTGGAGATTGTACTTGCGACCAACTGAAGGTTGTGGCCACTAAAAACAGAAGTATAGAAGATCTCATAGCTTGATTTCTTAAGGGTGCAAAAGCTACGAAATTTACTGCGTATCTTCGCTTTTACTATAGAGAAGCTATGCATTTTTATCACCTTTCTTTTTCTGAATCCGGCTTTCATAATTCTCTTATGCAGGCCTATATCAAGGGTGATTTACCAGCAGACTTCTACACCGATCAACCCAGCCTATCCTCTTTTGAGTCTCAGCGGCGCTTGAAATCTCAATCTTACCCTGCTAGACATCGTAAAGTGCTCAAAGAGGCACTCGTTGAGCAGTATAGCGCGCATGGCCTATCCGATAAAAGAGTTGATGCGAACATTCAACGCTTAGATCATGAGAACACTTTCACGGTTTGCACTGGTCACCAATTGAACATTTTTACAGGCCCTTTGTTCTTTATCTATAAAGTGTTGCATACGATAAGGCTGAGCCAATTGCTTACAAAACAGTTTCCTGACATGCATTGTGTTCCGGTGTATTGGATGGCTAGTGAGGATCACGATTACGAAGAGATCAATCACATCCACCTGGGGCAGGTAAAACTTAAATGGAATACCGAACAGAAAGGGGCCGTTGGTGCCTTTAGCGTAGAAGGTTTACAAGAGGTTATTCAGGCGATTGAAGAACTCCTTCCGAATACTCCAGAGGCCAAAACCATTATCGATCTATTTCGCGAAGCGTACCAAGATTCAGTTAAACTCTCTTCTGCGATGTTTCATCTGGTTCACGAGCTTTTCAAGCAGTATGGGCTTGTCGTAATCGATCCCAATCAGAAGGCATTGAAGAAATTATTTGAACCGGTCATGCGGCGCGAACTTGAAGCTTCCTTTGCCCAACCTTTAGTCGATAAAACCTCTGAAAATCTAGCCGCTTTGGGATACGGTTCACAAGTCAACGCAAGAGAAATCAACTTGTTTTATCTTGAAGAAGGGTCAAGGGAAAGGATTGTGCGACTTAAAGAAGGATTTGGTCTCTCAGATTCGAGTAAAACGTTTACCGAAGAAGAACTCTTGGCCATCCTCAAGGACGCTCCAGAACGTTTCTCTCCAAATGTAGTTTTGAGGCCTCTGTATCAAGAAACCATTCTACCCAACTTGGCATATATAGGCGGAGGTGGCGAGCTTTCTTATTCTATGCAGCTTAAGGCGGTATTTGATAGTACTTCTACCCCCTTTCCGCTTTTTGTGCTTCGAAATTCGGTATTCTGGATGAGCGCTAAGGAGCACCGTAAGATGGGTGCTCTTCAAGCCGAATTCAAAGACTTTATTCGGTCAAAGGATGCTTTTGTAAATAGTGTGATTCGCAGAATTTCAGATATATCAATTGACTTTACTCCTCAGCGTGAACAGTTGAAGGAGCAGTTTTTAGCCCTAAAAGAGGTCGCTAAAATGACCGACAAAAGTTTTTTAGGTGCTGTTTCGGCCCAAGAGCACAAACAAATTAAAGGTTTGGATCACCTTGAGAAACGTTTGCTCAAGGCTCAAAAGCGTAAACTTCAAGATGAAGTAAAACGTCTCAGTCGACTTTATGACATTCTATATCCGATGGGTATACCGCATGAACGATTTGAAAACTTTAGCCTGTTGTATGCTAAGCTCGGACCCGCTCTCTTTGATATGTTATTAGAGGCCTTTGGGAATGAAGTTTCACATGGAAAGCTTCATTTGATGGTCTCCGAAAATCTTTGAGTTAGGGGACAAGCCATCTCGCCTCACCAAGCATTCCTTCATTCGTGCTTTTAACTTCAATGCGTTTGCCGCCTTCAGGAGTCAGGTGCAAGAGGTCGAAAGTGTGCGGAAGAAACCTTAAAAGAGCGAAGTGCAATACCTCCTTATTCCGATCGGGCTCTATGCTATGTGCTGGGCTACCCGGTGCGTGTAAGGTATTGTAATTGACTTTAGCCTGAGTTGGGATACGACCACGGGCGTCTTCATAAAGAGCACTTTGAGTGTCAATTTCAATCACTCCGTGAATGCGTAACTGTAGCTGCGCAGTGCGATCGTAAAGGAGGGCCACGGCATTTTTATTTTGCTTAAACTGCTCCACTTTAGGACTTCTTCTATCGGTGTAAAAGACAAGTTCTCTGTTTTTTAGGATTTTGCGTAGCACGACCGTACGTGCATCC
This sequence comes from uncultured Bacteroidota bacterium, assembly GCA_913060705.1. Classification (GTDB taxonomy): domain Bacteria; phylum Bacteroidota; class Bacteroidia; order Flavobacteriales; family Flavobacteriaceae; genus UBA3478. Next base: position 26,282 of record CAJXTX010000004.1, on the reverse strand, counting down.
GGAAGGGATTCGCCGTTTTTTATCTGAACCGAACTAAGCGTAATCCAATGCAGTTGATCTATTTTCTGTAAAGCCCTATTTAGTAGAAGATCAATTTGGGAGATATAGTGATCGAGAGAAGAGGTTTCCTTATTGCTCATTGATTAAAAATACGCTTTTGAATCCGTGCTCTCGAAAGCAAATAGCTATTTTTGGGCATGCATCAAAAAGTCCTCATTCTCGATTTTGGTTCGCAGTATACTCAACTCATCGCAAGACGGGTTCGCGAGCTCAATATTTACTCAGAAATAATTCCTTACGACAAAGCCCCGTCTGACTACTCAGAGTACGCTGCTGTAGTGCTTTCAGGTTCGCCTCACTCGGTCCGTTCTGAAAATGCTCCGCGTCCAGATTTATCGCAAATCAAGGGGAAGCTACCTTTGCTTGGAATTTGTTACGGGGCCCAATATTTGGCTGCGGCTTATGGTGGAAAGGTTGAGGCCTCTAACACCAGAGAATACGGTCGTGCGAGACTGAAGCATATCGTCGCGGATCAATTTTTTGAAGGAATCCAGATCGATTCTCAAGTGTGGATGTCTCATTCAGATACCATTACCGCCCTGCCTGAGAATGCCAAGTTATTGGCTAGTACTCATGATGTACAACATGTAGCTTACCGGGTAGAAGGCGAGTCGACCTACGCCATTCAATTTCACCCTGAGGTGTATCACACCACAGAGGGCACTCAAATACTTAAAAATTTCTTGGTGGCAATCGCGGGTCTAAAGCAAGACTGGACACCTGCCGCTTTTATCGAAGAGACCGTTGCAGCCTTGAAAGAACAACTTAAAGATGAGCGTGTTATACTAGGGTTGTCAGGAGGGGTAGATTCTTCGGTTGCCGCAATGCTCTTGCACAAAGCGATCGGTAGTAATTTACACTGCATTTTTGTCAATAATGGGCTTCTGCGCAAGGATGAATACCAGTTGGTTCTCGATCAGTATCAAGGATTTGGTTTAAATGTAAAGGGGGTCGATGCTTCAGATCGCTTCTTAGATGCCTTGGCAGATGTAGAAGATCCAGAAACCAAGCGCAAAATTATAGGTAAGGTTTTTGTAGATGTTTTTGACGACGAGTCAAAACAGGTTGAAAATGCGAAATGGTTGGCTCAAGGAACCATTTATCCCGATGTAATAGAATCGGTTTCAGCAAGTGGTGGACCCTCAGTGACGATCAAGAGTCATCACAATGTAGGAGGGCTTCCTGATTATATGAAGCTCAAAGTGGTAGAGCCGCTGAAGAGCTTGTTTAAGGATGAGGTCAGAAGGGTAGGAGCCGCTATGGACATGCCTAAAGAAATGCTCGGTCGACATCCTTTTCCTGGACCAGGCTTGGCTATTCGCATTCTCGGTGCGGTTAGTGCTGAGCGCGTAAGCTTACTCCAAGAGGTTGATGCGGTATTCATAGATGCACTGAAAAGAGAAAATCTTTACGACAGCGTATGGCAAGCAGGCGCGATGTTATTGCCCGTCAAAAGCGTTGGAGTCATGGGAGATGAGCGCACGTATGAGAGTGTGGTGGCTTTAAGAGCTGTAGAGAGTACCGACGGAATGACTGCAGATTGGGTAGACTTGCCTTATGCTTTTCTTCAAGAAGTTTCGAATACGATTATCAATCGAGTTAAGGGAGTCAATCGAGTGGTGTACGATATTAGCTCAAAACCACCGGCAACAATAGAATGGGAGTAAAGCGAATCTTATGGAGCGGTTTGGCCCTGCTATTCTTTGCAGCTTGGCCAGATGCTAGTCATGCACAACGAAAGCGCAGAAAGTCTAAGCGCAACCAACCCGTTGTACAAGAAACCTATGTTGCACCTGTGCAAGAGGAGGTTGAGACTACAGCTCTGGCACAAATTATTGACAGTATCAACGATCTTTCTGATGTTACTAAGGAGCCTGTGCGTTTGAACGCGTTGTTTTTGCTTCCCTTTAGAGAAGACCGAATACCCTTCAGGGACAGTCTTGTGATTGATAGTCTATACAGCCCTACAATTCCGATTGACACCTTGCGTTTTATTGATACGATTGGATTAGTGCGTCAGATCGAGCTGAGAAGGGATATGCAGACGGCTTTGGAAATGTATTACGGTATTCAGTATGCCATAGATTCTGCAGCCACACATCAAATTAACGTTCAGTCTCGATTTATAGATACCCAGCTCAGCCCAGGTCGCGTGACTGATTTCGCCCAGACCGATACGGTTTCATCTGATCTCATTGTAGGTCCTATTAGTCCTAGAGTAGCTCGACAGTATCTACTGAATCGCAAGGATAAGGCAACCCCTGTTTTTGTTCCGTTTATGCAGGCACAACCCGATATTGAAGGTACCGTCTATTACGGAAGTACGGTTGCCACTCAGATGCGCCAGAAAATGTTGTCGTATGCGCTTAGTCAGTACAGAGGAGAGCGTGTCTTTCTCATCGCAGATAGTGATCAAGAAGAGGCGAGAAGTTCGGTTATAGAGGTGTTTGAAGAGGCTTATGACGTTCCGCTAGTTAATGACTTGGCCATTGAACAGCTTCCTGAGTTTAGGGATTCGATTGTCGATTCTTTGATCCCGAATTGGGCCTTTCTAGAAACCAATCAATCCGGATTAGCCGCTTCGGTGGTCTCTATTTTGAATGGAATAAATGCTGAGCCTGTCAAAAGCATGCGCCTATTTACAACGACACCCAGCGTGGTGTACTTCAACGACCAGGTGAACCCGGTGCATTTGTCCAATCTCATATTTGCCTATCCAGAGGTATACGGAAGGCCTACTGATACCTTCGTTCAAGGTTTCAAGAAGAAATTTGGATTCAATCCGTCTATCACCACAACCCGTGCTTTTGACCTAACGCTAGACGCTATTTTTCGGGTAATGGTGAACCGCAGAAAGGCAAATACAGATTCTGTTATTGTGCAGTCATTGCAGCGTTATGCGGGTTCGGATATCGACTATGAAACCTCGGATGGGTACTCTTTTCAAAACGTTGCCTATCGTCTTAAATGGGTGAGAGATCTTAATTTCGTAGCGCTTGACTCTACGATTGCTCCCGAGTCCTTCAAACCTTGGCCAGAAATTCCTGATACATGGCTTGCCGATCGCTTATTAGCGATAGAGAAAATGAGATTTCCTGAACGCTTCGACGAAGACGGAGAGCGCATCGAGGAAGAAGATGCTCAAGAAGACTACTGAGGTAGTCGACTTCCTTCGCAAATTCCTATCGCCTCAGCCATAGAGATAAAAGGATCCTTATTGGTAGGAATAAATTCTTGTGCTACATAACCCGTAAACCCTGTTTTTGCTATGGCTCGCATGATCGCCGGGTAATAGAGTTCTTGATTTGCACCTATCTCATTTCTTCCCGGTACCCCAGCGGTGTGATAATGGCCAAAATACTCGTGATACTCAGTGATTTGGTGAATGATATCTCCTTCTTGTATTTGCATGTGATAGATGTCGTATAACAACTTAAAGTGTTCAGTGCCTAATCTTCTGCAAAGACTAATACCCCATAAACTTGAATCGCACATGTAGTCAGGATGGTCTTGTGCGTTAAAGAGTTCCATTTGAATCACTACCCCGTATTTTTCTGCTAAGGGTAAGATGCGTTCTAAACCTATTGCACAGTTTTCTAATCCGACCAGATCGTCCATTCCGCGTCTGTTTCCGCTAAAGCATATCAGATTGGTGAATCCGGCATCTGCCACTTTAGGAATTGCATCAGTGTAACGCTTTACCAATTCATCGTGATATTGAGGATCGTTAAAGCCCTCGGTCAGACTGATCGCAGCTCCCTCGCACATGCTGCAATGCATGTCGTATTTTTTGAGTGTTTGATAATCTTGAGGTCCGACAAGATCAATCGAATGAATACCGATGTCTTTAAGTCGCGGCAAGAGTTCGTCGAGTTCGTATTGACTTAAACACCAACGCGCAACGGAATGATTTATGGGAATGCTGCGCTCTAAGTCTTGAGAAGACTCAAGTACGAACGGCGTAGCTAGCGGAGTTGCCATAAGGGCCGCTGGAACATTTTGCAGAAAATCTCTTCTTTTCATGAAAACGGTTAACAATAGTTTCATCAAAAGATAGTGAAATTGAGCCTAGGTCTCTGCCCAAAGTTTGTACCTTTACATCCCGTAGAAAATAAGTTCCCCATGTCCACAAAGTATATTTTCGTTACGGGAGGAGTAACATCGTCTTTAGGTAAAGGTATTATTGCAGCCTCTCTGGCAAAGTTGCTTCAAGCAAGGGGATACCGAACTACCATTCAGAAATTAGATCCTTACATCAATGTTGACCCGGGTACGCTAAATCCTTACGAGCACGGGGAGTGCTACGTGACTGATGATGGGGCTGAGACCGATCTTGACCTTGGGCATTACGAGCGTTTTCTCAATAATCCTACTTCTCAGGCGAACAATGTAACTACGGGGCGGATTTATCAAAGTGTAATAGAAAAAGAGCGCAGAGGAGATTTTTTAGGAAAAACCGTTCAGGTAGTTCCGCATATCACCAACGAAATTAAGGAGCGCATTCAGATTTTGGGTAATTCAGGCGAGTACGACGTGGTCATCACTGAAATAGGTGGGACTGTGGGTGACATTGAATCCTTACCCTACATCGAGGCGGTACGCCAGTTGTTGTATGAGTTGGGAGACTCAAATGGATTGGTTGTGCACCTTACCTTGATTCCTTACTTAGCTGCTGCCGGCGAGTTAAAGACAAAACCTACACAGCACTCTGTTAAAACATTAATGGAGAGCGGAATAAAAGCGGATGTTTTAGTGTGTCGTACTGAACACGAACTTGATGACGACCTTCGTTCAAAAATTGCTCGTTTTTGCAATGTACCTACTAAGGCGGTAATTCAGTCTATTGATGCAAACACTATTTACGAAGTCCCTCTTCTTATGCAAAAAGAAGGGCTTGACACTGTAGTACTTGAAAAATTAGGCCTTGACACCTCTCATAAACCTGATCTTGAGCGTTGGTCAGCCTTTGTTGAAAGCATCAGTGCGCCAAGCGCAGAAATCACTATTGGTCTTATTGGTAAGTATGTAGAGCTTCAGGATTCGTACAAGTCTATTCTTGAAGCCTTAGTACATGCCGGTGCGAGTAACAAGGTGAAGGTGAATGTAGTTTCAGTTCACTCAGAACATTTAGAAGAGCAGGATATCGCATCATTGCTTGATGGTTTTGACGGGATTCTCGTGGCGCCAGGATTTGGTAGTAGAGGTATTGAAGGAAAAATTTCAGCTGTCCATTATGCACGAACCCATGGATTGCCCTATTTCGGAATCTGCCTAGGGATGCAAATGGCGGTTATTGAGTTTGCACGAAACGTCTTGAATCTCGAAAAGGCGAATACCGTTGAGGTCGATGAACATACCCCAGATCCGGTTATTCATTTGATGGAGGATCAGAAATCAGTAGATCAAAAGGGAGGAACCATGCGTCTGGGCTCATGGAAATGTGAGGTAAAATCCGAAACCACTCTAAGCAACGCCTATTCAGGAAAAGCGTTAATTGACGAAAGACACAGGCATCGTTTTGAGTTAAATAACGCCTACAAGAATGCATTAGAACAAGCCGGCATGATTGCCTCGGGAATCAATCCAGACACAGGATTGGTAGAGGCCGTTGAAATTCAAGATCATCCGTGGTTTTTAGGAGTACAGTTTCATCCAGAATACAAAAGCACGGTAGAAAATCCACATCCACTATTTGTCAGCTTTGTGGGTGCAGCCAAGAAATATCATCAAGCGAAGTAGAACGCAGTGCTGTCGGCATTTGAAACCTTATATTTGCCTTCTTAGCGACCAAGTAACACTAATCCATGGAAGATCGAAGTCTCGATAAAAACGCCATCATAGGTTTTGCCCTAATATTTGCCATTATGCTCGGTTGGTTGTATCTCAATCAACCTAGTCCAGAAGAATTAGAGGCTCAGCGCCTAGAAGCAGCGCAGCAAGAAGCGCAAGAATCTCTAAATAATTCAGAGAATCAAAATGCAGTATCTCCTGAGGCTGCAGCCCCATTAGCTAAACCTGTTGATAATAGTGCCTACGCCCTTCAGGCTGGGCCATTCGGGTTTACACAAGCGGTCGATACCTTGGTTCAGATTCAGACCGATCCGTTTACAGCAACCTTTGCTTCTCGAGGAGCACAGCTTGTTGGTTTAACGCTAAACGATCACCAAGATTATGAAGGAAACCCAGTTCAGTTAGTAGAAGGCGATTATTCAGATTTTGGTCTAAGTTTTAGAACCAGAGACAACCGACTCATTCAAACCTCTGAATTGCTTTTTACTTCAGAAAAGGAAACTTCAGGAGAGAATACGGTGCTTGTGTTTAGAGCTTATACAGACGAACAGAGCTTTCTAGAGTATCGCTATACCTTTCATGCCTCCAACTATCTAATCGATTTAGACATACGTACTCAAAACCTTAATGCGTATCTCGATCCATCAGATAAGGTTGCGCTTAAGTGGGAGTATTGGGCACCCAGAAACGATCAGAGTGTGGAGTATGAAAACCGCTATACACGGCTTACCTACAGTTACGATCAGGGGACAATTAAAAAGCTTTCAGCTACCTCAGAAAGCGATGAAGAAACAGTTGAGAATGTAGATTGGGTATCTAATAGACATCACTTTTTTAGTGCGATACTCGGATCAGATAAGCCATTCGAACAGGTTACCCTTCGTTCTGAAAATTTGGTAGATGAAGAATCAAAAGCGATAGCCTTCACCAAAAAATACACTACTGAGACCGGCTTAGATCGTATCGGTGGAGAATTAAGCAGCTCGCTGTATCTCTATATGGGCCCAACAGACCCGAAAGCGATGGCTCCTCACAAAGATCTGGGTATCATTGAATCGATTCCATTCGGATGGGGAATCTTTGGAACCTTGAACCGCTATGTCTTCAATCCGTTCTTTGATGCATTAGCCTCAGTCTTCCCATTCGGTATTGCGATCATCGTTATGACCTTGGTTGTGCGTCTCGTTCTTTCTCCGGTTACGTATAAGAGTTACGTCTCTCAGGCCAAGATGAAAGTTATTCAGCCTGAAGTTCAAGAGATCAATAAGAAGTATCAAGACAATGCGATGAAGAAGCAGCAAGAAACAATGAAGCTGTATAATTTGGCAGGTGTAAATCCGATGAGCGGTTGCGTACCTGCTCTTTTGCAGCTTCCGGTGTTCTATGCATTATTTAGCTTTTTCCCAACAGCCTTCAGCCTTAGACAGAAGTCGTTCTTATGGGTAGACGATTTATCTTCTTATGATACGGTGGTAGATCTTCCCTTTGCGATTCCGTTCTATGGAGATCATATTAGTTTGTTCCCGATTTTGGCCTCAGTAGCTATTTTCTTCTACATGCAGATGACTACAGGCCAGACCATGCAGATGCAACAACAACCCGGAATGCCAAACATGAAATTCATCATGTATTTGTCTCCAGTAATGATGTTGTTCTTCTTTAACAATTACGCCTCTGGTCTCAGTTTGTATTACTTTATCTCAAACCTCTTGACCATTGCGATCATGCTAGTCATCAAGAACTACATCATCGACGAAACCAAAATTCACCTTCAGGTTCAACAAAACCGTGAGAAGCCTAAGAAAGAGAATAAGTTTCAGCGCAAAATGAGAGAGATGATGGAACAAGCCGAGAATCAAAAGAAGCTCGGTAAATAGACTCGAATTGGCATTCGGCTTACCTTTGTGGTTGAAATGACGCAGGTAAAACCTATTTCAGAGACTAAAGTAGTTGTCGGTCTATCCGGAGGGGTCGATTCAAGCGTAGCTGCCTATTTATTGAAAGAGAAGGGGTATCAAGTGATCGGTCTTTTCATGAAAAATTGGCACGATGACTCGGTAACGATCTCAGATGAATGTCCTTGGTTAGAAGACTCTAATGATGCCTTGATTGTGGCAGAGCGTCTTCAAATACCGTTTCAAACGATTGATCTAAGCGAAGTCTACAAAGAGCGTATTGTCGATTACATGTTTCGCGAATATCAGGCCGGGAGGACACCTAATCCGGATGTGCTTTGTAACCGTGAGATAAAATTCGACGTTTTCCTCAAGAAAGCCCTTGCATTGGGGGCCGATTTTGTGGCCACCGGACACTACTGTAGAAAGGACGAAATTGAAAAAGACGGACGCAAGATCTACAGACTGCTCGCCGGTGCTGATGGCTCTAAAGATCAGTCCTATTTTCTATGCCAATTGAACCAGGATCAGCTTGCCAAAAGCCTTTTTCCTATCGGAGAACTTCAAAAGTCTGAGGTTCGCGAAATAGCGCGTTCTGCACAGCTTATTACGGCTGAAAAACGAGATTCTCAAGGCCTTTGTTTTATCGGCAAGGTGCGACTTCCTGAATTCTTGCAACAACGGTTAGAGCCTTTAAAGGGCAAGATTATTGAAATACCTAGAAGCCTAGAGCCGACCAAGCTACCAGAAACACTAGCCTTAAGAAGTAAGGCCTTTGAATTTTCTCCTGAGATGGGAGTCGAGATTGGGACGCATAGTGGAGCTCATTTTTTCACATTGGGCCAACGTAAAGGGCTAGCGGTTGGAGGTACAAAAGAACCTCTTTTTGTGGTCGGACTAGATACTCAAACCAATTGTATTTATGTCGGACAGGGTAGTGATCATTGGGCGTTGTGGAGGGATACTTTGTTCATCTCACCAGAGGACGTTCACTTTCTCAGAGAAGATCTTAGAGCTCTAACACGGGTAAAAGCACGAATCAGGTATCGCCAACCTTTACAAGATGCCACGCTTATTCCTGACCCTGAAACCGGTGGATTGTATATTCAGTTCGCGCATCCGCAATCTGCCATAACACCTGGGCAATTCGCTGTTTGGTACAACGATGACGAGTTGATTGGTTCTGGTGTTATTTCGTGACATTGCGGAGTTAAAAGCCTTAATTTCGCTTCTTAGAATTGCCTCATGAATTTCGTTATAAAGGAACGTCCTAGTACGCTTATCGTCTTTCTCTTGCTTTGGTTTCTAGCCGGAGCAGTTCAGGGAGCGTTTATGCCTTTATCGGGTGAGGAGGCCTATTATTGGCTCTTTTCACAACATCTTCAATGGGGGTATTTAGATCACCCACCAGCGGTTGCCTTTTTTGCCTATTTGGGATCCCTTTTTGACTCCACTGAGTTTGGAGCACGATTGTTCTCTAGTTTACTCAGTACGGCCACCTTAGCACTATTATACGATCTGTTGGGTAGAAAGCACCTAAGACTCTTCATTTTTATGACAGTTGGTTTACTCGCCGTACATGCGGGTAGCTTTTTGGTTAAGACCGATGTGCCACTGCTATTTTTTGAGGTGCTCTTTTTTTGGTTTTACAAGCGTTACGTAGCAAATGAAAAGTGGGTGAACATTCTAGGGGTCTCATTGGCTGTTGTTGGTATGTTACTCAGTAAATACCACGGTGTCTTAATCGTGTTCTTTACGTTACTATCCAATTTTAAGTTACTTCAAAGGCGATCTTTCTGGGCTATTGTGATCCTCAGTATACTATTTATGCTTCCGCATATTTATTGGCTTTATCAAAACGACTGGTCGAGTATTGTCTTTCATTTGAATGACCGTGCGGATATTAGTTTTAATCCTGCTAATGTGGTGTCTTACGTGCTTTCTCAACCTATCGTTTTAGGGCCTTTAGTGAGTATACCCTTATTTATAGGTCTAACAAGACCCATTGAAAAATCCACCTTAAATGCAGCCTTGAAGTGGGTATTCTTTGGGGTTTTAGCCTTTTTCTTGTATCAGTCTTTCAAGGTCTTTATACATAAACATTGGACTAGTGTAGTTCTGGTTCCATTAATGGTTTTAGCTTTCGACCCTGTTTCAAAATCAGAGCGTTTGAGCTTATGGGTACGTCGTCTGGGAAGATTTTCTGTCTTCTTCTTTCTTCTTTTTAGACTTTACTTAAGTGTTGATTATTTGCCCACATCAATTAGCCGATCTCTAGAACCCTTACACGATTGGGACCAATGGGCCTCAGAGCTCTCGACGCTTTCTGACGGAAGGCCTATTGTATTTATCAATAGTTATGAAAATGCTTCGAGATATGAGTTTTACAGTAAGCAAGAGGCTCATACACTAAGCACGGTCTATTTCAACAACACTCAATTTGATTATTGGGGTAGAGAAGAAGCGTTTAGAGACCAAGAGGTACTTCTAGTGCATCACAAAAGAAATCAACCTGGTTTTGACACATATACAGCTTCAAATAATGCGCGGATTTACTACCAATTTATCGATCGCTTTAGTGCCTTTGATAAGGTGGATGTCAAAATTACCCCATTAAGCAACGGGGAGTATGCGCTTTTGATCAATAATCCTTATCCTTTTGCTATAGGGCAAGAATCAATCAACAGGGCTGATCTTCGCTATTATTTGTTAGAAGGAGAACGCATATTGAAGGAGGGCGATGTGATCCAAAATTTATCTATAAAATCGAATCAAACAGTACGCGATACGGTAACCGTCCCGCGTTTGAGTGATAAGAAGCGCTATCATCTGCGCTTTGGCCTCAAAGTGGAAGACTTACCGCCAACAATCAACAGTAACAGACTAACTATAAGCACACCCTAATGCCTGAGAATACCAGAAAACAACAACTTGAAGCTTTCTCTAGACTGCTCGATATCATGAATGATCTTCGAGAAAAGTGTCCATGGGATAAGAAACAGACCTTTGATTCTTTGCGCACGCTCACCCTTGAAGAAACGTATGAGCTGGCAGACGCCATAGCAGATAATGATTTAGAAGAGGTAAAGAAAGAGCTAGGAGATTTGCTCTTGCATATTGTGTTTTATTCCAAATTAGGAGCAGAGATTAAAGCCTTCGATATTGCTGATGTAGCCAATGGAATCTGTGAGAAGCTCATTTCAAGACACCCCCATATTTACGGAGATGTTCAGGTAGAGAATGAAGAAGAGGTCAAACAAAATTGGGAAAAGCTCAAACTGAAAGAAGGTAAAAAATCAGTGCTTCAGGGGGTGCCAAGAGGGTTGTCTTCAGTGATTAAGGCTCAGCGCATTCAAGAAAAGGCTGCGGGAGTCGGATTTGAATGGGAGCAAACCGAACAAGTCATTAATAAGGTGAAAGAGGAGTGGGGTGAATTTGAAGAGGAGGTTCAAAAAGGTGCTTCTTCGAAAATGGAAGAAGAATTTGGCGATTTGCTATTCTCAATGATCAATCTCTCACGTTTCTTAAAGATCAACCCTGAAAATGCCCTAGAGGCGACCAATAAGAAGTTTATAAAGAGATTTCAATACATCGAAGATCAGGCGCAAAAAATGAATACCTCATTATCAGCCATGAGTCTTGAGGAGATGGATCAACTTTGGAATGAGGCTAAGAAACTATGATTACCACGCTAAAAAGGCATTGGGCAGAGGTTCCGTATAACCTCAAACTTGCGACGCCTGTAGTCCTTGGAATGCTAGGACATACCTTGGTCGCATTTGCCGATAATATCATGGTGGGTCAATTAGGGCCTGCAGAACTCGCTGCCGTTTCACTCGGAAATAGCTTTTTATTCATCGCGATGTCGGTTGGCTTAGGCTTGTCTACCGCCATTACGCCTCTTATTGCAGAGGCAGACGGGTTTAAAAAGAGCTTTGAAATTAAAAAGGTGTTTAAACACGGTGTGCTCATTTGTGGTATTGTTGGAGTATTGCTTACGGGGGTGGTACTGCTTTCTGTCCCCCTACTTCACAAAATGAAACAACCTGAAGAGGTGCTCGTTTTTGCGGTTCCGTTTTTGAGTATTGTTGGCGTATCGCTCATTCCTCTTATGTTATTTCAGGCCATCAAGCAGTTGTGTGACGGACTTTCACGAACACGTTTACCCATGTATGCCTCTATCATTGGGAACTTGCTTAACGTAGTCCTGAATTACCTCCTCATTTTTGGAAACCACGGATTTCCGCAAATGGGAGTTGCAGGGGCTGCCTTGGGGACCCTTATTTCAAGGGTGTTTATGCTGATCTTGCTCATTGTTTTTTTAAAAAGATCGACCTATTTCTCACCTTTCTTGACGGATTTAAGATGGCGATTGGTGAGTTGGAGATTTTCAAGGCGCATTCTCGCCTTAGGACTGCCTTCATCTTTTCAGGTGTTTTTTGAGGTGACCCTCTTTACTTCTGCCATTTGGTTGAGCGGTATTTTAGGAACCTTATACCAAGCGGCAAATCAAATTGCCTTGAATTTGGCCTCTATGACCTATATGGTTGGAATCGGGTTAAATGTTGCTGCCATGATTCGTGTTGGCAATCAAAAGGGTAGAAAAGACTATAGACGTTTGAACGAGGTGGCTCAATCTATTTTCTTTTTAACCGTTGTGATAGAGTTGCTCTTCGCTATAGTTTTTCTAGCAGCACGTCATGTACTTCCTGAGCTATATCTCGATGCAAACGACCCTTTAAATAGAGCCGATAACCTCATAGTGATGGCCTTAGCAAGTGAATTACTTCTATGGGCGGCAGTTTTTCAATTATTTGATGGTTTACAGGTCGTAATTATTGGGGCCTTAAGAGGCATGCAAGACGTCAACTTCACCGCCTACATTACGTTTGTCGCCTATTGGCTGGTTGGGTTTCCCGTATGTTATTATCTGGGATTGCATACCGCGCTAGCCTCTCAAGGTATATGGATAGGACTGACCTTAGGGCTTACAGTCTCTGCCTTATTGTTGTACCTTCGATTTCAGTATTTGTCTAAAACACATCGTATTCATTATGTCACTCCCTAAGTTTTTATTGGCTGATCACTCTCAATTTCCTGACACTGTTTATGTGTTGCACACAGAGTACCCGAGGTTCCTATTGAATGTTACCAACGATGAGGTGACCTGGTTTGAGGCTTTTGATCAAGAGGATATAGATGAGCTAGAGAAGGAGAGCATTGTACTTATTGATGAAGCGCTCTCTTTTTACGATAGTGAAATGGAACAGTTTGATGCTTGATGATAGAAGCGATTCAGCAGATTGATCGTTCTTTGCTCTTGTGGGTTCAGGGTTTTGGGACCTCAGGCCTAGATGCCTTTTGGCTCTTTATCACCAAGAAAGAGAATGGATGGCCGCTTTACCTCTTGATTCTGATTTTTTCTCAGCGCCTATTAGGCTGGAGAAAGTTCGGCTTATTGGTGCTAGGTACGGTCGTGCTGATCACGATTTCAGACCAAATGACGAATCTTTTTAAAGAAGGATTTATGCGTCTTAGACCCTGCCATGATCCTGAAATTTCATCCTTGCTTCGTCCACTCAATTACTGTGGGGGTCAGTTTAGTTTTTACTCAGGGCATGCCTCGAATGGTTTCGCATCGGTGACCTTTTTTGCTTTTATCCTAAAACGTTTTAATAAGGCATTTCTATTGCTGTTTTTATGGGCGGCATTACTGGCATTTAGCCGCGTGTATTTAGGGGTTCATTATCCCTCAGATATTATCGTCGGGGCTTGTTTTGGCACCTTATGGGGCACCTTATTCGCAATGGCATATCGCAAGTGGGTCTTAGCTGAATGATACAGAAAACAATTCCATATCACTTATGGGCGATGCTGGGTTTCGTTTATCTCATAGCGCTTTTTATGCCTTTGATGGAAAACGACTCGGCACAATTTGCGGTGATGGCCATGCGGATGGCTCAAGAGAATGATTTTATCCATTTGTTCAAGGATGGGCTAGATTATCTGGATAAGCCGCATATGCATTACTGGCTTGCAGCTATTAGCTTTAAACTATTCGGCTATGCTGCCTGGGCCTATCGTTTGCCATCGTTTTTAGCCCTTATTGCTGGAGCCTATGCGCTCTATAGGCTTGGAGCTCAACTGAAGTCTAAAATGCTTGGAAGATGGAGCGCATTTGTGTTTCTCTCCTTTCAAACCATGGTGTTAGCCTCATTCGATCTTAGAACCGATAGTTTGCTCTCTTCGTTCGTTGCAATAGCCTTATGGAAACTGATAAGCTATGTTCGATACCTAAAATGGAGTGATGCACTCATCGGCGCTACAGCCGCAGGACTGGCGTTTTCTACCAAAGGGATGATTGCTTTGGTGGTTTTGGGGTTTGCCGTATTGAGTTATGCTTTAGTTGAGGGCCGCATCCGTTCGCTGTTTTCCATTAAAGTAGTGGGTGCTCTCGCTGTATTTGCACTAACCATAACCCCTATACTTTACGCGTATTACCAACAATTCGATCTACACCCTGAGAAGGTGATTCGCGGACTTTCGGGGCGAAGTGGTATACGCTTTATTCTGTGGGATCAGAGTTTCGAGCGTCTTAGTGGAACGGGGCATGGGAAAAGCTCGAGTGGTTACTTTTTCTTTTTTCACACGCTGCTTTGGGTGCTACTACCTTTTACCTTCTATACCTTGAAGGGATGGGTGAATGTATTTAGGCGCTCCTTTGGTTCACGACAACCCTTGTTCTTTGCTGGGATGGCTTTGATCCCTTTGTTTTTGCTGATGAGTGCATCGCAGTTTAAGCTACCGCATTACCTCAATATCCTCATGCCTTTATTCGCCTTACTAACCGCTAGAGAACTTGAGGACTTAAGTCAAGATAGCCGCATAGCAGGGCTTAAAATAGCCCATTTAGGTATCGCTATACTCTATGGAGCTTCGGTATTGATCTTATGGGTTGTCTTTACACCGACACTTACGACGGTAGGTGTCGCATTAGGATGGGGAGCCCTGCTGCTTTACCTTAAAATGAGAAAAACAGCTGGTCTGACATTTGGATGGATAGGTAGTGCATTGTTGTTTAACGCAATGGCCTTTATTCATTTTTATCCTCAACTTCTGAACTATCAATCGGGTCAAGTTTTAACGGATAGAATACCGACTGAGGCAAAAGTGTTTAATTACTCTGACGACTATTTATGGTCTCTTGAATTCGGAAGAAAACAACTTAGTGTTCCTAAGCATACTTACGACATTCATTCGCTTTCATCTGGAGCTTATGTTTATGTAGACACGAAGCATTATGCGTCGTTTAAGGCCCTGTATCCTCATGCTGTTGAATGGGCAAGTGCTTCTCATTTTCGGATTACCCAGTTAAGCATTTCATTTCTCAAAAAAAGCAGTCGTGAGGAACAACTTTCTCTGAAGCGCATCATGATTGTCCCCTAAACCTTAGAGGTTCTTTGAAAAGGTGGCTGAAGATGGTAGCGAAGTCCGAGCAGTGAAACGAGGGCATTTGCACTAAAAAATAAGAGACTCAGTGCGACGGCCGTTTCGGTATCAATGAAAAGCCATTGTGCTCCGTAAAAAAACGTCAATTCTCTAAGACCAATTCCGCCTAGGCTGATGGGCAGTACAGATACTACCGATGACAGCGTAAAGAGTAGCAAATACCCCCAATCTTTTTGAGATTCACCTAATCCGACTAATAGTAGGTACGTGGCTAAAATTTGAAGTCCTTGTAATGCAAAGGATAATAAGGTTGTCGTTTTGAAGGCCTTTAGCGTTGCTTTGAACCAAAGTTTATTAAGCCCATAGAAACCGGCTATTATTAATGGAGAAAGAAGACCTGTATAAACGAGAGATTCGGGTATGACCTCAATCGGATAACGACTTAAATAGGCGCTGAACAAAATAAGGGTGTAAGTGCCCAGGGCCATCATTCCGCTCAGACGATCAACGACTAATGCACTGATGATATTTTTGGTTTTGACATCAAACTCTTTAGAGAGAATGTACCCTTTGTAGGCATCGCCTCCGATTCCGCCCGGTAAGAATAGATTGTAAAACATTCCCTGCAGATATAACTTCCAGTGGGTGAGACGGGGAATGTTAATGGTAATGGCGTTTAGGTAATGAAGTAATCTTAGGTGCGCAATCGCTTTTGAAGCAAGGACCAGTAAAAAAGCAACCACAAAGTGTAGGATTGAAACCTGTTTGAGGGTATTATACAGCGCTTTTGTTCCGAGCTTAGAAAAGACAAAGTAGAGCAGCAAAAGGCTTACGATAACCTTGAGTGTCGTTTTAAATGCTTTAGTACCCTTAGGCATCGTTCTTAGAATTCCAGACTCCCTTGAGGCGATACGGACGCTTGCTCTGAGATTCGTAATAGGTACGGATCAGCATCTCCATAACGATTCCGATCGTAAATAACTGTACCCCTGCGAGAATAAACATCAGCCCAAAGATTAAGAGAGGGCGTTGACCGATATCTTGCCCAAAATAGAACTTCTCAATAATCAACCATGCATTTATGCCTAGACCGATGAGGATGAGAAAGAATCCGAAGATTCCAAAGAGGTGTATAGGACGTTGAAGATACTTTCGAATGAATAACAGAAGCATCATGTCAGCTACTACTTTGAACACGCGCTCGAGCCCGTATTTAGAGACGCCTGCATGACGCGCATGATGGCTAACGGGTACCTGTTTGATCTGTGCACCCTCGAGGTAGGCCAAAAGAGTAATAAAACGGTGCATTTCTCCATACAGATTGAGATTCTTGGCAATATCTCTACTAAATACCTTTAAGGCGCAGCCGTTGTCTTTAATCGAAAGGCTTGTCACTTTGCGGACCAAGAAATTGGCCACTTTAGATGGGATGGTCTTTAGCCAACTGTCTTTTCTTTTCTGACGTATCCCCGTCACTAAATCGTAATGTTCTTCAATGGCTACTTTAAGCATGTTGGGGATATCGCAAGGGTCATTTTGCAAGTCTCCATCCATCGTGATAATGTGTTCGCCATTGGCGTAATCGATTCCTGCTGCTAATGCCAAGCTTTGACCGTAATTCTTCTTCAATTCGATGAGATGAACTAGTGGGTCGTTCATTTTTTTAATGCGCTGTACCGTTTCGTCGGTCGAAAAGTCATTTACAAATACGATCTCATAGGTATACCCATTGAGACTCTCGTGAATTTTTTCGGTGAGAAGCACTACGTTGTCTTCTTCGTTAAATACTGGGATAACGATAGACAGGAGTGAGTGGGTAACGACTTCTTGATTAGTGCTCATTCTTGGCTTCAGGCTTTAATAATTGTGGTAATGCCTCTTTAAAGCGATTGAGGCGAGGAATTGAAACATTTCGGATATAGGGGTCGTTGGGATTGTTTTTTTCATAGTCTTGATGGTATCCCTCGGCTTCGTAAAAAACGGTAAACGCTTTGATTTCAGTAACAATAGGATTTCTATACACTCCCGCTTCATTTAGGGCATTGATATAGGATTCGATCAACTGGCGCTCAACATCATTTTGGTAAAAGGCGATCGATCGATACTGGGTACCTCGGTCAGGGCCCTGACGATTAAGTGTGGTGGGATCGTGTGAAACAAAGAAAACGGTTAACAGCTCGCTGAAGCTCACCTCGTCGGGGTTGTAGTACACGGCAACTGCCTCGGCATGGGTTGTTCTACCGTAACTTACCTCGCGATAGGTTGGGTTTTTTTCAGTACCTCCTGAATAACCCGAAATAGCTTCTTCTACCCCTTGAACGCTTTCAAAAATAGCCTCCACACACCAAAAACAACCTGAGGCAAAATAGGCCACCTCTAATGAAGGATCATTGATAGGGTACGACTTTTCTGTTTGGCTACGTGCAGAACAAGACCATAAAAGCAAAAGACCTAAACCTAAAATGTTGACTTTCATATTAACGTTTTTTCAAAGCTTTAGCATTCACAAACAGCAAAATAGAAAAGGCAATTCCAGCATAGAAGTACGTTGAAAAGTCACCTTCAAGGCCTAATTTTATTGAAGTCGCAGAACAAAGTAAGATGGCTGCATAATTCACTCTGAGCAAGAACTCACGTTGAACGACCGACTTCTCTCTTGAGGTTTTAGGCATGATTTAGCTTTTCAATACCCATTCTTTAGTATTTAACAAGGGCTCTGCTTGTTTGAATTTAAGTTCTTTCTCTTCGCCGCTTATAGTGTGTATAATGGTTACCCGTTCGTTTCGACCAATTTTAGGATTGTCACGAATAACAGTCTCAACGGCCGTCCGTTGAGGTCTTCCGGCTCCCGCTGCTACTTCGCGTTGTCTTTGGGCCATTTCATCCGTATTGAGCACAGATTCTTTTGAGACTTGTAAGTTATCGCTCTTCGGTTTTTTTACAGCGCTAGCTTCTTTAATAGGTCCCTGCTGCTCTGATGGAATTCGAGCCCGTAGTAAGAAGCCTAAAAGTTCTTTGTTGACCTTGGTCAACATAGCTTTAAAGAGTTCAAAGGCCTCAAACTTATAGATAAGCAGTGGGTCTTTCTGTTCATGCACCGCAAGCTGCACCGATTGCTTCAGCTCATCCATTTTTCTAAGATGATCTTTCCACGATTCATCGATGAGCGCCAATGCACTGTTTTTCTCAAAATCTTCTACTAGACTAACTCCTTCTGACTCGTGAGCCTTTTCTAGATCGGTTACGATTTGAATTGTTTTTTGTCCGTCAGTAAAAGGCACTACAATACGTTTAAAGGTATTGGCAGGATTGTTCCAAATAGTTTGAACCACCGGAAGTGCCACCTGAGCATGCTCTTTTATACGCTCTTCGTAAGCTTTGTACGCTTGAGTGTAAAGTTCATCTGTCAACTGGGGCACAGAGGTTTTACTGAATTTCTCAGGACTCATGAGGTTAGAGAGTCCAAAAAGACTAATAACTTGAAATTCAAAATTCTTATAATCGTCAGTCGCCTTTGCTTCTTCAACAATCGCCTCGCAGGTATCAAAAATCATATTGGCAATATCGACCTTAAGACGGTTACCAGATAAGGCGTGCCTTCTGCGCTTGTAAATGACTTCACGCTGAGCGTTCATCACATCATCGTATTCGAGTAGGCGTTTTCGGATTCCGAAATTATTCTCTTCTACCTTTTTCTGAGCGCGTTCAATAGACTTGGTCATCATACTGTGCTGTATGACTTCGCCTTCTTTAAGTCCCATTCTATCCATGATCTTTGCCATACGCTCAGATCCGAATAGACGCATGAGATTGTCTTCAAGAGAGACATAGAATTGAGAACTTCCCGGATCACCTTGGCGCCCTGAACGACCTCTTAACTGTCGATCTACCCTTCTTGAATCGTGACGCTCTGTACCGATGATTGCGAGACCACCTGCTTTTTTAACTTCGTCGCTGAGCTTGATATCGGTACCGCGACCTGCCATATTGGTAGCAATGGTTACCACTCCTGCTTTTCCTGCTTCTGCAACGATATCGGCTTCCTTTTTATGCAATTTTGCATTGAGGACGTTGTGATTAATCTTTCTAACAGATAAAAGTTTAGAAACCAATTCTGAAACCTCTACAGAGGTAGTTCCGATCAACACAGGTCGGCCTTGACCCGAAAGTTTCACTACTTCTTCGATAAGCGCATTGTATTTTTCGCGCTTGGTCTTATAGATTAAATCATCGCGATCGTCACGCGCAATGGGTCTGTTCGTTGGTATTTCTACGACATCTAGCTTATATATTTCCCAGAATTCACCTGCTTCGGTTACGGCTGTACCCGTCATTCCCGAAAGCTTCGCGTACATTCTGAAATAGTTTTGAAGCGTAATGGTTGCAAAGGTTTGCGTGAGTGCCTCAATCTTTACATTTTCTTTTGCCTCGATCGCCTGGTGAAGTCCATCTGAGTAGCGACGCCCATCCATGATACGCCCGGTTTGCTCGTCGACGATTTTTACTTTGTTGTCCATCACCACATACTCTACGTCCTTTTCAAACAAGGTGTATGCTTTGAGTAATTGGGTGAGGGTGTGAATGCGCTCGCTTTTTACAGAAAAGTCTTTGAAGAGCTTTTCTTTTTCTGAAGCCTCTTCTTCTGCCGTAAGGCCTTTGCCCTCTATTGCTGCTATTTCTCCACCTATATCCGGAAGCACAAAGAAGTTTTCATCTTCTTGATCTGAAAGCGTTTGTATTCCGCGCTCGGTCAGCTCAATTTGATTTGTCTTCTCTTCAATAGTAAAGTAGAGCTCTGCATCAACCTGAGCCATTTCTTTGGCATTGTCTTGGAGGTAATAACTCTCTGTTTTTTGTAGGAGTTGTTTGTTTCCTTCTTCGCTCAGAAACTTAATAAGTGCTTTATTCTTTGGTAATCCGCGGTGTACACGAAGCAATAAGAATCCTCCCTCTTTCAATTCACCGGCCTGAATTTTTTTCTTGGCCTCGGCGAGAGTAGTAGTAAGCTCTGTTCTCTGACGCTGAACCAGATCATTTACTCTGGGCTTTAGTGCATCGAAGTCGTGACGCTCTCCCTCTGGTACAGGGCCCGAGATGATAAGAGGTGTTCTGGCATCGTCAATCAATACAGAGTCAACCTCATCCACAATAGCGAAGTTGTGTTTGCGCTGAACAACGTCCTGTTGCTGATGCGCCATATTGTCTCGGAGATAGTCAAAACCAAACTCATTGTTCGTTCCGTAGGTAATATCTGCGAGGTAGGCTTTTCTGCGTTCTTCGCTATTTGGTTGGTGGTTGTCAATACAATCGACGGTGAGACCATGGAACTCGAAGATAGGTGCCATCCATTGGCTATCTCTTTTGGCCAGGTAGTCGTTCACCGTTACGAGATGAACTCCTTTTCCGGTCAATGCGTTGAGGTAAACGGGCAGGGTAGCAACCAGTGTCTTACCTTCACCTGTTTGCATCTCTGCGATCTTTCCTTGGTGCATGGTGATACCCCCAATAAGTTGCACGTCGTAGTGCACCATATCCCAAACGACTTCTTTACCCGCTGCGTTCCATGAGTTGCTCCAAGATGCCGTGTCTTGGTTAAGCGTTACATAAGAACGCGTCGCCGAAAGCTCTCTGTCGTAGGCTGAAGCCGTAACCTCGAGTGTTTCATTTTCTTTAAAACGTCGAGCGGTTTCTCGAACTACTGCAAAGGCTTGCGGTAAGAGTTCGCTCAAGGTTTTCTCAGAAACCTCATGTATACGTTCTTCAATCTGATCAATTTGATCGTAGAGCTTTTCGCGCTCATCTATATTCGCACAGTTCGCAATTTCTTCTTGAAGACCCTTAATTTGATCGTTCAAAGCTGCTGAGGCTTGCTGAAGCGTTTCTTTGAAAAAAACGGTCTTCGCGCGCAGTTGATCGTGTGTTAAATTTTGTAGTGTATGTTCTTCTCTTTTAATGGCTTCGACAATCGGTTGAATGGATTTGATGTCATTTTTCGATTTGTCTCCGACGAAGGCCTTGAGAATAGTGGTTACGATGCTCATAATTCTGGTAAAATTAACTAAAAAAAGCCTCTTAGAGAGGCTTTGTGTTTTGGTTTGAGAGGCGAATTAATATTCGTCTTCGTTCCAGAGATAATCTTCTTCGGTGGGGTAGTCAGGCCAAATTTCTTCAATCGATTCGTAAATCTCTTCTCCTTCTTCTTCCATCGATTGCAGATTCTCTACCACCTCTAAAGGTGCACCCGTACGAATGGCGTAATCAATAAGCTCATCTTTAGTTGCTGGCCAAGGCGCGTCGCTTAAATATGAAGCAAGCTCTAACGTCCAATACATAATTAAAAGGGTTTAATTTTTTGCAAAAATAGAAGTTCGAACAAATTGGCCTATAGAAACCTTAAAAAATCGTGTTAAAGTTTGGTTAACGCCTTTTTCGGCCCTCCATAAAACCGCGTTTTCTTCTGTTTCTTTTGGTTTTAGAGACGTAGAGCAATACGAGATAGACGATAAAAAGCAGTCCTAAAATAACGTACGTAGAGGGCATAAGAGGAGGGGTTTTTATAGTTTTTGAGTTTGCTTCAGGCTTAAAGCTACAATAAGTAATGCGGCTAAGGCCATTTCGATTGAAAGGTATTGGATTCCTAAAAATCCTATCAGAATGAAGAGCAAGGAGAGTAAGCTAACCGACTGAAACAGGGTCTTATTCCTAAGCGTAATTGCGGCAAGCAGCAGGGGATTAGCCCAAAACAGTGAAAAATTATAAGCCGTGGCATAATGCTCAGCGAAGAAGTTGAGAAAAGTAAGCAGTACACCTGCAAAACCGGCAAAAAGTAAAATTGTATGATCTAAGAGCTTAAAAACACCTTTTGCCTTGCCCAACCATAGCGAGAGGAGCGAATAAATCATCAGTACTAACAGAACGAAGCGTGGCGATGTCCAAAAAGAGGGTGTGGCTTGTGGTAAGTTCTTTTTGAGGTCAATGCGCGTATTTTGCACTAAAGGGCGTGAACCAGAAGTACTAGTGTTTAAAATCGACTTCAAATATTTAGGCAAGTAAACAAGGGACGAAGTGTTTAAGGTCTGATCGACTCTAGCGCCGAGTACGATATCTATTCCGAATCTATTCCAGGAGTATAAGGGTAAATGTTCGTGAAGGGTGCTGCGGTAGGTCAAATCGTGACCGTCGTAAACAGTACTCATTTTAAAGTTTTCTCCGAGGCTTTGTGCTAGTAACTCCGGAATCTTGGTGGCACAATTTTCTTTCAAGAAGTCGTAGCGATAGTATCGATTTTCGGGCTGTTCATTCTCAACTAACAATCGGTATAGCTCTTCTTTTTGCTCTTGGGTTAAGTTTAGTGTTTGTCTCACCACCTCACGTCCTACATAGGCGTAGTAGGCACTGAAGGTTTGGTAGTCGGTTACAGATAAAAAGTAATCTAATTTCCCTTTAACAAAATTGACATAGAAGTTTGGAGCTCCAAAATCGAATGTACCGTAATTATAGACTTCGTCGATTCCTTTGCCCGGATCGTAAACATGTATGGCATTGTGTCCGAATGCAGCATGTAGCTCTGGACCTTCACTGCAGGTAAGCACACTAATCTGTGCGACCTTGCTCAGAGATTCTTGAGCAGAAGCCACTAGGGTGCTGACTAAAGAGATGCTCAGAAATAGAAGTCGAAGTGCCATGGTTTTCGATTGCTCTCAAAGATAAGAGGAACGAGCAGAGGAATAAAGTGTAAATTCGTTGACATGTTTAGCCTAAGAGCACATGCGGCCAATTTTATTACGCTTTTAAATGCCCTCTTCGGGTTTTTAGGGTGTATCGCGATGATACAAGATCGGTTTGATCTGGCTCTCATTGCTCTGGTAGCAGCGGCGATAGCAGATTTCTTAGACGGATTCGTTGCCCGAATGTTAAAAGTTGAATCTGTCTTTGGAAATTTTATGGATTCAATGGCTGACGTGATCAGTTTTGGGCTTTTTCCAAGTCTTTGGTGGTACTTCACACTTTCTGAATCTTTATCCGTACTATGGGCTTCGGGGCTGGCATCACTCTTGTTTGCTTGTGCGCTACTTCGATTGGTGCGCTTTTCGGTGTACGAATCGAAAAGTATTCATTTTGAAGGCCTTCCAACCCCGGCAATGGCTCTTTTTGTGGTGCTTATCACCCAAACAGAACTCTTCGACCAGATGGCTTATTTCACCCCGGTATGGTTCGAGCGTGCGGCCGTAGTGCTTACCTTATTATTTTCAGGATGGATGGTGAGTAAATTCCCTGCAGTTTCTTTGAAATTTAAGGACTATACTTTTAAGAAAAATGCACTACGCTATTTGGTGATTGTAAGCGCTATTGTTGGATTTATATTACTCAGGGAAGAACTGGTGTTGGTGTTACTGCCTACTTACGCAGTGAGTTCACTCTTGATCAAACGCTAGGCGCTTTTTACGCAATTCGAAGTTCTGGCCTAAATATACTTTGCGCACCATTTCGTCTGCAGCAAGTTCTTCTGGCGCTCCTGCCTTAAGTATAGAACCTTCAAACATGAGATACGATCGTTCAGTGATGGCTAAGGTTTCTTGCACATTGTGATCGGTTATTAGAATACCGATATTCTTATTCTTAAGCTGTGCCACAATGCGCTGGATATCTTCTACAGCAACTGGATCTACCCCAGCAAAGGGTTCATCGAGAAGAATGAACTTGGGGTCGGTGGCTAAAGCACGAGCTATTTCTGTTCTGCGTCTCTCCCCACCAGAGAGTAGGTCACCTCGGTTTTTTCGGATATGGGTAAGAGAAAACTCTTCAAGTAAGGCGTCTCTTTTCTTCTCTTGCTCAGCTTTTGACAGTGTAGTATTCTGTAATACACTTAGAATGTTGTCTTCAACACTAAGTTTTCTAAATACAGAAGCCTCTTGAGCGAGATATCCGATACCGTGCTGGGCACGTTTAAACATCGGGAACTTTGTGATATCTAAGTCGTCTAAGTAAATGGAGCCCGCGTTAGCCTGAATTAAGCCGACAATCATATAAAACGAGGTAGTTTTTCCTGCCCCATTTGGCCCAAGGAGACCAATAATTTCACCTTGATTGACCTCAAGGGATATTCCCTTTACAACCGTACGCTGCTGGTAGATTTTCTTTATGTTTTCAGCTCTTAATTTCACGATGTAGCGTTTAGCGCATCCCAGTATTCATACGCTCTCCTTAAATGAGGAATAACGATGGTTCCGCCGATTAAGGTAGCTATTCCTAAGGTTTCTGTTACTTCTTCGGCAGTACATCCGGCTTTTTTGGCTCCTTCAAGATGGTAGCGCACGCAATCGTCACAGCGCAATACTGCAGAGGCTACTAGCCCTAGAAGCTCTTTGGTTTTCACGTCTAGAGCGCCTTCTGAGAATGCATTCGTGTCTAGGTTAAAAATACGTTTGATCAATTTTTGATCATCGGCTAAAATCCGTTCGTTCATTTTTGAACGGTAATCGTTAAAGTCTTCAACAAGCTTATGCGCCATTTTCTTCTGAATTACGAGTTACAAACTTTGAAATTCCGATACTTACTTGGTATAAAATCATCACTGGTATAGCAACAATTACCTGGCTTGCCACATCTGGTGGAGTGATCACAGCAGATAACACTAAAACAAGGACTAAGGCGATCTTTCTGTACTTCTTTAGAATCTCTGGAGTAACCAATCCGATTTTAGTTAAGAAGTAGATTAAAATAGGGAGCTCGAACATGATCCCACACGCAATAACAGAAGCTCTAACCGTTGAGATATAAGAGCTGATGTCGATCTCATTGCTCACCTCAGCACTTACCTGATAAGTACCCAAAAAGTTGATCGATAGGGGAGCTACGATATAGTAACCGAAGAGCACACCCATAAAGAACAAAAGAGATGCAGCACCAATGAATCCCTTCGAGTATCTGCGCTCTTTTTCATAGAGTCCAGGACTAATGAACCTCCAAATTTCAAAAAGTAGATAGGGAAATCCTAATATAAAACCTGCCCAAATTGATGTCCATATGTGGGCAGAAAACTGCCCAGCCATGGTTCTGTTTTGGATTCTGAAGGGTAATGATTCTGCGCAAAAATCAGAAGTAATTCCAAAGAAAGTAGAGATTTGACAGAACATGTTATAGGTCGGAAAACTCATGTTTTTGGGCGCAAAAATGATGCGGTCAAAAATGAATCCTTTCATGACAAATGCCACCGTGGCAATTATGAGAATGGCAACAATCGATCTGATGAGGTGCCAACGCAACTCTTCTAAGTGATCTAGAAATGACATTTCATCCTTTGTGCTCATACCGATAGTCCTTCTTGAATAAGTTGATGCATGTGTAGAATGCCTGCATAGCGCCCTTCATGCGTTATTATGAGTTGAGTTATTTCTTTTTCATTCATCAATTTGAGGGCATCAAGAGCCAAATGATCGGATGAATAGCGAATGGGGTTTAAGCTCATGACATCCTCAGCCTTAAGCTGGTCAAAATGGGTTTGGCGCTGAACCATGCGTCGAATGTCTCCGTCGGTAATAATTCCAACCACCTCTTGATTTGAGATCACAGGTGTGCATCCGGCCATCTTGTTAGAGATCTCTAAAATCACTTCGAGAATAGGTGTTTCTCTAGTCACCTCCGGCTTCGCCACGTTACCCAAAAGATCAGAAACCTTTAGGAAAAGTTTTTTACCTAAGCTTCCACCAGGATGATAGCGGGCAAAATCCGTCTCGGTAAAGTTTTTTTCGTTGAGTGCCGCAACCATGAGTGCATCTCCAAGTGCTAATTGTAAGGTAGTGCTTGTGGTAGGCGCTAGGTTATGTGGACAGGCTTCTCTCTCTACTGGGGTTACGAGTAGGGTAGTGGCATTCTTCCCTAAATAAGATGATGGGTCAGCGCTTACCCCGATCAAGGTGTTTCCTCTATCCTTTATTAATGGAATTAAGGTTTTTACCTCTTCGGTGTTTCCGCTTTTTGAAAGGCAGATGACTACATCTTCTTCTTGAATCATACCCAAATCGCCGTGGATGGCATCTGCTGCATGCATGAATAAAGAAGGCGTTCCGGTCGAATTGAAACTCGCGG
>CAJXTX010000003.1 GCA_913060705.1 uncultured Bacteroidota bacterium | reverse complement strand
CATAGATTAATCCGCGCTTACGAAGACTGATCTGATAAAGGCCTCAGGACTGATAAAACCGTCACCGTAACTGTCGTCCCAAGCGGCTAAAGGTTTAGCGTCAATAATCTCATCCACCGACAAGCCTTCATCTCTCAAGTCTTTGACGAGGGTGACACAGGTTTCGAGCACATGGGTGTAGGCCTTAAGATCGGCAAGAGTTCCTACCGCTCCGTGGCCCGGAATAATTTTGGTCTCTTCATCAATCATTGCGGCTGCCATACGCAGGTTGCTGAGCAGACCATCAATGTCTCCACCTGAATCGATATCGATGAACGGGTATTTGCCGTTGAAGAAATTGTCTCCGAGGTGTATCACATTTTCTTCAGGAAAATAATAGAAGCTATCGCCGTCAGTATGCGCATCATTCACATGCATACCGTGGATATGGGCGTCTTCTCGGTAACGAAGGTTCATCTGATCGCTAAACGAGATGACCGGAAGGGCCATGTTGGGTGCCGGAGGCGTGTTTCGTCTCGCCGATTGCTGACCTGTTTTCAATCGATCATAGACGCGGTCAGAGGCAATGATTAGGGCGCCTTCTTTAGCGAGGTTTTCGTTTCCGCCTGTATGGTCTCCGTGCCAATGCGTGTTTAAAACATAGGCGAGCGGCTTGTCGTTGAGCGATTTGATTTTAAAAAGAATCTTATCTGAAAGGGGAGCAAATTGGTCGTCTATGAGGTAATTCTGATCGGACCCGGTAACCAAGGCCATATTGCCTCCGGCCCCAAAGAGCACATATACATTCTCAGACAACTGCTCTGAGTTAATGGTCACTTGACTGTAATCGCGTTGGGCAAAAGAAAGGGTGCTTAGTCCTAACCCTAAAAGCAATAGATAGTTTTTCATCAGCGTTTATTTTTCTGTAAGTTACAGCATTGATTAGAGAATTAATTTGACCCTAGCATGAAAAAGTTTCTAGCCCTCTTTGTTTTTGCCTTCATCGCAAACGCCTGCGCGACTCCTCAAGACGATACCGTCACCACTTTTTATCTCATCAGGCATGCTGAGAAAGACCGTTCAGAAGGGGTCGGAAAAGATCCAGCATTGACTGAGACCGGACAAAATAGGGCGGCGCGTTGGGCCCAAGTGCTCGGTCTAGAATCTTTAGACGCTGTCTACAGCACCGATTACAAGCGCACCCGTCAAACGGCTGAACCTGCGGCACAAGCGAACGGATTAGAAATTCAGTTGTATGATCCGAATGCCATTGACCCAGCAGAATGGATTGCGAAACACAAGGGGCAACGCGTTTTAATTGTCGGTCATAGCAATACTACCCCCATGGTGGCGAATGCTTTTTTGGGCGAAGAGCGTTATCCGTGGATCGACGATGCAGTGAATGGTAACCTTTATATTGTTACCGTTGTAGGCCCTACCGTAGGAGTGCAAGTACTCTCGATAGAGTAGCTTATTGGGCTTGAATAAGCCGATATAAAAATACTGCGGTGCGCTGCGTGAGCGCTTCAAAGGTTTTGAGGTTTACGGTCTCTTGAGGGGTGTGTGCTCCAGAACCCATGCTGCCTAATCCGCCTAAAGCACCGTCTACATAGGCTGCAACAAACGAGATATCTGCAGCTCCGCGTTTACCCGGATCGTAGGCGTTTATTGCTCCTTGCTTCAAGGCTACACTGACGTCGCTTAACTGATTGAGCAGGGCCATATTGCCATCTGTCATGGGCATGGCCGGATAAGAATCGGTAAAAGTAATTTCGGCAGAAGTCTGAGGTAGATTGCCTGTGTTTACGATCTCGCGCATTTTGGCCCGAGCACGTTCTTTTTGCTCTTCGGTAATAAAGCGCAAGCCCCCGCGAACCTCAGCTTTTTGTGCCACCACATTGGTCTTACCAAAGACTTGAGCTTCACCACTTTTGGCGTCGTATTCCATGAATGTTCCTCCATACAACAGCCCCGGATTGAAGGTGAGCAGTTCTTCTCCGCGCACCTCGTTATAGAAGCCGTTTAAGATGCGTGAAATTTCAAAAATGGCACCTGCCCCTGTTCTCTCAGAAAACACTCCTGAAGAGTGTGCTCGCTGCCCATGGGTTACAAGATGCCAACCCGATGAGCCTCTTCGTGCCACGGTGGCATAGTCAAAGCCCGTCGAAGTTTCGTAGCCAAGGGCGATATCTGCACGCTTTGCCGCATCGACAAGTGATTTTCTAGAGACTGAAAGGGGTTTTCCGGTACTTTCTTCATCTCCTGTAAAGACCACTTCAATTGAGGCATCATTGAGCACTCCGGCTTGTCTGAGAGCCTTGAGTGCATAGAGGATCATTACGTCACCCCCTTTCATGTCGTTACCTCCCGGAGCTTTGGCAATACTATCGTTGACCCGCTCAAAAGTTTGAAAAGGGCTATTTTCTTCAAATACCGTATCGAGGTGGCCGATGAGGAGCAGTTTTTTACCCTGAGCACCTTCGATTCGTGCGATGAGGTGTCCGGCTCGGTTCATTTCTTCAGGCATCTCTTCCCATTGAGTCTCAAATCCGATGGCGTCAAAAGCACCTTCGAATAGCGCTCCCACTTCACGCACGCCTTTGAGATTGAGCGTACCCGAGTTTACATTCACCACTTCTTCTAAAAATGCGATGGCCTCGTCGTTGTTTGCGCTAACGAGTTTTACTAATTGCTTTTCAGTGCGCGATAATTTTTGCTGTGCATGAGCGGTAGAAAATGCACTGAATAAAAGGAGGCTTAAAAATGAAATGATTGAATTTCTAGGGAGCATATGAGGCTTCTTTGTATATTGAATCTTAAATCTAAAAAAATAAATGCTATGGCTACGTATACCTGTGATAGTTGCGGAATGGCGGTGAACGCCACCTGCGCAAAATGCGATGTTCCTTTAGAAAACGGAACGCTCACTCTTGATTCAGGAGATGAGGTTCAAATTTCTTTTTGCCCTTCATGTGAAGGAAAAATAAAATCACCTCAGTGCTGCGGTGCTGATATGAGCTGTACCCTATGAGTTTATCATCATCTTTTTTGAAAAGCGCCGTGTTCATTGCGGCCTTTTCTATTTATAGCCCTTTGGTTCAAGCGCAACGATTGTCAGACAAGCAGCTTGACCAACTAACAGAAACCTATTTCTTGCATTCTGCTGAATTGCTTAAAGAAATGATTGCGGTCAAGAACGACGCAGCCATTCCCGAGCACGTTGAGGCAAATATCGCTTATGCCCAGCGCGTATTTTCAGACCGCGGATTTTCGATTGAAATGCTTGAAACCTCTGGCATTCCGCTCATGCTTGCTACCTACGAGCCGAAACGAGCCAAGCGCACTTTGCTCACTTATCTGCATGTAGACGGGCAAGCGGTAGACCTTTCAAAATGGTTGCAACCTGACCCGTACGAGGTGGTGCTTAAAAAGCCTACAGCTGAAGGCGGATATGCCACAGTAGCGTGGAGTGATTTGAGCGAAAACTATGATCCAGACTTGCGCTTCTTTGGCCGCTCAACTTCTGACGATAAAGGGCCGCTCGCCATGTTCTTGGCTGCCTGGGATGCGTTGACTTCAGTCAAGAAACTCCCAGAATACAGCATCAAGATGATCGTTGATTTCGAAGAAGAACAGGGTTCACCTTCACTGCCAGAGGCGGTCACGCTGTATAAAGACAAGCTCACGGCAGATGCCATGCTCATCTTCGACGGGCCACGGCACGTAAGCAATCTTCCGACGCTCACCTTTGGTGCACGTGGGATCGCGACGGTTACGCTAGAAACCTTTGGTCCGAAGCTCGCTCAGCACAGCGGACATTACGGAAATTACGCTCCAAATCCGGCCCTTATGCTTGCACAGGCCTTGGCTTCAATGAAAGACGAACGCGGACGCGTGCTGATAAAAGGGTTCTACGACAACATCAATATCACGGCAGAAGAGAAGGCACTACTCGAGGCTGTACCTGATGACGAAGAGGCCATTCAGCAGCGCCTCGGAATCGCCAGACCAGATGCGGTAGGAGGCTCGTATCAAGAGAGTATTCAATATCCGTCTTTAAATATCAGAGGGTTGCGTTCTGCCTGGGTTGGGGCCGAGGTTCGTACCATCGTGCCCGCGACTGCCCTTGCCGAAATAGATATTCGTCTGGTGCCTGAAGTCGACCCGGATCGCCTTATCGCATTGGTGCGATCACATTTAGAGGCGCAAGGTTTTGTGGTTTTAGACGATCGTGCACCCACTGATGAAGAACGTGCTCAGCATTCAAAGCTCATCCGCATGCAATCGAGCATCTCGTATCAAGCTTTTAGAACACCCTTTGATTCAGAGGTTTCAGTTTGGCTGTCAGAGATTATGAAACGTTCGTTCGACGAGTCTTTGGTTTCTGTGCGCATGTCAGGCGGATCGATCCCAATTTCTCCTTTTGTAGATGGCCTTGGGATTGACGCGGTTACCATTCCTACAGTGAATGCAGACAATAATCAGCACAGCCCGAACGAGAACTTGCGCGTTCAAAACCTAAAAGACGGACTGCGAACACTGATTGCAGTGCTTAGCGCTGAGAGTTACTAGAAGGGTTGCCTTTGACGCGAACGTATTCGCGGTCTAGATAAGCATTGTGTAGGCTGTCCCAGCTACTGTAATGACGGTGATCGGCAAGTGTCGCAGTACTCACTCCCCACATGGCACTCTTGATCTTTATCTCGTCTGCTGTGAGGTTGGGTTCAAGGGATTTCATGTGGTACCCCGTGTAGAAATGAAGGCTCGTGTTTTCGAATCCTTTACTTGCCTCTTGGGCGAATAATGAGGCTACGCGATGATCAGAGTGATCGCCCGGATTTCGCTCGGCATCGGTATCGGTTAAGTGTAATTCGAGAGGTTGTTTTTGCTTGAGTTCGGTCAATAAGGCTTTAAGTGTTCCTACCAGATCTTCTTTGTTACTGTAGGTCGATTGCCCGTCAATAGTGCTGAAATCAATGACTTGACGCTTAAATAATTTTTCTAGACTCTTGTTTTCGTTTGCCTCAAAACCAGACCCGTCACCGTTTCCGTCGGGTAAACGCATGAAGTAAACCGATAGCTGCTTATAGGTGTATTTCAATAGTAAATGCCCGTTGATTTGAAGCCATTCGCGCTTCATTTCATCCCCGTAAAAGGCTCCAGTGGTGTTGGCGTTAACTGCGAAACGCGCTGCTGCCAGGGCAGAAGCTTCACGCGCTCTAAAATAGCTGTCATTGCCCATTTTATGCCCTGCGTCACCGGCCGTAAGATGGAGAAGTACAGTACGATCAGAAGGATTTTGAGCACTTTCAAACACCTTGGTTCCCATAAAGAGTTGCCAATCGTCTTGGTGCGCTGCAACAAAGACTCGTGTCGTTTGAGCAAAAAAGAAAAGAGGACTTAAAGCTAAAAGAAGAAAAAATTGTCGGTGCAGTTTCATAGGATTAAAGATATAAACTCTTTGTTTTAAGGACCTTCGGACCAAAATTTTAATGCATCGGATATTTTTGAACATAACTAAAAAAACCTATCAAAATATTGATAATCAACATTTTATATATTAAAAAACTAGTTGAACATAATATTTGTTTTCAAACCCTATGCGAACGCTGAAAAATCCGGCGGTATTTTCGTTGTAAATCACCCTTTGAAACACATGAGTAACACCTTAAATAAATACAGTAAGGCCGTTAGCCAAGATCCGACTCAGCCAGCTGCTCAAGCCATGCTGCATGCGATTGGACTGACCAAAGAAGACTTCAAAAAACCGTTTGTAGGAATTGCGAGTACCGGTTACGAAGGAAATCCTTGTAACATGCACTTGAACGATCTTTCGGTTGATATCAAGAAAGGTGTGATGGCCTCTGATATGGTAGGACTCATCTTCAACACGATCGGGGTGAGTGATGGAATTTCTATGGGAACTCCAGGAATGCGTTTTTCATTGCCTTCTAGAGACATCATCGCCGATTCAATAGAAACCGTAGTGCAAGCGATGTCGTACGATGCCGTGGTTCCAGTAGTAGGGTGCGATAAGAATATGCCCGGAGCGCTGATGGCTATGTTGCGTTTGAATCGCCCAAGCATCATGGTGTACGGAGGTACGATTGCTCCTGGATGTCACAAGAATAAAAAATTAGACGTGGTTTCGGCTTTTGAAGCTTGGGGAGAAAAAGTCGCCGGTAAGATTGACGAAGCCGAATTCAATGCCGTGGTCGAAAATGCGTGCCCTGGTGCAGGTGCTTGCGGAGGGATGTACACGGCAAACACTATGGCCTCTGCGATTGAGGCATTAGGAATGGCCTTGCCCTATAACTCATCGAATCCGGCAACCAGTCAAGACAAACTTGACGAGTGTTTCAAGCTCGGGGCCGCGATGAAGCTCTTGCTTGAACGCGATTTAAAGCCGAAAGATATTGTGACCCGCAAGTCTCTTGAGAATGCAATTCGATTGATTGCTGTTTTAGGAGGCTCAACGAATGCAGTGCTTCACTTTTTAGCCATTGCGAAAACAGCAGAAATAGATTTTACGATCGACGACTTTCAAGAATTAATGGACCGCACGCCGTTTTTAGCCGACCTCAAGCCTTCAGGAAAATACCTCATGGAAGACCTGCATCGTGTTGGAGGTGTACCAGCGGTGCTTAAGTTCATGCTTGAGAATGACATGCTTCACGGAGACTGTATGACAGTAACCGGAAAAACGATCGCTGAGAACCTCGCAGAAATAGAAGGTTTGAAAGCCGACCAAAAGATCATTTATCCGCTCGACGCGCCAATTAAAGCGACAGGGCATATTCGTATTCTCAAAGGAAACCTTGCTCCAGAAGGATCTGTAGCTAAGATTACCGGAAAAGAGGGGTTAGAGTTTAAAGGGCCAGCCCGGGTTTTCGAAGGAGAATACGCTGCGAACGATGGTATTAGAAACGGAGAAGTGAAGCCCGGTGAAGTGGTGGTTATCCGTTACGAGGGCCCTAAAGGTGGACCGGGAATGCCTGAGATGCTCAAGCCTACCGCTGCCATTATGGGAGCAGGTTTAGGAAAAGACGTTGCGTTAATCACTGACGGAAGATTTTCAGGAGGAACGCACGGATTCGTAGTGGGGCATATCGTGCCTGAGGCTCAAGAAGGAGGTCCTATCGCCCTAGTGGAGAATGGCGACATTATTGAAATCAACGCCGAAACCAATACGCTCACGTTGCACATCAGCGACGATGAAATGAAAGCACGCGCCCAGAAATGGACGCAGCCTGAATACAAGTTTAAGAGCGGTGCGCTCTACAAATACATTAAAAATGTCTCAACAGCCTCTAAGGGTTGTGTGACTGATCTTTAGTCATGTCAGAAAAACTACACATCAGCGGCGCTGAAGCAGTCATTCGCTGTCTTCTTGCAGAAGGAGTTGACCTCATTTATGGTTATCCGGGAGGAGCCATTATGCCGGTTTACGACGAGTTGTACAAATTTCAAGACCAGCTCAACCACGTGCTTACACGTCACGAGCAAGGGGCCACACATGCCGCTCAGGGGTATGCACGTACCTCCGGAAAGGTGGGGGTAGCGGTCGCTACTTCGGGGCCCGGTGCTACCAATTTGATTACGGGTATCGCCGACGCCCAAATCGATTCTACTCCGCTTGTATGTATTACAGGCCAGGTAGCTGCTCATCTTTTGGGCTCTGACGCCTTTCAAGAAACCGACATCATCGGGATTTCTACTCCGGTCACCAAATGGAACTACCAGATCACGCGTGCTGAAGAGATTCCTGAAATCATGGCTAAGGCTTTCTACATCGCCCGCTCGGGTAGACCAGGGCCTGTTCTTATCGATATTACCAAAGACGCGCAGTTCGCGACCTTTGACTACAGTTATAAAAAGTGCACCGGTGTGCGCAGTTACAGAGCGGTTCCTAAGCTTGACCAGGCACAGGTCGAAGCTGCAGCTGCAGCGATCAATGGAGCCAAAAAACCTTTGATTGTTTGGGGTCAAGGAGTCATTTTGGGAGAGGCTGAAGCCGCTTTCAAGGCCTTTGTAGAGAAGACCCAAATTCCGGCTGTTTGGACTATTCTAGGACTATCTGCTCTAGAAACAGATCACCCGCTGAACAAAGGGATGGTCGGTATGCACGGAAATTATGCACCGAACTTGCTCACTCAAGAATGCGACGTGTTGATCGCGATTGGGATGCGTTTTGACGATCGTGTAACCGGACGCCTAGACGCCTACGCAAAGCAGGCTAAGGTGGTTCATCTCGAGATCGATCCGGCAGAAATTAACAAGAACGTTCACGCTGACTATCCGGTTTTGGCCAACTGTAAAGAAAGCCTTGAGGCGCTTACGCCACTGATTGAAACGAAGAAACTTGATACTTGGATGGCGCGATTCGACGAATTGTACGCCAAAGAATACGAGGCTGTTATAGAAAAAGACTTGAAGCCTTCAAAAGAAGGACTCACCATGGGTGAGGTGATGGTTGAGATCAACAAGGCCAGCAAATCAGACGCGGTTATCGTTACCGATGTCGGACAACATCAAATGGTCGCTTGCCGTTATGCGAGCTTTGTGCGCTCAAAAAGTAACGTTACTTCGGGCGGATTAGGAACCATGGGCTTTGCCCTTCCGGCCGCTATCGGAGCCAAAATGGGTGCGCCTGATCGCCACGTAGTGGCTGTGATTGGTGACGGTGGATACCAGATGACCATTCAAGAACTTGGAACCATCTTTCAGACCGGAGTGGGGGTAAAGATCGTCGTGTTGAACAACAACTTCTTAGGGATGGTACGCCAATGGCAGCAGCTCTTCTTTGACAAGCGTTATGCGTCAACTGAAATGACTAATCCTGATTTTGTGACCATCGCCAAGGGGTATCATATCCCTGCAAAAAAAGTCACCGATAGAGAAGATTTGGCCGGTGCCGTAGAAGAGATGTTAGCCACTGAAGGCCCTTACTTCTTAGAGGTAGTCGTTGAGAAAGAAGACAATGTGTTCCCGATGATCCCGACAGGAGCTTCTTTAACCGAAATACGCTTGAACTAATGAGCACAGAACTTACCCGTTATACGATTTCGATCTACTCTGAGAATAATGTGGGCTTGTTGAACCGCATCTCTGCGATTTTTCTAAAGCGTCATATTAATATCGAAAGCTTGACCACCTCGCTCTCTGAGATTCCTGATGTGTTCAGGTTTGTCATTGTGGTGATAGTCACAGAGCCACAGGTTCAGAAGCTCGTACAACAGATCGAGAAACAAGTAGATGTCATCAAGGCCTTCTACCATACCGATGAAGAGACTATTTTCTTAGAGACCGCTCTGTACAAGGTGAAGACCAACTTCCTTTTTGAAGAGCGACAAATTCAGAACTATATCAAAGAGAGCCATGCGAGTATCGTGACCGTAGCTCCGGAGTATTTCGTTATTGAGAAAACCGGATTTCGCCACGAGACCGATAAGCTAAGAGAGCAGCTTGCACCTTTCGGACTATTACAATTTGTTCGTTCGGGGCGTATTTCGGTGTCAAAAGCGCCGATGGGTATCTCTGAAATCTTAAATTCGTTTAAAGAAAACCTAACCTAATTATGGCAAATTATTTCAATCAACTATCGTTAAGAGAACAATTACTTCA
The DNA here is from genome assembly GCA_913060705.1 of uncultured Bacteroidota bacterium. Lineage (GTDB taxonomy): Bacteria > Bacteroidota > Bacteroidia > Flavobacteriales > Flavobacteriaceae > UBA3478. The sequence continues at coordinate 94,889 of CAJXTX010000003.1, read as the reverse complement.
ACTCGGTAAGTGCCGCTTTATGGGCGCTGATGAATTTGCCGATGGGGTGGCAGCACTCGAAGGAAAGTCTATTGTGATTGTAGGATGTGGGGCTCAAGGTCTGAACCAGGGGCTAAACATGCGCGATTCAGGACTTTCTATCAGCTACGCGTTGCGCGATTCAGCCATCGCTGAAAAACGCGCATCGTATCAGAATGCCACTTCAAATAATTTCAAGGTAGGAACCTATGAAGAATTGATTCCGACAGCTGATGTCGTTATCAACCTTACACCAGATAAGAACCACACCCCTGTGGTCAATGCGGTCATGCCGCTCATGAAAAAAGGAGCTACTCTTTCGTATTCGCACGGTTTCAATATGGTTGAAGAGGGTATGGAGATTCGCAAGGACTTGACCGTAATCATGGTTGCACCAAAATGTCCAGGATCAGAGGTGAGAGAAGAGTACTGCAGAGGATTCGGGGTACCTACCCTTATTGCAGTGCATCCTGAGAACGATCCTGAAGGAAAAGGATTGGCACAAGCCAAAGCCTATGCCGTCGCTACGGGTGGACACCGTGCCGGAGTTCTTGAATCTTCATTCGTTGCAGAGGTGAAATCAGATCTTATGGGTGAGCAAACCATCTTGTGTGGGGTGCTTCAAACCGGATCGATCTTATGCTTCGATAAAATGGTTGAGAAAGGAATCGAACCTGCATATGCTGCTAAGTTGATTCAGTACGGATGGGAGACCATTACCGAAGCCCTTAAGCACGGTGGAATCACGCACATGATGGATCGCTTGTCAAACAGCGCGAAGATAAAGGCGTTTGAACTTTCAGAACAACTTAAAGAAATCATGGCACCGCTCTTCCAAAAACACATGGACGATATCATGTCTGGGCATTTCTCTAAGACGATGATGGAAGACTGGGCCAATGACGATAAAAATCTCTTAACCTGGAGAGCAGCCACTGGCGAAACCGCTTTCGAAAAGACTGAAGCGACCGCGGCTCCAATCGACGAACAAGAGTATTTTGATCACGGAATTCTAATGGTAGCCTTTGTGCGTGCCGGAGTAGAACTTGCATTTGAGACCATGGTAGACGCCGGTATCAAAGAGGAGTCTGCTTACTACGAATCCCTTCACGAAACGCCGCTAATCGCCAACACGATTGCGCGTAAGAAACTATACGAGATGAACCGTGTGATCTCTGACACCGCTGAGTACGGATGTTACCTATTTGATCACGCATGTAAGCCGTTGCTTGCAGACTTCATGAAGTCTATTGACACCGCTGTTATTGGTAAAGGAACGGAATCAAAAGGTGTAGACAACAAGGCCCTGATAGAGGTGAATGCTCAACTGAGAAACCATCCGATCGAAAAGGTTGGTGCTACACTCAGATCAGCAATGACCGCAATGAAGAAGATAGTTTAGTTTTTGTTTTTACCTATCCAATCATAAGGTCAAAAAAGGGCGTCCATTGGACGCCCTTTGTTTTTCTAAAAGTTTATGAAAGAAGCCTACTTCTTGATTTGTGCGACCACGTAGTCTCCGACTTCTGAGGTACCATAGGCTTTACCAGAACCGGCTAAATCTTCGGTTACCACCATAGCGGCCAAGGATTGGTTTACGGCCTTGCGGATGTGTTCTGCTTCGTCTTTCAATCCGAATGACATTTCAAACAACATAGCCGCTGAAAGAATGGTGGCCAATGGGTTGGCAATATTTTTGCCGGTGGCCTGTGGGAATGATCCGTGTATGGGTTCATAGAGCGCCACTTTAGAGCCGATAGAGGCAGATGGCATAAGCCCCATAGATCCTGAGATCACCGAAGCCTCATCTGTTAAAATGTCTCCAAAAAGGTTTTCTGTAATGAGTACATCGTAGGCTTTTGGCCATTGAATCAAGCGCATCGCAACGGCGTCTACAAGCTCGTAGCTGACGGTGACTTCTGGGTACTCTTTCTCCATACTTTGAACCGTTTCGCGCCATAGACGTGAAGTCTCAAGAACATTTGCCTTGTCTACCAGACACAGCTGTTTTCTTCTGCTCATGGCGAGTTCAAATCCTTTACGGGCTAAGCGAACGATTTCGTCGCGGGTATAGGTACAGGTATCGAATGCAGTGTTGTCGTTATCTTGACGTCCGCGCTCTCCGAAATAAATACCTCCGGTGAGTTCGCGAACAAAAACTAAATCGGTTCCCTCAATGCGATCGCGCTTTAAGGGGCTGTTTTCAATGAGTGATTCAAACACGAAGGTCGGACGCACATTGGCGTAAAGACCCAACATTTTTCGCATGCGCAATAGACCTTGCTCAGGACGTACCTTGGCCGAAGGATCGTTGTCAAAACGCGGAAGTCCGATCGCTCCAAAAAGCACCGCATCAGAACTGGCACACACCTCATGTGTTTCAGGCGGATAAGGGTCTCCAACGGCATCGATGGCAGCGGCTCCAGTAAGGGCAGGGCGCCATTCAATTTCATGCCCGTATACTTCGGCAATGGCGTTACTTACTTTCACTGCTTCAGCAGTTACTTCGGGGCCGATTCCGTCTCCGGCGAGTAGGGCAATGGTCATTTTCATGCTTAGGCGGTATAGATTTGGTTGAGCATTTTTTCTGTGGCTTTAATGGCCGATACGGTCTGGTCTGAGTCTAGACCTCTCGTTATAAACTCACGTGAAGCTGTCTTCCAGGTGATGGTCGTTTCGCACAAGGCGTCCGAATGACTGCCTGGTGGAATGTGAACGAAATAGTCGATCAGTTGAGGGAGCTCACGAGCAAGTTGCTTATAGATCTTTCGGATGGCGTTCAAGAAGGCGTCGTATTGTCCGTCTCCACAGGCATTTTCTTCGTAGACCTGATCGTCGATTCGGACACTAACGGTCGTAGAAGGCTGCAATCCTTTTGAATGGGTCAAGACGTAGGATTCAATCTTGACGTGATGCGCATAGGCACTCTCGCCAAGTACATCAGAGATGATATACGGTAGGTCGTCAAGGGTTACTTTTTGCTTCTTGTCTCCAAGGGCAATCACTTGAGCCGTTACCTTTTTGAGTTCTTCTTCACCCAGGGTGATTCCAAGACTGCTGAGGTTTTTTAAAATATTGGCCTTACCCGAAGTCTTGCCTAGTGCATAAGAGCGCTTGCGCCCAAAACGTTCGGGTAAGAGGTCGTTAAAATAAAGGTTGTTTTTGGCATCGCCATCAGCGTGAATTCCTGCCGTTTGTGTAAACACATTCGCTCCGACAACCGGTTTGTTTACCGGAATGTGAAATCCACTAAAGGTTGCCACCAATTGACTGACCTTGTAAAGTGCTTTCTCTTTCACACGAGTCTTCACCTCAGGAACAAAGTCATTGATCACGGCAATGCTACTGGCCAGTGCTGCGTTACCCGCGCGTTCGCCCATTCCATTCACCGTGAGGTGCAGGCCGTTTACGCCTGCCTTAACGGCCTCGAGTACGTTGGCTACTCCTAAATCGTAATCGTTGTGACCGTGAAAATCAAAATGGGTTTTTGGGTAACGTGTAAGTATTTCGCGCAGATAAGCAGAGGTCTCATCAGGGGTAAGCACGCCTAGGGTATCTGGCAACAAGATGCGATCAACGGGCTGTTGCACCAGATGATCTAAATAGGCAAAAACATAGTCTTTCGAATTGCGCATTCCATTGCTCCAATCCTCGAGGTATACGTTTGAGCGGATACCTCTTTTTTGTGCTTCTTTGAGGTTTTCTGCGACATGCTTGAAGTGCTCTTCAGGAGTTTGCTTGAGTTGATGCGTCAGGTGGTTCAACGAACCTTTGGTGAGCAGATTCTGCACTTTGGCTCCGGACGCAATCATCCAATCTAAAGAAACCCCTTTATCGACAAAAGTGAGCACTTCAATACGATCTAAGAGTCCTTTGTCTGAAGCCCATGAGGTGATGCGATTCACGGCCTCTTGTTCGCCTTTTGAAACTCTTGCCGAGGCGATTTCAATGCGGTCTACCTGCAACTCTTCTAAGAGCAGCTGTGCGAGGGTTAGTTTCTCTGCGGCAGTGAAAGAAACGCCAGAGGTCTGTTCACCATCGCGTAGCGTGGTGTCCATGATCTCGATCGGCCGCTGTTTCTTGTTCATTGAAGTGCGCTTATGAGTCGATTAAAAAGGTCGAGTTTGAGCAAAGCCCTCGATCGAAGATTTGATATTCAACAGGTAGTCGATATCGTCGAATCCGTTTTGTAGATTTTGCTTTTTGTAGGCTGAGATGTCAAAGCTTTCTTGCTCTCCAGTCGAATCAAGTGTTACCGTCTGAGCGGCGAGATCTACCGTTACCTGCGCTTTAGGGTCTTTCTTAACTGCGTCGAAAATACTTTGTAAAAATCCTTCAGACACTTGAACCGGTAATACCCCAATATTGAGACAATTATTCTTGAAGATGTCGGCAAAGAAACTTGAAATCACACAGCGGAATCCATAGTCATATATGGCCCAGGCAGCGTGTTCTCTTGAAGAACCAGATCCGAAATTCTTTCCGCCTACCAAGATTTTTCCTGAATATGTCGAGTCGTTTAAGACAAAATCTGATTTAGGACTGTTGTCTTGATTGTAGCGCCAATCGCGAAAAAGATTGTCTCCAAATCCCTTGCGTTCTGTCGCCTTCAAAAAGCGTGCTGGGATGATCTGGTCTGTATCTACATTTTCGATCGGAAGCGGAACTACAGAACTGCTTAGGGTAGTAAATTTATCGTAGGCCATGTGTTAGTCGATTAAGGTTCTAGGATCGGTTACAACTCCGGTTACTGCTGTCGCTGCTGCCACTGTAGGACTGGCAAGCATGGTACGAGCACCAGGTCCTTGTCGCCCTTCGAAGTTTCGGTTTGAAGTACTAACCGCTACCTTTCCGGCTGGAATTTTGTCTTCGTTCATAGCAAGACAAGCAGAACATCCGGGTTCTCTAAGCTCAAAACCTGCTTCGGTTAAGATAGCATGCAGGCCTTCGTCAATAATAGCTTGACGAACCTTGTGAGATCCTGGCACTAACCAAGCCGTGATGTGATCTGCTTTTTTGCGACCCTTCACGATCTCGGTAAAGGCTCTAAAGTCTTCGATGCGGCCATTGGTGCAACTGCCCAAGAACACATAGTCTACTTTTTTGCCTAAAAGCTGGTCTTTTTCAGTGAAGCCCATATAGTCAAGTGACTTCTTGTAGCTTTCTTTGCTGCCTTCGGCTTGTTCAAGAGAAGGAATGCTTCCGCTAATGCCTGTTCCCATTCCCGGATTGGTTCCGTAGGTAATCATAGGCTCTATTTCAGCACCTTTCAATACGATCTCTTTATCGTATTGAGCTCCTTCGTCTGTATGAAGGGTGCTCCAGTAGGTCATCGCACTCTCCCATTCGGCCCCTTTTGGAGCGAATTCACGTCCTTGTACATAATCGAAGGTCGTCTGGTCAGGAGCGATCATTCCTCCGCGTGCACCCATTTCGATAGAAAGGTTACAAACGGTCATACGCCCTTCCATACTCATTTTCTCAAAGACCTCACCGGTATATTCTACGAAGTGTCCGGTGGCTCCTGATGTACTGAGTTTAGAAATAATGAATAGTGCTACATCTTTAGGAGTCACACCTTTTCCAGGCATGCCTTCAATGTGAATGCGCATACTTTTTGGTTTGGGCTGCATGATACATTGTGTAGAAAGTACCATTTCAACCTCTGAGGTTCCGATTCCGAAGGCGATTGCGCCGAAGGCTCCGTGCGTTGAGGTGTGAGAATCTCCACAAACAATGGTCGCACCGGGGAGTGTGATTCCGTATTCTGGACCCACCACGTGTACGATACCGTTTTTCTCGTGACCTAATCCCCAATAAGAGATACCGTGCTCTGCAGCATTGCGTTCTAGCGCAGACAGCTGATTGGCAGACAGCGCATCGGCTACTGGCAAGTGCTGATTCATCGTTGGAGTGTTGTGGTCTGCCGTTGCAAAAGTTCGTTCAGGATACAGCACCTTAATACCTCGGTTCTTCAATCCTAAAAAGGCTACCGGGCTGGTTACTTCGTGTACCATGTGGCGATCGATGAAGAGTACATCTGGACCTTCTGGCACAGAAGATACCACATGCGCATCCCATACTTTGTCAAATAATGTTTTTTTCATTGAGGTTGAAAGCTAGATTTAGTGCTTCACTTGTTTTACTAAGACTTCGATATCGTTATCGTCGATTTCTTTCTTTGAATCTGCCATGATCAAGAATTGATCGTACATGGCGTCGAGCATTAATTTATCAAATTCGAACCCTAAGTTTTTAGCGCGATAAGCTAGGGCTGCACGCCCGCTTCTTGCGGTTAAAACAATAGCTGAATGATCGACCCCTACTTCGAGAGGATCGATGATTTCGTAGGTCTCACGGTTTTTGATCACACCGTCTTGGTGGATACCTGAGCTGTGCGCAAAGGCATTCGCTCCAACAATGGCCTTATTGGCTTGCACAAACATACCCATACGATCAGAAACCAAGTGACTGATAGAGTTGAGCAGTTTGGTGTTGACGTCGGTGTAGAGATCCATGCCCGGATGTTGGCGCATAATCATTACAACTTCTTCAAGAGCTGTGTTTCCGGCGCGTTCTCCGATACCGTTGATGGTACATTCGATTTGACGGGCTCCGTTACGGGCTCCTGAAATGGCGTTAGCGGTGGCTAAGCCTAGGTCGTTGTGGCAGTGACAAGAAAGTGTTGCTTTTTCTATGCCCTTCACATTAGCTTTTAGATACGCAATCTTTGCGCCGTAATCTTCGGGAAGGCAATAGCCTGTGGTGTCAGGTATGTTCAGCACAGTAGCTCCTGCCGCAATAACCTTTTCGCAAACGCGCGCTAAAAATTCGTTGTCTGTTCGGCCTGCATCTTCTGCATAAAATTCCACATCTTCAACATAACGCTTCGCATGGGCAACAGCCTTTTCGGCACGTTCAATAATCTGCTCTCTAGTGGCCTTAAATTTATGGGTGATGTGCGAATCAGAAGTTCCAATTCCGGTGTGAATGCGTGGTCTAATGGCTGACTTGAGGGCTTCGGCCGCAACGTCGATGTCTTTCTCCACTGCGCGTGTTAACCCACAAACTCGTGCATTCTTCACCAATTTTGCGACGGCTTCTACGGCCTTGAAATCTCCTGGGCTAGATATAGGGAATCCGGCCTCAATGATATCCACCCCCAGCGCATCGAGCTGTTCAGCAATTTCAAGTTTGCTCTTGGTGTCTAGCTTACAGCCAGGGACCTGTTCTCCGTCTCTCAGAGTGGTGTCGAAAATTTCTACTTTTTCTTTGCCCATAGCGCCTTACGCAAATTTTAAACTCAAAAATAACTGCTCTTTAGCGCTTTATTTGGGTATCGCAGAATATATTACGAACTTCAACCCTTGATTAAAGACTCTAGAACACTAATATGCAGCGAGTTACTAAAAAATATTCAGCGATACCTAAAAATACGCAAGATCCGGTCTTTTTGCTTATAAAGTCACTGACTAAGGCACAAAAACGACAATTTAAGCTCTACGCAAATAGAATTGAGGGTCATCGCGATTCGAAATTCATCCAATTATTTGATTTTTTCGATCACGCTGAGGTTTACGATGAGCGCGAATTACTAAAGCAATCTTTTGTGTCTAGAACGCAATTAGCGAATCTAAAGTCGCACCTCTACAAACAGCTACTCACCTCGCTGAGATTGAATCCGAGCATCCAAAACCCTAGGATGCTCATTCGCGAACAACTTGATTTTGCCACCGTTCTTTACCAAAAAGGGCTTTACCGTCAAAGTTTAAAGATTTTAGAGAAGGCCAAGCAAATGGCCAAAAAGTGGGATGAAAAATACACCCAGTACGAGATTGTTGAATTCGAGAAAATCATTGAGTCTCAGTACATCACCCGCAGTATGAGTAACCGTACAGAGGCCCTTGTTTCTGATGCGCGAGTGCTCGGAGAGGCCAATATGCTCTGCAGTCAACTTTCGAATTTATCCCTCTTGTTGTACGAGCGCTTATTGAAAGCCGGATACGTAAAGAGCGACGATGAATACCGTGATATCACTCAGTTTTTCTTTAGAGAATTGCCCAAAGTCGATTACGAGCAGTTGGGATTTAGAGAACGACTGTGGTATTCAAAAGCACACGTGTGGTACAGCATGATTACCCAAGATTTTTTGGGCCTTTTTAAGCACGCCTCACGATGGGTGTATTTATTTGAACAATACCCCGAAATGCTGGCTTCGCATCCTATTTTTTATCTTAAAGCAAACAACTATTTAATGGAGTCGCTGCTGCTATTACGACATCCAGAAAAATTCAAGACTACCCTAGAGACTCTGCATGAAACCATTGAATCAGAGGCCTTTCCGAAGAATACCAACACCCAAGCCTTGGCCTTTTTGTACCGTGTAAACAACGAAATGAACCTTCATTTTTTAAAGGGCACTTTCAATGATGGACTGCACCTTGTAAACGAAGTAAAGGAGGGGGTGAAAACCTTTGAAAATCAAATCGATGCTCATCATGTGATGATGCTGAATTACAAGATGGCCTGTATGTATTTTGGGGCAGCAGATTATGCGCAGTGCATTGCCTATCTGCAACCGATTATCTCCAACACCACGCTTACAATGAGAGAAGATTTACTCTGCTTCTCGCGCATTCTCGATGTCATTGCCCATTTTGAAGCGGGGCTAGACGACGATCTCGATCGCCTGTTGTTGAGCACCTACCGATTTTTGATTCGGATGAACGATTTGCATCAGGTGCAGCGCCTGCTCATCCAATTCATACGCGAGCTTGGATCGGTGTATCCTCAAGATTTAAAAGAAAAATTTAGAGCGCTGCACGGGCAGTTGCTTCCGTTAGAAGAAGACTACTACGAGCGGCGCTCTTTTCTCTATTTAGATGTTTTATCGTGGCTCGAGAGCCATATTAGCTCAACCCCTTTGGCTGAGGTAGTGGCACGCAAAAATGCCCTATCGGTAAAGGCCTCACGCCTCTAAAAGCGCGTGAGACTCATCACGATGAAAGAGATGAGCGCGATCATCCACACGGCGAGCATTCCAATTTTTACGCTCCCTGAAAGGCGTCCCATGTTTTTGAATAGCAATTGAAGCGCCACCAAAAGCAGGCTGAATGCTGGGATTCCGAACGTGAGCATCATGCTGATGTGATAGAATATCGGATGGTAAGGTCCTCCCCAGCTCGATTCCATGTACTGAAAGCCTGGTAGCATCAAGATGTCGTTTCCGATGTGCACGTCAATGAAGCTACCGACGATGAAACTAACGGTTATCGCGATTAAGAATACGAGTGTCACCGCGATGATGATCACTCCCAAAAGCTTTCCCACGATTTCACCTATAAGACTTAGCAATCTACCTATGGCTTTGAAGAGTGCACTGAAGAGCTCTCCTAAGAATGCAAAAAATCCTTTAGCTCCTTCTTGAGCTTTGTGTTGGGCGCCCTTGAAGTTGACATTTTTCAGGTCTTCTTTGACGTTTTGATAGCTCTCTTTTACAAAGTCTTCAATGTTGTTGAAAGTCGCAGCCTTTCCTTTCATCTCGAGTTTTTGTGAAATGCTGATGGCCTTCGGAATAATGATCCAAAGCACAAAATAGAAGATGGCAGAAACTCCGCTAAACAATAGCGCTAAAAAGATGAGTCGTACCCAGACAGGGTCTATACCGGTGAAGTGGCCGATCCCCGAACAGACCCCTCCGAGCACTTGATTGTCAGGATCTCTATAGAGACGTTTTTTACTACTCGCTTTGAAATGAGGGCGTTCTTGTTTTGGAGCATCCTCTTCAGACACATAGTCTTCAGGCTGTCCCATGATCGCAATCACTTCTTCTACATCTTCTATAGAGATCACTGATTTGTTTTTACTTGAGAAGAGCTCGGCAATACGGTTTTCGATATCCGCAATGATCTCATCTCTTCCGAGTGTATTGTCAAGATAGGCCTTGATCGAATCGAGATAGTCTTGCAATTTGGCGTAGGCATCCTCATCGATGTGATAAACAAGGCCAGAAAGGTTGATGGTTAGGGTCTTTTTCATGATTTGTTAGTTACCGTATTAATGGCATGTTGTAATTCGTTCCAAGTGATTTTTAATTCTTCCAAGAAGGCGACTCCTTCTTCGGTGAGCGTGAAGTATTTACGCGGAGGTCCACTCGTAGACTCTTCCCATCTGTAGTGCAAGAGATCGGCGTTTTTGAGTCGCGTGAGTAGCGGATAGAGCGTACCCTCTACGACGAGTAGTTTCGCCTGCTTCAGGTGCTCTAAAATTTCAGAGGCATAGAGGTCTTGATCTTTGAGAACTGCGAGAATGCAGTACTCTAAGATTCCCTTTCGCATCTGTTGTTTGGTGTTTTCAATATTCATAAGTCATCTATAATGCACTACAAAGATATAAATAAAAAAAGGTACTATGCAAAACAAAGTACTAAATGATGTAATTTAGCTTCAAGACCTTACCTATGGAATTGCTTTATATACTGCTTGGAAGCCTACTTTTGATTGTAGGAATCATTGGCTGTTTTGTGCCCGTTATTCCTGGACCCATCATTGGCTATTTAGCCCTATTGGTATTGGAATTTAGCGGAGAGGGCGCTATCGGATCGACTTGGCTATGGGTGTTTGGAGCCCTCGCAGTGATCGTTTCTATAGTGGACAATATCATTCCGGTTTATGCCACCAAACGCTTTGGAGGGTCTAAAGCTGGAACCATAGGATCATTTGTCGGATTAGTTTTAGGATTACTGTTCTTTCCGCCATTCGGCTTTTTATTCGGACCGTTTTTGGGTGCCTTTGCGGGTGAATTGTACGTGCAACAGTCTGATATCAAAGCCGCAGCCAGAGCTGCCCTCGGCTCTTTAATGGGAGTGCTTGCCGGATCTATGCTGAAGCTCGCGTTAGTGCTATGGATGGCCTGGATCTTTTATACCGCGCTTTAAGAAGAGTGGTCACTGACGATCACCCATTTTCGCTTTATTTTTCGAAGAAGTAGGGTAAAATGTCCGGTTGGCGTATCGTTTTCTCTGTAGAGCGTAAACTTTCCAATCACTTGAATCGTGCGCCTGTCCCACTGCCGTTTTTCTAGGATATCAAAGGCCAATCTTCCCATTGCTGCGCGATCGGGGTAGCGCTTGTTGTATCCTTTCAAGGTATTTTGGTAGCCATAGGTGGGTCCGCTGCTACCGACAAAAATGAGGCGCTCGTCTTCCCAATATCCCTGCATAAAACGTTGCGTATCGCCGGCGTTCCAGGCCTCGATCTGATGCTCAAAAAGTGCGTCGATGACGCGACTCACTTTCGGATGGGGTTGTTTTTGGGCGAAGGTGTAAGCCCCTACACTTAGCAGGGTAATAAAAAATAGTTTTCTCATAATTAAAGTGAGGTGTTTCCGAATAAATCCATGGTATTTCGGCCTTTGGTGAGTTCGAGCATCACCTGGGTTTGGGATTTGATGGTTGTATCGTTAAGAATGTGGTTCAGTGAAACGCCCTTTTCGGCTAAAACTTCTCCGATGAGTTTTGAGCGATGGCATTGATGAGGTTCAACCTCTCCGCACATCAAAGCCACACGAAAGCGTTTTTCGAGGGCTACTAATAAGCGTTCAATCCCTCTTGTGAAGGCTGGATGCTGTTTAGCCTTTTGATAGTCGAGCTTTCCGTTCGTGTAACAGCTGTCGTCCTTCGGAATCCCGCCGATCATGTCGCCAATGTAGACGTATTGAATGTGTTGTTGTTTTAAATAGGCTGCAATGGGTTCTCTGCAAAAATCAGGATTCCACTTTGAGTACGGGTTTGAGCGCACATCTGCCACAACATCTATAGCGTAACTTTTCAATAAACCAAGAAACTCTTCTGGGCTTCGTAGTCCATAGCCTATGCTGAAAAGTGAGCCTTCATTATTATGGTTTTCGGATGATACGGGCATGTGCAGGATTCAAAAAGTTCACATATCTTGAAAAGAAAAACAGAACACCTATGAAAGGTATAAAAATCATCGCTTTACTCCTTCTTGTCAACTGCTCAGCTTTGAGTTATGCTCAAGACTATGGCGCCATTTTGCCCATGAAAGAGCGCGCTCGCGTCATCAATGAATTACTTGAAGACAAGATTCAAAATTATTTGCCAAGACTTATGGCCGATACTGGGATCGACATGTGGATTGTGGTGTCTAGAGAATACAATGAAGACCCTATTATCAAAACCCTACTACCCGCTGAGTGGTTAGCCGCTCGAAGAAGAACCATCTTGGTGTTCTTTAATAACGGATCGATGATAGAGACGCTAGCTGTTGCCCGTTACGACGTCGGATCCGCCTTTAAAAGCGCATGGGACAAAGAACAACAACCCGATCAGTGGGCACGACTGCGTGAAATCGTAGAAGAACGCGACCCAAAAGTGATTGGAATCAATCAGTCTGAATACTTCGGGTTAGCCGACGGAATAGTAGCCACCGACAAAGAACAGTTGCTTGCGGCCTTGGGAGCCAAGCTATCTAAACGCGTAGTGTCGGCGGAAAAGCTTGCGCTCGCTTGGTTAGAAACAAGAACCGATAAAGAAATGGCGATCTACCCGCATATTGAGCGCATTAGTCACAATATCATTGCAGAGGCCTTTTCAGAAAAGGTGATCACACCAGGGGTGACCACCACTGAAGATGTAGTTTGGTTCATGCGCGACAAGATTCGTTCTTTGGGCCTGCAAACCTGGTTTCATCCGACCGTTGATATTCAGCGTGCTGACCCCGAACGTTTTGATCACCTCAGGACGTTTTCGAAGCGCCCCGATACCCAAGTGATCATGCCTGGAGACTTGCTTCACTGTGATTTTGGTATCACTTATTTGCGTTTGAATACCGATCAACAAGAGCATGCCTATGTACTGCGCCCAGGAGAAACCGATGCGCCAGAGTACTTGAAAAAGGCGCTCGCCACCGGGAATAGACTGCAGGATATTTTCACCGACAACTTTAAAGAGGGTCGTACCGGAAACGAGGTACTCGCCATGAGTAGGGCCCAAGCGATCGAAGAAGGAATCACACCGTCTATTTATACCCATCCGATTGGTTACCACGGACACGCTGCCGGTACTACCTTAGGGATGTGGGATTCTCAAGGAGGTGTGCCTGTGACAGGAGACTACCCCTTGCATTTGAACACTGCGTATTCTATTGAGCTCAACGCCTCGGTCTTCATCAAAGAATGGGGAAAAGATGTTCGCATCATGCTTGAAGAAGAGGCCTTCTTTGATGAGAATGGAGTGCGTTACATCGACGGACGCCAGAAAGATTTAATCCTTATCAATAAACCCTTTTCTACCCTTTAGGCAGAAAAATCTCGGCCATCATGCAACGGGCGCTGCCGCCTCCGCATTGTTCAATAATGTTCAGCTCTGGATGAACGATCGGATTGAACGATTCTAAGGTGCGCAGCTGCTCTGGTCGCAAACTCTTGTAGGCTGTATCGCTCATCACGAGTATCGGATTTCCATCGCGATCCCCAATTTGAAGCATATTACCTGCAAAATGGTGCATTTGTTCTTCGGTGATGGCGATAATGGTTTTGTCAGAATCTTTAAGATACTTTTTTAGTTGCTTGCGTTCGGCGGCATCATCAACACACTCGAGGCAAACTACGGCATAGCGATCAGCGACACACATCATTACATTGGTGTGGTAGATCTTCAGTCGGTCTTGGCCAACCGTTTGGTAGGCGTTAAAGGTGCAAGGGGTGTATTCAAAATCTTCGCAAAACTCGATAAAGAGTTCTTCATCAGCGCGCTCAGAGAGGGCACAATAGGCAATTTGGTTGACGTGATCGAGTATCATGCTTCCGGTACCTTCAAGAAAGACAGCTTCTTCTTCGGCACTGGTGTAGTCTACAATTTCTTCAATGTTAAAGCCTTCTTTCTCTAGCAGTTCAAGGACTTCTTCGCGACGCTCTTCTCTACGATTTTTAGCATACATCGGGTACAAGGCCACACGCCCGTCTCTATGCATAGAGATCCAATTGTTCGGAAACAAAGCGTCTGGGGTATCGCTATTTTCTGGCTCGTCGAATACCACAATATTCGCACCTGCGGTTCTAAGCGCGGTCACCATGGCGTCAAATTTTAGGCGGGCCTCTTGAATAATCGAGGCAGGGCTTAGATCAGAGCTATTCTGAAAGTAATTGTTTACGGCGGTCTGCTCGTTCATTCTGAAGCTCGATGGTCGCACCATCAAAATATCTGCGCTGAATTGTTTCATAAGGTTGTTTTAAACGGTGGTACGTGACAAGGGCAGGGTGGTGCAGCGCAACAATCCTTCTTGTTTGGCGATTTCTCTAAACGAAAGGGTCTCTACTTTGATCTCACGCTCTTTGAGCCATTGGTTTAAGCGCTCAAAATGTAGGTCTGAGACGACCACCTTCGGACTGATGGAGAAAATATTGCTGGTCATATCGTACATCTCTTGAGCCGAAATTCTAAAAAGGTTTTCTTCGCCGAATAGTGTGGTAATGAAGTCTATATCTTCTTGATGTAAGAATCCGTTTTCGTGAATGATGGCGTATCGATCTCCTACGGGTTGAAAGCAGCAATCGAGATGCAGCGCATTGGTGAAAGGGTCGGTGTTAGATTTACGCAATTCAAAGGCCTTAACCGTCTTGTTTGTGAAGGTTGATTGAAGCCACTGTACCGCTGCAGCATTGGTTCTCGCGGTAATCGTTTGCGGGTAGTCTTCTCCTTGGTAAACCCCCACAAAAATGTAGTCGTGATGGGGCATTACATCGCCACCCTCTACATGCACCTCTTGTGGTGGTGTTAAGATCTTTTGTGGATCAATTTGTTCGAGAACATGGGCGATTGCTTCAATCTCGCGCTCGCGGTCTGGGAGAATATTGGCTTTGATAAAACAGTCGTCAATCACAAACCCTATGTCGCGAGAGAAAATCTGGTTGCACTTTTCGATCACCTTCGGACGAAATACTTCTACACCATTGCGCTCTAAGATAGCGGCGAAATCTTCTAGCTCCTTGACCATGTCAGCTTCAAGTGGATAGGTGCCTTGTTCAATGTGATAACGCGATTTCGGATCGTAGGCCTCTTCAACGCTTGGAGTGGGTCCATTGCTGATAGCGGTACCCAAGAGTACCGAATGTAAGGCGGATGTTTCGTCGGTCACATTTAAGCGCATGTGCTGAGTTTTGCTGCAAAAATACAGCGAAGTTTACGAAGCGTCTTGGTCTATAATTTTAGTATTTTTAAAGTCATGATTTCGTATGCGAATGCTTTGTTATACGCTATCCCGGCCTTCATGGTCTTGGTGCTATTAGAGGTGGCCTATGGTCATTTTGTCAAAAATCAGAAGTATCGGTTTTTCGATACTTTAAGCAGCTTGAGTAGCGGTGTAACCAATGTTTTAAAAGACAGCTTAGGGTTGGCCATAGTACTAATCAGTTATCCGTACTTAAGTTCGAAGCTGGCTATCACCGAGATGTCAGACAGTGCAGTCACTTGGGTAGTGGCCTTTATTGCAATTGACTTTGCGGGCTATTGGAACCACCGATTAAGCCATCACATCAATATTTTTTGGAACCAGCACGTTATTCATCATTCGAGTGAAGATTTTAACCTAGCCTGTGCGTTGCGCCAATCGATTTCTAATGTCGTCGGTTACACAGCGGTTTTGTTGTTGCCAGCAGCCCTTCTTGGGGTTCCGTATTCGGTGATCGCAGTCTTGGGCCCCTTGCATTTATTCGGTCAGTTTTGGTACCATACCCAACATATCGGAAAGCTCGGATGGCTAGAATACATTCTCGTTACCCCTTCTCAGCACCGGGTGCATCACGCCATTAATCCGGAGTATATTGACAAAAATCTCGGTCAGATTTTTTCGGTCTGGGACCGCTTGTTCGGAACCTTTCAAGAAGAGTTAGACGAGGTGCCTCCCAGATACGGGGTGCTCAAACCGGCGCGAACCTACAATCCACTGTGGATTAACTTTCAGCACTTTTACAATTTATCGGTAGATGCCTGGCACGCGGAGCGCTTTGTTGACAAACTTCGCATCTGGTTTATGCCTACCGGATGGCGCCCTGCCGATGTTGCAGCGCGCTACGAAAGGCCTATCATTGAAGACGTCTATACCTACGAACGATACGATCCGAAGAGCGGCCTATTGCGAAAGGTTGTGGTATTCATCCAATTCTTGTTAGCGATCAGCCTTTTGTTTTACTTCTTTGCCATCTTTTCTGACCTAGAAAATACTGAAAGAATGCTAGTGGGCGGACTCATCTTTTTAATGGTTATGGGGTACACCTCGCTCATGGACGGATCAAAATGGGCTCTCGCCTTTGAAGCCTTACGAGTGGTCTATTTGGTGCTCATATACCTTGCATATCCCTCAGTATTCATGGCATTAGGACTGCCTTATGCCTTACTTATTGGCCTTAGTGCTGTGTCGGTTATGGCAACTAAATGGGCCTTGACCGATGAATAAACGTTTTACTTCGGGCACCCTCGGACTTGTTTTGGGGCCTTTGCTTTTTGCCTTTGTACAATTCGGACCCTCCGCCGAAGGACTCTCAGCAGAAGCCACTGCTGCACTAGCGGTTGCGCTCTGGGTAGGGACTTGGTGGGTCACCGAGGCCGTTCCGATTGCGGTAAGTGCCCTCTTGCCTATCGTGCTCTTTCCGCTTACCGGTGCACTAGATTTAGGGACTACCACCGCAGCTTATGGCCACAAGTACGTCTTTTTGTACCTCGGGGGTTTCTTACTGGCCATCGCCATTGAAAAGGTCAACCTACACCGGCGCATCGCACTGTTTATTATTGCCTCGATTGGCACACGGATGCGCATGATCGTACTCGGATTCATGGTGGCCACCGCCTTCTTGTCGATGTGGATCTCAAATACAGCGACTTCGGTAATGATGCTTCCGATCGGCTTGGCCATTATTGCGCAGTACAGGGATCACCCTGACACGCCAGAGAATGAACATACGCAATTCGGAAAAATGTTGATGCTGGCCATCGCTTACAGCGCCTCGATTGGAGGGATAGGCACTTTGATTGGTACACCGCCTAACTTGGTTTTAGCCGGCATTGTGAAAGAGCTTTACGGCGTAGAAATAGGATTTTTAGAATGGATGCTTTTGGCGCTCCCGCTTTCTATTTTGTTGTTAGCCATTTGTTGGGTCTATCTAACGCGTTTTGCTGTCAAGCTAAAGGCGGATGACTTTACAGGAGGAGTAGAAGAGATTAAAAGGCAAAGAGAAGCGCTGGGTCCTATCCATCGGGATGAGAAGAAAGTAGGAATCGTTTTCTTGCTTACCGCCGTGGCTTGGATCAGCCGTTCTTTTTTGCTCTCCCCTATATTGCCTGCTATCGACGATACAATCATTGCCTTGAGTGCAGGGATTGCCTTGTTTGTGATTCGAGGGTCAAATGGTAAGGGTGCAATTTTGAGCTGGGACGATTCTAAACGGATTCCTTGGGGTATTCTAATTCTTTTCGGTGGAGGCCTAGCGATTGCTCAAGGCTTTAAGGACACCGGACTCGCTCAATGGTTTGCCGAGCAACTTATTACGCTAGAATTCTTGCCCTTAATCGTGATGACGTTAGTGCTCGTTGCAGCTATTAATTTCTTGACAGAAATCACCTCTAATTTGGCAACCACGGCCATGATTTTACCTGTATTGGCGCCGCTTGCCGCTGCCATGGGAGTACATCCTTATATCTTCATGATTGGAGCAACCCTTGCGGCCTCATGCGCCTTTATGCTGCCCGTAGCCACACCTCCAAATGCAGTGGTTTTCGGTTCTGGTTATGTGAGTATGAAAGACATGATTAGGGCTGGATTAGGACTGAACCTGATTTCAATCCTATTGATAACCGTTTGGGTGTTTTACCTGCTCCCTGTTTTCTGGAACCTAGCCTAGTTAAGATTTAGATTTAACAGATCTGTCAAACGGCATTCCCAACTGCACCCATAGATTTTGATCGTCTTTGTGATCGGCGATGTCTACCCCGTAAACCACTTTTGAAACATCTCCGTAAACGAAGGTACCAAACAGTCTATCCCATATAGATAGCATGTTGCCGTAGTTTGAATCGGTCCACGGCAGCTCGTTATGGTGGTGGAACTTGTGCATATTCGGAGTGACAAAGACATACGAAATGGCTTTATCGACGGCCAAGGGTAAGGCGATATTTGCGTGCGTAAAGTAGGTAAACAGCACACTTAGTATGCGATAGAATAGATAAAAGGATATAGGCATTCCCGTAATGGCAATCGCAATGAGTGCGAAGGTTTCTCTAAGCAGAAAATCGAGCGGATGGTGACGTGTTCCGGTTGTCACATCTACCTTTTTATCACTGTGATGCACCAGGTGCAGCCTCCACAGTGCGGGTACCTTATGGAGTAAAAAGTGTACAAAGTACTGAGCAATGAAATCCAGTACCACCAAGGCGATAAGGAGTTCTGTCCATACAGGCCAATCGATCATGCGAAGCAGCCCAAAAGAGCTGCTATCTAGCCATTGATAGAGCAAGGCGGTTAGTGCACCAAAACCTACGTTGATAGCCATAACCATCAACAGCAGTGAACCGTTAACACGAGCATGCCGCCACTTTTTGTAATTGAAATTTACTTGAGCGTAATAGCCTTCTGCAATCCAGAAGACAGCGAGTACGATAAAGATCCATGCCGCCTTCATCCAAACCGGCATGAGTTCAAAGAAGTTTAAAAAAGATTCCATAGCATCACGAATATACGCAATATGAAAAATGATCTAACGCTCTTTAATAGGGTGGTAACTTCTCACCGCGTTCTGCATCACG
This sequence comes from uncultured Bacteroidota bacterium, assembly GCA_913060705.1. GTDB lineage: Bacteria > Bacteroidota > Bacteroidia > Flavobacteriales > Flavobacteriaceae > UBA3478. Next base: position 76,057 of record CAJXTX010000003.1, on the reverse strand, counting down.
TCTTCGCGATCAAACGACATGGGTTTGGTTTGAAAATTTTGATACAATTTCATTTGATCGTCATAGTGTAATCCGTCTTCGCGATTGCTGTTTCCGTATGAGATGACCGATTGATACTGCGTCTTGTTCTCTCTAAATTGAATGAGCGCGATATACGATTCGCCGTTGGTGATGCGGTAACGTCCGTCTTGGTATGGTGCACCGTGCATCGCTGTAACCACGTCAGGCAGCCCCCAGATAGGTATGTTTTTATCGCCACGCACGAGTTTCTGAAAGTCACCAAGGGTAATATCTTGGCTGCTGAAATACTTGTCCATATAGCGGCTCGTTTTCTTCAAGGCCTTGTGAATGGTAGCCGTGTCAAAGGTCTTGTCTGGGCCTAATTTTGACCAGTAATGGCGTAATTGATAATACAAGATGGCATAGGCCGCAGCTCCCTTTGAGTCTGCAGAGGCCACCCGATCCCAGGTTTGTATTTTGCGCAACAATCCTCCCACACCAGGGTAATCAGCAGGGTTCATGTCAAACAAAGCGTTGAGGTTGACATAATTGTAGTTGAGCGGGTCGGGCAAGGTGTGATCGTATTTGATTTTCTTAAAGGTTTGAAAATCAATGGTTTTATGCGCTTCGAGTAGTTCAAAAAGCCTCGTACTTCGGTTGTTATCGTAACGCTCGTAGCCCATGGCCTCAGGATAATCGTCGGGATCAGGATTATCGGCCAATGACGAAGACTTAAAAGGACTGTGATTCGCGTTGTATACATAGCCTGATTGGGGTTGTACGACTTGCGGAAGGTCTTCGGTATCGTAATAAGTGTCCCACAAAGTGGCATAAGTGTTTCCGGGTACGACTCCCTTCCAATTGTATCCTTCTGCACGAATCGGCATCTTACCGTTAGAGATGTAAAAAATGGTATCGTTACGGTCGGCATAACCGATATTGTAACCGGGTAGCGCATTCATTTTCAAGGTGTTGTAGAATTCGGTAAAGGAGCGTGCCTTATTCATCCGCCACCACTGTTCTAAGGCTAATATGGTAGTGGTACTTGGGGTGCGCACAGCATAAAATCCTTTTGAATTTTTCAAGGTTGGCCCATAGATGCTAGAGTAGAAGGTGCGGTTGATGCCAATCTTTAACCCAAAGAGTTTTAAATACACTTTTGCCTTGTGTTTCTCTAAGGTCAGTTCGTCCTCATCGACCTTATAGGTAAGCGTTTTTTTGTCGAGCATTTCAAGTTTGTACAAGTCTGCCTTGTCTTGAAAGTTTACGGTATGGGTCCATCCCAAATATTCATTGGCACCCGTGAGTATGCACGGAGCCCCAGGAAACAAGGCTCCTATAATATTGGTGCCTTCTTCACTTACTAAATGCGCCTCGTACCATGAGGTGGGGCCCTCTAGAGGTTGGTGTGTGTTGATGGTCAGAAAACTGGCATTCTCACCCGTTTTGGCACTAGACAAAGCGATCAGATTTGAGCCTTGTACGTCTTCATCTGGAATGTTTTTCGGCGTCTTATTACTCACAATTTGCTTGACGAGTTGATCGGCGGCATTAGAGACAAAAAGCTGCAATTGAGAATACGCGATCATTTTAATCGGGGTCACCGGAAACAGCTCTTTTAAGATGACCTCTTCTTCATGGGCCTCGGCATAGGCGTTCAGGCCTTGAGCATACCCCTTGATCACGCCCATAAATTCATCGCTTAAGGTGTGCACCTGTTCTCTGGCTGTTTTTTCTGCCTGAATAAGCTGTTGCAAGAAATCTGCGGGAGCTCCTTTAAGCCCAATGGCTCTTGAAAGCTTTGCATCTCCGGCCAAATAGCTCAATTGAATCGTCTGAAAATCGTCTTCTGCGTGTGCCCACGCAAGCCCGTAAGCAACCTCAGCGTCGGTTTTAGCATAGATATGAGGCACACCATAGGCGTCTCTAATGATTTCTATATTTTCTGGATTTATTTGTGCGAAGAGCGAAAAAAGAGGAGCAAAAAGCAACCCTAGAAGAAGGTGGTTTTTCATGGTATTTATTTGCAACTTGTAAGTTATGAAAAGATTGACTGAGCAAGAGCAACTAAAGTGGCTCAATGAAGAACTTCATTATCCGTGGATATTGAAAGAGGGGCAAATAATATTGAAGGTCTCGATGCATTCAATGCAAGAGGTTCACGAATTATTGACGCGCCTTTCGAGGGTTTCACATGAACTCAACCACCATCCAGACACCCTCGTAAATGCCAAGGATATAGAAGTTTCGTTGACTACCCATGATGCCAACGGATTAACGTTACTTGATTTTCAATACGCCCAAGAGGTTGAGCAGATTTTAGACAATATCAAGCGCCTAAGGGCTATCTAAATTTCTGCTTTAAGAAATGTTGAAGGTCTTTGTTAGCCCCGTAGAGCACCAAAATGTCACCTTCTTCTAAAACATTTTCTGCAGAGGCAACTCCCTGAACCTGGTTTTCAACCTTGCTGTTTCCGAGAAGTGAGGTCACCTCTACTTTCTTAATAATAGTGAGCACTAAGAGGCTGTATTTTGACCTGAACCCAACTTCTTTCAAGGTTTTGCCAACATACTCTTTCGGAACGGTTGCCTCGATAATGCTGAAATCGTCATTGAGTTCAAACGAATCAACCACATTGATGAGGCATAATTTTTTGGCCCATCTCTCAGCGGTTTCTTCTTCGGGTCGAACGATCTCGTCAACCCCAATTGCTTCAAGTACTTTTTCGTGGAGTGGATTAATGGAGCGGCTGATCAATCGCTTTACTTCTAAATTTTTGAAGAGTGCGGTAGCCATCACATTGGCCCCCTGGTCTTCACCGATACCAATAATGACGATGTCGGTGCTTTTCAATGGCAAGCCAGACACAGCGAGTTCATCGGTAGCGTCCATCTCCATGGTATAGGTAATTTTTTCTCGATAGGCCTCAACTTTAGCAGCGCTAGTGTCAATTCCGATCACCTCGTTTCCTTGGCTAGTGAGTTTCTGACCTAGAGAGGCCCCAAAATTTCCGAGTCCGACAATGATGTATTTCATTTCTTAGTGAATGGTTATTTCTTCTTTTGGATATCTGTAATTGCGCACCACCTTCTTTCTGAAGATAGCAAAAAGAACAGTTAGGGCACTTACTCTTCCGATAAACATGAGAAAGATAAGTACCAGTTTGCTTACCGAACTTAGACCTTCAGTGATCCCCATGCTAAGCCCTACGGTGCTGTATGCCGAAATGCATTCGAAGGCGATTTTTAGCATTTCTATCTCGGGTTCTTGGCTAGAGATGAGTACAATTCCGATGCTGATGACAATGATAGATAGCGAGATCATGGCAAAGGCTCTCTTAATAGTAACCTCGACGATCTCACGTTTAAAGATTTCGATACGTGAGCTTCCCTTCACCAAACTCAAAATATTCAACACGGCTATCGCCAGAGTGGTGGTTTTGATTCCCCCTCCGGTTGATTTTGGAGAGGCCCCCACCCACATTAAAAAGAAGAGGAGTAGAGTAGTCGGAAAGAGCAATGAAGCAGTATCTACGGTATTGAATCCAGCGGTTCTAGGGGTGACTGCCCCAAAAAAGGCGGTGATCAGCTTTCCAGAGCTGCTGTGACGTACCAGCGTATTGTTAAACTCAAGAGCATAAAAGGCAATGAATCCTCCGACCGTTAGCACAGCCGATGTGATCAAGGCAATACGGCTATTGAGTGTCAACACCCAGGGTCGGTGATTGGGGGTCTTGGCAAACGAAAACACGCGTTGGGTTTTATACTTGAAATACGAGGTAATATTTTCTACGATCGGAAATCCAAGACCCCCTAAAATAAAGGTCAACGCAATAATGATTTGCAATCCGTAATTGAATTCGAATGCTCCCTGTTGCAACGAGTGTTCTAGGGTTGAAAATCCAGCGTTACAGAAAGCAGATACCGCATGAAATACTGCGAAAAACAGTTGGTCTCCAAAACTGGCAAAACTCGATCGATCAATGCTGTAAAAAATAAGCACCCCTGAAAGCGCTTCGATGAGTAAAGTAATGATGATAATGTGTTTGAGCAGGGTCAATTCTTTTCCGATGGTTGCATTGGAGTTAATTGCGCTCATCGCAATCTGTTTCTCATAACTAATTTGACCTTTAAAGAAGTAGCTGAAGTAGCTTACGAAAGTCAAGATTCCAAGTCCCCCAATTTGAATCAGTAATAAAATGATCCCTTGTCCGAAAACGGTAAAGTCTGTTGCCGTATTCACCACTACTAGCCCTGTAACGCATACGGCACTCGTTGCTGTGAATAGGGCGTCTAACAGCGAAATGCCACTGTGAGTGGCACTTGGGAGTGAGAGAAGCAGTGTTCCGAATAGTATGATCGCTACAAAGCTGATTAAAAACAGCTGGGCAGGGTTGAGGTCGGTGCGTTTGTACTCTACCTTGAGATCTAGCAAACCTTTTAAGAAGAGAAGACCAGCCGAATACTTTTCAAGATGCAAGCGAGCCATTTCGCGCGTGAGTGCTGCAGACGGATCTCCAAAGAAATGCACCCCCAATAAAAATAGGGCGAAACTTACCCCTAGCAGGTCGATCAGCGCTATGTTTTGCCGAATCCGCTTTCTGTCAAGGATATACGAAAGCGCCGTAGTGACCACCCCTACAAGTAGGGCGTAGAAATAGTAATTTTCAATTTGCAGTTCGACCTCAGCCGTTTGTTTAAAGCCAAAATCTACCAGTAAAAGAATGAGTATAAAGAGACTCGTCCAGAATGAAAACCTGTACAGGTATTTAGGATTAAATAACATGGCTAGCGCAGCTGGATGGCGTTTGGTGAACCACTATAGACACTATTAAATCTTTGAAAACGAATGGTATAGCTCAGATTTGTTAGGTCAAAGGTAGAATAAACGCAGCATTCAGCGCGAAAAAGATCAATTTTCTACTGCTACCTCAGTTTTTCTGGCGGACTTTTGAAAGCTTATTAGAGCCCACATTTGGAGGCGTCTCTATGCTGCTAGATGACACATCTTCTGTTGACATATTCTTAACAGATCCACAAGAAACTAGAGATATGCTCAGTATAGCGGTGAGTATCAGGGGTATAATTGTCTTATTCATAATTTTTTACTTACAAATTTACGAATAAAACAATATTTAATCCTGCACAATAAACTCTTTTGGATCCTTTTTTTGGAATTCGGGCTGAAGCGTTAAATGATTAATGCCAAAACGCTCAAGTAAAAGCACTTCAATTTCTTGTTGAAGTAGCGTAAAATCAGAGATATTTAGATCCTTTTGAAGATCGATATGTGCCTCAAGATGTATTTCGGTGTCGTTCAGCTTCCAAATATGGATGTGGTGCAGCTTTTTGACGTGGTCAAGGGCGTGTACTGTTTCAATCACCGCCTTTAAATCAACCTCATGAGGGGTGTAGAGCATTAAAATTTGAGTAGAGTCTCTGAGTAGTTGGTATCCTAGAAATATGAGGTAAATCGATATTAGAATACTGAGAATGGGGTCGATGAGTTGCCAATCGTACAGCGCTATAGCAATCGCTCCAATGAGCACAGCGACACTGGCCAAGAGGTCAGAGAAGAGGTGCACATAGGCAGAGCGGATATTGAGATTGTTACCCTGCTGATTTTTTAAAAGCAGCACGCTAAGACCGTTCCCTACAATCGCGACCAAGGATAAATAGATGACGGTTTGCTCTTCTATTTCGTTGGGCGTTACAATGCGTTGGATCGATTCGTAGATCAACCAAAACGCAATGAGTATCAACGATATCGCATTGATGAAAGCCGCAATGATCTCAGCCCTTTTGTACCCAAAGGTTTTGTCTGTAGTGGCCTTCTTGTGTGCTAATCTGTTCGCGGTATAGCTCACAATCAACGAAATCACATCGCTCAAGTTGTGGACTGCATCTGATAGCAGTGCCATACTTCCTGAGAGTATCCCACCGATGAACTGGCCGACGGTGATACTAATGTTCAAGACTATCGTCCAAAAAAGACGTGTTCCTGATACCGTATGGTGGTGATGATGCGAATGATCGTGCATAGCGTAAAGCTATTCAGAAAAATATTTTTGTAAGATTTCGGCTTTATTTTCTTTTAGGTACGACAAGAAAGTTTGTGCTACTGGCGATAATATCCTCTGTTTGTTATATACCATTCGCCATTGGGTCACTATCGGTAGCTTATTTTGAGGGATGATATGAAGACTACCTTCAAGGAGCTCTTGCGTAATCCCAATTTTAGGGAGTATCGAGTAACCTAGACCTGCCTTTACCGCTTGTTTTACGGCTTCATTAGAGGTTAATTCGAAGGTCTTATGACTTGATGAATTTTTAAAGTAGCGGTCCATGGCCTGACGCGTAGCAGATCCTTTTTCGCGGTAGATCAAAGGTCTTGAAGGGTCAAATTCATGGGTATTGCCCACTAAGTACAATTCGTTGTTAAATAATACCTCTTCGTTTACAAGTACGTTATTGGGTAGCACTGATACCAATGCAAAATCTAAGTCTTCGTCTTTTAAACGATTTACCACATCTTCTTTATTCGAAACTTGAATATTGAGATCTACATTAGGATAGTGCTTGAGAAAATCAGCTACGATATAGGGGATAATATATTTTCCGGTCGAAACAGAGGCAATGCGCAGCGATCCTGCCTCTAGATTTTTAAAGGATTCTGTGAGATAGTTCATCTCTTCGGCTTTACTCAAGAGATCAAGTGCGCGCTGATATATCTGCATCCCATAGTCGGTCACCTTGATAGACCTTCCTTTTCTTTCGAGCAGTTGAAATTCAAATAAACTGCTGAAGTTCTTGAGCTGAATAGATAAAGCGGGTTGTGTCATATTGAGATTTACGGCCGCTCTGGTAATGCTTTTCTGTTTTACAACTTCTGAGAATATTTTGAGTTGATGAAAAGTAAATTGCATAAATAATTATAAATATATTTTTCAAAAATAATTGATAAATATTTATGAATAAAAAATTCCACCTTCGCAACCAAAAAAAATATGCAGTGGGACCTTCTGTTTGAAAACTTTAGAAATCCGGCACTATTATTTTTCATTTTAGGGATTATAGCTTCTCAGCTCAAGAGTGATTTAGCCGTACCAGCAAATTCATCGAAGTTCATATCACTTTACCTGCTATTCTCTATAGGCTTTAAGGGAGGGCAAGAACTGGCCCATAGTCCTTTCAACACACAAATAGTATGGGCCTTAGCAGCCGGATTCTTCTTGGCATTACTGGTGCCCCCTTATGTATTTATGCTAACTAAAAGGTTTTTCGGGGTGCAAACGGCAGGCGCCGTTTCAGCTGCCTACGGTTCTGTTAGCGCCGTCACCTTTGTCACGGCTATCAGCTTTTTAGAAATGCAATCCATTTCTTATGGCGGACATATGGTAGCGGTGATGGCTTTAATGGAGGCCCCTTCAATTGTTGCAGGAGTGCTACTCATCTCAGTGTGTTCGTCAGAGCGATTTAGTTGGAATACGCTTTCACCTGTATTGCGTCATGCATTGACAAACGGAAGTGTTTTTCTGATCATGGGGAGTCTGGTCATAGGATTCATTTCGAGCGATTCACAGGCCGAGGGGATCACGCCTTTCACCACCGATATTTTCAAGGGCTTCTTGGCCATCTTCTTACTTGATATGGGGCTTTCTTGTGGTAAACATCTCAAGGGGTTTTTTAAAAGAAGTTCCACGGCACTCGCGGTCGCCATTCTCGTTCCGTTGTTCAATGGGAGCCTTACCTCTTATTTGAGTGGATTCTTCTTAGAGGAGACTGGAGATCGTCTTTTATTGACCATTTTGGCAGCTAGTGCTTCGTATATCGCTGTTCCTGCCGCGATGAAATTAGCAGCACCCAAGGCAAACCCAGGCATATACCTCACCATGGCACTTGGAGTCACCTTTCCGTTGAATGTAATGTTTGGTATTCCGTTTTACCTCTATCTAATAGAGCTGCTGTCTTAGAAAGAGGCGCGCTTCAGCTTGTCGTTTAGGGTTCGGCCGAGCCCCTTGTTTTCAAACCATTCGACTACAATGAGGTCTACTTTAGCTTCGTCAAGCGCGTAAAGGCCTCGATATAAGTTTCTAGAGGCCTCCTCTAAATCCCTCGTTTGAGAAAGTTCAACTACCGTCGTTTGGCGGGTAGTTAGGTTTTCATGGCCAAAAGACAGTACTCCTATTTTCTCACTCCCAGAATAGTGGGTTAAAAATGCCTTTAGATCTTCAACGACCTTAAGCGGTGTACTAGGGGCATAATGTTTTTTGGCGCTTCCGGGCGAATGAGTGGGGCCTGAAGGAGGAGCTTCGAATAAGGCAGATTCTTGAATAACTGACTGAAGGGATTCTAGCGTTATAGCTCCTAAGCGATAGACGAGCGGACGGTCTTCTGAATCGAACCCAACAACCGTCGATTCAAGTCCCTTTTCGCAAGGCCCTCCGTCAAGGATAAGGGGGATGCGTTCTCCTAGGTTTTGCAGCACGTGCTCTGCCGTGGTCGGACTAACCGTGGTGTAGCGATTTGCACTCGGAGCGACTAATGGAAAAGAGACGGCCTTCAAAAGTTCAAGTGCTACGGGGTGTTTGGGCATACGAACAGCCACGTAGGGACTATTGGCGGTAACCTGGTCGCTTACACGATCAGATTTTTTTAAGAGAAGGGTAAGGGGTCCTGGCCAAAATTGCTCGGCTAACTTTTGAGCATTCGGACTCCTTTCAACTACCAATGGAGCGAGCTGATCAAGCGAGTGAATGTGTACGATCAGCGGGTTGGTTGCAGGGCGTTCTTTTACGGCAAAGACCTCTGAAATCGCCGATGGATCAAGCGCATTAGCCGCTAAGCCATATACGGTTTCGGTGGGCATTGCGACTACCTTTCCTTCCTTAAGAAGTTGGGCCGCCTCGGCGATATCTTTTGAAATCTTCACGACACAAAGATAAATGCTAAAGCGTGTTTCGACCTTCAGAATACGCTCCCTTTGTAACTGGGGTTACCGATGTAAAGAAATTCACATCATACTTTTCGCTACATTTAGTGAACTAACCTTTGCCATAAAGATGCCATCAAAGAAGTCTAAACAAGAACTTGAAGTACTCATTAGTAGACTTTCAAAGACTATAGCAACGGCCGGACTGACCTTAGTTCTATTAGTGTCCCTCTTATTGTTTGGGACCTTTTTCGTCGACGTGCCTCAAGTAAGAATGATGAGCGCTCCTGCTTCTGATCTTCAAGAACTTCCAGAAGAAAAGTTGCCCATCTTTGATGCGGTGGCTCAATCTGGAGACGAGCAGCTACAATTTGGATATGCCCTACTTACCCAAACCGATGAATTATTAGGCCCCTTGGCCAGCGATCCGAGTAAACGTTACACCGGAAACGCGCTTCAATGCACCAGCTGTCACCTCAATGACGGGGCTAAAGATTACGGCATTTCATTAGTAAGTGTGGATCAAAGATTTCCTCAATACAGAGGGAGAGAGGATAAAATGGGAACTCTGGCGGAACGGATCAACGGATGTTTTACACGCAGTATGAACGGGAGACCGTTGGAGGTCGACCAACCCGAAATGCTCGCTATGATTGCTTATATCGAATGGCTCGATGATTACCTAGAGGTTGATCCTTCTACGGTAAAAAAAGGCTTGAAGCCCATAGAACTTCCGAATCGTGCAGTGAATCTAGAGCAAGGTGCTGAAGTCTACACCACCCAATGTGCGGTGTGTCATCAACAAGACGGACAAGGGTTAAAGAACCCTGACGGATTGACGTATACCTATCCGCCCTTATGGGGGCCCAATTCGTACAACAATGGGGCCGGTATGAACCGCGTCATCACTGCAGCTCAATTCATCAAGTACAACATGCCCTTTGGGGTGAGCCACGATGCTCCCATTCTAACAGATGAGCAAGCCTATGATGTTGCGGGATACATGAATCAACAAGAGCGTCCGCAGCGTTTAAATCTTGAATTGGATTTTCCTGATCGGGTAAAGAAACCCATGTCAACTCCCTATGGGCCGTATGCAGACAATTTTCCGATTGAACAGCATCAGCTCGGACCGTACCAACCCATAATGGCTTATTATGAGGCCACTTTCGGAGTCACTAAAACGAAATAACGCTTTATTCTGCGCTCGCTGAACGGATGATCTCTTTGAGACGGCTGAGGTCTGAGGTCGGATATCCGTATTCTCCTAGCAGTGAGGAGGTAATGAATGGGATCTTGGCTTCTCGTTCAGGACTCATGACGGTTCCTGAGAAGTGAACTTCGGTAAATCCAGACCCCATAAAGGTGGCAATGTTTGAGGCATTGACCCCAGATCCGGGCATCATCTTTACCTGACCTCGTTGGTTTAATTCTTTTAGAAGGTCGATTCCGTCAATCGCTTTTTGCTGTTGGCCAGAGCTTAAAATGCGATGCACCCCATAGGAGTCTAAGAGGTCATAGGTCGCATACGGATCATCTACTAAGTCGAAGGCGCGGTGAAAGGTAAACTCTTTATTAGCAGAAGCCTTTAGCATGGCCTCAAGTTGTTTTTCGTTTACCGTTGCATCCTCATCAAGCGATCCGCAGACGATTCCATTGACACCGAGATCGACGGCAAGGGCAATATCTCTTAGAATGACATCGAACTCATCCGAGGTATAAATAAAGTTTCCACTTCTAGGGCGGATGAGTACATTGACTTTAATTGAGAGTTCGTCACACACCTTTTTAAGGAGACCAAAGGAAGGAGTCACCCCTCCAACACCTAGCTCTGAACACAATTCAATACGTTGGGCACCCGCCTCTTGGGCATTTTTTGCTGAGGTAAATGAATTTGCACAAACTTCAAAGTGTATCATAATTAGTTTTAAAAGGTAGCCCCGGTGCTGCCGCCTTCGCAAAAAATCACAGAACCGTTAACCGCGCTCGATTGTGGGCCGGCGTAAAATGCGATGAGTGAAGCCACTTCTTCGGTGCGCGCAAAGCGCTCAATGAGCGACTGAGGGCGTTCAGCCTGAATAAAGGATTGGGCTACTTTAGTGGGTTCTTCTTTTTGCTGGGCCGCTTTTTCTTCAATGAAACGGGCTGCTCCTTCGGTATAGGTAGAGCCGGGCACTAGCGTATTAACCGTTACACCACTATTTCTGGTGGCATTGGCCAAGCCCCTCGATAAGGCATGAAGGGCGGCCTTTGTGCTGCTGTATGACACCATGTCTTCTGGGGCAAGGTAGGCGCATTCGCTTGAGATAAATAAAATACGACCATAGTTAGAGGCCAGCATTTGAGGAAGATAATGCCGGCTGAGACGTACTCCGCTCATGCAGTTTACCTCGAACTGATCGTACCAGTCTTCATCGCTGGTAGCCGAGAACGGTTTTGAAGTATAAATTCCGACGTTATTGATGAGAACATCGATACCTTCTGGAAAAGAAGCTAGATCGAAGGGTTTTGAAAAATCACATACTACTCCTTGGATGTCGGCTTTGTCACATAGATTTCTTAAACGCTCGATCGCTGCATTCGTGCTCTCTTCGGTGCGGCCGTTGAGGTAGATCTTATGCCCTTGATTGGCCAGTACCTTAGCGGTCTCAAAACCAATGCCTGCAGTTGATCCGGTGATCAGTACGCTGTTTTTCATGCTGTAGGAGAGCTCTTTTTACCAAGGATCGATACCCAGTAATTTTCTTCCAAGATCAGACAATTCGGCCCTTTCGTACTTGGTCTGTTCCCATTTTCTCGGATCACCCGGAAAGGCATATCCCTCTGGTGCAATTCGCTCGCTCCATGAGCGCACGCGCCAATCAATCAAGGACTGATTCGCAGGGTCTGCGGGCATCATAGAAATATATTGGGCGATACGCACCTTGTTTTCAGATTGATTAGGCCGAATACCGTGAGCTAAGGTGCTATTAAAAATGAGCATGTCGCCTGCTTCTAGAGGCACCTTGACCAGCTCATCTTCGAGCCCCGTCATGTCGGGCTGAAATCGATTTCGGTCTTCTGGTTGGGTGAGCTTCCAGGTATCGTAATTGCGGTAAAGCCAAGGCACGCACTGAAATCCACCCATATTCGGGTCGTTTTGGTCAGCCAAAGCGAGTACTCCTTGCACGTTTTGAGGCTTGGTCTCTGGATCGTAATCCCAATGGATAAAGCCTTTTTGCTCGTGACCGGGTCTGATAGGAAAGTTGAGGTTGGCACGGTCTATGGTCACCCAAAGTTCGTCTCTTCCCCAGATGTCTCTGAACGCCTCGTAAATCTTCGGACTTTGTCTGTTTTCCCACAGTAAAGGATGGTTGTAAACTTCTACCATACCCGTTCCAATGAGCTCTTTCATTTGCATTTCAGCGCGGGCAGGGGTATACCAAGTAGCGGGATCATTGGGATCTTTCTCTTCAAATTCCCATAAGAAAGCCGCTGTTTTTTCAGCCTGCGTCCGAGAAATAGCCTGTTTGATTACAACGTAGCCGTTTTCTTTCCAAAAGCTCCATTGCTCTTCTGTCAGCGATTTTAACGGCTCTCCATTCTCGCGATGATTCAGGCGATAACTACTCGATTTGTCGACCGAAGGATTGCCCGGGATTTCTAGATGTTCGTTTTTAAGTTCCATCGAAATGAGGTTTTAAGGTCCCTATTCCTCTGAATCGCTGTAGTAACCAATACCAAGTTGATCTAATACTTTCAACTGGCTTTTGAGCCTCGTACGGTACGAAGCGAGGTCGCGTTGCTCGGACGAGGTCCAACCAATTTCAGCTATTCCGAGTACTCTTGGAAACATAAGGTACTGAATATCTGCAGATGTTGTTACGGTCTCAGTCCATAAGAGTGCCTCGGTACCGATGATACGATCTGGAGAAATTCCTTCCACCAATTGATCGGGTGACCAATCGTAGGCCTTGTCAATAGGTAGGTACCCTGCCCATTTCAATCCGATAGGCGTCAGGGAATCGTACTTCATATCAAGATAGGCGTGAATGGCAGGCGAAATGATGAGCTGTGCTCCTTTGTCGTATGCTTTCTTAGTGTTTTCTTGACTCGCCCAGTATTGAGACACGGTCGTTTGGTCAATCGCCCCATGTGAAATTTCATCCCAGCCCACCGGTGTTTTACCAAGTTCTTTCACCTTATTCAAGGCGAAGTCTACTATTTTCACATAATCGTCTTCTTCAGTGACGTGAGATTCGTCACCTCCAATGTGTAAATAAGGTCCAGGAGTCATCTGTGCCAACTCTTCAAAGACGTCACTCAAGAACGTGTAGGTGATTTCTTTGTCGGCACAGAGAGTTGAGAATCCTACTTCAATACCGGTGTACAAATCAGGAGCCACTCCGTCACAGTTTAATTCAGCATAGCTAGAGAGCGCTGAATTGGTATGACCAGGAAGATCGATTTCTGGAACCACCGTAATGAATCGATCTTGGGCATATGCTACCAGGTCGTTGTACTGTTCTTGAGTGTAGTATCCTCCTTCACCTCCGCCCACTTCGGTGAGGCCGCCATGAGCGGTTAGATTAGGCCATTTCTTGATTTCAATGCGCCAACCTTGATCGTCAGATAAGTGCAGGTGAAGGGTGTTTACCTTGTAAAGCGTGATTTGATCGATCAATTCTTTTACCGTCGGGGCATCAAAAAAATGACGCGCCACGTCTAACATCACCGAGCGATATCCGTAGTGGGGTTGATCTGAGATGTGAACTGCTCTTAGCACCTGAGATTGCTCTGTGTCTGCCTGAAGCAGTAGGATTTGTCTTATGGTTTGCCAACCGAAATAAGCGCCGGATGCGGCTCCTGCCTCAACGGTTATTCCGGATGAATCGATGTTCAATTCATAAGCCTCTTCTTCTAAATCAGTGTCAATCGTGAATCTCAATGCAGCTTCGTTTTCTTCTGCTTGGATCAGATTCAAATTATGAATGCCTCCTTGGTCAAGAAGCACCGCACTGAAAGAAGATGCTGCTTCTTGGTCAAAACCATTCAAGCTAAAGGTAGTGCTGCCTTTTAGCGTAAAACTTCCGTCTTTAAGTTCGACCGTTTCTGCTACCGGCATAAGTTGTTCGTACACCTTGCCGTCCGGTACTGTTGGGGTGCAAGAAACAAACAGAAGCGTAAATAGAGATAGTAAGGACAAAGAACGTAGCATAACGATTCGTTTAATAGTAATAACGTTTAAAGGCTTCAATGGCAGCGTAATCAGACAGTCCTAATTGTCGATAAATATCTGCGGTTTCACGATTACGGTCTTCGGCCCTTACCCAGAACTCCCTAGCGTCGTTCCCTTGGAACATGACACCGTCTTTTTGCGTTTGGTGGAAGAAAATGGCACGTCTCTTTCTTCGCACTTGAGCAGGACTCATCGGCACAGCCATATCGATTTCGTAGGGCTCGTATTCGTGCCATGCGCCGCGATACAACCACACCCAACAGTCTTTCAAGAAGGGCTCTTTGCGCAATTGACTTAACGATTGTTGAAGCGCTTCGATACACAATCTGTGCGTTCCGTGTGGATCAGCCAAATCACCTGCGGCATAGATCTGGTGGGGTCGAATGCTCTTGATCAAGTGATTCATGATGTCGATGTCGTCTTGCGAAATAGGAGATTTTTTAACTGCCCCAGTCTCATAAAACGGCAATTTCATGAAATGAACATTTTCATCCGGAAGACCGAGATAGCGGGTCGCAGCGATTGCTTCGCGCTGTCTAATAATGGTTTTGAGGTTGCGAATTTCTGCAGATGGAATCTCTCCGTCTTTGAGTTTTTCAATTTTTGAACGTAACTCTCGGATGGTTTTACTCTCAGCGCCAAGCATCATGTCGCAAGCAACTTCTATAAACTTTAGGGCCTCTTGGTTGGACACGGCAATGCTACCCGAGGTCTGGTAGGCTACGTGTACCTCATGGCCTTGAGAGATCAATCGATCTAATGTGCCCCCCATAGAGATTACATCGTCGTCGGGGTGAGGACTGAAGATAATTACTCTCTTTGATTTAGGTCGGGCGCGTTCTGGTCGGTGTGAATCGTCTGCATCGGGTTTTCCGCCTGGCCATCCGGTGATTGTATGTTGGAGGCGGTTAAAAATCTCAATGTTTAGATCGTATACCGATTGCATTTCTAGGAGGTCGGCGAGGGAGTTTTCATTGTAGTCAGACTCGGTGAGTTTTAACACCGATTTACCTGTCTTGCGGCAAAGCCATACAACGGCTTGATATTTTAATTTGTCGTTCCAGTCGCAGGTTTGAACAATCCATGGTGTTTTGATGCGGGTTAGTTCTGCAGCAGCCTCTTCATCGAGCACCAAGGTGGTGTTCTTGTGCATTTGTAAAAAGGACGAAGGCAATTGACTGCTTACAGACCCTTCAATGGCTTGTTGTACTACAGCGCTTTTCTTTTGCCCCCAGGCCATAAGCACGATGCGTTTTGCAGAAAGAACTGTAGCAATACCCATGGTGATGGCGCGTTTAGGCACAAACTCTAATCCTTGAAACCCTTCGGCCGCATCTTCTCTTGTAATGTGGTCAAGGTTTACCAAGCGGGTTCTAGAGTTTTGGTTTGATCCGGGCTCATTGAACCCAATATGCCCTGTTCTACCAATTCCTAGAAGCTGAAAATCGAGTCCTCCTGCAGCCGCAATTTTTGCCTCGTAATCTTGACAATAGCTGCGTACCTGATTCGCTTTGACTTCTCCGTCAGGCACGTGAATATTCTCTGGCTTGATGTCGATGTGGTCAAAGAGGTTTTCATGCATGAAGTAATGATAACTCTGCAGATTTGATTTGGTCATCGGCCAATATTCGTCCAGATTAAAGGTGATCACGTTCTGAAAGCTCAAGCCTTCTTCTTTGTGCATACGCACTAATTCAGCGTATACGCTAAGAGGAGAAGAGCCCGTTGCAAGACCCAGTACACAATTTTTTCCTTTCGCTTGTTTTGCGCGAATGATGTCGGCAATTTCTTGGGCGATGAGTTCAGAGCCTTTTGCGGCAGAAGGGACTATAACATTGTGCAGTTTTTCGTAACGGTTTTCTTCATGAGTTCCCGGAGCTTTATAGGTAAGCTCTGTCGTAGGAGTCGTAGCCATCAGCGGTGTATTTTTATTAAAAAAGACTGAGCGAGAAAAGTATTGGTTTATCCCGTCAGAACAAACTTTTAAGGGGATTTTTTACGCTTAATTTCTGAGCTTATCGCGCACGTCGAAGCTGTCTTTCGATACGCTTTAAGATAGTTTCTATGGTTTGGTCGGGCTCAATCACATTGTAATTTCTCCAAAAGTTAGGGTCGGTGAATCCGCTTTCAGAATCTACCATGATCACCGTGGGTCTAAGACGCTCACTTCGTGGCTTTACCTCTTCTTTTTCAGACGCGTCCCATTGAGTGAATGCCATTTCGGCGCTCACGGTGTAGTTTCGATTGAAGAGACGTCTCTTCCAATTGATGGTGAAATCCATTTGCAGGTCTGCGTAGTTCAGTATTGGATCTGAATCTGACACGCCGTAGTCGATACGATAGGCGACTCGTGTCGGCTCGATTTGAAGAGATTTCGGCTTTTTACGCACAAAGAGTTTGGCCGCCTCATCACTGTTGGTAATGTTCAGCTCGAAGTTAGAGCGCGCCAGTTTGTACGAACCAACGGTAATGTACAATTCACCTTTGTATAGGGGTTCGAAAACCTCTTCTCTCTGCTCAAAGTGGATGATGAAAACGTCTTGGTCGTCGTAACGCACTGTGCCATCCAGCCTGAAGTTATACTTATCGATGCTCTCGTCGTCTAAGATGTCGTTGCGATGGCTCAGTAAATCAAGATAAAGGAGGTTGTAGGGTCCGCCCTGTAACTTTAAGGCAATGGTATCAAGAGGTTTGTAGTCGTTCCGTTTTCTAGACTCGATAACGTAGGCCCCATTGAGTCCTTCTCTCATATGGTCTTTCTGGATTTCAATTACAGCCTCGGTAATCGAGAGATTTCGGTTGCGGCGATTGATGCGTTCTCTAAAAAAAGAGACAGCGGTCTTAGACTGAAAGGGCTTTTGTTTGTCGTAAGTGTCCAGCATTTTTAAGACGATCGCTTTGGCATCTTCGCTGTTGTTGACGTCCACTCCTTCAAGGCGGATTGTATCGCTAATTAATCCGACCCTCAAGGTTTCTTTACGACTGTCGTTCTCGCCTAGAGCGATGCGTGCTGTTCTATATCCTAAATAAGAAACAACGAGATGCGTGGGATTCTCGTTTTCATTGTACTTAATACTGAATACCCCGTCGTCATTGCTGACGGTGGTATACGAGGTGCCTTCGAGACGAATTGAAGCCAACGAAAGCACCTCATTGGTTTGTGCATCGTAGACCTCTCCTTTGATGGTAAAAAGTCGATTGGATTGAGCAGTTATTGAAACACTCCAGAATAGTGTGAAAACGATTCCAAGCCCAACCTTTTTTAGGATACCGAGTTCATTTTTCATAATATTAATAGCAATTTTTAAGGATTACTTAAAGATACCCCAGAAAAACCATTAAACCATGTCTACAAACGCAAGAGTCTTGTCGGTGGATATCTTAAGGGGATTGACGATCATGTTAATGATCGTGGTCAATAGTCCTGGCAGCTGGAGTGCTGTCTATGCTCCCTTATTACACGCCGAATGGAACGGAATTACACCCACCGATATGGTCTTTCCGAGCTTTCTTTTCATTGTTGGGGTTTCGATTGTATTGTCGATGCACAAGCGCATCGAAGCGCAAGCTTTGGGCGCCTCCTTTAGGAAGATCTTTTTCAGAAGTCTGAAGATTTATGCGGTTGGAATTTTTTTATGGATATGGCCCGATTTTGATCTGGGCCATGTGCGCTTTGTTGGCGTTTTGCCACGCATTGCTACGGTATACTTTATATGCGCGAGTATTTATCTGTTCACCAAGCGTTCAGATCAATTACGTTTAGCGCTTGGGTTGCTTGCGTTGTATACGGTAATCATGGTATTCGTTCCTGTTCCGGGGGTAGGAATGCCAGACCTTTCAAAACCAATGGCAAACTGGGCAAACTACCTAGACAATCTCCTTTTGCCTGGGGTGCTTTATCAGAAAACCTGGGATCCTGAGGGCTTATTAAGCACCGTTGGTGCTGTGTGTACGACCTTGCTTGGAATGACTGCCGCACATCTCTATTTAAAGAGAGAAGAGCAGACGACCAAATTGTTCCGGATGATGAGGCTGGGTGCTCTTTTATTAGGTGCAGGTTATCTATTGGGGTATTTGTTCCCTATCAATAAGGCCTTATGGTCTAGCTCGTTTGTGCTGGTAACGGCGGGGGTATCTCTTCAAGGCTGGGTACTATGCAGTTTACTGTTCGATCAAAATAAAGCAGGACGTTCTATCCAATTAGCAGAAGCCTTTGGCAAAAATCCTATTGTATCGTATGCGCTATCGAGCGTGCTTATTTCAATCTTTTACAGCGACTTCTTTCTAGGATTTTCGATCAGTAAACTCTTTGTTGGGGCCTTAACTAGTTGGGGAATTGCCGCTAAACTGGCCTCACTAGTCTACGCGCTCCTCTACGTAGGGGTGATCGGATTGCCAACCTGGTACCTTTTTAAGAAGAAAATCTATATCAAACTATAACTCAATTTCAATGAAACACCTTTTACTCAGTTTATTGGCCTGTGCGACGGTCGGAATGTCGGCCCAAGTCTCATTGTTCAACGGTAAAAACCTCGACGGATGGACCATTAACGGCACCGAGAAATGGTATGTAGAAGACGGACTTTTAGTTTGCGAAAGTGGGCCAGACAAGGCCTATGGCTATCTCTCTACCGACGCCTATTACGATGATTTTGTGCTCGAGTTAGAGTTTTTACAAGAGGCAGACGGTAACAGCGGTGTCTTTTTCAGATCAACGGTTGAAGGTACTGTTGTAAGCGGATGGCAAGTTGAGGTAGCTCCGCCAGATCACGACACCGGTGGAATTTACGAGTCGTACGGACGGGGGTGGCTTATTAAGCCAGAAAAAGAAAAGGACGCCTACCTCAAGATGGGAGAGTGGAATCACATGCGTATTATCTGCAATGGAGATACAGTTACCACCTTTTTAAACGGACATGAGATGGTTAGCCTGACTGATGAAAAGATAGGCGATGGAAAAGGTGGTATCGCCCTTCAAATTCACGACGGAGGCGGTATCAAAGTAAAATGGCGTAATATTCAACTCACTGAACTTTAAACTATGAGAAACATTTTAGCATTCGGATGTGCCACCCTGCTCTTGCTCTCGTGCGGACCTGCTGCAGAAAAAAGTAATGAGGCCGAAGCGACTTCAGAGTGGATCACCCTTTTTGACGGATCTAGTCTTGACGGATGGCGTGCCTACAACGGCGATCGCTTGCCTCCGGGATGGGGGATTGTCGACGGAGAGCTCACCTTTAGCACTGAAATGGTGAAAGAAGAGGATTACGACTACAAAGGCAGTCGCGATCTGATTTATGCGGCGAAAGAATTTGAGAATTTTGAACTCTATCTCGAATGGAAGATCCCTCCTGGAGGAAACAGTGGAATCTTCTACCACGTACAAGAAGGCTATTCGGGAATTCCTGAAGTGTCTCCTGAATACCAATTGATCGATGATCTTCACTATACCGACTTTCATGATATTGAAGGGTACAACCGCAGCATCGGAGTAACTGAAAACCCTGAAAAATTACAGCCCTTGCAATCCACAGGGGCCGATTATGCGATGTATACTCCAGACCCTGAAAAGAAGCACCTGAACCCAGCAGGAGAGTGGAATTCGTCAAAAATCGTCTTTACTCCTGAACGTGTTGAGCATTGGTTAAATGGAGAGTTGTTGCTGAGTTTTGTTCCTTGGTCTGAAGACTGGAATGCGAAAAAATCGAACGGAAAATGGGGATTAGCTCCGGATTACGGCAAGTTCAAAAAAGGGTTTATTGGGCTTCAAGATCACGGCAGCTCACTCTGGTTTAGAAATATCAAAATCAAAGAATTATAACGATGAAAAAAAGAGAATTTTTAAAAACGATGACGCTAGCGGCAGGAGCCACAGCTCTACCGTTATCGATTTGGTCGTGCGGTTCTTCTGCACCAAAAATGATTCGAACGGCTCATGTTGGCGTCGGAAATATGGGGATGGCTGATCTTGAGGCTATTGCCTCGCATCCGCAGGTAAAGGTTGCCGCCTTATGCGACGTAGACAGCGAACACTTAAAGGCCGCACATGCGCTCTTTCCAGATGCACAGGTGTTTGCCGATTACAGAACCATGATGGAACAGTTTGCTGACCAGGTTGACGCTGTCGTGGTTTCAACACCTGATCACACCCATGCTCCGGCCTCTTTGTTGGCCATGGAATACGATAAGCCTGTGTATTGTCAGAAACCTTTGACACACTATGTGTCTGAATCGCGTGAAATGCGCCGCGTTGCAAACGAGAAAGGCCTCATTACACAGATGGGAATTCAAGTACACTCTTTCTACGATTACAAACTTGCCACCTTATTGATTCGCAAAGGGATCATCGGAAAGGTGAGCAAAGTCATCGCCTGGTCGAATAAGAATTGGGGATACGACGGCCCCGTTCCAGAAGGAGCAGATGCTGTCCCTGAACGATTGGATTGGAACTTGTGGTTAGGAACCTCATCAGAGCGTCCCTACAAAGACGGTTACTACCATCCGATGAACTGGAGAAAACTAATGGATTACGGCTGTGCAACACTTGGCGATATGGGTGTTCACATTTTTGATACCCCGTACAATGCGTTAGATATCGATGTTCCGGATACCATCACTACCTATTGCCGTGAGTCAAACGGATACGGTTATCCCGAGCGTAACGAGGTTCACTATACCTTCGAGGGTACTGCCTATACGACTCCTGAATTTGAGTGGGTATGGTTTGATGGCGTTGAGGGTCCAGTGATTACCGACGAATTGGTATTGCCTAATGGAGATGCATTGCCTGATCAAGGTGCTATGTTCATCGGTGAGAACGGTCAACGCTTGTTGTTACCTCACTTTCAGCAACTTCCTAAACTGATTGTTGATGGGTCCTATGCAGAGTATACCATAGCAGACTACGATACTGATGGTATTATGGGAGAACCCGTGCGCGATTACGCGGCTGAATCCCCTAAACACTACCATCAATTCATAGACGCTTGTCTCGGAACAGCAGAAACTTCTGCACCATTTGATTATTCTGCGAGACTTACAGAGACCATTCTATTAGGAGTCATTGCAGGAAGGTTCCCGGGTAAAACCCTCCACTACAATAAGCAGGCTTCGGCTTTTGAAGAAGAAGAGGCCAACCAGTATTTGAGTGGCGATTACCGAAGTTTCTAATCGATGACCAACGCTTCTCTATTTGATCTGAAAGAGAGTAACTGGAAGCGGCTCAAAACGCACCGTTTTGAGCTCGCTATCTTAGGTTGGGGTGCCGTAGAAGCTCATAATTATCACTTGCCCTACGGAACCGATGTGTACGAGGCAGATGGTTTATTGCGAATAGCCGGAGAAAAAGCGCTCACCAAAGGGGCCAATTTTGTGGTCTTACCTACCATGCCTTACGGAGTCAATACCGGTCAGAGTGATATTTACCTCGACATGAATCTCAACCCGAGCACTCAGTTGGCCATCTTAAAAGACCTGATTACCGTTTTAGATCGTCAAGGAGTCAAGAAACTTCTCGTCTTTAACAGCCACGGTGGAAACGATTTTAAGACCATGTTGCGAGAGCTTGGACTGCTTTTTCCGGAGATGATGTTAGTCACCTGCAGTTGGTTTCAAATGCTCGACAAGCGTCTTTACTTTGAAAAGGAGGGTGACCATGCCGACGAAATGGAGACCTCTATCATGATGCACCTTCATCCTGATTTAGTATTGCCGCTTGAAGAAGCCGGAGACGGTGCTGAGCGCAAGCACAAGGTCAAGGCCATTCGAGAACGATGGGCTTGGGCAGAGCGTAAATGGTCTGCAGTGAGTGCCGATACAGGTATAGGGGATCCGCGTCGATCTACTGCTGAAAAGGGCCAACGTTATGTCGAAGATGTGACCGATAAAATTTCAGAGCTTATATGCGATTTATGTGAGCTTGATCAAACCAATATGTATGAATAAGACGATAACTCTAGCGTTTTTAGCGCTTTTTTTCGCTGCCGGACCCCTTCAGGCTCAAGACTGGCCTGCAATGGAATATTTCAAGGCTAAAAATGACTCGCTCATGCAGCTAACCGACCAGACTTCGGTGGTATTTATGGGCAATTCAATTACTCAAGGATGGATTTCAATGCGCCCCGAATTTTTCAGTCGCAATCACTTCATCAACCGAGGGATTGGCGGACAAACCACTCCTCAAATGTTGCTAAGATTCAGGCAAGACGTGATTGATCTCAATCCTAAGGCGGTCGTTATCCTTGCCGGAATCAATGACATTGCTGAGAACACTGGACCGATTTCATTAGAAGATATTGCAAAGAATCTCGAAAGTATGGTTCAGCTGTCTCTCGCCAATGAGATCACTCCTGTGCTGTGCTCGGTTTTACCCGCAAATTCATTCCCGTGGAGACAACGGATCACGCCAACAGAGAGCGTTATAGAGCTCAATCGCATGCTTCGAGAAATGGCCGAGCACTATCAGGTGCCTTATGTCGATTATTACAGCCCGATGGTAGACGATAAGAAGGGGTTGAAACCAGAGTGGGGCTACGATCCGGTCCATCCGAATGAAGAAGGATACAAGGTGATGGAGCCCATTGTGATGAATACTTTAAATCAACTGCTGAAATAAAAGAGATATGAAGAGAATTGTTATTGTTGCACTTACGCTGCTCTGTGCGCTACCCCTTGGAGCACAAAGCGTATCAAAAAGTGATTTTGAAGGAAATTGGGTTTCGGTTGACGATGTCACCAATCAGCGCAAGTCAGAGATTACCATTTATGTTGAGAATGGAAAACTGTACGGACAAATCTCAAGACTGCTGCTTGAAGAGGATCAAGGCAAGCTGTGTGTTGAGTGCAAGGGAGCTAAAAAGAATCAGCCCATCGAAGGGTTGACTATCATCGAAGGACTTGAGTGGGACGGTGAAGCCTGGACAGATGGAAAGATATTGGATCCCGCAAACGGAAAGCAGTATTCTTGCACCCTAACTTTAGAAGATCCGACCACGCTAAACGTGCGAGGCTATCTCGGAATTTCTCTTTTAGGACGTACTCAGACTTGGTACAAACAGGCCAAGAAGTAATCTACTTTTCTTCAAGCATTGCATGCGCAAATCTGAAATGATTTTTTAGTGTTTCAGAAGATGCGTTTTTCTGTTTCCGCAACCAACGTTCAATGTTTTGATTCGTCTGGTTTAGGGCTGCCCGTATGTCACTATGGGTCTTATCATCTTCAAGTAACTCTTTTGAACGCTCAATAAAAGCAATCTGAAGTTGACGTTCTAGCAGGTCGGGTTGTTCTTTAGTGATGACAATCGAAGACGCCAAAGAAGCAATGAGCTCTGATGGCTCTAAGCCCTGTCCCATTAGCGTAAGTTGGGTTGACAGCATGGTATTCAGGCGCTTTTGATTCAGAATGCGGTACAGTGCAGCCTTTTGAAGGTTTGCGATAAGATCAAGATGTCCCTCATTCTCAAACCTAGAAATCAGCTCTGGCTCTAAAAGCCATTTTTGTGTTTTCCATAGATTTTGATCTAAAGAGGCAAGGGCTTCTCGCTGTTTTTGAACCGAAACATTGTAATACGGAATAGCTTCTTGGCCCTTTACGATCCGCGTTTCGTTTACCCCTCCAATTAAAGCGACCACATGATAGATATAACGGCGGTACACACCAATGAGCTCCATATAGAGTTCTTGAAGATCGTCAAAGGTTTGACCGTCTTGGGTGGTCCACTCTTCTAGGTTCTCTGCAACAATCTTGAGATTACTCAGGCCATATGCCGTGGCCTTAACGGGGTCATCTCCAATATTTTCGGTCTGTGCATTGGGGTCGTTGCCTCTTGATCCAAATTGGTAAATCGGATTTAGGCTGTGGGTGTCTACAAAGTCTTTTAACCATTTCTTTTCTGCTGCATCTGATTCGAAGTAGCGGTAGCCCCACTCAATGGCATAATCGTCGTAAGGCCCCATTTGGCGAACGAATCGAATATTTTCGTCTCCGGGTTGGGCGATATAATTGTAGCGCGCATAGTCCATGATGGTCGCAGCGATTCCCATTTTCTGGGTGAAACTTCCTGAGCGCAATGAGTCCACCGGGTAGGCCGAGCTGGCCTTCATATTGTGAGGAAGTCCTAATGCATGCCCAACCTCATGAGCGATGACACGACGCATCATTTCACCAATCTCTTCTTCAGGCGTATTCAGCGTGCGCGCTTTCTCATTCGCAGCTCCGGTTTCTAAGAGGTAACGATTGCGGTACGAGCGCAAATGATTGTGATACCAAATCACATCGCTTTCGATGATTTCTCCGCTGCGCGGATCTTTAACGCTTGGTCCTGTCGCGTTTCTTGTCGTTGAGGCCACATAGCGCACGACAGAATAACGCACGTCCTCGGGACTAAAATCAGGATCTTCTTCTTTTGTCGGAGGGTCTTTTGCTACTATGGCATTTTTAAATCCGGCCTTTTCAAAAGGTCCTTGCCAATCTTCTATACCCTTTTTGAAATAGGGTCGCCATTTCATGGGCGTCGCCGGGTCGAGATAAAAGACAATCGGTTTAATGGGTTCTACCAGTTCGCCTCGTGCATAGGCTTCTTTGTCTTTCGGCTCTAGCTTCCATCGAGAGGCTATGCGGTAATTGTCTGACTTCAGCGCTTCAGAAGAGTAGTTGTATTTTTCGAGTGAAAACCATCCTACGCGATGATCAACCGTTCTCGATTTCATCGGTTTTTCGGGTAAGGCGATGATCGAATGATTGAGCTGAAAACTCAGCGTTTCGCTTCGGTTTGAACGCGGAGCAGCTGCAGCCGGATAGGTGAGGGTATGTGTGATTTCTGTATTGCGCGGAAAGCTCTTTACGCGGTCGATAAACGAGCGCTTACTGTCTAGAGAACCTATCTTATAATTCTTCTTCTCGGTTTCTCCTACTGCATTAAACCCAGGGGAGTCTTTTGAGAAGAAATCCGAAACATCGACGAGATGAAACCCTTCTTCACTATTCATCTTTTCGAACACCGCTAGAATGGGTGGCAGATTGTTTTGGACGACGCTCTGAGCGATGGGATCAGCATCCTCTGCGAGGTTCACATAAGAAAGCTGCCGCAAGAGTAATTTACCTTCTTTTAATTCAAAGCTGATGACACTTTCGGCTGTCTTCGATCCGGCGTTTCGATACGCGGAGTAATTGGCCGGAAGTTTCACATATCGTGTCACCATTAACAATGGCTTTTCAAGCACACTGTCGTTTAAGGCCAGTAATAACTTGCCTTTTTCTGGGTTGAAGTAAGTGGTGAGTATTCCTTTATCAGCGGTGTAATCTATCGTTAATGAATCGATGGTTTTTTTCTGCGCTTGGGCAAAAAAGCTGAATGCGATCAGGGCAAAGGTGAAGGTGTTTCTCATGCGATCTTTGGTCATTTGAACACATGAATATAGCTAGAATTTTTGCTAGCTTCGTTTTTCAACTTTTCAATCAGTAACAATCTCTGTCTCGTGTCGCCATTGATTCAACGTCGTAAAAAAAGAGCAAAGCGCATTCGCGCATTTCGGCAATGGCATAAGACTATTGGGGTCAGCCTACTGCTGTTCTTTTTTGTAATGGCACTCACGGGAGTGCTGCTCGGACTCAAAGATGTCTTAGGGTTAAAGCCTAGCACCGCAAAGGCTGAGGTGCTTTCTTTGAACGAATGGGTTTCGCTTCAACAGATCAATACTAACGCCATCGCCTATGCTAAGGCCCAGCAATTGGACACCCTTATCGACCGGGTTGACGTGCGGATCGACAAAGGCATTGCTAAGGTGCTGTTTAAGCGTCATTTCACGGAATTACAGGTGGCCGGATCTACTGGAGAAATTCTTTCGGTGCGCCAGCGCGGCGATCATTTTATAGAGCGTATTCATGACGGATCTATCGTAGAGTTTTACGCAGAACAGACCGATACCGTAAAAATGATCTACTCTACCCTAGTGGGTCTTGGACTACTTGCACTCTCATTAAGCGGCTATTTTCTTTGGGCTGCTCCGAAAAAGAATCCAGCCAAAAAAGATTAAGGTTTTTACTGGGCGGCCCTTAATACCAGACGCCCTAATTCAGCTAGAAACGGAATACCCTTCTCTTCGTATTCGTACTGGTTGTCATTAAAAATTTGATTCTCGTTGACTAAAATCGTTGCCGATAAAAGAAATTCGACTCCACTTTCGCGATCGGTGATGTAAGCGACATCGGTGAGGGTGCCGTAGGCGTATCCGACCTTGTTGTGTATTCGGATGGCATCGGTCATCTCTCCTTTGCGATCGCCATAAATGAAAAACTTTCCGTAGCTGTCGTAATATTCTTCGTCGTTGTTGTAGTTAGGTTCGTCACTTTCGAGGGTGTTTCGACTCATCCAATACTTCATGAACGCATAATCTTCTTTGGTCAGATTGAAGCGCTGGCTTTCAGAAAACACCTCCGGAAATACCAATCGCTTCATGATGCCTTCTAGATCTTCTAGAGCGATTCTATTCTTCAGGCGAAAATCGAAGGGCTCTCTTACAATGCTATCATTCGATTGAAACCCCACTCCTTTTATCACCCCAATGGTTGCCGTATTGAGTACTTCAAGTTCACTAGTGATAGACGGTTGTTTGTAGACTGTATCTCCATTTTTTAAAAACACATAGTCCCAGGTGTGGGTGTTGTCTGCTCCAAACAAAAACTTGTGCTGGATGTCGGTATGATTGAGACCCTTTTCTTTCAGAGAAGCATTGATGTAATCCTTTCCTAGAAAGTCAAACAGATAATTGTAGGCGTCATTGTCGCTCACTAGAAATATTTTTTTAATCAAGTGCGCAACGGTCAGGTGATTATCAGCTTTTGTGCTGTCTTGAAGAGCTACGGGAGTATTAAACCGATCGGTATATATTTTAAATGGGGTGTGCATATCAATGGCTACCCCTTGAGCTTTTAATTCGTTGATTCTTTGAAGCGCTAATGCAGCTATGGGGAGCTTTGCGGTGCTCGCCGGATAAAAATAGGTGTCACTGTTTTCTCCGTAACTGGTAGTACTAAATTGAGGAAGACCTGAACTGTCTCTTGTGATTTGGGTGTAACGGATCTGAACTTCGTGCTTTGGATCGTTTAGTATTTCATGAAATTCAGGAGAAGCCGATTCAAAAACAGCCTCTAAGGGGTGCGATGGGCTGCAGCCAATGAGAAAGATCAGCCCCAAAACGGCAAATGGCATGCTGTGAATACGTATCATAGCGCTTTTCCGTATATCTTTAAGATTATGTCACAAAAGATACTCTTTTTCGCCTTGTTGCTAGGGCTAAATCTCAATGCGCAGCAGAACAATAAGGTTTTTCTCATCACCCTAGACGGATACCGATGGCAAGAGCTTTTTGGTGGAGCAGATTCGCTATTAGTTGCGAATAAAGATTATGTTTCGAATACAGACGAACTCACGCATTTATTCTGGAGGCCGACTGCTGATGCACGTCGGCAAGCCCTTACTCCCTTCATTTGGGGAACTGTGGCCAAAATCGGACAACTTCATGGAAACCGTGCCAAAGCAAGCAAGGTCAACCTGACCAACGGTATGTGGTTCTCTTATCCGGGCTATAACGAGATTCTTACGGGGAGGGCAGATGACCAGCGCATTAGCAGCAACGATAAACTCCCAAATCCTAACACTACGGTTCTAGAGCAGTTTGTTCAAGAGCGTAATGCTGCTCATAAGGTGGCAGCTTTTGGAAGCTGGGATGTTTTTGATTTCATCGTCAACGAAGAGCGCTCAGGGGTTTATACCAATAGCGGATTTGATCTGTCTACTGATCTTCCGCTTTCTGCAAACGAACGGTTGCTCAATGAATTACAGCCGCAGATTCCAAGCCCATGGGGCAGCGTGCGCCTTGACGGATTCACGCATCAATACGCGAAAGAATACTTGAAGAAGCACCACCCTGATCTGGTCTATATCTCGTATGGTGAGACCGACGATTTTGCTCATGATGGAGACTACGAAGCCTATCTGAAAGCGGCACACAACACGGATAAGCTCATCGAAGATTTATGGGGTTTTGTGCAGAACGACGCCTATTACAAAGACCAAACTACTTTTATCATCACCACAGATCACGGGAGGGGTACAGTGCCTTTAGAAACCTGGAGAGGCCATGGTAATTCAATTAAGGGAGCAGATCAAACCTGGCTGATCCTCTTCGGAAATGAGGTGGCACCTCTCGGAGAGGTGATAAAATCTGAGCAACTTTTCACGAATCAAATAGCCCCAACCGTGCGTCAATTATTGGGTTTGACTCAAGTTATTGGTGAGGGTTATGGAAATCCTTTGCAGTTGAAATAGCTTGCTTAGTTTTGTGGCTCCAAAAGTAGCGTTCATGGTTGGGGTTGTTAGGACTTTTATTCTTAGTTTTTTTGGGTTAGGACCAATAGTGCTTTGGGCTCAATCAACTCCGGATACCCTATCCACTCAATTATTAGACGAAGTCGTAGTGAGCGGCAGGATCGCTGACAGCTACCGCGACCTTTCAAAATCAATACAGGTCATTAGCAGTGCAGAGATTGCCCAAAGCGGAGCGACTCATCTCGTTGATTTCATACAACGTGTGGTGGGTCTTGATGTGCGAAGAAGAGGGGTAGGGCCTACCCAGGCGGATCTTAATTTAAGAGGGGGTAGCTTTGATCAAACCCTGCTCTTAATTGATGGGATTCCCCTTGAGGATGCTCAAACGGGCCATCATTTATCAAATTTCTTCCCGCCCATTGCGCTCATCGAACGCATTGAAATTGTGCGAGGTTCAGCGGCAAGAATCTTCGGTCAAAATGCTTTTTCTGGTGCTATTAATATCATCACTAAAACGAGCGTGGAGTCTACGCTTCAGGTTCAGCTGAATGGCGGATCGTTTGAAACCACAGGAGCCGAAGTTCTTACGGGTTATCAGACTCCCAACACCCGACTACTCGCTCAAGCTTCAAGTTTAGGCTCTGCCGGCTACCGCTACAACACGGATTTTACTCAAAGACAGTACCTGGTATCACTTTCTCAAGGATCTACTGAAAATGCGCTGCGCGTATTGGGATTTTTTTCGCCACGAAAATTTGGTGCCAACGGATTTTATGCCAGCCCTTCTGCGGTTGATCAATACGAAGAAACCCAAGCAAGCCTGATTGCGATCACTAAGCGCATTACACAGAACAATACGCGCATCACTCCAAGAATCTACTGGAGAAGAGGACAAGACATGTATGAGTATGTGCGCGATCGTCCTGATATCTATCGCAATATGCATATCACGCATAAAGTGGGAGCGGCTGTGGATGTGAGTCACGACTCTAAGATCGGAACGAGCGGACTGGGCGTTGATGTTTCTCGAAGCAGTATCCAAAGCAACAATCTCGGAGAACGTTCACGAGACATTGTCAATCTATTTGCAGAGCAACTCATCCGATTAGGGGATGGCGCACTAGATGTCACACCAGGCCTAGTGTATACCTATGTCTCTGACTTTGGATCTAAGTTGTTTCCGGGAGTTGAAATTGGAGCTCCTATAGGAGCTGCTTATCGCACCTATATCAACTGGGGGACCACCTTCAGGGTACCCACCTTTACCGACCTGTATTATGCAGATCCAACTACTCTAGGTAATGAAAATCTCGTAGCTGAGAGCGCTACTTCCTTGGAATGGGGCTTGCGCTATGCCCAACATAATATAAGTGCATCCGCCGTGGCGTTCACTCGAAAATCAACCAACCTCATAGACTATGTAAAAGAGAACGAAGCTGAAAAGTTTCAAGCTCAAAACATTCAAGAACTGCAAACATCTGGGGTAGAGTTATCTTTTGATCGCTTAGCAACTAGCAGCCAAGCCTTTGCTGTTGGGTACGGTTTGAGCTACACCTATATGGCACAACGCCTCAGTGAAGAGGCTGCAACCTTCTCGCGTTATTCGATAGATAACGACTTAAAGCATCAACTGATTGTGCGATTAAATGCGGCTATGAACACGAAGCGCAATGCAGATTTCAACCTCCGCTACATTGAGCGCACTTCAGGACGCACCTATACCGTTTTGGATGCCCACCTGTCTCAACAATTCGGAAATTTTAGACTCCAGGCATCTCTAAACAACCTGCTCAATCAATCCTATTGGGAGACCAGTTTTATTCCGATGCCCGGCAGAAATGTGAGTTTTTCTTTACGCTATTCGCTGTGAGGCTTACCACCTTAGTCCTTTAAGGTAGCGAGAAGCATCACCTATGTTATCGATGGGTTCAGGCGCAAAATCGTGCTCGATAAAGAAGTGCTCTGCACCGTGAGCACTCGCGGTCTCAACAATGGCATCAATGGGGATAACCCCTGACCCGGCCGAGACTAGTTTTGGAAACAAGGCCATCCATTCAGGTGCCGTAGATCCGGCCCCTTCAAAATAGGTCAGCTCTTTCATGTCTTTCAAATGAAACATCTTGTAACGACCTGAGTGCTTTTGAATGAGTTCGATAGGGTTTGCCCTTCCGGCCACCGTCCAAAACACATCCATTTCTAGAAAGACAAGTTGAGGGTCAGTGCCGTCAAAGATGAGATCGACCGGCTTGATTCCTTGTTCATTAGGGATCAGCCCGTAACCGTGATTGTGATAGGCAAAAGCAATTCCTTCACTTTTGGCCGCCGCTCCAATAGCATTGAAGCGCTCTGCAATGCGCTTGTAATCGTCTAGGGTGCTGCGTTCAGATTCGGGAATGGCAGGTAGTACCACATACTTTGCCCCTAAGGTGTTCGCTGCTTCTGCGAGCGCCCCTATGTTTCCTTCAAGTGTGTAAAGGTCGGTATGCATCGAAGGTACTGAGATGTTGTATTTCTTTAGTAAGGCTTGAAATTCGTTCACCTCTAATCCTAGAAAACCACTAATATCAAAACCGAGCTGAGGAGTGAGCGCCTTCCATGAGGCCTGATTTCTTGCATCAGAGAAGGTGTAAGGGCCATAGGTTTCAAATTCTTGGATACCCAGCTCGGCCAAAGTCGCAATTCCTTGCTCGACATTATCTTGAAACAGGCGTGGTGCGCTAAAAAGGCCTAATCCTACCTTTTTAATTTTTTGAGATTGAAGCATGGATGCGCTCAATGAAGGGGCCATTCCTAGACCCAAGCTCAATGCCGAGATCTGCTGGATAAATGTTTTTCTATTCATGGTACAGATTAAGTTTTGTTCGTGTTAGGTGTTTTTGAAAGGTATAAAATATTGAAACGCCCTCATGTTAAAGAGATAATGATATGAAAACCAAGGTTTGGCATGGTTTTGGCTAGCTTTGCAGCGTGGTTCTTGAAAGGATCCGCTAATTCGTCTTCGGACGCTTAAATTATCATCGATGAATCGAAAAATCATATTACCTCTGGCCGGCCTTTTATTGGTTGTAGCAGCGGTTTTTTTAGCCTCTAAACTTGTAAGCTCGAACAAACGACCTCAAGTTGCGATAGAGAAAACAGTGAAATCAGTTTTTGCTCGTGAGGCTGTATTGCAAACATTACCGGTAAAGTTGACCAGCAACGGTCGACTTGTTGCCCAACGACGTGTTGAGTTGTTTTCTGAAGTACAAGGAGTTTTACTGTTGAAAGATCGTGCGTTCAGAGCAGGTCAAACCTATCAAAAAAACGATACCATTTTGGCGATTGATGCCACGGAGTTTAGCGCTTCTGTTCAGTCTGCAAAGAGTAATTTCTTAAACACCTTAAGTACTACACTAGCCGATATCGCTTTGGATTTCCCTGAAGTTTACGATAAATGGAGCGCTTATGTGGCCTCATTTGATCTAAATAAGACCACTCCAAAACTCCCTGATTTTGATTCAGAAAAGGAGCGCTTTTTTGTTTCGGGCAGAGGGATAGTAAATGCTTATTACAATGTGGTTAACCTCGAAACGCGACTGTCTAAATTCGTGATCCGCGCGCCTTTTAATGGTGCCTTGTCGGCTGCAACCGTTACAGAAGGTACTTTGGTACGTTCAGGACAAAATCTAGGGACCTTTATTGAAGGCGGACAGTATGAGATTGAAATTCCGATTGCCGCATCGTATGCCTCTTTTGTAGCGCTCGGAAAAAAGGTGGAGCTCACTTCTTTAGATCAGTCTCAGCATTTTGAAGGAACCGTGGTTAGGGTGAATCCGGCGATTGATCAAGAAACACAGATGATTTCTGTTTTTGTTGCGGTTAAAAGCAACAGCTTGAAAGAAGGACAGTACTTAAGAACGGTGCTTGAAGTTCAATCGGTAGAACAAGCGGTTGAGGTAGACAGAAGTCTCTTACTGGATTCGAACGAACTTTTTGTCATAAGAGACGGGATCTTAGATCTTATTACGGTCACCCCTGTTCATTTCAATGAAAATACCGTGATCGTTCAGGGTGTTGAAGAAGGGGAGGTCTTACTAGACAAACCATTACCGGGGGCGCAGAAGAATATGCCCGTCAAAGTGATAGCCCCTTAAGCGCGACCGTTTTATGAAAAAACTAATTGAATATTTTATCAAATATGAGGTTGCGGTCAATATCGTAATCATCGCCTTCGTACTCTTTGGATTGATTGGAGCGTTTTCGCTCAAGTCTTCGTTCTTTCCACTATCAGAGTCCAAGAACATTCTCATATCGGTGGTATATCCGGGCGCCTCTCCTCAAGAGATTGAGGAAGGGGTGGTGTTGAAAATTGAAGACAACCTTAAGGGTCTTCAGGGAATTGATCGCGTTACCTCAACCTCTCGCGAGAACTCGGGGAGCATCAATGTAGAGATCGAAAAGGGCCGCGACATCGACTTTATGTTGCTTGAAGTGAAGAACGCGGTCGATCGGGTTCCCAACTATCCTACTGGGATGGAGCCCCTTGTGGTCGCCAAGCAAGAAGTGGTTCGCCAAACGATTAGTTTTGCGATTAGCGGTGAGTCTATTCCTTTAGCGGTATTGAAACAAGTGGGTCGCCAGGTCGAAAACGACTTAAGAGCCATTGAAGGTATTTCTCAAATTGAGGTCTCAGGTTATCCCGATGAAGAAATTGAAATCGCTTTAGACGAAGATCAACTGCTCGCCTATAATTTGAGTTTTAGTGAAGTGGCCCAAAAGGTGGCTTCGAGCAACCTTCTCATTACAGGGGGGACCATTAAAACCGATTCCGAAGAATACCTGATCCGCGCCAATAACAGATTGTACTATGCCGATGAACTCTCTTCAATTGTTGTCAAGGCCTTACCAGATGGAAGAAAATTGGTACTCTCTGACATTGCACAGGTACGCGATCGTTTTTCAGAAACACCCAACGCCACTTTTTTCAATGAAAATCGCGCTATAACAGTCACGGTTACCTCGACGAATACAGAAGACTTAATTGGTGCCGCTGAGGCGGTCAAGGCCTACATTGAAGATTTCAATGCGCGATCATCAAATGTCCGTCTTGATGTGGTGAATGATCTTTCAACCACTCTTGTTCAGCGTACCGAATTGCTTACTGAGAACGCGATCATGGGAATGATTTTGGTCTTGGTATTCTTATCGCTGTTTTTGAATACAAGACTTGCCTTCTGGGTAGCTTTTGGATTGCCAGTAGCCTTCTTAGGAATGTTCATTGTGGCGCCATTCGCTGGGGTCACGATTAATGTACTGTCATTGTTTGGAATGATCATTGTGATCGGTATTCTCGTAGATGATGGTATTGTGATTGCAGAAAATATCTATCAGCATTACGAAAAAGGAAAAAGCCCGGTTCGCGCCGCCATTGACGGAACACTTGAGGTAATACCTCCCATTGTCTCTGCGATTTTGACAACTGTTTTGGCTTTTGGAATCCTCTTGTTCTTAGACGGTCGTATCGGGGAATTTTTCTCAGAGGTTTCAGTCATTGTTATTCTGACTCTAGTC
This sequence comes from uncultured Bacteroidota bacterium, assembly GCA_913060705.1. Taxonomy (GTDB): domain Bacteria; phylum Bacteroidota; class Bacteroidia; order Flavobacteriales; family Flavobacteriaceae; genus UBA3478. Next base: position 42,030 of record CAJXTX010000003.1, on the reverse strand, counting down.
GTTTCATTGGTTGAAGCGCTCATTATTCTGCCGTCTCACTTGGCGCACTCGAAGGCTCTTAAGCCTCAAAAAGAACCCACATCGTTGATCGGTAAAGGATTCGCTAAAATGCGGATCATCAATAAAATGGGAGATCGTGCCATGGTATGGATGCGTGATGAAGTATATAGCCCATTCTTTCGCTTTTCAATTCGTAATTCTTTTTTCACGGTAATGCTCTTTGTGGCCTTGCTGATCACCACATTCGGATCTATTGGTGGTGGAATTATACAAACTGCTTTCTTTCCGCGTATCGCTTCTGACCAGGTGAGTATTACGCTTCAGATGCCCAATGGGACCAATGAAAAAATCACTGACTCGATCATTCGTATGATCGAACAAAAGGCGTTGATAGTAAATGACGAGTTCACCAACACCTACCTGAAAGGAACGGGCAAGGAGCTTTACGAAAATACCATTCGACGCGTAGGACCAGGGTCTTCTGCGGCTAGCCTGCAGATCAACTTGTTGCCTGGTGAAGAACGTCCGGATGCGATTCGTTCAAACATGGTAACAGCACGCATTCGTGAATTGGTCGGACCTGTACTCGGAGTTGAAAGCCTTGTGTTTGGTTCGGGCGGAAACTTTGGAGGATCACCTGTCAGCGTATCGTTGCTAGGGAACAACATTGAAGAACTGAAATCGGCCAAAGAGTTGCTCAAAACGGCTATGCTCGATAACGGCCTTCTTAAAGATGTTGCCGATAATGATCCTTCAGGAATCAAAGAGATCAGGCTCGAATTGAAGGAGAGCGCGTATCTACTCGGGCTCGATTTGCGTACCGTTATGAATCAGGTGCGTTCTGGATTCTTTGGAGCACAAGCCTTACGTTTTCAGCGTGGACAAGATGAGATTCGCGTTTGGGTGCGTTACGATCGCGACAATAGATCATCGATAGTAGATCTCGACCAGATGCGCATCAGCACCCCTTCAGGAGACAAGGTTCCGCTTCAAGAAATCGCGACCTACTCGATAGAACGAGGAGATGTAGCCATAAATCACCTTGACGGTCAGCGAGAGATACAAATCAATGCAGATTTAGACAACCCGGACGAAACCACTCCCACAGAAATACTAGAATGGATACGCTCTGAGGTGATGCCAGATATTTTGGCCAGATACCCCACGGTCTCTCCTTCGTATGAAGGCCAGAACAGAGAAGCTGGAAAATTGGTTGACTCTTTGCGACTTGTCGGGTTTACGGCTCTCTTCTTAATCTTTGTGACCATTTCATTCACTTTCAGAAGTTTCTCTCAGCCCTTCTTGTTACTGCTATTGGTGCCCTTTAGCATCACCGCGGTAGGATGGGGACATAAGATTCACGGATTTCCGCTGAACATACTTTCACTACTCGGAATCATAGCGTTGATCGGTATCATGGTCAACGACGGCCTCGTTCTGATCGGTAAATTCAACAACAACCTGAAGGCTGGTATGCGCTTTGAAAAGGCGCTTTACGAAGCCGGAAGATCTCGTTTCAGAGCAATTTTCTTAACCTCAGTGACCACAATCGCAGGTTTGGCTCCATTGCTTTTAGAAAAAAGCCGTCAGGCACAATTTTTAAAACCAATGGCGGTAGCGATTGCCTACGGTATCGGATATGCTACCATTTTGACCTTGATTATGCTTCCACTCTTTTTGATGTTTAGCAACTCAATTAAAGTTCAAGTCAAGTGGTTGATTACAGGAACTAAACCCACGCGCGAGTCTGTTGAACGTGCGGTTAAAGAACAACAAACACATGAATAGAGTTCTATCTTTTCTGCTAATAAGCGCCTGCACTTTTGGGTACGCTCAAGAGATCTTACAGCCCGACGAGGCTATGGCGATAGCCTTAGAAAACAACTTTGGGATTCTAGTATCAAAGAATGACCAGGCTCAGGCAAAGAACAATGCGTCGCTATTGAACAGTCGTTTTCTTCCGACTCTTTCAGCCACATCGGGTGCGAACATTGCCGTTGACAATCAGGAGGCCACCTTTCAAGACGGACAGACTCGTGTGATTGATGGCGCAGAGACTACCCGTTACAATGCTTCTATCAATATGAATGTGACGCTATTTGATGGGATGGGTCGTTTGTACAACTACAAGCGTTTGAAAGAGCAGTACGAGTTGTCTTCTCTAGGGGTCAGACAAACCATCGAGCAGACGGTCTTGCAATTGTTCTCAGCGTATTACGAGGTGGCCCGCCTTGAAGAAGGCGTCCGTATATTGGATCAGACTTTTGAGAACTCGAAGCGCAGGGTTGAGCGTGCCGCGAAGCGATTTGAATTTGGTTCTTCAACGCGCTTAGAGTTATTAAATGCTAAAGTAGACCTCAACACCGATAGCATTAATCTTATTCAGCAACGCCAATCCCTGACCAACGCAAAGCGCAACCTCAATGTAATTTTGGCTCGAGAGCTAGAAACAGATTTTGAGGTAAATCCAATGGTGCGGTTTGTTGACGAAGAGGTATTGCTCAAGCAGCGCGAAGCGTATGCCTCAAAAAATGTGCGTCTACTTCAGGTACGATCGAATGAAAAGATCAACACCTTGAATCTAAAATCACAACGGTCGACCTTATACCCAACGCTCTCTTTGAGCTCAGGATACGGGTACAACGAGGGGATGTTTCCGGCGACCGGATTTTTGGCATCTAGTCAGTCAACAGGACTATCGGCCGGTCTAACGCTTAACTGGAATTTGTTCGGTCAAGGCGCGCAGCAAGTGGGAATAAAAAATGCCAAGATTGCCTTGGCCACTACCGAATTACAAGAAAAGCAAATCGAGCAAGAGGTGCTTCGCGATCTATTGAATGCTGAAGGCGCCTATCGGAATGCTATTGAGGTATACCGCCTGCAGCAAGACAATATCTTGACCGCTACTGATAATTTCGAACGTTCAAAAAATCAATTTGATCTCGGACAGATCACCTCTATCGAATTACGTCAAGCACAGATCAACTTGTTGAATGCAGAACTCTCTGGGGTTCAGGCGAAATTTACCGCCAAACTTGCCGAATTAGAGTACCTCAATCAATGTGGGGCTTTACTCGATGTTTCATTGAATTGAATCGCGGTATCGATAAGTGCCAAATGCGAATAGGCCTGAGGAAAGTTTCCCAAGAGTCGTTTTGAATTGAAATCGACGTCTTCGCTAAATAGGCCTAAGTGATTGGAGTACGATAATAACTGATCAAAATAGGTTTTCGCCTTTTTGACTTCTCCTATTTTAATAAGACTTCGAATGAACCAGAAGGTGCATATGGTGAACGAAGATGAAGGTTCGCCAAAATCATCTTGGTTTTTGTAGCGGTACATCAGGCCGTCCCGCAATAGCTCTTTCTCGGTAGCCTTAACCGTTGCAATGAACCTTGGATCTTCTGGCGCTACAAAGCCGTATTGCTCCATGAGCAAGACCGAGGCATCAAGCGCAGTGGCTCCGTAGTATTGAGTGTAGGCATTGGCCTCTTCATTCCAGGCGTGTTCTTCTATCTGTGCCTTGATTTGTTCTCTAATCGTTTCCCATTTGGGTTTCTTTTTATTTAAAAGTTCCGCGATTTTGATGCCCCGATCTAGTGCTACCCAGCACAACACTTTAGAGAAGGTGAAGTGTTTGTCTTCTCCTCTAAATTCCCAGATGCCTTTATCGGGTTTTTCCCAGTTATGCGCTACGATCCAAACGATGTTCTTCACTACCTCCCAAAGCTCTTCTTTACGTTCAAAATCGAGCGTGAATTGGGCGAGTTCTACATAAATCGCGTCCATCAAAATTCCGTAAATGTCATTCTGCTTCTGGTGGTAGGCATCGTTGCCTATGCGTACGGGTTTTGAGTGGTGGTATCCTTCTAAATGTTCTAGCGTCTCTTCAGTTAGCGTCCGTTCGCCATGAATGCCATACATGATCTGAAGCTTCTCGTCCTTCTCAGGAATTAGATCGATGATGTAGTCGATAAACCTTCGCACGATTTTGCGATGTCCGAGTTGAGACAGCACCTTAATGACCATCGATGAATCTCGAATCCAACAGAAACGGTAATCCCAGTTTCGTACCTCGCCAATGGTCTCGGGTAGTGATGTGGTGAGGGCTGCAATGATTGCTCCCGTTTTGTCATACGACAACAATTTTAGGGTTAGTGCACTGCGTTTTATTTCGTCTGTATAATGCTCGTACTCCTTAGTGCGTTGTACCCAATTCAGCCAATAGGCCTTGGTTAAATCGAAATCGTACCAGGCTTTTTCTACAGTAGGTGAATCTAATTTTTCATTGTACGACACGGTTAGAAACAAGGTTTCATCAAGGCTTATAAATTCTTGATTGCGTATGCGATTAAGCGCTGTGTTGGAGTACAGGTAAAGGGCGTCGTACTGCGTCTCATTCTCAAGTATACTGATCAGGTGGGTTTCTTTGTGATGCGTCACCGTATGCCCCTTGGCATACTCTAAGGCAGGCTCGTAAATTACCTTAATCTTAGGGTTGCCTTTGAGTGGCTTTATGATGCGCGTCAACTCGGGCGGATAGTAATACGAGCCAGAAACCTTTTGGTAGCGCGGCATGAAATCAAGTAGCTCAAAAGCCCATTCATCTGTCTCAAATACAGTCTTTAAAATATTTGTATTTTCAAGGTACGATTGTTGAATTACGGCTTCGTCTACGGTTTCAATACCGAGCCATCCTGCCTTTGAATCTAAGAGTCTCCCAAATACAGAGGGCGATGCGAAATGAGGTAAACAGAACCAGTCAATGGCACCGTCTTTTGAAATTAACGCTCCAGAGGCTCCGTTTCCGATAATACCGTAATGTAAATTGTCTAAATGCATAACCAACCCTTAAATCACCTGAGCCCAAGTTGAAAAAAATTGTCATTGTATCGAACCGATTGCCACTAAAAGTTGAAAAAAATGAACAATCCATAGTTTTTAGCCCTACGAGTGGCGGATTGGCAACGGGGCTCAAGAGTGTTCATGAAAGTGGCAATGCCCTTTGGATCGGTTGGCCCGGAGTTCCAAAAGAAGAACTCAAAGCAACGCAGATCGATGAGGTGAAGACCTCGCTCGGTGCAATGAATTTCAAACCGGTACATCTCGATCAAGAACAAGTAGAAGATTTTTACCTCGGATTGTCGAATAAATCCATTTGGCCGCTTTTTCATTACTTCAAACAAAATGTCGTTTTTGACGATAACCAATGGGAGGCCTATAAACAGGTCAATGAGCAGTTCGCACAGGCTGTTGTAGAAGAGGTACAGCCTGGTGACACGGTTTGGGTACACGATTATCAGTTGCTTTTGGTTCCGGATTTGATCCGCCAAAAGATTCAAGATGTCACTATCGGATTCTTTTTGCATATTCCGTTTCCTTCCTTTGAAATTTTCAGGATTTTTCCAAAGCGACAAGAAGTGTTACGCGGTCTTATGGGAGCTGATCTTATCGGTTTTCACACTTACGATTACCAGCGTCATTTTGTGAGTTCAGTCAAACGAATCTTGCACCTAGAAGTCAATTTCAATACGATTAATGATGGAGGTAGAGAGGTTATAGTCAACACCTTTCCGATGGGTATAGATACCGAGAAATTTGAGGCCGTATCTAAAGCTCACGATGAAAAGCAACCGGGTGATTTTTCAGATGTTCGCACGCAACTAGCTTCTCATCGCGCTCAGTCAAATGGCAAGCTCATTCTTTCTATAGACCGTCTCGATTACACCAAGGGTATTCTCAATCGGATAGAGGCATTTGAACTCTTTTTGAAGCGCTATCCTGAATACCACGAGAAGATCAGACTCGTTATGGTCATTGTTCCTTCGCGTGCGGAGGTGTCGCATTATAAGGCGCTCAAGAAAAAAACCGATGAGAGCATCGGTCGCGTAAACGGGATGTATTCTACGGTAAATTGGACGCCGATCTGGTACTATTACCGTTCGTTTGACTTTGAAGATCTCATCGATCTGTATAAAGGCTGCGAGGTAGCCATGGTGACCCCTTTGAGAGACGGAATGAATTTGGTGGCCAAAGAGTTCTTGGCGACAAAGCTCGATTCTAAAGGTGTCCTCATTCTGAGTGAGCTGGCTGGTGCCTCCAAAGAACTGCACCACGCCTTATTGGTGAATCCTTTCGACACTTATGCGCTCTCTGAGGCGATTCACGAGGCCGTTGAGATGAGTGAAGACGAACAGATTGAACGAAATCGCCCAATGCGTGAGCGGATCCGCCGTTACGATGTGCACGAGTGGTCGAAGCGTTTTATGGAGGAGCTTAATCGCATCGCCGACAAGGCTCCCGAAGAGCACACGGTTCGCATTCGAACCAAACAAAAAGAAGAACTCAAAAAGACCTTTAAAGCATCAAAGAAGCGTCTGTTGCTATTGGATTATGACGGCACCTTAACCGGATTTCATGTCAATCATCAAAAGGCTATCCCGAGTTCTGAGGTACTCTCCATTCTGCAAAGACTGAGTCAAGATCCAGCCACGCATATTGCGGTGATCAGTGGGCGTCCGCCTGATTTTTTAGAGAAACATTTCGGACACCTTCCCATTGATCTCATCGCAGAGCATGGACATTTGACGCGACTTAAGGGAAGTACAGACTGGAAAGAGAAAAACATGAGTAGTGATGAGTGGATCGCGCATGTGCTTCCGGTTATGCAGCAATTCGCAGACAATACGCCAGGGACCTTTGTTGAGGTGAAAAAGAATGCATTGGTATGGCACTATCGCAAAACAGACCCTGAACTGGGAATTATAAAGTCAGAAGAACTTAAAACTACTTTGAGAAGTATGGTTTCTAATGAGGTTCATTTGATGAACGGAGACAAGATCATCGAAGTAGTCAGTAGTAGTGTGAATAAGGGAACGGCATCTGTAGAGCGTTACAATAGTTCTTCTTATGATTTCGTTCTTGCGGCAGGAGATGATGTGACGGATGAGGATATGTTTACGTATTTGCCATCAAGCGCGGTGAGTATTAAAGTTGGTGCCAAGGCCACTGCCGCGCAATACCGTGTTTCAGACTTTAATGCGATGATTGATTTTCTAGGAGAGCTCGCAGGAGCGCTTTAAAATAATCCGTACATTTTCTAATCAAATTTTAAATTATGCGAACACTATATGTTAAAGGGGCTGCAGTTTTGGCGGCTTCAATCATGCTTTTTAGCTGCAACCAAGCACCAAAACAATCGGCAGACACAAGCGCGCAGGCAGAGGCACAAAGCGAAGTAAAACTATCTCTAGCACAGTGGTCTTTGCATAAGGCGATTCGCTCAGGCGAGATGTCTCCTTACGACTTTGCCAAACAGGCACACGACCTTGGATTCTCTGGGCTCGAGTACGTGAATCAGTTGTATACCGATGTAGTGGGAGCTGAGGATAAACCAGCTGCAGTAGCTGAATTTGTTGCCAAGAATAACGAATTGGCTGCTCAATACGGATTGACCAATGTATTGATCATGATCGACGGCGAAGGGGCACTTTCAACTTCTGATGCAGATGCGCGTGCAGAAGCTATTGAAAATCACAAGTTATGGATTGACGCGGCATCAGACATGGGATGTTCTGCGGTACGCCTTAATCTTTACGGAGAAAAGGATCCTGAACTTTGGAAGGCCAATTCTATTGAAAGTCTTTCGGCACTTTCGGCCTATGCGGCTCCTAAAGGAATCAATGTATTAGTAGAAAATCACGGACGCATCAGCTCTAATGCCGCCGCGCTCATGGAGGTCATCAATGGCGTAGATGCTGCGAATTGTGGGACACTACCCGACTTTGGTAACTTTTGTATTGCCGAAGAGGGCTACGGATCTGTATTCGACGGAAGCTGCGCTGAGGTGTATGACATCTACCAAGGAGTTTCTGAGATGATGCCTAAAGCGATGGCCCTAAGTGCTAAGTCAAATGACTTCGATGAGAACGGAGACGAAACCTTTATTGACTACGGACGCATGCTTCAGATCGCTAAAGAGAATGGTTACGACGGATTCATAGGTGTTGAATACGAAGGAAGTCGTCTCTCAGAGATTGAAGGGATTAAAGCAACAAGAGACCTTTTGATTAAGGCATCCGCTGCACTCTAAGCCGTTTGAACTAATTCTTTATCGATGATTTCCTGAAGGGCTTGCTTTGGCAGTGCTCCGGGTTGCATCATCGGTTGACGGTTGTCTTTAGGAATAAACAAGATGCTTGGAATGCTGCGAATTTGAAAAACTGCAGATAATTCTTGCTCTACTTCGGTGTCTACCTTGTAGATAATAATTTCTGGATTCTCATCGCTAAGTTCTTCAAGTATCGGGGCAACCATTTTACAAGGGCCACACCAGTCGGCATAGAAATCGATGATGGCGGGTTTAGCTCCCTTGTAGTTCCATTCGCGTTCTTGCGTATAATCAAAGATTTCTTCTTTGAATTTCTGAGTGGTCAATTTAACTGTTGGCATGGTTCTGTTATTTGAATACAAATTTACCACTATCATAACGTGAACTATGTAACATAGGTCACAAGCGCATTCTAGTTTTAACTAACTTCATAGTCTTAAAAATTCTATTATGACAAAAAGAAATTTCATCTTATCGCTTGCAGCTGTTTTAGTTGCTTCGTTGTCTTTTGCACAAGAAAAGGCAAGCCCCGCGCGTGTCGCTGAGGGGGTAGCTGGGGGCAGTGCCATTACGATTAATTATTCGTCTCCGGCTGTAAAAGGTCGTGTCATTTGGGGGGATCTTGTTCCTCTAGGGCAGATTTGGCGTGCAGGGGCGAACGAGGCTACCCGCTTTACTACCGAGAAGGATATCCTTATCGAAGGAAAGCGATTACCAGCCGGAACTTACAGCTTCTTCATCATCCCCAATGAGTATCAATCTACTTTCGTATTTAATAAGGTGGCAGATCAATGGGGCGCCTTTAATTACGATGCTGAACAGGATCAGCTTCGCGTCAATGTATATGCCGGTCAAGGCAGCAACTTTGAAGAGCGTCTGGTATACGAAGTAAATGAAGACGGATTTGAGGTGCGTTGGGAATACGGAAAGGCTTCCGCTAAGATTCAACCTGCTATGTAAGTACCTATATAGGGTAAAACTAAAAAGCCGCTTTCGAGCGGCTTTTTCTGTTTAAAATACCCTGTTCAAGAATACTTTGTGGATTTTTGTGGCGGTGTCTGCATAGATGGCCTTAGAAGACATTTCTTTCCAAGCAGGGGCGTCGATGAATTTCTTCCAATTCGCATCGTGCTCTTCCATGTCTTTGAATTGGATCATATAGGTCAAACAGGGGCGTTGGGCACCGATGATTTGTTCTCCGAAAAATACAGGATGAAGCCCGACCTCATAGAAGAGCTCTAACTCTTCATGGTTAAACATGTCAATTTTTCTTCGGTTTGCATCTTCGCTGTAGCTCTCGTAGGTGCGCAATTCGAAAAGCGTTGAGTCCGGTTTAAGCGGATCCATTTTCGGTAGGGCATCGAACGAGAGTAATAACATAGATTCTATTCGATTGTATAAGGTGTTTTCAATTCCAATACCATTGTAAGAGGCTGCTGCCTGCGTATAAGAGGGGTCTTTGTGAAGCTCTTGACTGTTCATGAAGGCTTCAGAACTGGGGTAGGCCACCATCAAATACAGTTTTCGAGGCTCAGCGTTTCCGTATTCATTAAAAAGGGCAACTTCTGTGGCGCCTTTTGATTTTAGCGTAGGGGTCAGAACGTCTTTTAAATAATCGACGAGTAGATTCATTTTTGCGCCGGTCTTCACCTCATAGGTTCTAAGCTCTACGAGCTCTTTTGAAGCAGAGGCCACTTGACCGTTCATAGCAGTTAGACCCATAAAGGCCATTAGGGTAAGCAGAATGCGATTCTTCATCAGGATTGAATTATGGTGTGATTAAAATTAGCGTTAATTTGGTCTAACAAGGATTTAAACATACTCGAATATGGCACAAGCTCAAAATTTCAAAAATCATACTAGAATGGTAAAAGGCTTCCATGGGGCCCTTTTCATCCTTATCGTCCTCTTTTTTGGCGGAGCTTTAAATTATTGGGCCCATGCCTCAGAAGACAATTACTATCTCGCGTCACTGCTGGTGATTCTTGCGCCGATTTTAATTCTATTGATGTGGTTTACTAGAACCTTTGCGCTTAAAGCTCAAGACCGGGCTATACGTGCTGAAGAGAACTTTAGACATTACCTACTCACCCAAAAACCGCTACCATCTTCGCTTAGACTCTCCCAAATAATTGCACTGCGCTTTGCTTCAGACGAGGAGTATCTCGAATTGGTTGAGCAGGCCGTAAAAGACAAGCTCCCAGCCAAGGAGATAAAGGCAAAAATTAAAAACTGGAAAGGCGACTACCACCGTGTGTAACCCTTCTTTGCGGAATGCTTTTGCTGGCCTATTGGGTCTTCTCGCATCCGCTTCTACTTTTGCTCAAAGCGGCAACGATTCTATTGCCGAGGTTGAACTCGAAGAAGTTGCCGTTACGGCACTAAGGCAACGTATCGCTCTAGAGAACGTTCCGGCGGCACTTACGATTCGTTCTTTTTCTTCTGATTACGAAGGCACACAGCGATCACTTCAGGAGTACTTGTATCAAGTACCGGGTTTGGTTGCGCTCAACAGTTCAAATTATGCCCAAGACCTTCGTGTTTCAATTCGAGGATTTGGTGCACGGGCAGCCTTCGGTATTCGCGGAATCAAACTAGTGGTCGATCATATTCCTGAAACTACTCCAGACGGTCAAGGCCAACTCGACAACCTTCCGCTTGATCTGATTGAAACCATCTCAGTACTTAGAGGTCCTTCTTCTATGCGCTATGGGAATGCCTCTGGTGGAGTAATCAGCATCGATACACGAGAAGCTATTTCTTCAGATCGACACCGATTGACCTCGCGTATTGGGGCCTTTGGACAGCGGCAATTTACCTACACGGCAGGAGTCGGTTTACAGAAGGGCGGATTGCTCCTACACCTTTCACACCAAGACATTGAGGGGTATAGGACCCATAGTACCACCCGTACTTCTATGGCGAATCTAAAATACGTGAGGCGTTTTTCAAACGATTCAAAATGGGTGATTCAGGCCAATTATACCGACAGTCCTCTAGCTGAAGACCCCGGAGCTATTACTCTTGAAGACTTTAATTCCGATCCTTTTCAAGCTCGAAGCCAGAACGTGGCATTTGGTGCAGGGGAGTCTATTCGCCATTTCAAGGTCGGAAGCTCGCTGAATTACCGGTCTGACATTTATGAACTGACCACCTATGGGTTTTTCTCCGGTCGAAATTTTGACGGATTTCTCCCTTTTGCCAATGGTGGGGCTGTTGATTTAGAGCGCCAGTATGCAGGTCAGGGGGCTTCATTGAGGCGGTCACTTTCGAACAAGAATCAAATCCGTCACGATCTCATTGCAGGGTACGATTGGGCGCATCAAAGAGATCACAGAAGGCGTTATGAGAACCTATCGGGTCAACGGGGCGCTCTTAGTCTTGATCAATACGAGCGCTTTTCAAGTCTAGGATCTTATTTGCTCTATGAATTAAAAGCAAAGCGTTTATTCGTGCAGGGAGGCGTCCGTTTTGATCGCAATAATTTAGAACTTGAAGACAACGATCTATCTGATGGAGTAGACGATTCAGATGCCATAAATCTCAATGCGTTTAGTCCGCAAATGGGACTTTCATTTCAACTTGCTTCTGAACTTTCACTCTTTGCGAATGCGTCTAAAGCCTATGAGACGCCTGCATTAAGCGAACTCATTACCCCTCCGTACAGCAATGGGGGGTTCAATGACGAGCTGGGCATTCAACAGACTGAAATGCTCGAGTTGGGGCTGAACAGGCGTGGATCACAGGTAAACTGGGAGGTGGTTTTCTTTACGGGTGAAACCACAAACGATATTGTTCCATATGAGTTAGAGGCTTATCCTGGTAGGAGCTTTTACCGAAATGCCGGTCAGACGAAGCGGTCGGGTATCGAGCTTTCTTACCAAAGACAATTCGATAGGCTGCAATTAGACCTCGTGTATGCGTATCTAGATCTCAGGTTTGCAGAAGAAAGTGAGCCTAGCATTGCGAATAGACATCTTCCGGGAGTACCCTGGCAATCTGGAAGTTTACAGCTTTCGTATCAACTCTCTGACTCGCTGCGATTAAACTATCAGCGATTGCGCAGGGGCGCTTTATATGCCGATGATGAGAATCAGCATAAGGTGAAGGGGTTTTGGCTTGATCATCTCAGTCTTCAAAAGCAATGGACTTCTCAGTCGATGGGATTTTCAACCGTCATTGGGGTTCAAAATATGGCTAATGTGAGGTATGCGGATAATATCCGAATTAATGCATTTGGGTCGCGATTTTACGAACTTGGCTTACCCCGTCAGCTCTACCTCGGATTTAATGTCAGCTTATGAAGCAAACAGTTTTTATTGTGATCGGTTGCTTGATGACAGTACACATAGCGGCTCAGAAGGTGCCCGAGGGTTTTCAATCCATTTCTGAGACTATTCCGAGCCTTGTCTTAGACTTGCGCTATGCGAGCACCTCTAATTTTACGGGAACGGTGGTTGAAGGGTATAGGCCTGCCAAAAAAGTACTTACCCTTCCTACGCTGCGAGCACTTCAAAAGGTACAAGACTCTTTGCACAAAAGAGGGTTAGGTTTAAAGCTGTTCGACGGATACCGTCCGCAGCGCGCGGTGAATTATTTTGTGCTGTGGTCTGAACAGTTGTCAGATACCCTTATGAAGAAGGTCTATTACCCTAATATTCCTAAAAACGAACTGTTTGAGCAAGGATACATCGCCCGGCGTTCGGGTCACTCCCGGGGCAGCACAGTTGATCTTACCTTGATGTACCTCACCGGAGATCGAAAGGGTGAAGCGCTCGATATGGGTACGCCTTTTGACTACTTCGGTCCAGAGTCTGCCACCTTTTTTGAAAGTCTGACCAATGAGCAGCAGCAAAATCGCAAACTACTTTATGAGGTGATGACACACTTTGGTTTTACTAATTATGCTCAAGAATGGTGGCATTACACCTTAGCCGACGAGCCTTTTCCGGACACTTATTTTGACTTTTAATTACAGCTCTGACCACGCTACTGTGCGTCCTAATTCGGCCGAGCGTTTTGCGAGTTCTAAAAGTTTGACCACCGTTAGATTGTTGGCAGTGCCGTAGAGCGATTGCGGGTCGATTTCTCTGCCCTGTTGTACTACCTCTACCAATAAACGAAAAGGATCTTTTTGGTAGGCTTCAATCGAAGCAGGCTGGTGCGATTGCTCTTTACCTGAATCGTAATCTAATATCCGCATACGGCTAGCATCAAGGGCATAAATCGAGGCCTTGTTGAGATAGACCTCCATGTCTTTACGGTGATGTGTCCAGTTCCATGAGGCCTGAATGACTACCTGTAAGTCTTTGTAATCGAGAATGATCGTCGTGTCGTCGTCTACCTTTGGATAGATCGAAGGCTTGCTTTGTTTGAGGACAGCCGTAACACGCTCAGGGGTTCTTCCATCCAGAAGCCATGTGCTGATATTGGCCCCGTAGCATCCAAAATCGGTTACAGCTCCACCTCCGTTTAACACTGGATCGGTGAGCCACGCTAGAAATTCAGGAGAGCAGCCAATTTCTACCGGCCCCATATGGCCTGTATTGAAGACGAGCTTCTTTGGTTTTCCGAATGTTCCGTCTTCGATTAAGGCCTTGGTTTCGTAGGTGCTTTCGTACCAAGAGGTCTCGTAATTGACGAGCAGTGGAACTTGGTGTTTTTCAGAAAGCTGCACCATCTGCTGTGCATCTTTGTACGAGGTGGCCAAGGGTTTTTCAACCATTACCGGGATATTTTTTGGCAAAAAGAACGCAGCCACCTCGAGGTGTTCAGCCGTCTCGTTAAAGGCAGAAACTGCTTGTGGTTGCGCCTTGCGCATGAGCTCCTCATAGCTTGAGAAAAACAACGAATCATCGAGGTCGTAGCGGCCTTTGAATTTGTCGATTGCAGACTGGTTAGTCTCAACAATTCCCACCACCTCAAGATCTTGATTGTCTCGATTGAAGATCCAATGGACGTGGTCGTGAACAAGTCCAATTATTCCTAATCTAAGTTTGGGTTCCTCTTCTGAAGATTGAGCCAGTGCACTTGAAACGGCGAATGCGTTCAACGCTAGGGCTAAAAAAAATACCTTAAATAGCTTCATCTCTCTGTTAATCAATACTTTAATATAGTCATTCTTAGAATTAGAGCGCTAATGAATGATGTCCTTTTACGCTAATGCGCTTCTGAATACGCTGATCAGAATCGATAAATTGTGGCTGACCTCCACCTATATGTAACTCAAAAGCTCCGGGTTCAATGACTCTTTTACCCTCGCTATTAATAAGTGAAAAGGCGCGCGGATCGATTTGAAACTCAAGCTCACGATGCTCCTTAGGTTGCAGGTGAACGCGCTCAAAAGCGACTAGCTGGTGTTGCGGTCTTGGGGTACTTGCCTTAAGGTCGCTAAGGTAGAGTTGCACCACCTCGTCTCCGGCACGTTCTCCGCTGTTGGTCAAGGTGAATTTGACCGTAAGGGGTTCTCCGGCCTTAAGGCTTGAAGCAGTCTTCAGGTCGCTGTAGCTGAAACGGGTGTAACTCAATCCATATCCAAACGGAAACAAGGGCGCTCCTTTGTAATATTTATAGGTGCGATCACGCATGTCGTAGTCTTCGAAGGCGGGCAACTCTTCAAGAGAGGTGTAATAGGTAATGGGTAATCTTCCTGCGGGGTTGTAATCTCCTAAAAGCACGTCGGCAAGTGCGTTACCCCCCTGCTCTCCCGGATACCCTACACTTAAAAGAGCGTCTACGTGCTCCTTAGCCCAATTCACGGCTAGTGCAGAACCTGCATTTAGCACCACTATCACAGGTTTTCCGGTAGCATGAATGGCCTTGAGAAGGTCAGTTTGAACCTCCGGAAGGGCGATGTCTTCACGATCGCCACCTTCACCCTCTAACCGTTGACTGAGTCCCAAAACGATAATGCTTAGATCTGCTTCTCGAGCAAGTTCTATGGCCTCCGATGCTAGGTCTGTATCTGTTCGGGTCCAGAGCAATCGGCATTCTGCATTCGAGTCGTCGCTGAAATAGCGCACCTCAATGGGATAGCGTTTACCTTTTTCGAGTCGGATCTTTTCTCTAGCGTAAGTAGTCTCGTGGACCATGCCTTTTCCGTTGCTGATTTCAATGCCTTCAATTTGAAGGCTCATGCCCATTTTTGCGAAAGTGGCCAATTCGTATTCTCCTGTGGCCGGCGGGATGAGGTATCCGGTCCATTTAACCGAAAAAAAATCAGAAAGTTCTTTTGAAATAGGGTCGTGTTCCCACCAAAAATCAATCGCGTCGTCTCGGCGTCTTAAGACAGGTTCGCCTTTCCACTCCATATTATCGTAATATTCAGCATCCAGCCCCTGACGTCCGTCGGCTGTTTCAAAAAATACGGAGGCGATGGGTTCTAGAGCAAAGACCTCGTCACTGAAATGAGATCCTCTCGCATATTCGATCTCGACGGCAGGGCTCAACTTGCGCTCTAGTCCGTTTAAGAAAGTCACAGGATCGATAGGTGTCCCGTGGTAGTTGCCTACAAGTGACTCCCAATTGTCGGCATTCGGGCCGATGACCGCTATTTTTTTGAGTTTGTTCTTATCTAGTGGTAGTAGATTGTTCTCGTTTTTAAGGAGCACAATACTTTTTTGAGCAGCCTCTCTTGCGAGGTCAAGGTGTGTTTGGGCGCCTACAAGATCTATGGGAAGTCTACTGAAGGGAACCTTTTCTTCAGGATCGAACATACCCAATTTAAAACGACTTAAGAAGAGTCGTGACACCGCTTTGTCTAAAGCTTCTTGATTCAATAGCCCTTGTTCGGAGAGCGATAAAAGACTGAGATAGGTAGATCCGCAGTTGAGGTCACATCCGCCTTCGAGTGAGATACGTGCAGCCTCTTCTTTCGTATCTACAATTTTGTGATTGTAGAGAATGTCACCGATGGCACCACAATCTGATACCACGTATCCTTCGAATCCCCAACGCTCACGAAGCACCTCGTCTAGTAAAAAAGAACTGGCGGATGCTGGGTCACCCCTGAAACGATTGTACGCGCTCATGATCGATTGCACTTTGGCATCGACCACCGTCATGCGAAATGCCTCTAAATAGGTCTCGTAGAGGTCAACATCTGAAACGTCAACGTCGAATCCGTGTCGCAAAGACTCTGGCCCTGAATGCACGGCAAAGTGTTTTGAGGTGGCAATGGTCTTCAAATACCGTGGATCGTCTCCTTGTAGTCCTCTGATAAATGAAGAGGCGAGCATTCCGGTGAGGTAAGGGTCTTCACCATAGGTTTCATGGCCGCGTCCCCAACGTGGGTCTCTAAAGATATTGATGTTCGGAGACCAGAAGGTGAGCCCAGTGTAAATTCCTCGCTTTCCTTTGCGAATAAAGTCGTGGTGCTTGGCACGTGCTTCGTCTGATGTCACTGAGCCGATACGCTCGAGAAGGTCTTTGTCAAAGGAGGCCGCAACCGAAATCGACTGTGGAAAAACCGTAGCATACCCGCTGCGGGCTACCCCGTGGAGGGCTTCATTCCACCAATTGTACGAAGGAATATGTAGCCGCTCTATTGCAGGAGCCTCATGGACCAATTGACTGATTTTTTCTTCAAGGGTAAGCTGCTTGACGAGGATCTCTGTGCGTGTTTCAAAGCTTAAGTCGGTGTCTTGAAAGCGCCAATCGATTTCTTGCGCACTGAGTTTTAGGCTAGAAAGGAGGCTAAAAAGAACGATAAAAAACGCACTAGTGTATTTCATAAGAGCTGCTTATAGATTGAGCCAATAGTTGATTTTAAAGGTGAGATTCCATCCACTCGAAAATGAAGGAATGGTGACCTCATTGCTATTAAAGACCAAGAAAATATCAGAGGCAGGCTTATAGCGCCATTGCAGTCTTGAGTTGAAATTCCATAGATCAACCTGTTCGTTATATTGATACAGATTCGAGAAGAATAAATTGTCGGTTAGTGTCAGGTTCGCCTTCAAGCCGACCAGCCAAAACGATTGATCGTTCCACGGTTGCGGGAGGTCAAATTGGTTGTAATTGATGACCGAACTCAATTCGAGTATGGGCTGAACGCGGTAGCCAAATTCACCGATAAAAGCATTGCGCTTTCCGTTAGCATAGTAGCCTCCTAAAATGGCGTCTAGCGAATACGTGAAAAGATTTTGAGGTTTTGAATCGTAAGAAAGTCGAAGATTCGTCCACTCATGAGAGGTTCCGGCTTTTAATTCTGCTATACCATTTCGAAGCGGATCAAAATCGCTCAAAAGATCAATGGCGCTTCGCGCTCCTGCTAGTACGAATCGACTGCGGTCTTGAAAATTAAAAATATAGCTGAAGGTGTCTACCTGATCGGTCTTGTGCCAATCGAGGTCAAAGAAATAGGTACGCGTGTAGCTTGGACCATGAGACAGCAAAGGATTGGTTTTAGAAGCTGTATATACCAGGTGACCCAAAGAGCCTTCGAATTTATGGTAGTTGGTTCGGGGTACGAAACCTACGTCAGCACTGAAGGTGTTTGACACGTATTCTTGTTGTATACGCCATATCCATCGGATAGACTGATGTTCAAGGTGAGAGGCGATCACTGTCCCCGTTTTAGCAGGGTCTGGATTGATTGATCGCAGCGCCATCACTTTTCCGTTGTATTGGTTGTTTTCAGAGAAATAGTTGTATTCAATCCCGGCGTTTCTATGGTAGCGTTCTGAGACCGAGGCATCGGTATTGGGCGCTTCTTTGTTGACAAGCAAGAAGTTAATATTTGACCGCTCCTGAACCTTTCGCTGAAGACTAATTACACCGTAGTTTTCGGCACCAAGGCCCTGTAATTCATCAGCTTTGGTCTGGATGTTCATAAGCCCCACACGCCAGTTTTCATCGAGATTTCCGCTGAGACGCGCACCGGCAACAATAGGCACATTAAGACCTATACGACGTGAGAAAAAAGGGCGGATGGTGCGGTAACCGAAGTTTGAAAATAGATCCGCGTTTTCAAGAAAGAACTGGCGTCGCTCGGGAAAGAACAGTTCAAAACGATCAAGATTGGTCACCTGCTGATCGACCTCTGCTTGAGAGAAATCAGGATTAAGCGTAACATCAAGGTTCAAAGCCGTAGTAAGGGTGTATTTGAGGTCTGCCCCCATTTTTACTTTACTATCGTCTTCGGTGAGATTGGTTCCTTCTGAAATGCTCGACACATAAGGAATGAACGAAGCATTTACGCCTTGCTTAGGAGGAGGGGTGTCCCATACCAATCGCCCAGCAAACGCCAACGAAACCGAAGGAAATTGTCTCGGAACGGGTGCCCAGCTTGATTTTTCGCTGGCCTTTAGATCGAGTCGGCCAAAGTTGATTCCCCATTCTTTAATGGTTTCGTCGTAACGAATCGATTTAAACGGAATGGCCATCTCACCCACCCACTTGTCTTCGTCAAAGCGCACTTCAGAGTACCACTTTGTGTCCCAGTTGAGGTCAACGCCTCGTCCGTCAAACATGGTTCCGTCCCATTGGGCGCCGTAGGCGTTGAGTCCGAATGAGAAGCCGGTGGTCTGATTGTCAAAAGGATCTATGGCGATTAATAAGTTGTCGTTCTTTCCGAATGAAAAATCGCGCTTGAACGATTCGACCACGTAGGGGCCTTTCACGGCGTTATTATAAAAGACGACAGAAATGTAGAGGTATTCGTCATCAAAAGCTACCCGTGCTTCTGAATGCTGCCGTGCTCTGCCGGTATCCACCGGCGTGATCATAAAGAAGTCTTTAGCCACTTGAGCTCTATTCCAAGCCGGTTCGTCTAGAACACCGTCAATGACAATCTTTTCACTGATC
Source organism: uncultured Bacteroidota bacterium (assembly GCA_913060705.1). Taxonomy (GTDB): domain Bacteria; phylum Bacteroidota; class Bacteroidia; order Flavobacteriales; family Flavobacteriaceae; genus UBA3478. The sequence goes on along the minus strand of CAJXTX010000003.1, from coordinate 23,114 downwards.
TTTTCTATAGCCAATCTATAATCTTTGGCATTTACCTGAGCATTTAAGGGTGCCAAAAGCCCTCCTAGAAACAGGAGCAGGGCGAGGGGAAAATAACGATTCATTAAGCGGTGTGGTTAGGTATAAAAAAGGGGAAACCCGCTAGTATTTAGCGGGCTTTCCGTTGGTTTGGGTCTTTTTGATAAATGACTTTAGATCGGCATTCGCTGACTTGAGGTCTTCTGAACGCAGGTACATCATATGCCCTGAGTGGTACCCTTTGAATTCCATTCGATCGTTGAGTTTTCCGCTCGGATCGATTTGCCACAAGGTGTACTTCGCATTGAAATAAGTGGTCGCTCCGTCAAAGTATCCCGATTGATTCAAAACGTGTAAATAGGGGTTCATGGCCATTGCGGCGCGAAGGTCTTCACGGGTATTGACGCGATCGTCTTCCCACGGACGAACGGGTCCGAACATATTGTATTTCACATCCGTTTTGAATCCTAAGACTTCGTTGTAATAATAATTGATCGCCGGAGTAAAGCTATGCAACCATGAGGTGAGCTCAGAATTGTAGTCGGGTCTCATTCCTACGCCTTCTTTGTCAATACCTTTGTAACGGCTATCGAGGCGTCCGACTGTGAAGCCTTCGTCTTTAAGTAAATTCTTCCAGAAGAAGCCTGTAGGAACCGAAAGGTTTAGACCCATAATGTCTTGTTTGCTTAGACCCGTATAACGAGCCATGTCGGCTGCGATCTGGTTGCGCTCATCATCCGCAAGCGACCCTCCTTTGGATAATGCGGGGATCAGTGTGTCTACCGTGAACCCTTCTGTGACTTCAAGAAGTTGTTCTAAAGGCATTTGCTGTAAGTCAGCAGAGAGCTGCTTGTGGTACCAGGCTGCTGCAGAGTAGTAAGGGAGGTTGAGGGCTTCTGAAACTGGGCCACCCACACGCAAGACTTGATAGTCTGCTGGGCTTACCATGATCACACCGTTCAAATACATCCATTGCGCTTCTTGAAGCGTTCGTGCTAATCCCATTACACGTGTGCCTCCATAGCTTTCTCCTATAATGTATTTCGGTGCACGCCATTTATTGTGTCGCGTAACGAAGGTGTTCAACCACTCTGCCAAATAGGTGATGTCTGCATCGATTCCGAAGAACTTCTTGCGGTCTACTTCTTTGCCTGAAAGCGGAATCGTTCTAGAATAACCCGTATTCACCGGGTTGATGAACACGATATCAGCCTCGGTGAGCACCGTATGAGGATTGTCTTTTACACCGTAGGGCTGAACGGGAAATCCTTCGTCGTCAACCACTAATACCTTTGGCCCGGTGTACGCCAAATGCATCCATACTGAGCCAGATCCAGGGCCCCCATTGAAGCTCATGATCAGCGGACGCGTTTCGCTATTCACGCCAGAGCGTTTGTAATAGGTGTATTGCAAATAGGCAATTTCACTGCCATCAGTATCCCAAACGGGCTGAGTGCCTACTTCAACAGAATATTCTAGCCACTCCGACCCTACACGGATGCGGTCTGTTTTAATGGATAGGGTGTCGGCGGGTAAGCTGCGCTGCGCTATCGCAGTGCCTGCCATAATCAATACACAAAGGGTAAGAAGTCTTTTCATATGGAGAAAATTAAAGTAATATGGTTTGTTGTTCTTTTACAGATTGATCGCAGGCCAAGGCAATTTGAAGGCTTGTAACCGCATCGTTTAAATGTGAGCTAAGGTCTATATTTTGAGTAATGGCATCATAGAAATACGCCTGCTCGTTGTCGCATAAGTCTTGATGGTCTGGACTTTGGTCGAATCGAATATACTCGTCTTCTTTAAGAAAGGTGTTGTTTTCATCAATGGCTGCATGGTGGATGTGCATCAAATCTGCCTTCGAGTGACCGTCTACGCAATCAGAACGTTGTTGATCTTGAGTGAGTGAAACGCTTCCTTTTGGGCCGAATACATCTTTAACGAAAAAGGCGGTTTCGCTTACCATTGGTCCCCATCCGGCCTCGTACCACCCAACCGATCCGTCGTCAAAACGAATTTGGAGTTGTCCGTAATTGTAATTGTCTGTAGGAATATCGTCTGTCAGTCGCGCCCCTATAGCCGATACACTTACGGGTTTGGCTTTTGTCATTTGACACATGACATCTAAATAATGTACGCCACAATCTACAATAGGACTCAAAGAAGCCATTAAACTGCGGTGTACGTCCCACATGTAGCCTTGACTTTGTTGATTCAGGTTCATGCGCATCACAAGTGGTTTTCCCATCTTTTGCGCTTCTTCAATAAAGCGCTTCCACACAAGATGATGTCTGAGTATGTAGCCAACAACCACTTTCTTATCAAGCACATGGGCCTTTTCACTAATGCGTCGTCCGCCTTCAACCGTTGTGGCAATAGGTTTCTCTAAGAACACATGGCATCCGTGTTCTAAGGCCATTAAGGTATACGGTTCGTGTGTTTCAGGATAGGTTGAAATACAAACGGCATCGGGCTTACTTGCACTTAAGGCTTTTTCGTAATCGTTGTATAAGGGGTAAGAAACGTGAAGCGCATCGTTGAGCGTTTGATTGCTAGACCCCCTAGAGACCAAACCACATATTTCAAAGCCAGGATGTTTTTCATACGCTTTCGCATGGGAGGCCCCCATGTTGCCGCAGCCTACAACTAGGATTTTAATGGGTTTATTATCGGTCATACTCGAAAAGATAAGATAGTCTCAGGTAGTGTCAAAGAATCATGCCGAACATCCTTCGTTTTTTAACAGTCCAATCTGTTGACTTTAACAGTTCTATACCCTGTAAAAAGCGATTTAAAGCCTACCTTTTGACCTTTAAAACCAATTGACATGAAAATTTTTAAAGGCCTAGCTGTTGTGTGCTTAACCGCAGTTCTTGCGAGTTGCTCTAGTACTAAAACAACAACTGCTGCAGCTGCCGAGACAAGCGAAGAACAAAATCTAGGAAACGTCAGCCTTTTAGATCGACTGAGACAACAAGCAGGCTTGATCATTCGCGGAAGTGATTCAAGCGCCCAAGTATTTATGCGTGGGGTTTCTAGTGTGAACAACCCAAAACAAGTTTTATTCATTGTAGACGGTACGCAGGTTGGAGACTTTTCTCAAGCCTCATCTACCATCAATCCTTTAGAAATAGCAAGAATCAGAGTGCTTAAGAATCCACAAGATTTAGCACAGTACGGATTCATGGGTGCTGGAGGTGTAGTCATTATCACTACCAAGAAGTAAGTCCCTTATCTCACTGAGAAAAAACGAATCGCCCTGAGAGGGGCGATTTTTTTATGCCAAGTCGGCAACTTCTTTGCCTACCAAAGAGCCCAGTGCTACCCCCATTCCGCCGAGACGTGCGGCTACTGCAACGCGGTCTGAGATCTTCTTTATGATGGGCTGCTTGTTTTTTCCGAAGGCCATGATGCCCGACCATTCGTAATCCACCTCTACCGAGTATCCAGGAAGGATCAATTCATTCAAATCTTTCACTAATTGGGTTCTGAGCAAAGGATTCGTTCCGAACTCATGGGTCGTCTCAGTAAGTTTATCGAGATGGCGTGCTCCCCCCAGTAAGATTCTTTGATCTATAGCTCTGAAATAATTGTAGCCACTGTGGTAATGAAAAGACCCTTCGAGATGAAGGCCTTCTATGGGTTTGGTCACCAGTACAAGTCCTCTACCCGGATGTATGTCTAGCTCTGGAAAAAACAATGGGGTAAAGGCATTGGTACAAAAAGCAACTTTTTGAGCATTTAGGTTAAGACCCTGGTGACCAGAAGTCACCTCTAGTTGAACCTTCGATTCGCTTTCCGTATAAGCTATAAGTTCTGTCCCCGTGAAAACACGGACACCTATTTCACCGAGCTTTTTATAGAGGGTGTCTATTAGATTCCCCGTATGAACCGTTCCTTCAAAAGCATGTGCAATAAGTCCCTTGATTTGACTGTCAAAAGGATAACTTTTAAGATTTGAAGAGTGATCGCTAAAGGGTTCTGACCCAAATACCGAGCGCAAGGCGTTATTAAAAAAAGCCATTTGCTCGAGGTTCACTTGGTCTAAACAGAGTTCGAACCCCTTTACTGGGGCGTAGCCAATGGCTTCATCTCCTAATGAAGCTCTTAGATGTAGTATTCCTTTATAGCGTCTTTCGGTGAGCGAAACCAAATCATCTAGGCTGCAATCGTTGAGGTCGTCTTGAAGTTCAGACAACGAACCGAAGCAAGCAAAACCAGCATTTTTAGTGCTGGCACCCTTAGGTAATAAACCTCTTTCAAGCAGCGCTACTTTGGCGGCCGGATGAGCTTCTTTATAGGTCAAAGCGGCAAAACATCCAACCAAGCCTCCGCCTATGACGGTGTAGTCAAAATCGAGTAGCGATGATTTCTCCCAAAAGCTCAACATAAAGTTAAAAAGAGTGTTAAAACTAGGGTATTTTGTGTAAATCCTTAATGAATCGCTTGATCAGAAGCCTAATATGCCTATATTTTTTCATAATAAACCAATTGATATGCGCACTCAAAAGAACCTTGCAATTTACCTAGGAGTCTTTTTTCTATTATTCATAGGCTTCTCTAGTCAACTCAAAGCTCAATCCAATTCTCCCTTAATCGGATCGTGGGACTTAGAGATACAATACGGCGACACTATACTGCCGTCATGGCTCGAGGTAGAGTTTTCAGGAACTCGAACCCTTATCGGACGCTATGTGAGTTTTGCAGGATCGGCCAGACCTATTGCTGAGGTGTTTGAAAACGGCGACAGTTTTAACTTCAGTATTCCGCCTCAATGGATGGGGAATCAATACATGCATTTAAGCGGAACCAGAGACGGTGATACGCTTCAAGGGAATATTATCATGAACACTGGGCAGGCAGTTACCTTTACCGGTGTGCGTGCTCCATCTTTAGAGCGAGAAGCTCCTAAAAAATGGACCAAACCTCAGCCTATTTTTGACGGTGAAAGTCTTGCTGGCTGGAAACCGCAAACCACCAATCGCTCAAACCAATGGAAGGCAGTTGATGGAGTGCTAACCAATCCAGAATCAGGTGTGAATCTGATGACTGAAGAGGTCTATGACGATTTTAAATTACATCTTGAATTCAGATATCCTGAGGGATCTAACTCAGGGGTGTATTTGCGTGGTCGTTATGAGGTACAGGTTGAAGACAATTACGGACGCGTTCCGAATTCGCATTACATAGGCGGTCTGTATGGATTTCTAACGCCGAATGAAAATGCTTCTAAGCCTGCCGGAGAATGGCAAACTTATGATATTACTCTAGTAGGAAGGCGTGTCACTGTGGTGTTGAACGGAAAATCTGTCATCACCGATGCATTGATTCCCGGAATCACTGGAGGCGCACTCGATTCTAAAGAGGGAGAACCAGGGCCGATCTTACTTCAAGGAGATCATGGTCCAATCGAATACCGAAATCTAACCATTTCGGTACCTAAAGACTAAACTAACACTCGCATTTGTTTAAGTCGAAGGGGGCCTCTGTTAAGAGGCCCTTTTTTTATTCCTGATGTTTTATGAGTTGTTCTAGCGGAATATATTGCTCTAAAATTTCATCGATTAAGGCAGAAGAACCTGTGAGCTCCCATTGCCCTAATGAGACAGGAATGTTTCCGATAGCATTTAATCCATCGAAGTAAGAGCGAAGAAGTCCTTTTGAGTCGCTTTGTTCTTTCGACTTGGCATAAGCCATTAAGGTGTGTTCCATCAAATATTTTCCAGTAATATAACTGGTGCCGTACCCGGGTTGTCTGAGGTATAAATGTTGTTCAAAAAGCAGGAGCTCTTTCTCTGTTTTCATCCATCCTCTTGGGGTGTATTCTGAGTGGATCGTTCCGGCTTCTTCCATCGTTTGCAGATTGGCGTGTGCATAGAGTGATCCCAGTCCACGGGCCGCGCGCTGTGCAATGAGAATGTATACAATCTCTCGGGCTCTCGGGTTGTTCTCATACAGTCCGGCTTGCATAAAGAACTCCTCTACGGCGGTGGCCATGCCTTCATTTCTAGAGTCAAAGATGTTGTAAAGCAGTGCCCCTCTTCGAATAGGGTCGGCATGCGGTTCTTGCTCCATTCGTGCCAACTCAAACCAATGATAAAAATGAGAGTAGAGCGGTTTGGGATCTAGATGCGCCGTAATCCAAAAGAAATTGCGCCGATCGGCAGGAATGTATCGACCCAAATGAGGTTCAAGGGCTGGACGGTAATACGATTTAACGCTTACGATATCATTGCGCGCTAAAAAATCGACTAGCTCATCTGCAGCCTGAGAAGCCTGCTGATGGTAGCTTTCTTCTGAATCGGCCGCCTTTAGTTGAGGCAGGTTTCGATTTTTGTGTTCCTCAAGGGTCAGAGAAGACCAAGCTCGCGCCAATTCGCGCTTAAGCAACATAACTTCGTCGCTCCAGTTTAGGGGTACGAGATGCACATTGCGTTGATACCATGAATAATACGCTTTTCCGATTCCAGATGCCCCTGTTTTTTTGGGTGCTTCGCGTTCTAGCCACTCTTTCAAATCTTCAGTGGCCCCTATTGCTTGATTGAGGGCTTTGTTTAGTGCTCTGTTTTTCTGAAATACTTCATCTGAGGAGAGTTCACGCAAGGCTCTAGCTTGTTGTTCGATATCTCTAATGCCTGCGACCCATAATTCTCGCGCATTCCCCGTTAGATTGCGTTTGGCCTGATCATAAAAAGTCGGAATGTACGAGAGCTTTGAAAGTAGCTCGGCGCGGTCCTCTTTAGAAAATGGCTTGCTGTACTGCCACCATTCAATAACCGCATGATTGGTTGGGCCTTCATGGGCGGGTACGTCGCTTTGGTCTGTCCATAAGACTTTATAAAAGGCAGGGTCTCTTTGCCACGGTTTGAGGATGTGTTGATTGAAGGCGTATCCGTTCATCTCAGCCCATAACAACATCCAATCTACTTGCGACTTCACCGACCAGTCAGTACGGTCAAACGCTTCTAGTTGAGCCCTAAGGTCGAGGTATTCTGGCCATCGCGCCTCAAAGGCTTGTTCTGAATAATCAAAGGGGGCCTCATCGGTAGCGGGAACCTCAAAGGCGCGCCATGCAGTGAACAAATCGATCAACGCTTGTTCTTGTGCACGAAGGGCGACGGTGGTGCCTAGAAACAAAAATATCAGGCTGATACTTCTAAAATGAGAGCGGAGTAGCGGCATAATGGAGTACTTGGAATAGGATTAAAGAAACAAATTTTCACTTACATTGTAAAAGCGAAAATCTCATTCCATGTTTAAGAAATTCCTATTGCTTTTTGCACTGCTTCCTCTTTTTGTAACCGCGCAGCAACTTGACCTCAGTCAGATTAAACAGCTTAAAATCCGCAATGTAGGTCCGGCAAATATGAGCGGACGAATCACAGCCATAGCTGTTGCTGTAACTGACCCTAAAATCATGGTGGTTGGAGCCGCTTCTGGAGGGGTTTGGAAGTCTACAAACGGCGGATCGGCATGGGAACCTATTTTCGACGATCAACCCACCCAAAACATCGGGGCGGTGGCGATTGATCCAAACAATGCGGATATCATCTGGGTAGGAACGGGTGAAGGAAATCCGCGCAATTCAGTCAACCTTGGAATGGGCCTCTTTAAAAGCGAAGATGGAGGTGCCACCTGGAAGCATCTGGGGCTAGAAAAAACCAAGTCTATTCATCGCATTCTCATCGACCCCATAGATTCAAATACCGCGTACATAGGGGCACATGGAGATCCTTTCACGCCCAATACAGATCGGGGATTATACAAAACTAGTGATGGAGGGCGGCATTTTGAACGGCTATTGTATACCAATCAAACCTCAGGTGTTGCAGATATGGTGATGCACCCTGAAAATCCTAAACGCTTGTTTGTGGCCATGTACGACCATCGCCGAACTCCGTATTCTTTTGTTTCTGGAGGGGCAGGATCAGGGTTGTTTGTTACAGAAGACGGCGGAGCGAATTGGATTCAATTGGGTCCTGAACACGGCTTGCCTGAGGGGGTCTTAGGACGTATAGGAGTAGCTATAGCACCCTCTCAACCCGATCGCATGTATGCGAAGATTGAGGCCGAAAAGAACGCCTTGTACAGAAGCGAAAATGGAGGACGTTCTTGGACACTGATCAACGACAATCCTAAATTCACGAATAACCGCCCTTTTTATTTTCAAGATCTGGCCGTTGATTCAAAAGACCCTGACCGTCTTTACAATATTTACCAGCCTCTATCAGTGAGTTATGACGGAGGTGAAAGTTTTGACCCTGTGCCCATGATTCCGGCCGACGAAACCAAAGGGATTCACGCCGACTTTCATGCGATGTGGATCGATCCTGCTGATCCGAAGCACTTTGTGATAGGGGGTGATGGAGGCCTAGGTATTACCTACGACCACGGTCGTAGTTGGTATTTTCCAGAGACCATTCCGGTAGCCCAGTTTTATCAAATCAGCGCCGATCATGAACGTCCTTTCAATGTTTATGGAGGGATGCAGGATAACGGAAACTGGTCGGGTCCGGCCTATACCTGGAAGCGCGGCGGAATACGAACTCTTTACTGGCAATATCTGGTAGGCGGAGACGGATTTTACATCGCTCCTGACTTAGACAATCCTCGTTTCGGTTACGGAACTTCTCAAAATGGAGATCTGTATCGATACGACAAGCTCACCGGTTATTACCAGAGTATTCAGCCGCCCACAGAGGACCCCGAAACTCCTTTGCGTTTTAATTGGAATGCTGCCTTTGCGAAAGATCCGTTCAACCCGAACGCGGTGTATTACGGATCACAATTTGTGCATAGATCAGAAGATAAGGGCGCCAGCTGGAGCGTGTTATCACCTGACCTCACCACCAATAATCCAGAACATCAAAAGGGCGACTACGGAGGACTCACTCTCGACATCTCAGGGGCCGAAAACTATAACAGTCTTCTGTCTATCGCGCCTAGCCGTATTGATCCAAATCTTATATGGACGGGCAGTGATGACGGTCAAGTACACGTGACTACCGATGGAGGAGCCCATTGGAAGAATCTAACCAAACGGATCAAAGGCTTACCAGAACAGGCATGGATTGCCCGTATTCATGCATCACCGCATGACGCAAACATAGCCTGGCTAGTGGTGAACAACTACCGCCAAGGCGATTACAGTCCGTATCTATTTCAAACGCTCGACCAAGGAAAGACATGGACCAATGTGTTGAAAGACAAGGGGGTTAGAGGATACGCTTTAGCTTTCGTCCAAGACCCCGAGGTGCCTGCTTTACAGTTTTTAGGCACTGAACACGGACTTTATATTACGATTGATGCCGGAGCGCATTGGGTTCAATTCAAGAATGGCTTTCCTTCGGTTTCTACCCGCGATTTGTTCATTCAAGAACCCGAGTCGGCTTTGGTGGTGGGAACTTTTGGACGCGCCATATGGGTACTCGACGATTTACTCAGTTTAAGGGCGATTGCTGCCGGTGAACTTACAGCGCCTCTTCAGGCCTTACCAATGAATGAGGTGGTACAGGTAAAGGGGTTGTTTATCAATCCACCCGGAAATATTTGGACCGGATTTCACACCACCTTTGAAGGAGAAAACCGAGTCTTTCAGCGTGCTGAGATACCGTTTTATGTAACCGATACCCCTGAGGAGAACGACAGTATTCAGCTGACTATTAAAGACGCTTCGTCTCGTGTTATTCAACAGCTTAAAGCGGGGAATCTTACACAAGGATTGAATTATGTGCAATGGAAGTTAGACGAACAAATGCATCGTCTGCCCGGGGCATGGGTGAGCGAAGAATCTAGGGGTATTCCGGTGCTAGCGGGCACTTATACCGCCGAGCTTACCTATAACGATTACAGCACTTCTTCGAAGGTTGAAGTCATTAACGATCCTCGTTTTGTCATTGATGAAGCTGTGGAGCAAGAGCTATATACATTCAACAAGCAACTCGATAATCTAGTAGCGCGCTTTGCTGAGGTCTACAATCGCTTGACTGCGGCCGAGTCTTTATTAGAAGAAGATAGCCCAGAAAAACTGATGGCTAAGAAGTGGCTGCTCGAGGGTCGAGACCGTCCTGTTGATCGACAGGTGGGTGCGTGGCAAAGCACTAAAAGAACACCTCATAAAGTGTTGAGCGGCCTTCTAAAAATCGGAAGAGCAAGAACCCAGCCTATTTCAGACCAAGAATACGCCCGATTAGAAGCGGCCGAAAAAGAAATAGATAACTACGTGAATCAAGTGGAGGCGTTTCTTAAGCGTCTAGAATAGCCTCGGCTTCGATTTCGACTAAATACCCCTCGCCAACGAGCCTAGCCTCTACCAGAGTGTTGGCCGGATCGATACCGTAGAAACGCTCCCCATGTGCACGTGCAACGGCCTCCCAGTCTTTGAGTTCATTCACAAAGATTCGGGTGCGGACTACATCGTTCAACGATCCGCCCAAAGCATTCAAAGAGGCTTCAATCTTGTCGATGATATAATGGGTCTGAGCGGCGGCATCATTCATACCGATCTGTGCGCTTTCGTGAGTAGCAGTGGTGCCCGAAACATGAATCGTGTTTCCTTTTCGTACGGCCCTACAGTATCCAGCAAAGCCTTCCCATACCGTATTGCTGTATACCTTCTGATGGTTGGGCCCCTTTGAAACAGGCTCAAAGACCGCTGGAATAGCTTCTACATGATGGCTTAGATCACCGGATGCGGTTAAGAAGGGTGGTTTTCTATATTCGTCTCCACAATCCCCAGGTATGGGGCTTAGTTTAGACTGTGCCTCTTGAATACCCTGTATATCGTTCTCATCCAATTCAAGAGCTAAGCAGTTCTTGTGTTCTTCTATGTGAGAACGTTCACCCAGTCGCGCACCAACAATGATGGCTCCTACAGCCGGATTTTCTAAGACAAATCGACTGGCAACACTGGCAATACTGCTTTGATGCTTTTGGGCCACCGTATGTAAGGCTTCTAGGACTTCTTGAAACACAGACCAACCTCCAGCCGCGTCTATAAAGCGTTTGTATTTCATTTGCGACCAGGTACTTAATGCTTCTGCTTGGGGTTCAGGCTGGCGTAACCATTTGTCTGAGAGAAATCCGCCCGCGAGTGTTCCATAGGCCAGCAGCTTGATATCGTATGCTTCACAAACCTCTCGCAACTTGTGGTTGGCGCGCCTATCAATGACAGAATGCGAAACCTGATTGCTTACCACTTTGATACCAGATGAGGCGACAATTCGCAAATGTGCTGCATCAAAATTCGTCAGCCCTAGGTGTTCGATAAGCCCTTCTTCACGCAGTTCGTTCAGGAAGTACAAGGCATCTAGGTAGCTAGGATCGGGGTAGTGCCAAGCATGAAATTGCATGAGATCGATAGAAGACTGTTTCATGCGTTCAAGCGCTTTCTCTACTGCTGCCCTTACGATGTCGCGACTAGTTTTACCCGGTTCAGGCACCCATTTGGTAAAAAGTTTTACCTGCTCTGAACCCGTATAGTTGTTCTTAAATGTTCCTGTTATGATCTCGCTTGATCCATAGTGGTCTGCCATGTCAAAGGCATACAGTCCATTTTCGACATAAGGCCGCATGTAAGCGGCCGCCTCAGTAGGGTCGAGCGTTCCTTTCTTGCGCTCGATATCGGCAATTTGCCACAGGCCAATCAACATTCTGGGGATGCGCAATGAAGGCGACAAGTCACAATAAGGATTCATAAGCTATTCACTGGGTAATGATTTGAAATGGTCTTCAGCTCGTATAGAGCGAGATCGAAGATACGAAACAGTGTACAGCACACTCCCTAAAAGCATGACAATAAGCCAGATGTAGGTAGAGTGAAAGTACCACGGAATGTCTTGCTGGTTGAGGTCTTTGAATACATGGATAACCAAGAATCCACTGATAGAGATAATCCCTGTTACTCCTATAAATCGTTGGACACCTCTGTGTTTAAAGACGGCGATTTCTTGAGCGAGAGTGGGATTCACCTTGGGCAAAGTGAGTACGGTCAAACACATGAGGAGAAAATTGACCAACATAGAGGTCACCATGATATCAATGCCCAAAAAGAAATCACCTGCAAAATGTGACCCCAGAACTCCTATTGAGGCCATGGCACCGGCTGTATTCAAGGCGATATGAGGGCTAAAATAGGTAGGGTGAACCCGAGTGATGGCATGCGGAAAGATGGCGTCCTTTGCCCATGCAAACATCAAGCGAGAAACCGATAAGAGCATGGCCGGAAGGTCATTGATCAGTGCAATAGCTGCGCCTGCTAAGATGAGAACGTCAACCCCTTTTGGCAGGACCAAACTCAACAATCCGGGGGCTGTGATGTCTTGTGTTTGAGCTTCAGAAGCGACGTAGCTCCAAGGAACAATATGGTAGACAGATAGTGTGAATAAAACATAAAACAAGCCTACACCGAAAATAGCGATGAGGATCGCCAAGGGTATGTTTCGTGAGGCTTTGACGGCTTCGCTTCCGGTCTGGGCAATCGCGTCAAAACCGATAAAGCTCGAAAACAGTACCGCTGCCGCGGATAAAAAAACGGGCCATTGAAAGTCCTTTTCATTGGTGGGTGAGAACGATAGGGATTGCTTTTCTGCAAGCGCTTGAATAAAGTCGTTACTGTCGTAAAACAATCCAGATACAATCACGATCGATCCCAAAGTGAAGATCAATACCACCATCGGAATCAGCCATCGCGTATACGACTTCACTCCACGAATATTGACGTACACAAATCCCCAGATTAAAGAGAGGCCTAAGATCACGCGAACCCAGGATTGATTGAGAAGATTGGCTAACTCGATCCATCCGGCATTGTTAGCGATATCGCGAATGAAGGGGATGCTGATGTAGGCAATCACTCCGATAACGATCGAAAGTCCGAACCATTGAGAAAAGCTTGCAATAAACCCCCAGTACGGACTCAACCCTCTACTTGCATACAAATAGCTACCTCCAGCGCGCGGCATAGCTGATCCGAGGATAGCGTAGGCCAAACCTGCAAGCAAGGCAGGTATGGCCGCAAATAAAAAGGCCTGTATTACGTAAGGTCCAATTTCTGGAACACTGCGGTGAATCATAATAGGAACTACATTGATTGATGCGCCAACCATTGAGGACACCCCAGTAGCAATCACCGCGAAAAGACCCATTTGTCTTTTTAAACTGGGCCCATTTTGCCCCGAAGACTTTAGCATAAGACGATAGAATTCGTTAGCTTTTGAGAGCTTAAGATAGATAAGCCTCACAAAAGACAACTTGATTTTTATGGAATTTCTTGAAACGCTCTACCAAGAAATTGTAGGATTTCTTGGTATACGATCGCTCTGGGATATTTTAAGCACCGGCAATTACGAGGCGCTTAAAACTTATGACGGTGTCGTCTCGCTGATTTACCCTATTATTCCTTTACTCATCTTATTGGAATTTATTTTGGGACTGGTCTACAAGAAACCACAGACCAAGGTCTACAAGGTGAATTTTCTGATTTATGTATTCAACCGTATCGTTGGACGCTTTATTGCCATAGGTATGGTCGGATTTTTGATCGGATGGCTTCAGCCTATTGCTCCGTTTCAAACTTCGGGAACTTGGTATTGGTTTATTTACGGATACATTGTTTGGGAGTTTGCACACTTCATTTATCATTATTTAGGCCACAAGGTGCGCTTGTTTTGGTGCCTTCATGCCACCCATCATTCGCCTGAAGACATGAACTTATCAGTAACGCACGCACACTTCTTTCTAGAGGCGCCTTACGCAGACACCATTCGTACTTCTATTTGCATACTCCTGGGTATTCGACCTGAACTTCTTTTCTTGATTATGTTCATTGATGGAACCTATGGAGCCTTTATTCATGTGGGCGAAAACCTCATTAAAGACGCCCGTTTTGGATGGTTGAACCATTTTATTTTGACGCCTTCGCACCACCGAGTGCATCATGCGCGCAACCCGCTTTATATGGACACCAATTTTTGCAACCTCTTAAACATTTGGGATCGCGTTTTCAAGACCTATCAAGAAGAAGATATGCAACAAAAGCCCGAATACGGGATTACACGTGAGATAAATAGTGGGAGTTTTGTGGATGTTTATTTTGGAGAAATTATAGCGCTCGCTAAAGACGTTTGGAATGCTCCAGGACTGGCCAACAAGGTGGCCTACATTTTTATGCCGCCAGGTTGGAGTCACGAAGGTGACCACAAGACCGCAAAACGCGTCAGAGAACAGTATATTCAGTCTCTGCGTTGAGACTTCATTTTTGTATCTTTCATCAAATCGTTCGTATGAAAAAATCTGTTTTTATTACCCTTGTTGCGCTTGTGTTTAGCGCTTCAAGTTTTGCTCAAAAGCTCAACCGTGAGAAAAAGGCCATTATTGCCTCTGTCGAAGCTCACGAGCAGGCCTTAATAGCCATTAGTGACTCGATTTGGGCACTCGCCGAAACCGCCTTTGAGGAGCATGAGTCTGCTCGAATTTTGGCTGATTATGCAGAAGCACAGGGCCTTGAAGTAGAACGTGGAGTCGCTGGAATTCCGACAGCTTTTGTTGCCACTTACGGAAGCGGTTCTCCTGTAATTTCGGTTCTGGGTGAATTTGATGCGCTCCCAGGAATATCTCAAAAAGCCTCCCCTGTGAAGGATCCGTTAAATGAAGGGGCTGCAGGGCACGGATGCGGCCACAACTTATTTGGTGCTGCCTCGTTAGGGGCTGCAATAGCCATTAAAGAACAAATTGAAGCCGGAAGGCTGAAGGGAACGGTGAAGTTTATTGGAACCCCTTCTGAAGAAAAGTTTTTCGGAAAAATATGGATGGTCAAAGAAGGTATTTGGGACGGTGTTGACGTAAATGTAAGCTGGCATCCCGGAGCAAATACTGAGGCCGACGTGCAAAGTACTTTAGCGCTGGTAGACTTTAAGGTTGAGTTCTTCGGACAGGCGGCGCATGCCTCATCTGATCCGTGGAATGGCCGCTCTGCTTCAGATGCCTTAGAATTGTACACCACCGGTATCAACTACTACCGCGAACATATTAAACCTACAGTGCGCATTCATTACCACATTCAAGATGGAGGCCAAGTCGTCAATGTTGTGCCTGATTACTCGAAGTTGTGGGTGCGGGTACGTGATTCAAAACGCGAGGGCATGAAGCCTGTGTATGAACGTGTTCGTGAAATGGCCGAGGGTGCTGCCATCATGGCCAATGTAGATTACAAGATCTCATTGATTTCAGGGATCTACGAAGTGTTGCCCAATAGACGCGGAGGCGAGCTCATGCAGAACAACCTCGAACTTTTAGGGCCATTGACCTATACCGAAGAGGAAGAAGCTTTCGGAAAAGCAATTCAAGCCGCAACCGGAAAACCCCAGGTGGGAATGGATAGCGCGATTCATCCGCTATTACCTACTCGTGAAAATCCAGGAGGTGGGTCGACCGACGTAGGAGATGTCAGCTGGAATGTTCCGAATATCAACTTGAGTGTTACCGTTGCCCCAAAAGATACCCCATGGCATTCGTGGGCAGTGGTTGCCTGCGGAGGAATGAGCATTGGTCACAAAGGAATGGTGCACGCTGCTAAGGCAATGGGGATGACCATGGCTGACCTGTTTCAAAATCCAAAAGCGGTAAACGAAATCAAACAAGAATTTAAGGAGCGCAAGGGTGATGTCGTGTACGAGCCTATGATTGACGGTCCTCCACCCATTAATCAGTAACACCAATGAAATACTTCGTTAAAGCCGGAGCACTGGCGCTTATTTTGACCTCTTGTGCTTCAAAGAGTGAATCGACAAAAGCGGTTTCGCTAGAAGAAAAAGCGGCACTTATTCATGAAAAGGTAATCACTATTGATACCCATGACGATATTAATGTCGCCAACTTTACAGATAGCATCAATTACACCCAGCGCTTAAATACACAGGTCAACCTTCCGAAAATGGACGAAGGAAAACTCGACGTGGCGTGGCTCATCGTTTATACAGGCCAGGGAGAATTGACACCAGAAGGCTATGCTGCTGCCGAAGAAAATGCCATGGCTAAATTTGAGGCGATTCACCGATTGACAAGTGAAATCGCCCCTGATCAAATTCAACTAGCGACCTCCTCTGAAGAGGTGAAGGCGGCAATAGCTGAAGGCAAAAAGGTGGCCATGATTGGTGTAGAGAACGCTTACCCCATGGGTGAAGACTTAGCCAACTTCGAAAAATACCATGCCCTAGGGGCACGCTACGTATCCTTGTCACATAACGGACATAGTCAGTTTTCAGACTCGAATACGGGAGAGGCTGATGGTTTTTTACATAACGGCTTAAGCGAGCTCGGAAAATCCGCCGTTGTTGAGATGAACCGATTAGGAATTATGATCGATGTATCGCATCCGTCTAAAGAGGCCATGCGTCAGATGATCGCTTTGAGTAAGGCTCCGATTATTGCCTCACACTCATCGGCGAGAGCCTTGTGCGATCATTCTAGAAATCTAGACGACGAGCAATTGATGTGGCTGAAAGAAAATGGAGGAGTCGTGCAGACCGTTGCCTTTTCATCGTATGTCAATACCGAGAAGCACAACGCGAGAAATGAATACATGAGTCAATTGCGCAAACGCTTAGCTGAAGAGAAAGAATTGCCTTGGTACGAGCGTCGCGAAATGCGTGCATTAAGCGCTGAAGAAAGAGCAGCCTTTATGGAGTACGCCTATGCGATATACGAAGAGGCTGAAACGATTGCAGCTTCTGATCCTGAGGCTCCTGAGGGAGTTACTGTGGCTGATTTTGTAGATCATATCGATTACATGGTAGATCTTATTGGAATCGATCATGTTGGTATTTCATCTGACTTTGATGGAGGGGGTGGAATCACGGGTTGGAGCGATGCTTCTGAGACTCAAAATGTGACCACCGAATTGGTAAAACGCGGATACACGGAGGAAGAAATTGAGAAGTTGTGGGGAGCGAATCTACTGCGTGTTTTAGATGAGGTTGAAGCCGTTAGTGCGGGATGGTCTGGTGAATAATACATGGCGGTAACGATTAAATTTGTTGATTCTCTTGAAGAAATCAAGGGGATTAAGAGGCTGCACGATTTAAACCTTAAGAAGAATCTCACTCCAGAGGAGCAAAAAGAACAAGGGTTCGTGACCTTTGAGTATACGCTAGAGTTTCTTCAGACGATTCATAAAGTACATCCGTCAGTGATCGCGGTTGACGAGGGTGAGGTGGTAGGCTATGCGCTGGTAGTCACCCCAGAAAGCAAAAAATTGCACCCGCTCATCACTGCTTTTGTCGCTCAACTTTCGAATGTGTTCTATAACGGAAAAGCAGTCTATGACAGTTCTTATTGCCTAGTCGGTCAATTGTGTGTTTCTAAGACACATACCGGGCAAGGATTGGTGCAGCGCATGTACAATGCCTATCGCGACGAACATGCTTCACACTACGACTATCTGGTGACCGATGTAGACAGTCAAAATCCACGCTCTCTAAAAGCGCATCTCAAGACAGGATTCGAAGTTGTCGGATCTCTAGAGCATGAAAAATCTAGATGGGATGTAGTGCTTTGGGACTGGAGGCAGTAGTCTATTGAAACCTAAAATTATACGAAAGTGAAACCAGGGTGCCTCTTAGCGCCGTGAGTTCATATGCACCCAACGGACTGCTCAGAAACACATTTCCGTCTACCCCTCCGTTGCGCTGGGCGTAATAAATGTTGAATGGGTTTTTACGTCCATAAATATTGTAGACGGTAAATACCCAATCTCCTTTGAACCTGCGCTTGGGATCTTTGCTGTAGGCGATGGTCCATGAAAAATCGAGACGGTGATAAGTGGGAAGCCGTGCGTTATTTCGATTCAAATAAATCGGGATGGTAACGTTTTGTTGTTTGTAGACTCCGTTGGCAATGGTGTAAGGCCTTCCGGTTTGTCCTACAAAATTGAAGCTGATTTTATTGTAGAGATCGCCTTCAAAGTTGAGGGTTGCATTTACCGTATGCGGACGGTCAAAGTCAGAGGCGTACCAAAGATTGTTATTGATTCGATCTTCTGGCGCTGCCTCGTTGGTTTTTAAAAGGCTACGTGCCCAAGTGTAGTTCAAAAACCCGTTGAATCTTCCAGTGTTCTTATGCAAGCCAAACTCTAGGCCGTACGAGCGTCCATCGGCTTGTACCACTTCTGTTTCAATAGCCCTTGAAAGAAAGAAATTAGCTCCTGGTTTGTAGGTGAGGTTATTGCTCGTATTACGGTAATAGGTTTCTGCTGACAATTCTAACCCCGCATCGTCAAAGTCTTTGTAAAAACCAAAGCCGTAGGTGTCGTTTTGTTGTGGCTTTACATAGCGGTCTGAGATCTTCCAACGCGAGGTGGGCAGAGGGGTGTTTGTATTGTAAATATTTTGGATGTACTGGTACATGCGAGCATAGCTTGCCTTTAAAGAGGCCCGTTCACCCACTTTTAGATTCAGACCTAAGCGCGGCTCTGGATAGGTGTAGCTAATCACCTTTTCGCCTGCTTGATAATTCT
This sequence comes from uncultured Bacteroidota bacterium, assembly GCA_913060705.1. Classification (GTDB taxonomy): domain Bacteria; phylum Bacteroidota; class Bacteroidia; order Flavobacteriales; family Flavobacteriaceae; genus UBA3478. Next base: position 4,585 of record CAJXTX010000003.1, on the reverse strand, counting down.
GTGTGTCTACAAAGTTTTCATCGGCGTCGTACAGGGCTTCTTCGTAGGGCCCAACCAAATTGAACTGAGAGAGGCGAAATCCACTTGACAAAGTAAGTTTTGGAGTGAGTGCGAAATCTGCGCTTCCGTAGACAGACCATTCGTCTCCTGTCTCTTCACCCAAGCGCACCGGATTGATCGAGTTTCCGCTACCGGGATCTAGACTACCAGGTTCGATGAGGTAGCGATTGAATTGCCCCCCTAGGTAATAGTCGACTTTCGAGGTTTGGTTGTTGAAGTATTCGATTTGTCCGCTGAGGTAGCGAATGCGCGATTCAAAGCGAATCACATTGTCGCTTTCTACTTCAGGAAAGAGGTTCTTGGGTTGGTAATCGCTCGCGACTAATTTGGTCGTCAGGTTGGTGTTGTTGTCGAAGGTATGCAGCCATTTCATCGAATGGTTCATCGTGCTGAAATCGTATTGATTCGCCGACGACACTATGTTCTCAATAGAAGAAATCAGATCGAGTTGATAGAAATCTTTGGAGTAGAAATTGGTGTAAGTGATCTGATCGTCTGCACTGGGCAAATAAAGCAGTTTGATGGTGTGATCTGAGAAATTCGCCCGTGTGTTCTTGAGTCGAGGGACCAACAACGGAAATAAAAGATCACTAAAACCAACCCTTCCTCCTGCAAGAAGCATGAGCTTGTCTTTAATCAAGGGGGTTGTGAGTGACAATCGACTTGAAATCAATCCTATGCCTCCTTCGAGCTTGAAACGGTCGGTATACGGATTGGTGATTTTCACATCGACTACCGAAGCGATACGTCCTCCGTATTTGGCAGGAATATTGGCGCGATAGATGTCAACCCCAGAGATCACCTCTGGAGTGAATACAGAGAACAAACCAAAAAGGTGGGTGGGATTAAAAACAGGTGCTGATTCAAGCAGCATTAGGTTTTGGTCGAGTGATCCTCCACGTATTGAAACCCCATTACTAATGTCTCCGGCATTATTTACCCCGGCCATCATAGTAATGCTTCGCAACACGTCAAACTCTCCCAAGGCAGCAGGCATTTTCGCCAATTCTCTACTGCTTAATTCGAATACTCCCATCTGGGGGCTCTCGACATTTTGGTTTCGCTTTTTAGCCGTCAAAACAACCTCTGACAACTGCTCTTGCACCACCTCCATGGTTACCTTAATGGTCTGATTGCCCGATAACTGAACCTTGATTTGTTGCGTAGCATACCCCAAGTAATCGAGGGTCAGATCATAGGTTCCGGATGCTAAGCGCTTCACAAAAAGACCGCTTGGATTGGTGATTCCTCCGCATTCGCATTGCGTAATGTAGACGGTTACGCCGCTTAAGGGTTCGTTGGTTTCTTGATCGGTTACACTTACTGAAAGCGCATATTCTTGTCCGTATCCTAAGGTCAATCCGCCAAGAAGAAAAATCCAAACAAAACAAGCGTGGAGACTATTTCTCATGGGGTTTGAGGGGTATTAGTGGGATGAGATCCCTCGAGAATCGATGTCCCTTGAAAATAGCGAAGCCTCTCTGCTTCTAGATCTGAAGTGCGGTAGATACTTTCAATGCAAGGCGCCACATAGGTAAGGGGTTGAGGAATGGGATCTCCTAAAATCTCAGGTTGGGGGGACTTTAAATCTCCGCTCAAAGGTTCACTTCTAAGACTTCGGCGAATAAATAGTGTTTCAGTGGTGGCAGCGGCAGCAGTAAATCGGCCTAAAGCGATTTGTTCAGAATCGTTCACATCTGTAAAGTTTCCGATGAGGGCTGCCGGTAAAGGCGCGTTGAATCCGCTGTTATTGTCTACCAAGTCTTTTATCGTCCTGAAGTGTTTGTAGGCATCTTGAGAAACGTTTAGTTGTAAGACCTCAACCAAGATGTCTTGGTTTGAAGTAAAGGGTACCTTGGCCACGAGAAGGTCTTCGACAGTCTTTCCGTTTGCGAACTCGTCACTGAAGATATTGATGTCTTGATTGTAACTGATTTTCCAACAGGGCACGTCGCAGAGGTAGGTGTAATATTCTTTGGTCAATGCCGGATTATTAATCTGTGAAAGACACTCTCCATTGCGATAGACCCCGTACTCGCAAAGCTTGCAATACAATTCTTGCTCGTAGGCGCGGTATTGATAAAAAAAGAAATTGCGCTGATCTGCCGGATCATTGAAGTCGATGCGTATTTCGTGCCCCGAGGTATAATCTTCGCTCCCCTCATCGTAGATCATTTCAAGATTGAAATTGTCCTTGATAGCTTGAATTTGTACCTCTTCAGGTGTTGTCTCTACCGATGACTTGAAGGTTTGGCCATTGGGCAATTGCACTTCTATATACCAACGCGATTTGGTTTCGACTTTAAACGAAGGATCAGAGATATAGCTGCCCTCACTTTCAAAGAGGCTCTCTCGTTCTTGCGTATCCGCATTAACAAGTGTTACCGTGCATCCACTGATTGTTTTTGAGCGATAGAGGCCGAATTCGTAACTGGTTTGTTGCACCGTTGCATAGCTTGTGCCCGCCGCTGTTGAGGCAAGCGCATCGATGATAATTAAGTCGTCTTGAAAGTCAAATTCTGGAGCTACTGCTTCAACGCAAGAGCTTGCAATCGAGATGAGAAATACAAAAAGTACGAACGACCGTGCCTTACGTAGAGGTCTTTGGTTGGGTTGCATACGGCAAGATGCACAATTTATCTGCTCAAGAGTGTTAAAGCCTAAAAGAAAGACCCGATCTATTCTATTTGGGAGCTATCGATTTTTTATACAAGTTTGTGATATGAGATCCTTTTACATAAGGCTGTTTAGCCTAGCACTTCTTTTAAACTCTTGCGCTCCTTCAGCGTCAAAAAAGCAGACGGTGGTACCATCAGCTCGTCAATTGAATTGGCAAGACCTCGAGTATTACGCCTTTGTCCATTTTAGTATCAACACCTTTACCGATAAAGAATGGGGTTTTGGAGATGAGTCGCCTGAACTTTTTAATCCCTCTGAACTCGATACCGATCAGTGGGCACGAGTGGCTAAAGAAGCCGGCATGAAAGGCATTATCATTACCGCCAAGCATCACGACGGATTCGCCCTATGGCCAAGTGCCTATACCGAACATTCGGTAAAAAACAGCCCTTGGCGTGATGGAAATGGAGACTTACTGAAAGAATTAAGGGCCTCATGCGATGCATACGGATTGAAAATGGGAGTATACCTCTCTCCGTGGGATCGCAATCATCCCGATTACGGCACCGAAGCGTACATCACCTATTACCGCAACCAGCTCACCGAGCTACTCACTCAATACGGACCGCTATTTGAAGTATGGTTCGATGGAGCGAACGGGGGTGACGGATATTACGGCGGAGCCAACGAAGAGCGTAAGGTGGACAAACTCACCTACTACGATTGGCCCAATACCCATGCGCTAGTGCGCAAATATCAGCCTGATGCCGTTATGTTTTCAGACGCCGGACCAGACATTCGTTGGGTAGGAAATGAAAAGGGATATGCCAACCAAACAACTTGGTCAACCCTTTACCGCGATAGCGTCTATGCAGGTATGCCTGATTTTGATCGCTTCTCTGCAGGACAAAGAGACGGTACCCATTGGGTGCCCACCGAAACCGATGTTTCGATTCGCCCGGGTTGGTTCTACCACGCCTCTGAAGACGACAAGGTGAAAACGGTAGCACATCTCTGGGACATCTATCTCAACTCTGTTGGGCTCAATAGTAACCTATTACTCAACCTGCCGGTAGATCGACGCGGCCTAGTTCATGAAACCGATGTAGAGCGACTGATGGGTCTCAAGTCACAAATCGATGCCACCTTTGCCAACAATCTCCTCGATTCGGATGCGGATCAAAGTCTCACAGATAACAACAGAGAGACCTATTTAGAACTTTCAGCTTCTCGATCAAATCGCATTGAAGTCAGGCTAGAAAATCCTGTCGAGGCCAATCTGTTCGTTATCCAAGAGGCCATTCAGCTTGGACAGCATATTGAATCCTTTAGCTTTTTCATTGCCGACACTTCAGGCCAATGGCAAAAAGTCTATGACGGAACTACGGTTGGAAACAAACGTATGATTACCTTTACGCCCCAGGAAATTTCTGCTGTAGCCTTTGAAGTGGTAAACGCTCGCGACAAAGTGCATATTGCAGAAATGGCCTTACACAGGGCCCCCGATTTAGACTAAGAAAAGGGTGTTTAGCTCAGTTGGTTTAGAGCGCTACCTTGACAGGGTAGAGGTCACAGGTTCGAATCCTGTAACACCCACTAAAGCATAGAAAAAACCCATGCTCAGGCATGGGTTTTGTGTTTTTGGGCTGTGGCAAGTTTACTTGCAAACAGTCGAAAGGCGCAAAACTTATCGCGCTGAAAGCGCTTGTTTTTTCTATGTAGACTTCGGGATGTAAAAGAAAAGTCACCACGTTAGTGGTGGCTAATCTGTAACACTCACGACATAATACTGTATTGATGTGTGACCATTATTGTACCATTCAATGGTACAGATTTGCGTGAAATTCTACCTTCTGATCACTTTTTGATGTACTTGAACGGTAGTTCCTTTTACACTAACAATGTA
>CAJXTX010000002.1 GCA_913060705.1 uncultured Bacteroidota bacterium | reverse complement strand
CTTTCAGGGTCGCGCTTGAGGATTTTATTTTTTGTATCAACATTTTATTAACTGTGTCAACAGTAATAAATGGGGTTTCGGCAGGATAGACCGCCACAACCATCTCTTGATAAGGTCTATTATTAAAGCCCCATTGGGCCTGAATGAAGCACAACACACTCACGCTCAGCGTCATTATAAAAACAAGAAGTCTCATCCATGCTTTCATAGTTCCATCACTTCTTTAATGAGGTTAACAATAGCTTGAGCAGCCTGAGGTTTTGCCCTCTGTTTAAAACGCTCTCCCATACCCGTAGGAGACTTGACTTCTCCAAACAAAGCTTCGAGCATCTTCTTACTCGCATAAGACATGTCTTGTTCCTTTAAAAGCAAGGCGGCATTTACTTGTGTAAGGGCCAGCGCATTTTTGGTCTGATGATCTTCAGCAACATTAGGCGACGGAATGAATAGCGTGGGCTTTCCTAACAAGGCGAGCTCAGAAACCGCTCCGGCTCCCGATCTAGAAATAATGGCATCAGCAACTGCATAGGCCATTTGCATGTCTTCTATGAACGAACAGATTCGGACAGATTCTCCTTCGTGCACCTCATAGGTTTCAAAGTAGCGGGGACCGCATTGCCAGATCAATTGAAACCCCTGAGCAGTGATATATGCAAGCTGTTCAGCCATCCATGCGTTCATACGCGCAGAACCTAAACTTCCGCCTAATAGCAGCAACACCTTGCGATTGGGATCGAGATTAAAATAAGCGGCCGCCTCTTCACGTGTAACCTGAAGCTTAGCTAAATTTGGACGAACCGGGTTCCCCGTTAGCGCTACACGCGTGTTTTTGAAATAACGCTCCATTCCTTCGTAAGCCACACAGACGACTTCTGCTTTGGGTCCTAAGAGTTTATTTACTAATCCCGCGTAGGCGTTTTGCTCTTGCAACACATAAGGGATACCGCGTCTAGACGCAGCATAGAGTAAGGGTGCACTAGCATACCCACCGGTTCCAATGACAACATCAGGTTTTGCGCGGTCTAAAATCTCAAAGGCCTTTTGTATGCTCGACCACAATCTAAACGGAAGCCACAGATTGCGCAGACTTAATTTTCGATCAAGACCGGTAATTGAAAGTCCTTCTATGGCGTAGCCCGCCTGAGGAACCTTCACCATTTCCATTTTGTGATTTGCTCCAACAAACAGAAATGAGGCCTCCGGAAATTCTTCTTTCAAGGCATCAGCTATGGCGATGGCTGGGTAGATGTGTCCGCCCGTTCCGCCTCCTGATAAAATGAACGAATAACTCATGATACTGCCACCGCTTTTTGTTTGTTTTTATGCTGCGCGGCACTGAGAACAATGCCAATGGCGATACACGTCATCCAAATAGAAGTACCACCCATACTGATCAGCGGAAGTGGCTGACCCGTCACGGGCAGCAGCTCTACCACCACTGCCATGTTTAATAGGGCTTGAAAAACGATGGGGATTCCTAATCCCACCACTAAAAGCTTTGCAAAAACAGCCTCAGTCGTATGAGCAATCACCACGATTCGAATCAAAAAAACGATGTATAAGAGTAAGAGAAAGAGTCCTCCGACCAATCCGTACTCTTCTACGATGATGGCGTAAATAAAGTCAGAGGTGCCCTGAGAAATGCGATTCTTTATTACACTTTTTCCGGCTCCCTTGCCAAACACTCCACCCTCAGCCACAGCAATCTTGGCCAGGGTGATTTGGTGCCTGCTATCAGAAGAAGCCTCCTCAGGATTCATAAAGGTCTCAACACGATTTCTCCAAGTTAGTGCACGATCAGAAGGGATAAGCTCAGGCGACTTCATGAGCACCGTCAAAAACAAGGCGGCACCAGCAGCAAGAGCCAAAGCGATCCCGAAAAGATACTTCATCGGATAGCCCCCAATGAAGCAAAGAACAAAAGCCATTGTTCCGATAATCGCCGCCGTAGAGAAGTTTTGACTGAACACCAATAGAACGGTCAACCCGATTGGAATCCATAACGGAAGAATACTTTCCGTGAACTTAATAGTTCGCGCCTTGTTCTTAGCGAGATAACTCGCTATGCAAACCATGAGCACCACTTGTGCCAAGGTAGAGGGCTGAAAGTTCATATTGATTAGCGGCACACGCACCCATCGGTTGGCACTCACACCGCCAATAGAGTTTCCCATTGTCAGGGTGTAGGCCAGTAACGCGATAACCGGAACAAAAAAGAGCCACCCCAGCACTGCAATGCGTTCTATAGGTAGCTTATGGGTGAGATAGATCAGAAAAAATCCGGCTCCCACCAAAAACATATGTTTGAACAGCAAGGTACTGATCACCGATACGCCTTCTGCGGTGCTGATTTGCGTTCCGGCACTATAAACCGGAAGAAAAGAGATAAGCGCCAAGAGCAAGGTCAATGCCCATAGCGTTTTATCTCCCTTAAGCACCTGAAACAATTTCACTTAATCGATTGCTTTTACAGTTTGAATAAATTCCATTCCACGGTGTTCGTAGTTCTTAAACAGATCAAAGCTTGCGCACGCCGGAGAAAGCAATACCGTGTCTCCGCGCTCTGCCTGCAGCATAGCTTGGGCCACTGCATCGCTCATTGAACGAACCTCGACCATAGGGTCAATTACTCTTGAGAAAGTATCTAAAAGCTTTTGGTTGTCTTCTCCGAGGCAAATAATCGCCTTTACCTTTTCTCGGACGAGTGGCATTAAGGCGCTATAGTCGTTTCCTTTATCTACCCCTCCAGCAATCCAAATGATAGGATGTTTTACCGATTCTAGCGCAAAATAGGTGGCATTAACATTGGTCGCTTTCGAATCATTGATGAAGCGCACTCCTGAAAATTCTTCAATCACCTGCATGCGGTGTGGTATACCGGTAAATCCTTCTATGCTTTGACGAATGGCATCTTTGTGAATCGATTTTAGCATACCAATCATTCCAGAAGCCATGGCATTCTTAAGATTGTGCAAGCCCTCTACAGGTACTGATGAGGCTGGGATTTCAATGGTTTGATCGGATACATTCATAATCATTTTGTCTTTTTCTAGATAGGCACCTTGTGCCAATTTTTTCTTTACACTAAAGGGCAATTGGGTCGCACGAATCTCATCGACAGAATCCGCTAATCGCTGCTGAATCACCTCGCAGTCTGCATCATAGATGAAATAGTCTTTCTCGGTCTGATTCATACAAATACGAAACTTGGCATCGACATAAGTAGAGAAATCGTCTCCATAGCGGTCGAGGTGGTCTGGAGTGATATTGGTAATGACTGCAACATGAGGCCTAAAGTCTTTGATGTGATCGAGCTGAAAACTGCTCACTTCAAGCACATATAGCGATTGCGGTTTCTCAGCCAGCTTACCCGCGAAACTGTCTCCTATGTTTCCTGCTAGAGCCACATCAAGCGACTGATCTGCCAAAATTTTATGCGTGAGTGCCGCGGTAGTTGTTTTTCCGTTGGTTCCGGTAATCGCCACAATCTCTGCTTGGGTATGCTTAAAGGCATATTCGATCTCAGAAACCACAGGAATACCCATAGCCTCAAGCCTTTTGAGCACATCGGCATCGTTAGGAATACCCGGACTCTTTACCACTAAATCTGCCTCTTTAATGCGCTCCCAGCTGTGCTGACCACTCTCGTAAGCGATACCGTAATGTTTTAAAATACGCTCATAATGAGGCTGAAGCGCAGCATAATCACTGACAAATACACGTTCGCCCATTTGCTTGGCCAACAAGGCAGCTCCGACTCCACTTTCTTGAGCCCCCAAAATCACTATGTACTTTGAACGACTCATTAACGAACTTTTAGCGTTACAACACTCACCACCGCCAACAAAATGCCGACAATGAGAAAGCGAATGACAATTTTACTTTCGTGATATCCCTTTTTCTGGTAATGATGGTGCAGTGGTGCCATGAGAAAGATCCGACGCCCCTCACCGAACTTCTTCTTGGTAAACTTGAAATAGCCTACCTGCATGATGACTGAAACCGATTCGGCCAAGAAGACTCCGCAAAGAATCGGGATCAAAAGCTCTTTGCGCACGATAAGTGCAATAACAGCAATGAGCCCTCCAATGGTCAGGCTTCCGGTATCTCCCATAAATACTTGAGCCGGATAAGCGTTGTACCACAAAAAGCCAATCAATCCTCCAATAAAGGCCCCCGAGAATACCACCACCTCACCCACACGAGGCAAATAGAAGATGTTAAGGTAATCGGCAAACAATACGTTACCCGAAACCCATGCCATGAGCATTAAGGTGAGTACAATGATCACAGAAGAGCCTGCAGCCAATCCGTCGATACCATCGGTTAGGTTTGCGCCGTTCGAGACGGCTGTGATGATGAAGATGACCACCAAGATAAATACCACCCACGCATAAGGCTCAAGATCAGCTGAGAAAAAGGTCAAGAAATCAGCGTAATCGAGTTCGTTGTTTTTGAAAAACGGAAGGTTGGTCTGAACCGATTTAACCTCAACACTCTCTCGAAGTGAAACCCCTTCAGCCTCTTGTCTGAGCGTAACCTGCGGATGAAAATAAAGTACAGCTCCTACGATTACCCCTAGGCCAACCTGACCGATCACTTTAAAGGTACCCTTAAGCCCTTTTTTGTCGTTTTTGAACTTCTTGATGTAGTCATCAATGAATCCTATGCTTCCCATCCAAACGGTAGTGAGGATCAGAAGTTGAATGTAAACGTTAGTCAAATTTGTAAATAACAGTACAGGAATGAGGGTGGCACCGATAATGATCAATCCGCCCATAGTAGGTGTCCCGGCCTTTTGGGTTTGCCCCTCTAAACCCAAATCTCTAATCTGCTCACCGATCTGCTTGCGTTGTAAAAGAGAGATGATCGACTTTCCGAACACCGATCCAATTATCAATCCCGTCAGGGTGGCTAAGGCCGCTCGAAACGACAAGAACTGAAACAGCGAAGCTCCCGGAAACTGATATTGACGTTCTAAAAAATCAAAAAGGTGATACAGCATAACCTAAGCGTTAATGAGTTCTTTTACGGTTTTAACATCATCGAATTCAAAGCGCTCACCCTTAATTTCTTGGTAGCGTTCATGTCCTTTACCAGCAATCAGTACGATGTCATTAGGCTGCGCCATTCGCATCGCCATTTTAATGGCCTGATAGCGATCAGGTTGAATCAGTACTTTTTGGGTGTGCTCAACCGCAACACCTGCATTCATTTGATCAATGATGGCCATAGGATCCTCATCACGAGGATTGTCTGAGGTAAACACCACAGTGTCACTTGCCTGAGCAGCGATTTTACCCATCTCTGGCCGCTTATCTTGATCGCGATTTCCGCCGCAGCCCACCACGGTAATCAACCGTTCGTTTCTTGTGCGTAGCTCCTCAATAGCCTGATAGACATTTGTTAGGGCGTCTGGCGTGTGCGCAAAATCAACAATGGCATGCACCCCTTCGCTACCTTTTATCAAATTGAATCGACCTTCAACAGGCTTCAACTGACTCAGGGCCACTAAGACCTCTTCAACGTCGAAATCTAAGAGCACACAAACGGCATAGACCGCTAACAAATTAGAAGCGTTGAAGGCTCCGTGAAAAGGAGCGTACAGCTCGCGATCTTCAATACGCAACTGCATTCCCGCAAACTGGGTCTCTAGTACCTGCGCCTTAAAGTCACTAAACACTTTAAGACCATAAAAAAATGGACGGCCTTTTGTGTTCTGCAACATGTACTTGGCATTCTTGTCATCGCTATTCGCCAAGGCAAAGGCCTGCGAACCTAATGCATCAAATAGTCTTTTCTTCACATCGCGATAGTTCGCGAAGGTCTTGTGATAATCAAGGTGATCGTGAGAGAGATTGGTAAAAACAGCCCCTGCAAATTCAATACCTAGATGCCGCTCTTGATCAATGCCATGAGAGCTCACTTCCATAAAGCAGAAGGCGACGCCTTGCTCACGCATTTGCGCGAGGTGAAATTGGATGCTGAGCGGATCTGGAGTCGTATGAGTGGCTTGAACCACCGTTTCTCCGTAACAGATTTTTATGGTAGAAATAAGTCCGGCTTGAAAACCTAGACCTGTTACAGTCTCGTGTAACATTGTAGTGACAGAGGTTTTACCATTGGTACCCGTCACTCCTACCACTTTCATTGACTTTGAAGGATGGTCGTACCAGTTCGCGGCCATGATGGCCAAAGCCTCACGCGCGTTTTCAACCTGTATGTAGGTCACCTCTTCTTTACGGGCTTTTGGCATTTCTTGGCACACAATAGCTTGCGCACCATTTTCGATCGCCGAAGCAATATGAGTATGGCCATCAACCACCCCACCCTTAATGGCAACAAAGAGTGATCCCTTACTGCAAGAGCGTGAGTCGAACGCTATCAAAGCGATATCAAGGTCTGTTTGACCCGAAATCGCATCAATGCGTACTTTATATAATAGCTCTTTTAATGGTTTCATTTCAAACTAGGGGCGTTGGCTTGGGTTAATTGATCGCTAACAATTGGGGTAACTTGTATAAGCGGTTTTAATTCGACCTGCTCTTCAGTCTGTGTCAACTGTGTATCGAGTCTTACGGCATCGACAAAAGGTGTAGTTGCATAGATTTTCTGCGCAATTGACTTAAAAACAGGGCCAGCAACATCTGCCCCATAGATCTTATCGTTCTTATCTGGCCGGTAAACCACTACGATGCATGAGTAGCGCGGATTGTCAGCCGGAAAATAGCCTGCAAAAGAAGAAACATAATCCACCTTGTCTTTACCCAATTGGTAATTTACTTGAGCAGTACCCGTCTTACCCGCGATAGGAAAGTGCTTGTCGTACAACTTATGTGCCGTACCATAAGGCTTCTCTACTACCTCAGCGAGCAATTGCTGGGCGATATTAATGGTCTTTGAACTAGCGATTGCCGGATGGATCACCTCTGTATCGAAGCGACGAATTACCCGCTCCCCTCTTCTAACCTCTGAAACGAATTGAGGCTTTATGTAACGGCCGTCATTCGCAATAGCATTGTAAAAAGCGAGTACTTGAAGTGGCGTCATGAGTAACTCATACCCATGAGACATCCAAGCCAATGAAAGCCCTGACCACCCCTTTTCACCAGGATAACGAATCAAAGGAGCCTGTTCTCCTTCAATAGGCAATCCTAAGGGCTCATGTAACTTCATTGAATACAAGCGATTCACAAAGGCTTGCGGCGTTTCTTTGTAGCCTTCATTAATCATCTCTGCAAAAGCGGTATTCGATGAAACTGCAAAGGCCGTTGATAGGTTTATAGGCCCATACCCTCCTCTTCGAGAATCATAGATGTACTTGTCGTACACTTTATATTGGCCGTATTTGGCATGAAAAGTGGTGCTGGTATCTACCTTTTTATCCTCTAGGGCCGCTATGAGCGACATCAATTTAAAGGTTGATCCCGGTTCGTAAAGATCACCAATGGCCGCATTGTAGCTTTCACTGTACGTTGAATCCGCATTCATAGTCAAATTCGACATGGCGCGTACTGCACCAGTCTTTACATCCATCACTACGGCTAATCCGCGTGCTGCCCGATATTTTCGCAGCACCTGATTTAAGGTCGAATGAGTAATATCTTGAATATTACTGTTAAGGGTGGTCACTAGATCATAACCGTCCTTAGGTTCTTTTACGTTTTCTAAGCCAACAGGCTTCCACAACCCTTTTTGAATACGCTGCACTTCTCTAAGGCCATTATCCCCTTGTAAAACATGATCGTTGAATCCGCCTTCAAGACCCACCTTATAGGTACGGGTGCCTTCATCTAAATAATACCCAACGAGACGAGAAGCCAATGGGTCTAACGGTTTCTTTCGAGAAATTTTGCTGTCGACAATGATTCCTCCTTTGCCGCGTCCGGCATCAAAAATGGGAAAGTTTTCAAGCCGTTTGTACGATCCGTAATCTAGATTTGACGCGATGCGAACATAGCGATCTTTAGTCCTTCTAGCCTTTCTTAATCGCTTCTCGAGCTCCCTAGCATCTACAGCTAACAGCTGAGCAAGCGAGTCGGTCAACGCCCCGATATGAGCCTCGAACAAACTTTCGCGGGCCACCGTAGGATCAAAATGCACCGTATACGAAGAGACCGAAGTAGCCAAAAGGGCTCCGTCTGCCGAATAAATCGACCCGCGTTTAGCCTCTATGGGTTCAAGTTTGCGATTGTCCGATAAGGCCGATTGCTCCAGTTGACCCTTCTCAACCCATTGAATCTGAAAAAGCTTATACGAAATCAGTGCTCCAAAAAGCAGCATGGCCGCTGCTACAAGCACCAGACGTCTCATCATATTGGTCACTTTCTGATCCATACTATTCAACGATTATTTTTACAGGAGGATTCGCCGATGGCTTTAGACCGCGAACCTCTAAGGTTTGACGCATCGAAGACTCTAAGCGCGACTGCTGCACGGCCCTACGTCCTTCAATATGTTCATTTCTAAGTCCTTGTAATTCTTTGTTTAACTGATCGATTCGTACCACTTTTTGATCAGCACTGTGCGCGGCATAAATCATGACTACGAACAATGAAAAAACGTATAGAATAAATCGCCAGTTACGCGCAGCATCTTCACTCACCAAAAAACTCCCCTTAAAGAGGCTTAGAAACCACTTTTTCATGAAGTCATTGTTTTAGGTTCGACACGTTCAGCAACTCTCAACACCGCACTTCTGGCTCTAGAATTCATTGACACCTCATCTTCTGAAGCCTCAATAGGCTTTCCGATCTTTTTGAAATACAACTGTGGATTGCCGAAAAAGTCTTTCTGCACTTCGCCATCGAGACGAGAAGAGCGTATAAAATTTTTTACCAACCGATCTTCGAGCGAGTGGTAGCTCATCAACGCAATTCTTCCATGAAGCGCCACCACCTCAATGAGCTGCGGCAACATAGATTCAATAGCTTCGAGTTCTTTATTCACCTCTATACGCAAGGCCTGAAAAACCTGAGCCAATTGTTGATTGCGCTTAGGTACATATATAGCAGAAGAAATAGCTTCTATCAATTCAAAAGTGGTGTCGATTGAAGCATTGGCACGCCCTTGTACAATAGCCTTTGCGATGGCAAAGGCATTCTTCAAATCTGCATAGGTTCTAAAGAGCCGAGCAAGATCATCAGCCGAGTAGGTGTTGACCACTTCAGCCGCCGTTACGCCGGATTGATTGTTCATTCGCATATCAAGCGGCGCATCAAATCGCGTTGAAAATCCGCGTGATGCCGTGTCAAATTGGTGCGAAGAAACTCCAAAGTCTGCCAAAACTCCATCAACTTTTTTACACCCATAAAAGCGAAGCTGCGCCTTTAGATGCCTGAAGTTTGAAGCAATTAAAGTGAAGCGCTGATCGTCAATGCGATTCTCTTGAGCATCTACATCCTGATCAAAGGCGTACAAGCGACCTTCTGGTCCAAGTTGATTTAATATGGCTTTAGAATGACCCCCACCTCCAAAAGTCAAGTCTACATAAGTGCCGCCGGGCTGTATCGCCAAGGCGTCGATACAAGCGTCAAGTAAGACCGGATTATGATAAGTTGGAATCATCTGAGAATATAGATTCAGCTAAATCTGCGTATATGTCTTGTCCTTCAGTTAATACGGCCTCGTACTTGGCTTTATCCCATATTTCTATGCGGTTGATCGCCGAAGCCAGCACCACCTCTTTTTGAATCGAGGCGAATGCAATTAAATTCTTTGGTATTTGAAGTCTTCCGTGTTCTTCAAGCGTGAGCTGCTGAGAGCCAGCTAAGAAGTTCCTCAAGAAGGTGTCGTAATTTCTGCTGAACTGATTTTTAGCCACAATCTTTGTCATCAATTCGTCGTAAGCCTGTTTAGGATAGAACTCTAAACACTGCTGAAAAACAGATCGCTTGATGACAAACCCCTTATCTAAGACGTCATTCAGCTGCGCCATGAGCGATGTAGGTATGTTTACACGCCCCTTGACATCAGCTTTACACTCGTATTGTCCGATTAAATGGGTCACATTCATTGAATTATGACTCAAATATAGCCTTTAAATCTCCACTTTTTTACACTTTCCGACACATTTATCCACAATTTTAGAAAAGTTATCACCAGCACTGTAGTTGCGCTATTTTTCTATATTTGGGCTTCGCAACACCGCAGTATGCAACAAGGCCAGAAGACTAAGCAATCAGGGAAGTTTCATTATTTAGACGAAGGAGAAGGAACACCCATCATCGTGCTTCATGGGCTCATGGGAGGGTTAAGCAACTTCTCTGCTGTTACCGAGCATTTCTCAAAGCTTGAGTACAGAGTGATCATTCCGGTGTTACCCTTGTACGATCTTCCACTTTTGAAGACCACCGTAAAGAATTTTGCAGAATACATCGATGCATTTATTCAACATCTAGGTCTAAAGGATGTCATTCTTCTCGGAAACTCATTAGGTGGGCATATTGGATTACTGCACCTCAAACTATTTCCGAAAAATGTGAAGGCGTTGGTTATTACTGGAAGTTCAGGTTTGTACGAGAACTCTATGGGAGACAGTTATCCTAAACGCGGAGATTACGAGTATATCAAGAAAAAAGCTGAAGAAGTTTTCTACGATCCGGCGGTTGCTACTAAAGAGATCATTGATGAGGTGTTTGATCTTGTCAACGACAGAGTAAAACTGGTAAAGACCCTTGCTATTGCAAAGAGTGCCATTCGTCACAACATGGCTAAAGATCTTCCGAAGCTCAAAAAACCCGTTTGCATCATTTGGGGTAAGAACGACAAGGTCACTCCTCCAGAAGTTGCAGAAGAATTCAACAAGCTCCTTCCTGATTCTGATTTATTTTGGATCGATAAGTGCGGCCATGCCCCTATGATGGAGCACCCTGAAACCTTCAACCAGCTGCTAGAAGGGTGGCTGAAAGAACGGAAAATTTAAATCCAACAACGGCATGAAAATTCACTCGGCCAGGTTTGTGATGAGCAACTCGTCGGTTGAGCACTGCCCCAACCAGCCCCTACCCGAATACGCTTTTATCGGAAGGTCGAATGTCGGCAAGTCTTCTTTGATCAATGCGCTAACACGACACCACTCCTTAGCGAAAACTTCATCTCGACCGGGAAAAACACAACTCATCAACCATTTTATCATTAATGAAAATTGGTTTCTAGTCGATTTGCCAGGTTACGGTTATGCCCGTGTTTCAAAGTCTACTAAAAAAGAATTTCAAAGTTATATTCGCGCATACTTCACCAAAAGAGAACAGCTTTTCTGCGCCTTTGTTTTGATTGACAGTCGTCACGAACCTCAACCGATAGATCTAGAATTCATGGCCTGGCTCGCTTCAAAAGAAATCGCATTTTATATGGTGTTCACCAAGGCAGATAAACTCAAAAAAGGAGCTGTACAGAAAAAAATTGACGCCTACTGCAAGGCTATGACGGATGGTGCTTGGGAAGAACACCCCCCTTATTTTATAACCTCATCAAGTTCAGGTTTAGGTTGTGAGGAGATCCTAGAAGAAATAGATCGTCTCAACGAGATATATAGAGCAGCACATTAGATTAGCGCTCGTCGTACAGTTTGAGTTGTTCAGCGAAATAGGCCGCGAAGTCTCTCATTCTTCCGGATATTTCGGTTTCCTGAGTCGCCTTTTCAAAAGTAGAAGCCATGCGCACAAGTGTTTGATGAAAAAAGAGTTTCATCTCGTCTACAGGCATATCCTTAGTCCATAAATCGATACTCAAGGTTTCTTTCTCCTCTGGATCCCAAATAGAAAGCAACATTGCTTTAGTTGCAGCATCTGCAACTCCCCCGTCTTCTGCCGTCCAACTTAAGGTTTCGGGGATCTTATTTTCATCTAGTTCAATGTTGAGCTCTATCTTCGAACGGTGTGTGTCTGCCATCTGTTATTTCTTTGTTCAAAATTACCCATTCTAAGCCTTAACTTTGCACTAAAAGCTCATGAAAGCCGAAGCAGTTAAAAATCATATCGTTCAGTGGCTCAGCGACTATGCTAAGAAGGCTAAAGCCAAAGGGTTTGTTGTTGGGGTCTCAGGTGGAATCGACTCTGCCACCACATCAACACTTTGCGCAGAAACGGGTTTAAAGGTAACCTTGCTCAACATGCCGATCAGCCAAGCCACCGATCAACTGAATCGAGGTTTGAAACACATGAATGCCCTAAGCGAGCGCTATCCTAATGTTTCAGTAATGAGCGTTCCTTTAGACGGTGTATTTGAGGCCTTTAAATCGGCACAAGCCCTCACCGCTCCTGAAGAAGAGTTGACGCATCTTGCACTCGCGAATTCACGGGCGCGTTTGCGCATGAGCACCTTATACTACGTCGCACAGTGTACCTCTTCTCTAGTAGCCGGAACCGGTAACAAGGTCGAAGACTTTGGAGTTGGATTTTACACCAAATACGGAGACGGAGGCGTGGATGTTAGCCCTATCGCCGACCTCACCAAAACTGAGGTTTGGGATTTGGGAAAATACTTAGGGGTAGATCAAGAAATTATAGATGCACCACCAACCGACGGACTGTGGGGCGACAACCGCTCAGATGAAGATCAAATTGGTGCTACCTATCGTGAATTAGAGTGGGCGATGCAAATGCACGAAGCGCACAGGTCGGTAGATGATTTTGAGGGCAGAGAACGTGAAGTGTATGAGATCTTTCTCAAATTTCACCGCGCCAACAAACACAAAATGGACCCTATTCCGGTCTGTGAAATTCCAAATGAGCTTCGGTAAACTAAAGCGTTAAGACGCGATTCAAACGTTTGCTCAGCACCTTATTAAGCATCAGGTAATCCATTACCTCTTCGAGCACCTCTTCGTTTTCCTCTGCGCTTTTCTTCTGCAGTTCTTCTAAATGTTGTTGTACCCAGTACGAACGCAATGAAAGAATGGTTTCAGAGACTTGCTGTGCAATCTGATCGCTTCTGTCTTTCGGATAGATATTTTTTCGTTCCCATTGGTGCAAGGTGTAGCGCTCATAGTCAAAAACGATAGTCGATAGCGGCGCTACCAGTTCTTCTTTTTGCTGCTTCTCAAGATACTTGAGTAACTCACCCACCTCTTCACCTTGCTCTTCGGTATAAAAGCGAATAAGCATTTCGAATAGGCCGTCGTAGATCGGGTCAGAGAAACGCATCTCATCTTGCTGTAGATCGAGATAGATTTTCTCGTACACCTTAGACTCCACCAATGATCGCTTCGCCACCAGTCCACCTGTTTTTTCATCAGGCTCTAAAAACTCATCGTCAAATACCTCTACCTGAGCTCCATACAACACTAAAGCCTCAATCAGCGCTCTTTCTAACTCTTTCTGCCGATCTTTCTTGTTGAGCACTTCAGGCTCTTGAACTACCTCTAGTGGCTTGGGCTGAGCACTAACCGGGTTGTTTCTAGAGTCGCGTTTCTCTTTCGCCTCAATATCGGCTAATGCTTTATAGACTACCGCTTCACTCAATTGAAAGGTATCCACGCATTGCCTTACGTACAACTCCCTCTTAATAGGATCGTTGATATGCCAAATACTCTTTACAATTTCTCGAATGGCTTCAGAGGTGGTGATAGGGTCATTAGCTTCTTTGAGCAGTACTTGTGCCTTATAGGTAATGAAATCAATTTGATTGGACTCGAAATAGGTGGTGATCTCTTCTAGGTCGTGATGTCGAGCGAAACTATCCGGATCTTCACCCTCTGGAAGCGATAGCACGCGAACGTTTAGTCCCTCTGCCAAGATCAAATCAATGCTTCTCATTGATGCCCGAATACCGGCCTGATCTGCATCAAAAATCAAGGTTATAGTCGTGCAGAGACGGCGAATCATACGTATCTGAGACTCGGTCAGTGCTGTTCCGCTTGATGAGACTACGTTTTCAAGTCCGCGCTGATGCAACTGAATAACATCGGTATATCCTTCGACTAAATAGCAGTTATTAGCCTTAGCTATAGCTGATTTAGCGTAGTGGATGCCGTAGAGCGCTTTTGCCTTATGATAAATCGGACTCTCAGGAGAGTTGACATACTTAGCCACCTTCTTTTGAGAATCTAAGATGCGTCCGCCGAAGCCCAAAACCCTTCCGCTTGTGGATTGAATCGGAAAAATCACCCGATCTCTAAATCGATCTCGAAGGCCATCCGCCTCATTTCCGTTCTGCACTCCTTCAATAGCGAAACACACTCCAGATTCTTCAAGGAGCTCTGCGCGATAGCCATTTTTAAGTGCCTCGGCTGCTAATCCGTTCCAAACCGTACCACCGAATCCTAGTTTGAAACGCTTTATGGTTTCGTCTGTAAATCCCCTCTCTTGAAAATAAGATAGGCCTATCGCCTTGCCCTTCGGGTCTTCGTGCAGTTGACGCTGAAAGTATTCGTGGGCAAATTCTGTAACTAGAAAAAGACTCTCTTGATGATCCCGCGCCTCTTTTTGTTCCTCAGACTGCGCTGTCTCTTCAATTTCAATATTGTACTTCTGGGCGAGGTAGCGAATGGCTTCAGGGTAGGTAAACTGCTCCATCTCCATCAAAAAAGCGATGGCATTACCACCTTTTCCGCTACTAAAGTCCTTCCAGATTTGCTTTACCGGAGACACCATAAAACTGGGAGTGCGTTCACTGGTGAACGGACTTAGTCCTTTAAAATTTGCTCCGGACTTTTTAAGTTGAACATAGTCTTGAATGACTTCTTCTACACGAACCGCCTCGTAAACCTTATCGATGGTAGACTTTGAAATCATAATTCTTGTTCGTATTCTTTATTTTTTTCGATCCACCACGTAATTAACCAAATCAACGAGCGCTGTCTTGAAGGAGCTCTCAGGGTAGTTTACTAGAAGTCCTAAGGCAGCATCTCTATAGCGATTCATCTGACGAATGGCGTATTCGAGTCCTCCGTTGTCTTTTACAAATGCGATCACCTCTTTTACTCTCTTCTTGTCTTTGTGATGCCTTTTTACCGAATCAATAATCCAGCGCTTGTCACGGTCAGAAGCCTGATTGAGCACATAAATCAAAGGCAACGTCATCTTCTGCTCTTTAATATCGATACCTGTGGGCTTGCCTATAGCCCCCTCAGTATAATCGAAAAGGTCGTCTTTAATTTGAAAAGCCATACCAGCATATTCACCAAAAGAGCGGAAGCGCTCAATTTCTTCATCACTGCATCCGACAGACGCGGCACCCATCGCACAACAAGCTGCGATAAGAGTAGCCGTCTTCTGACGTATAATATCGTAATAAACTACCTCATTGATATCTAGGCGTCTAGCCTTTTCTAATTGAAGCAATTCACCTTGACTCATTTCTCTAACCGCTTCAGAAACAATTTTTAGTAGATCAAAGTCATCGTGATCTAGTGAAAGCAGTAAGCCTTTTGAGAAAAAGAAGTCTCCTACTAAGACGGCAATTTTATTTTTCCACAGTGCGTTTACTGAAAAAAATCCGCGGCGCTTGTCGCTCGCATCAATCACATCGTCATGCACAAGAGAGGCCGTATGAATGAGCTCGATAATCGAAGCTCCTCGATAGGTCCGATCGGTGACCTTACCCTCCCCTGCCAATTTCGCCACCAAGAATACAAACATTGGGCGCATTTGCTTCCCTTTACGGCTGGCGATGTAGTAGGTAATGCGGTTGAGAAGTGCAACCTTAGAAGCCATAGCCTCTTTGAACTTCACTTCAAAGAGGTCCATTTCAGCAACGATAGGCTGTCGTATTTTGGCAACGGTTTGCACGTACTGTGTTGGGAAATTTAGGATTCTAAAGGTATCAATTTATTCGCCAATTGCCCGCAAGCGGCATCGATATCCTTTCCTCTAGAGCGTCGCACAGTCACCGTAATCCGAGCGCGTTCTAGGGCCTTTTTATAGGCCTCAATCACCTTCTGGTCTGCGGCCTCGAAATTACCGAAATCGGTAGGGTTATACTCAATGATATTCACTTTAGAAGGAACACGCTTGCAATAAGCAACTAAAGCATCAATATCTTCTTGTGTGTCGTTAATCCCTTTCCAAATCAGGTACTCAAAGGTAATTTTTGAGCGTGTCTGTTGGTACCAATATTGAAGTGACTTCTGCAGGGTCTCTAGGTCAAACGAGGTACTGAAGGGCATGATCTGATTACGCACTTTTTCTCGGGCTGAGTGCAGTGAAACGGCCAACTGAAAGCGTGGATTTTCATCAGCTAATTTCTCAATCATCTTCGGGACTCCAGAGGTAGAGATAGTGATCCGCTTCGGAGAAAGGCCTAGCCCTTCAGTAATACGCTCCACCGCGGCTATCACATTCTTATAATTCATCAACGGCTCTCCCATTCCCATAAATACGATGTTCGATAGCGGTCTTCCGAAATACAACTGACTTTGGCGATCTAAAGCCATCACCTGATCGTAAATCTCATCAGGATTCAGATTGCGCATACGTTTCAGTTGAGAGGTCGCACAAAAAGTACAATCCAAACTGCATCCTACCTGGCTTGATACGCAAGCAGTACTGCGTGTTTCTGTCGGGATCAGAACAGATTCTACGGTTAACCCGTCGTGAAGTCGAATGGCATTCTTTATCGTTTGGTCTGAGCTGCGCTGTTGACGGTCTACGGCAATATGGTTAATGACAAAGTGGGCATCTAAAAGCGCTCGGGTCGACTTCGAGAGGTTGGTCATCTCGTCAAAGTGATGGGCACCCTTTTGCCATAGCCATTGATAGACCTGATCTGCTCTAAAAGCTTGTTGATTATGCGCTGAAAAAAACGCTTGTAACGCTTGAAGATCAAGCGCACGAATATCTCGTTTTGTCGCGTTTTCAGCTGACATTCTAAAGAATCATCATCGCGTCACCATAAGAGTAGAAGCGATACTTCTCTTTCACTGCTTCTTCATAAGCATGCACCACCATATCGTGATCTGCAAAGGCAGAAATCATCATGAGAAGCGTAGACTTCGGCAAGTGAAAATTGGTGATCATGCGATTGGCAATCGAGAAATCGTAAGGGGGAAAGATGAACTTGTTGGTCCATCCGTCAAATGGATTCAACATTCCGTTAGAAGATACCGAACTTTCTAATGAGCGCATCACCGTAGTTCCTACGGCACACACATTTTTCTTCGCCAATTTAGCATTGTTTACAATCTCAGCCGCCTTCTCGTCAATCTGCATTTCTTCACTGTCCATCTTGTGTTTAGAAAGATCCTCTACTTCAACCGGATTGAAGGTGCCTAACCCAACGTGCAAGGTGATTTCTGCAAAATCAATCCCTTTAATCTCAAGGCGTTTTAGCAAATGCTTTGAAAAGTGAAGGCCCGCAGTAGGCGCAGCGACGGCTCCTTCGTATTTCGCATAAATGGTTTGATAACGCTCTTCGTCTTCGGGCTCTACATCGCGCTTGATGTATTTAGGAAGTGGCGTCTCTCCTAACGATCTCAGTTTCTTTCTAAAATCAGTGTACGATCCGTCGTATAAGAATCTCAGGGTACGCCCTCTAGAGGTCGTATTGTCTATTACTTCTGCCACTAAAGAGTCGTCATCTCCAAAATACAGCTTGTTTCCAATACGAATCTTTCTCGCAGGGTCAACCAATACGTCCCAAAGGCGTTGCTCTTGATTGAGTTCTCTCAATAAGAACACTTCGATACGCGCACCGGTTTTTTCTTTGTTACCGTAGAGGCGGGCCGGAAAAACCTTGGTGTTATTCAAGACCATTACGTCTCCTTCATCGAAGTAATCGATAACATCTTTAAACATTTTGTGCTCGATCTTTCCGCTGTCGCGATGCAACACCATAAGGCGTGATTCGTCGCGATTTTCTGCCGGATACTCGGCTAGTAATTCTTTAGGAAGGTCGAAATCGAAATTTGAAAGCTTCATACGTTCTACGCTGCGTTAAGAGGGGCAAAGATACTATTGCAAAAACCCCAAAGTCAAGGGAATTTAGATTATTCTGCTTTTGATTTACAGTGAAAACCCAACGACTCAAGGTCTTTCCAAAAGTCTGGGTATGATTTTTCTACCACCATCGGATCTTCTACCGTAAGGGGTACACAGAGTGCCAAAGGTGCGAAAGCCATCGCCATACGGTGGTCATTATAGGTTGAGATGGTCGCCGAGACTAAGGCATCTTTGCGCGGGTGAACCTCTAATGATTCATCGGTAATCGTTACTTGAACAGCGCACTTCTCGAGCTCTGCCTTCATGGCAGCTAAGCGATCCGTCTCTTTTATGGGTAAGGTATGCAATCCGGTCATCGTGCAATGCATTCCTAGACCAGCGGCCGTTACGGCAATTGTCTGAGCAATATCAGGGGCATCCCTAAGGTCGTAAGATACCGCCTCTTTAGCAGCTCCACTTTTGTGAAGATGAACCGTATTCGTATCAAAGCGCGTTTCAACACCGAAGTCAGTATAGAGATCGGCCAGCACACGATCTCCTTGAAGAGAGTCATCCTTTAACACACTTAAGCGCAATGAGGTACCTACAGGAGACAAGGCTACAATGCTGTAGTAGTAGCTTGCAGCGCTCCAATCAGACTCTACAGCCAAGGACTGATCGTCGATGGTATTTTTGTTGAAAATTCGAACACCCTCTGAATTCAGTTCGGTCGGTACTCCTATGGACTCCAACAGTTTTAGTGTCATTTTGAGATAAGGGATAGAGGTCAGTTCGCCCTCAAAACTTAAGGACAGACCCTTTTGAAATTTAGGGGCAACCAAACACAAAGCCGACAGGTATTGACTACTGACATCAGCTCTCATACTTAAACTCCCTCCCGCTAAAGCCTTGCCTTTTATCTGTAAAGGCGGAAATCCTTCGTTTTCGACATACGCTACATCAGCACCCAAGGTTCTCAAGGCATCTACTAAAATTTTAATCGGTCGCTGCTTCATTCGTGCGCTCCCCGTTAAGAGAACATCTGAGCCCTCAAGGGTCGCAAAATAGGCCGTTAAAAAACGCATTGCGGTGCCTGCATGGTGAATATCAACCGTGCCATTAGTCTTTGAAAGTCCCTCTTTCATCATGGCCACATCATGCGCATTTGAATCGTTCAATAGCTCAAGATTAGGGTAGAGTGCCTTCAATAAAAGCACACGATTCGTTTCGCTTTTAGACCCCGTCAACGTTATGTGTTGTTGCGCTATGGGCTGTACTCCATGCACCTGCAATGCCTTCATGATTTTAATTTAGGATTGTTGTGATGCCTGTCGTGATCACGACTTGATTTGTGTTCTAATTTTCTATCAAAGGCTGCTTGTAAATCTACCCCAGTTTGATTGGCAAGGCAGAGTACTACAAATAAAACATCTGCTAGCTCTTCACCTAAATCGATTTCTTTATCCGATGGCTTTTCGCTTTGTTCTCCGTAGCGTCTTGCGATGATACGAGCCACTTCACCTACTTCTTCTGTAAGCTGCGCCATATTGGTCAACTCGTTAAAATAGCGCACGCCGTGTTCTTTGATCCAGCGATCTACACGCTCTTGAGTAATCGTTATTGCATCCATTATTCCTTATTTTTTGTATCCATGATTAAAGTAACCGGACCATCGTTCACTAACGAGACTTTCATATCGGCCCCGAACACTCCGCGCTCTACAGATGTACCTAAACATTCCTCTAAACAAGAGGTGAAAAACAGGTATAGGCGTTCTGCGTGCTCTGGCCGTGCTGCATTTATAAAAGAAGGACGGTTTCCTTTTTTAGTAGCCCCAAACAAGGTGAATTGAGAGACGACCAAGACCCGACCGCCTACCTGACTAATATCGAGATTCATTTTACCTTCTTCGTCGCTAAAAACACGCATTTGAGCTAATTTGGAGGCCAACCATTGGGCATCTTCTTCTCCGTCGTCATGCGTGACGCCTAGGAGTAGCATGAATCCGTTTTCGATAGCTCCAACTATCTCACCTTCTACCTCAACAGAGGCGCTAGAAACCCGTTGAACGACTGCTCTCATTGTCCGTAATTATCCGTTCGATAAGGACCCTCAGGGTCTGTGAGTAATCCGATATAGCTGTCGTAGCGGCTTTGAGCGATGTCACCGCGCTCAAGCGCCTGTTTAACCGCGCAATTGGGCTCATTGTCGTGAAGACAATTGTGAAACTTGCAATCAGATTTCAGGGCGAAAAACTCCTTAAAGTAATCGGCTATTTCATGACGCTCTAAAGTCGCAACACCAAATCCGCGTATACCTGGAGTGTCAATGATTCTTCCACCAAAACTAATATCAAACATCTGAGCGAAAGTAGTAGTGTGTTGTCCTTGTTGATGCTGTTCAGAAGTACTAGAGGTTTTCAAATCTAGGTTGGGCTCAACTGCATTGATGAGACTTGACTTTCCTACTCCTGAATTTCCGGCAAAAATGCTGGTCTTTTCTTTCATAAGTGCTTTGAGTTCTTCACACCCCAATAGGCTTTTTGCACTTGTTTTTAGCGTTTGATACCCTATTGAAGCATAGACATCTAGTAGCTCTTCGGCTTTCATGACTTCGTCTTCTTCATAGGTGTCCCACTTATTGAATACCAAGACCACCTCAATGTGATAGGCGGCAGCGCTCACCAAAAAGCGATCGATAAATGCGGCATAAGTGAGCGGATTTTTTAAGGTGATCACCAAGAAAATCTGGTCTATGTTGGCCGCAATGACATGCAATTGCTTTGAAAGATTTACCGATCGACGAACGAGGTAATTCTGACGAGGTTCAATAGCGGTAATCACACCGACCTCTTCATCTCCAATAACCTCTGTAGAAAAAACAACCCGGTCACCTACGGCGACAGGGTTGGTAGATTTTATGCCTTGAATACGAAACTTGCCTTTGATGCGGCAGGCGTACTCAAGTCCGTCGTCAGACTTGACCTGATACCAGCTACCGGTTGATTTGTAGACAAGTCCGTACATTCAGCCTATTGCTTCATGATCTTCTCTTGATGACGGATTGATTCTTGGTGAATACTCTTAAAGAGTTTCAACACAAACTCCTCGCTCAATCCACGCTGCTCTCCTTCGAGAATCATGCGTCCGAGAATTTCATTCCAACGATTAGACTGTAAAACCGCCACGTTGCGGTCTTTTTTCAATTGACCGATCGACTTGGCTACCTTCATTCTATCACCCATAGTATCAAGCAACGAAGAATCTAATAGATCGATTTGAGAACGCAATTGGTTTAATGCAGCGTGAAATTCTGCCTCATCGTCTCCTGGCTTACGCACTTTTAACGTCTTAAAAATCTCGACAAGACGCTCTGGTGTAACCTGTTGAGCAGCATCACTCCAGGCGTTGTCAGGATCACAGTGCGTTTCAATCATTAGACCGTCAAAATTTAAATCGAGCGCAGTTTGTGACACGTCAAAAATGAGGTCACGACGTCCAGAAATATGACTAGGATCATTGATGATCGGAAGGTCAGGGAACTTAGACTGTAAATCAATGGCGATCTGCCATTCAGGAAGGTTACGGTACATCGTCTTCTTATACGAAGAGAATCCACGGTGGATCACCCCTAATTTTTCAATGTTCGCGTTATGAAGGCGCTCTACAGCACCAATCCACAAAGACAAGTCAGGATTCACCGGATTCTTAACCAAAACAATCTTATCGGTTCCCTCTAATGCATCGGCAATTTCTTGGACGATAAAAGGACTCACGGTCGAGCGCGCTCCAATCCACAACAAATCAATGTCGTGCTCAAGTGCCAAATCAACGTGTGCACGATTGGCCACCTCGGTTGCCGTTTTCATGCCCGTTTCTTCTTTGACGCGCTGCAGCCATTTCAATCCGATAGCTCCTACCCCTTCAAAATTTCCTGGGCGGGTTCTAGGTTTCCAAATTCCGGCGCGGTAATAGTTGACATCCGTATCTTTTAGGTCGTGAGCAATCTGCATCACCTGAGATTCAGTCTCAGCACTACAAGGCCCAGCGATAACAAGAGGATGCGTCAATTGCATCTCATCTAACCAGCTGCGTAACTTCTTCGAATTTTCCATGATTGTGATTTAAGGCTTTAAAGGTAAAGGGTTTAATATTTTTTCTATGCTATTTATTCGTTTCATTTCTTGTAAGAGTGAAGCGAGATCTTCTTCTGCGATGAGTGTTCGAAAAGCTTTGAGGTTTTCAATATAAGCGTCAAGAGTTTCTAAAAGCGGCTCTTTGTTTTGAATAAAAATGGGAGCCCACATCTGAGGTGAACTTTTTGCCAGGCGGACGGTCGAGGCAAACCCACTACCTGCCAGGTCAAAAATGTTTCGGTCGTCTTTTTCTTTACCCATCACGGTTTTACCTAACATAAAGGCACTGATGTGAGATAGATGAGAGACGTAGGCCACATGAATATCGTGTTCTTTAGCACCCATGTAACGCACGCGCATTTGAAGTGCTGCAAAGGCAATCATCGCGCGCTCTTGAAGGTTAATGGCCGTCTTCTCGACTTCGCATACGATCGCCAATTTACCCTCATATAGGTTATCAATGGCGGCCGAAGGACCTGAGTATTCGGTACCCGCAATAGGGTGAGCTGCCAAAAAGTTTCTTCTTTTAGGATGAGAGGCAACGGCCTCGCAGAGCTGAAGTTTCGTCGAACCCGCATCAATAACCAACGTTTGCTCTCCGACGGCATCCAACACTTTCGGCAATTCAATAACCATTTGATCTACCGGAATACTCAAGAATACCATATCCACCGTGGCGAGATCGTCATAGGTAGCTTTATCGTCTATAATACCAAGTTCGATAGCCTCACTTAAATGCGCTTCACTGCGATCAATGCCTACAACAGAAGCAACTACAGCTGATTTTTTTAATGCCTTGGCCCAAGATCCGCCGATCAGCCCTACTCCTATGACTGCTAGCTTCATAACTCTCCTGTTTTTACGCGCATGATAGCCTTCTCAATCTGATCCGCACTCAGACAGAGTGAAAATCGTACAAATCGCTTTCCTTCTGACCCAAAAATGAATCCAGGAGCACAAAAGATGGCATGTTCTTCTAAAAGTTTATCAGCAAACGCTTCACTTTTTATGCCCTTAGGCAAGCGACACCAGACAAACATACCCGTTTGATTGGGCATCACTTCAAGATGTAAATCCCTGGCCAAGAGCTCTACTAGTTTTCGGCGTTGCACATACACATCATTAAGCTGATTGAACCATGAATCCGATTCTTGTAAGGCCTTGACGGCAGCACGCTGAATGCCAAAAAACATTCCTGAATCCATGTTAGATTTCACCTTTAGTACCGACTGTAAGAGTTCTTTAGGCCCTAACAAGGCTCCCACGCGCCATCCGGCCATATTGAAGACTTTACTGAGCGAATTCAGCTCAAGAACCTTAGGGTAGCCGCCTGTATCTGCTAAAATGGAGGTCGGATGGGTATTTCCAATGAAGCTGTAAGGATTGTCGTTTATAACTAAAAGATCGTGTTCTTTCGCCAGGGTGATAATGCGCCTGAATCCATCCTCTTTTAAGGTGATTCCTGTGGGCATATGCGGATAATTCACCCACATCATGACCGCACGGTTCATCAATTTTTCGTCTATAGCACTGAGATCTGGCAATCCTTCTTCATCGAGAGGGTAACCTACTGCGCGAGCGCCAACCAATTGAGCTACTGAAGCGTAAGTGGGGTAACCCGGATTTGGTATGAGCACTACATCTTTCGGATTTAAAAAGGCCATACTAATATGAAAGATTCCCTCTTTAGAGCCCATTAGTGGTAATACCTCGTTCAACGGATTTAATCGAACACCGTAATGTTTGGCATAGAATGAAGCGAATGCTTCGCGCAGCTCATCCCTACCCACATAACTTTGGTACTGATGAACCCCTTTTTCAGAAAGAGCTTCAATGAGCCCGCCAATAGCCGATGAAGGGGCATCAAGATCTGGGCTACCAATACCCATATTAATAATGGGGACCCCTGCAGCCACCTTTTCTTTGATCTCTTTCAGCTTCCTGGAGAAATAGTATTCGCTTACGCGTTTTAATCGTTTCGCCTCTCTCATAGTTCAGTTGTTTTTAACTGATTCGTGTAAAGCCCTAAAACAGTAAAACTATCGGCCATAATATTCAAAGCCGACGAAGCCTTTTCAAAGTCACTCGCTTCAACGAAGGTTACGTCCACAAAGAAGGCGTACTTCCAAGGGGTCTCAATGATAGGTAGTGATTGAATCTTGGTGAGATTCAAGTTGCAATCGCTCATGACATTAAGTATAGTCGCTAAACTCCCTCTCTTATGTCCGGTTACAAAACGTAACGAGGCCTTATTTGCGCTTTCATTCCTTGTTTCTTGGTTATCTGAAGAAGGGCAAAGGCGCACAAAACGGGTCGCATTTGAAGTCAAGGTTTGTATGTCCTGGGCAAGAATTTCAAGTCCGAATAAAGAGGCGGCCTCAACAGGTGCTATAGCCGCTACACCTTCGAGTTGCTCATCGGCTATGCGACGTGCAACAGATGCCGTATCGTCAGCTTCTACCAAAGTAATTGCCTTGTCTTCAAAATAGGTAGCACATTGCAGCAATGCCATGGGGTGAGACTCAACGCGTTTAATATGTTCTAAACCTTGTCCTTTAAGCGCCATCAAATTATGTGAGATACTTAGGTAGTATTCAGAGAGAATCTGAAAACCGTTGGAGTAAATCAGGTTATAATTCGGTAGGATGGCTCCAGCGATTGAATTTTCAATGGCCATTACGGCTTCATCGAAGGTCCCCTTGACTAATCCTTCAGCCAATGCCGAAAAAGAGGTGCACTCGACGCAGGCTACTGCTTCACCATAAAGCTCCCGGGCCACCTTGTGGTGGTTTGATCCGATCGTACCTTGTATTCCTACTTTCATCCTATTAGGTTCAAAAAAAAAGCCCCGAAAAATCGGGACTTTACTATTCTTTGATACCACAAAACCAAAAGCCCCTCTTATCGCTTCACGCGGTAAAAAGTAAAATAGGCAAAAGAGTTTTGGGCAGTAATTTTCATATATCGCGCTAAATACAGAAAAGCATTTATAAAAAACAAGGACATCGTCATAAATTATTTCAAAAATTCCTCTTTTTTTAGACCTCTCAAGCGCGAACAAACCTTTCAGAATAGCTATATTGGTGAGCCAAAAAAAATAAAGCATGCATATTGCTGTTGCAGGAAACATAGGTTCGGGTAAAACCACTTTGACTGACTTACTGGCCAAACACTACAAATGGGAGGCTCACTTTGAAGAGGTGATCGCTAATCCGTATTTGAATGACTTCTACAACCACATGGAACGCTGGAGCTTTAATCTCCAAGTCTATTTTCTAAATACACGTTTCAGACAAGTTCTTAATATCCGTGAGGGTTCTAAAACGGTCATTCAGGACCGCACCATTTACGAAGACGCCCATATTTTTGCTCCCAACCTGCACAGTATGGGGTTGATGACCAATCGGGATTTTGAGAATTATCTCAATCTTTTCGAGTTAATGGAATCCCTTGTAGATGCTCCAGACATCCTCATCTATTTAAGGAGTTCAATAGAGAACCTTGTAAAGCAAATCCACCAAAGAGGCAGGGATTACGAGAGTGGTATTTCGATAGACTATCTCAGCCGTCTTAACGACCGTTACGAAGAATTCATTAAGGGTTACAACAAAGGAACACTTCTGATCTTTGACGTAGACCATCTCAACTTCGTTGATAACACAGAAGATCTTGGGCTAATTGTCAATCGCATCGATGCCGAAATCAATGGCCTATTTAAATAGAATCCTTTCTAGGCACAAAACAAAAAACCCTGGCCGTGGCCAGGGTTTTTTTATGGTGTTTACCTCTTCGTAGCTTATTCGCTCTCTGAAGAAGAGAATTCTACTTCTATTTCTGGGTGATTTTGCTTTACTGTTTCAAGAACTTCTTCTTTCGAAGCTCCTTCGTAGCGCTTTTCAATCACCTCTTTGTTTCCATTTTCATCCGTAACGATACGAACAACAACTGCAGCAGACGCGCCTTCTTCGGTTGAAGAAGCCTCCTCTACATTTACAGTGATTTCTTTACGTACTTCTTGAGCTGTAGAAGCAGCAGCAACGGCATCAGCGCTCACTAAACTTGGAGCGATAACCAATGCTACCACAGACATAAGCTTCAATAAGATATTTAATGAAGGTCCAGAAGTATCCTTGAACGGATCACCAACTGTATCACCAACCACCGCAGCTTTGTGGGCGTCAGATCCTTTACGACCCTCTTTTTCAATTGTTTTTTTAGCGTTATCCCACGCACCCCCAGCATTCGACTGGAAGATCGCCATAAGAACTCCAGAAGCAGTAACCCCTGCTAAAAGTCCTCCAAGCATTTCAGCTCCACCCACGAAACCGATAGCCACTGGAACAATAATCGCTAAAAGTCCAGGGAATACCATTTCTTTAATCGATGCTTGCGTAGAAATAGCAACACACTTATCGTATTCAGCAACTCCGTCTGCTGCTTCAAAAATCTTACGATCAGCGTCAGAGAATTTAGACGGATCAGAATCATTCTTGCGCATTACTTCAAGGGCATCCTTAAGTGCAGGAATGTCTTTGAATTGACGACGTACTTCTTCAATCATCGCCATAGCCGCACGTCCCACAGCATTCATCGAAAGCGCTGAGAACACGAACGGAAGCATAGATCCGATCAGTAATCCGGCCATAATCGTAGGCTGTGATACATCAATCGATGTCACTTTAGCCGTCTTCATAAAGGCCGCAAATAAGGCAAGTGCAGTAAGGGCTGCAGAAGCAATAGCGAAACCTTTACCGATGGCTGCAGTTGTGTTTCCTACAGCATCTAATGTATCAGTGCGCTCACGCACTTCAGATGGAAGTTCTGCCATTTCGGCGATCCCTCCTGCGTTATCTGAAATAGGACCGTAAGCATCAACCGCTAATTGAATACCTGTATTAGCAAGCATACCTACCGCTGCAATAGCGATACCGTATAAACCAGCAAAATGATACGAAACCAAGATGGCAGCTGCGATAAGAATGATCGGAATAGCAGTAGACATCATTCCAACTCCTAATCCAGCAATGATATTGGTAGCCGATCCGGTTTCAGATTGTCTTACAATGCTATTGACAGGCTTTGTTCCTGTTCCTGTATAGTATTCAGTAACCTTCCCTACAAGCAGTCCAGCAACAAGTCCTGCGATCGTAGCATAAAACACTCCTAAAGAAGTGAAGGTTACCCCTTCTTCTACCCATGACTCAGGTAGCATCGCTTGAATCAAGAAGAATGAAGCTACGAGCATTAATCCAGCAGAACCGAATTCTCCTACGTTAAGTGCAGTCTGAGGATTTCCTCCCTCTTTCACACGAACGAAAAAGGTCCCAATGATTGACATTACAATACCTGCAGCAGCTAAAGCCATAGGAAGGTATACCGCACCTAACCCATTAAAAGCATTGGCGAACTCAGGAAGTCCAGCAAAAGCAGCACCAAGAACCATGGTTCCGATGATTGATCCTACATAAGACTCGAATAAGTCAGCACCCATTCCAGCTACATCTCCAACATTATCTCCAACATTATCCGCAATTGTGGCAGGGTTTAAAGGGTGATCCTCAGGAATACCCGCTTCTACTTTACCAACAAGATCCGCTCCTACATCGGCAGCCTTGGTATAGATTCCTCCGCCCACACGAGCGAAGAGTGCAATCGAAGAAGCACCTAAAGAAAATCCAGAAAGAACGTTAAGCACTTCATTGATCCCCCATCCCTGCGCGCTGTAAAGCGCGAAAAGAAGACCAAGACCTAAAACACCTAATCCTACCACACCAAGTCCCATTACAGAACCTCCTGCAAAAGCCACTTCCAAGGCCTTAGGCAATGAAGTACGTGCAGCGTTAGTGGTTCTAACGTTTGCTTTTGTAGCAACGCGCATTCCAATGAATCCGGCTAAAGCAGAACAAATGGCACCAACAATAAAAGAAACGGCTACAAGGCCGTTAGATCCTTCTTCACTCTGCCCCTTAAAAAACAATAAAACAGCTACCGCCGCTACGAATACACTTAGAATTTTGTATTCGGCCTTTAAGAACGACATGGCTCCGTCTGCGATATTTTTCGCAATACGCGCCATCTTCTCATCTCCAACTTCTTGCTTAGATACCCAGGCATTTTTTACGAAAACGTAAATAAGACCCAAAATACCAAAGGCCCATAAATAAGGAACGACTGCTTCCATAGAGTAAAGTTTAGTTTCAGTTAGTTTATTTACAACGCGGGCAAAAGTAGTAAAAGTTAAACTTTAACGTTTTGAAAAAGCCTCTTGCGCGGTTTACAGTTTGACTAGAAATTTAGATTAATTGCGGTACAATACTTTTTTTACTGCCTTGACTACATCGTCCTCGTTTGGCAACCACTCTTTGAGAAGTACCGGAGAATAAGGTGCTGGGGTGTCAGCTGTATTCAGCTTTACCACTGGGGCATCTAGATAGTCAAATGCCTGATCTTGTACCTGATAAATGATTTCAGTTGCAATATTTCCAAACGGCCATGCTTCCTCTAGAATAACAAGGCGGTTGGTTTTCTTAACCGAGTTAATAATAGTTGCGTGGTCCATCGGACGGATGGTTCTCAAGTCAATAATCTCAACGGATATCCCCTCTTCTGCCAAACGCTCTGCCGCTTTGTACGCCTCTTTTATGATTTTTCCGAAAGAAACAACCGTTACGTCTGAACCTTCACGCTTGATGTCCGCCACTCCGAGTGGAATGGTGTATTCTCCTTCAGGCACCTCTCCCTTATCGCCATACATCTGCTCTGATTCCATGAAAATCACAGGATCGTCATCGCGGATAGCAGACTTTAGTAGTCCTTTTG
The DNA here is from genome assembly GCA_913060705.1 of uncultured Bacteroidota bacterium. GTDB lineage: Bacteria > Bacteroidota > Bacteroidia > Flavobacteriales > Flavobacteriaceae > UBA3478. Next base: position 90,584 of record CAJXTX010000002.1, on the reverse strand, counting down.
CATCTGCAGGATTCGAAGGTACGACCACCTTGAGTCCTGGACAGTTGGCATACCAGCTCTCAAAGGCTTGAGAGTGTGTAGCAGCTAATTGTCCGGCAGAAGCCGTTGGACCTCTAAATACGATCGGTATATTGAATTGGCCAGCAGACATTTGTCTCATTTTGGCCGCGTTATTAATGATTTGATCAATTCCAACTAAAGAGAAATTGAAGGTCATGAATTCAATGATCGGGCGGTTCCCATTCATTGCAGATCCAACCCCTATTCCTGAGAATCCCATTTCAGAGATGGGAGTATCAATGACACGCTTAGGACCGAACTCATCTAACATCCCTTTTGAAGCCTTATAAGCACCGTTATACTCGGCTACCTCTTCTCCCATCAAGTAAATCGTTTCATCTCGGCGCATCTCTTCAGACATGGCCTCAGCGATCGCCTCTCTAAACTGAAGTGTTTTCATAATTTTCATTAGAATATGAGGGCAAAAATAAGACTTTTTAAGTGTTGATTCTTCATAAGAAAACAGGAATAAATTTATTATGCATGCATAATAAATGGCATAGAATTCTTATCTTTGGAAAGAGACATAAATCCACTGCAATATGAAGATCTTGGTTTGTATAAGTGCTGTCCCAGACACCACTTCAAAAATCAATTTTACCGCAAACGATACCGAGTTTGACACGCAAGGCGTTCAATTTGTAATTAATCCAAATGATGAATTTGGACTAACTAGAGCCATTTGGTTCCAAGAAAAGCAAGGTGCAGAAGTGCATATCGCCACCGTCGGTACAGCGACCGTGGAACCTATTATGCGTAAAGCACTGGCCATCGGAGCCGATAAAGGTTTTCGCATTGATGCGGTTCCTTCAGATGGCTTCTTTGTAGCGACTCAGCTCTCATCTCTCATCCAACGCGAACAGTACGATGTAGTAATCTGTGGACGCGAATCCATCGATTACAACGGTGCCATGGTAGGCGGGTTAATTGCCCAACAGTGTAAGTACGCGTTTATCAACACCTGCGTGAAGCTTGAGATTGAAGGCACAGTGGCAAAAGCAGTTCGAGAAATAGACGGCGGAAACGAACGTCTCAGCTCAAAACTTCCGCTTGTGATTGGAGCCCAAAAAGGATTGGTTGAAGAATCCGATTTAAAGATTCCAAATATGCGCGGAATCATGATGGCGCGCCAAAAAACAATAGAAGTGCTCCCTGCCGAAAATATAGAAGCCCGCACCACTGATGTGCGCTTTGAACGCCCGGCGGCGAAAGGTGAAGTCACACTGATTGAACCCAATGACCTTGACACCCTAATTGATTTGTTACACAAAGAAGCTAAAGTTTTATAATTATGGCCGTACTCGTTTACCTCGAAGCTGAAGATTCAAAGTTGAAAAAATCAGCGGCAGAACTTGCCTCCTTCGCCTCGGCTCTTGCTAATGGCGAAAAGGTATATGCACTGACTGTTAATGCTGCTAACGCAACTGAATGCGGAGCTTTTGGCGTCGATGAAGTTCATGTATTAGAAACGACTGAGCAACTCTTATCTGCTGCGCAAACGGCACAACTTATCGCTGAGGCCTCTAAAGAGGTTGGTGCTAAGACCGTAGTGATAGGCTCAAGCGCAGATGCAAAATACTTTGGTGCATTAGTCGCTGCCCAATTAGAAGCAGCCTATATTCCGAATGTTGTAGGATTACCTGAAACACAAGACGGAACGCAATTGTTCAAGCGCAGTGTATTCACGAATAAAGGATTTGCCTTTACTAAGGCAACGACGGATACTGTTGTTGTAGGACTCGCCAAAAATGCTTTCGGAAGTACACCTAATGAAAAGCCGATTCAAGTCGTTACCAAAGCTGCGACATTAGCAGATACCACGGTGACCTCTGAGGGCGCTGAAAAGGCTAGTGGCAAGGCTACCATTGCAGACGCTGATATCGTGGTGTCAGCAGGTAGAGGACTTAAAGGTCCTGAAAATTGGGGCATGGTTGAAGAGCTTGCGGATGTTTTAGGGGCTGCAACGGCCTGCTCAAAACCCGTTTCAGACATGGGATGGAGACCTCATGGAGAACACGTTGGTCAAACCGGTAAGCCAGTCGCCACTAATCTCTACATTGCGATAGGTATCTCAGGAGCTATTCAGCACTTGGCAGGAATCAATGCCTCAAAAGTCAAAGTCGTTATTAATAACGATCCTGAAGCCCCCTTCTTTAAGGCCGCTGACTATGGGATTGTCGGAGATGCATTTGAGGTCGTACCCAAACTCATTGAAAAATTAAAGGACTTTAAAGCTCAAAACGCCTAAAATCGCTTATTTTGCCCTTTATGCAAACGGTTCCACTCATCATAAAGGGCATTTCATACAGTCAGGCACAAAACGGTGCGTATGCCCTTATTCTTGCTGAAGAATCCGGAGACCGAAAACTACCCATCGTAATTGGCGCCTTTGAGGCACAGGCCATCGCTGTAGCCTTGGAAGAAGACCTCAAACCTCCAAGACCACTCACCCACGATCTCTTTAAGAACACGCTGAATCGCTTTGACATTCACTTAGAGTATGTGCTCATTCACAAACTAAAAGAAGGAGTATTCTATGCAAGCCTAATTTGTACAAGAGATCAAAAAGAAGAGATCATTGATGCACGAACTAGTGATGCCGTAGCCCTAGCCGCCCGATTTGGAGCGCCTATTTATACCTATGACGAAATTCTAGATCAAGCAGGAATCACCTTTTCATCTATCGATATGACCGTAACACAGAAGCCTCAAGAGACTATTGATACGGCGACTACTCCGCAGCCTTCAACCTATCAATCGTATTCTGAAAAGCAGTTACAAGCCGCCCTTAAGAAAGCCGTCACAGATGAAGATTACGAAAAAGCAGCGGCGATTCGCGACGAACTTGAACGAAGAAATCTTTCCTAACTTTGTCATCTTTTAGAAATTACAAATGGCAATAATCCGAGGAATCATTGGGATCATAGTACTACTGGGCATTGCCTTTCTGTTGAGTTCACAGCGCAAAGCCATCAAATGGAAGACCATTCTAATAGGTCTTTCACTGCAATTCATTCTAGCCTTTGGAGTACTTAAAATCGGTTGGGTAAAACAGATATTCAACGTTTTGGGAGGATTTTTCACTGCGGTTCTTGAATTCACAGAGAGTGGAAGTCTTTTCTTGTTTGGTAATCTTATCGACGCTTCGAATCCAACGATTGGGTACGTATTTGCTCTGCAGATTTTGCCCACCATCGTGTTTTTCTCAGCACTGACCTCGATTCTCTATTATTTCGGAATCATCCAACGCGTCGTGAAGGGCTTGGCCTGGCTACTCACCCGTACCTTAGGAATATCTGGCGCTGAAAGCCTATCGGTAGCTGGAAACATTTTTTTAGGCCAAACAGAAGCGCCGCTTCTTATCAAGGCCTACCTGCCCAAAATGAACCGCTCTGAAATATTATTGGTAATGACAGGTGGAATGGCAACTGTCGCAGGTGGAGTCTTGGCATCTTATGTAGGCTTCCTTGGCGGATCCGATCCTGAAATGCGTCTGTCTTTTGCGCGACACCTCATCGCGGCCTCAGTAATGGCAGCACCTGGTGCAATTATTGTTGCAAAATTGATGCTTCCGCAAACCGAATCAGTAGATGAGAAGATTGAAATATCCGATCAATCCGTCGGATCAAATGCGCTTGATGCCCTGGCGAGCGGAACCACTGAAGGACTAAAACTCGCTTTAAATGTAGGGGCTATGCTTTTGGTTTTTGTGGCCTTTATCGCAATGATCAACGGTATTTTAGGCTATATAGGGGGTATTGGAGGTTTAAACGAGACCCTTGCTCCGCTTTGGGGCTACGATAGCATCTCCTTAGAGGCTATTCTCGGAACTATATTCGCACCCCTCATGTACATCATTGGGGTGGCCAAAGAAGACCTCAGCCTAATGGGTCAATTGTTAGGTATCAAATTGGTGGCCTCTGAATTTGTAGCCTATACCCAACTAGCAGACCTCAAAGACGCAACTAATGCCGTACATCTCGCCTACGACAAATCGGTGCTCATGGCTACCTACATGCTTTGTGGATTTGCCAATTTTGCTTCAATCGGAATCCAATTAGGCGGCATCGGAACTATCGCCCCCTCGCAGCGCAAGAACCTTTCTGAATTAGGCTTTAAAGCCCTTATCGCCGGATCACTAGCTTCTTTGCTTTCGGCAACTATCGCGGGGATGATACTCGGTTGATTTCGACCGTTAATAACCTGAAGATAATCTATTGCGCCACTGGTGATGAGACGCACATCTTGGTGGTATCTTTATCTTTCAAAAGTACTTCATAGACTATGCAGGCCTACCATCAATTGTTGCAGCACCTTTTGGATCACGGACACTTTAAAAGTGATCGTACAGGAACCGGAACTTACAGCACCTTTGGCTATCAAATGCGCTTTGATTTAAATGAGGGATTTCCTTTGGTGACCACCAAAAAAGTTCACCTCAAATCTATTATCTATGAATTGCTTTGGTTTTTAAAGGGCGATACGAATATTTCATATTTAACCGAAAACAAAGTGCGTATTTGGAATGAGTGGGCCGATCCTAATGGAGACTTAGGACCTGTTTATGGTCACCAATGGCGCAATTGGAATAGCGAAGGTATTGATCAGATCAAAGACGTTATCGAAACTCTAAAGACAAACCCTGACAGCCGCCGAATGCTCGTAAGTGCATGGAACCCTAGTGTCATGCCCGACACCAAAAAATCTTTCGAGGAGAATGTCGCAAACCATAAAGCAGCACTCCCCCCATGCCATGCTTTTTTCCAGTTTTACGTCATAGATAACAAACTCTCTTGCCAGTTGTACCAGCGCAGCGCAGATGTATTTCTAGGCGTGCCTTTTAATATTGCTTCCTATGCTTTGCTCACTATGATGGTGGCCCAGGTATGTGACTTAGAATTAGGAGACTTCGTTCACACCTTCGGGGATGTGCATATTTACAGCAACCATCTCGAACAGGTGAAGCTGCAGCTCAGCCGCGAACTAAGACCCTTACCAAAGATGCAATTGAATCCGGCTATCAAGGATATTGATGCCTTTGATTTCGAAGATTTTGAGCTAATCGGATACGATCCACATCCAGCCATTAAGGCTCCAGTGGCCGTTTAAGTTAGTACGTTCATGAAAGACATCATCATTGTTGCTGCCCTAGCTGAGAACGGCGCCATGGGAAAACAAAACGACTTGCCTTGGCACCTACCGAAAGACTTTGCACACTTCAAGGCATTAACTTCTGGACACCCCATTATCATGGGAAGAAAAACCTTAGAAAGTCTTCCGGGTAAATTGAAAGACAGGCCTCATATAGTCATAAGCAAGAATCCTGAATATCAACCCAAGTTTGACATAGAAGGACTTGCTACAAGTATTCAAGAAGCTGTTGATCAATGCGAGGATAGTACGATATATATTGTTGGTGGCGCACAAATCTATGCTCTCGCCCTTCCACTTGCTACTAAAATGGTCCTCACTCACGTGAAGGCCACTGTGGAAGCTGACACCTTTTTTCCGAAATTCTCAGCTTCAGACTGGAAGATTACCAACAGGGAGACCTTTCTTGCAGACGAACGCAATGCCTACGACTTCGAGATTGTGACCTACGAAAGGATCTAAAGTTCGAGCTGTTCAATCTTTGTGACTGCATTGATCTCTAAGTGATCGATTATTCTTCTAAGCAGCTGAGTTGACCCGCTGGTATAGCATTCGACCATTTGCTGAACCTGCTTAACAGGGGTTGCTAGATTGAAAGCACGCTGAGCAACAGCCTCGTTGGCGTCCATGAGAGTGATAGGATTCTTAAAACACCTAGAAAACAAAGACCTAATTAAAACATAATGGGTACAACCTAGCACAAGTGTATCTATGGATTGCTCTTCAAAGTCAATCACAAACGACTCCACCAGAGCATTCAATGCAGCGCTTTCTATGATTCCCTTTTCAATTTCTTCGACAAGACCTACCCCCACGCGCTCGATGACCTTGCACTCTGAGGCGTATTGGTCACGAGTTCTTGTATACCCGATACTATTCAAGGTGCGCTCGGTTGCCAAAATGCCAATGCATTTACTGGATGAGGACTGTGCAGCAGGTTTGATAGCAGGCTCTATTCCTACAAAAGGAACTGCATAATTCGCTCTCAATCTCTCGATCACCTCAGTGGTAACTGTATTGCAGCCTACCACAATAAGGTCTACTTCTCTATCTAATAGATAGTTCACAATACGCGCACTGTAGCGCCAAATCGTTTCTGTATCGAGTGTACCATAGGGAGCACGATTCGAATCAGCATAATACACAAAGTGTGCTTCTGGAAAGGTCTGCTGAAGGGATTTCAAAACAGTTAATCCTCCAACACCCGAATCAAACACTCCTATTCGTATTCCTAAATGCATCTTCATTTAAAACAAAAAAACCGCCCCTAAGGGCGGTTAAGAGTAATGGAATCTGATCGAGATTAGAATCCTAGCTCCTTTTTAACATCTGCCATGAGATCCTTTCCGGTAAATACAATCAACCCAGATCCAGGGCTAGCATCAATGACATAGTCAAATCCTTGGGCAGCAGCTACCTTCTCAATAGCAACTTTAGCCTTTTCAGAGATAGGGGCAAATAGATCTTGTTGCTTGCGCTGCAATTCTCCCATTGCTGCTTGCTCGGCGTTTTGAATGTTACGCTCTGCACTTTGCAATTCATCGGCACGCGCCTTGTTTTCTTCAGCCGTCTTAGAAGCTGCCTCATTTTGGTAAGCAACAAGCTTCTTTTGCAATTCAGCGACTGAAGACTCGATATCGGCACGGTAAGTAGCCTCTAGTTTCTTTAATTCTTCTTGCGCAGCCTTCATTTCAGGCATATCCATAAGCAACTGCTGCACATTGATATGAGCAACTTTAGAAGTTTGTGCAAAAGATGCAGTGGTTACTGAAAATAGCGCTACAAGAGCGAGTACGTAATGTTTCATGGTTTTCATTTTCATTTAATTGAGTCTTTGTTTTGCGTTTTTTGTGCTTCAATTTCTTTCTCTCGAGCGGCTCGAGCCTTCAACACTTCTTCGCGCTTGCTAATATAGGCCTTTCTGCGCTGCTCTCGTTCACTTTCTATGCGTTCAAGAGCCTTTTTTCGCTCTTCTTGATTCTCGTTCGATATGGCAGACCTACTCTCTTCACTTTGATCGCTCAAACGTTCCTCGACAGCGCCCGGATCACCCGTTAGTCGTACCTCATAGTTTCGCGCTAACTCTCGCAGCACAAGATCACTTATGTCAAATTGCGGATCGGCATAAAGCATGACCACTTCAGAAGACTTATCGAGAATGAGATCGAACCTTCGAGTAGAAGCGATGTCTTGAACTATTTCAAAAATTAAATCCTGAATCGGGCGCACCACAGTCATCTCTTGAGTGATAAAATCTCCACTGGGCCCGAAACGATCTTGCTGAAGCTGCATCAATTCTTGATGAAGTCGATTAAGAGAGCGCTCTTTATCTTCGATTATCGATAGAGGCAGCAGTACACGCCTTGCAGCCAAGTCTCTTTGTTCACGCTCGAGCTGCATTCTTAAGGAATCAATTTCAGCCGACCACGACTCGGCCTGAATGAGAAGACGCGCACGCATCTCGTTGTAAGGTGCGATCTGAGACAAAATATAATCGGTATCTAAATACCCGACACGAGTAGCCCTTTGGGCTGTCATTGTGTTCAAGCCCAAAACCACAAGACCTATGGTGATGGCATTTCGCATTAGAATTGCTGACCGATAATGAAGTGTGTCTGCCATCCACTAGGTCCGACAGATCCTGGGTTTGCGTCTGTGTCGAATCCGTATCCGAAATCGATTCCGAGAAGACCAAAGGCTGGCATAAATATACGAACGCCGAGTCCTGCAGATCGCTTCAACTGAAACGGATTAAAGGTTTTAAAATCAGTAAATGCGTTTCCGGCCTCTAAGAAGGCAAGCGTGTACACCGAAGCTGAGGGTTTCAAGGTGACAGGATAGCGCAACTCTAAAGAAAACTTATTGTAAATCGCACCTCCGTCTTGTTCTTGTCTACCGCTAATCGGATTCACGGTGTATGGCGTAATCGAACTGTTCTCGTATCCGCGCAACTGAATATTTTCGCGTCCATCTAAGGTGAAGTTTCCTAAACCGTCACCCCCAACATAGAAGCGCTCGAAAGGAACATTACCAATCTGGTCGTTATAGGCTCCGAGAAATCCGAACTCTGCATTGGTTCTCAAAACCAGTTTATCGACCAAACGTGTATACCAATCTCCCTTGAATTTAACCTTATAAAACTCCAAAAGCTTAAAACGCTCCTCTTCTAGTGCTTCTAAATCTTGGCTGAGCTCGGTATAGTTTGGACCGTCTATCCCTTCATCCAACAACTGAATCGTTACATCAGTAATCTTATCTCTCAAGGCCCCGTAATCCTTTTTAGAGAAAGCAGAGAACGGAGGTGTGACGCGTACTGTCAATTCAAAATTAGATCCTGTAAGTGGAAATATTCTACTGGGCCCCTGTGAACTACGCTGCAGACCAAAACTATAAGAGAAGGAGTTTGAACTTCCATTTCCGAAATTGAACAGTCCTAAATTGTAGTTCTGGAAGTCGTAATTCTGAAAGCTCAATGCATGCGATACCACAAAGTAATCATCTGGCCATTGTACCCGTTTTGAGAGGCCGGTATTTAGTCCAATAATTCCAAAACCGCGCGACTTGTCAACATCGAATCGTCCGTTTCTAAATTGTGAAGCAAACTGCTGTGTTTGCTGTAGTGAGACATTGAATCGAACAGGTTTTTGTCCACCCAACCAAGGCTCGGCAAAGTTTAAGCTGTATACTCTAAAGGTTCTACTCGCCTGAAGGCGCAATGCAAACGTCTGCCCGTCTCCCATCGGCACGGGTTTATAGGCTTCTTTGTTAAAGATGTTACGCATTGAGAAGTTGTTGAAGGACAACCCAAGGGTACCGATAAATCCTCCTCCTCCGACACCTCCTTGCAACTCGATCTGACTAGATCCGGCCTCAACGAGTGAATAGTTCAAGTCAACCGTTCCGGCATTCGGATCAGGATTCACTACATCAGGAGAAATTTGCTCCGGATCAAAAAACCCGAGCTGCCCTAGCTCTCTAATGGTTCGGACAATATTATCCTTGCTGTACTTTTGCCCTGGCTTTGTACGGATTTCACGGTAAATCACATGATCATTCGTCTTGTCATTTCCGGTGACCTCCACATGGTTAAGATAGGTCTCCTTTCCCTCAATAATGCGAATCTCAAAGTTGATCGTGTCACGCTGGGCCGAAACCTCAACAGGGTTAATACTCGAAAAGAGATATCCGTTGTTTTGATAAAGATTGGTCAAATCTTCGGCATCGGGCTTGGTGTTGTCTGCAATACGCTTCTTCAACTGCACACCGTTGTAGGTGTCGCCTTTTTCAATCCCCAAAACCGAAGCAAGTGCCTTGTCGTCATAAACGGTGTTTCCGACAAAATCAATGTCACCGAAGTAGTACTTGTTTCCCTCTTCTACGGCAATTTGGATACCGATATTCTCTTTGTCAATCGTATAAACAGAATCTGAAAGGACACGTGCATCACGGTATCCACGCTCTGCATAGGCATCAACCAAGAGCTCGAGGTCGTCTTCAAAGTCAGCAGCGATGTATTTTGATTTTTTCCAAAAGCGATACGCTTTTTTGCGTTTGGTGTTTTTCAACGCTTTTTCTAAAGTCTTTTGCTTGAGTGCTGAGATTCCGTCAAAGACTATCTCTGAAACCTTCACTTTACTTCCCTTATTGACATTGATCACCATATCTCGCGAATTGGTGATAGTGGTGTCAACCTTGGTCGCAATGTTTACCTTGGCATTCAAGTATCCTTTTTCTCTGTAGGTGCGCTCTAGGTAATTCTTGGTATTCTCTATAAGACTCTCTGTGATCTTCTTTCCTTTCTTTAAATCAGTGTCCTCAATAAGACCTTCAACCTTATTGTTTTTGACCCCATAAAAGGTCACGTTGTTTAGCGTTGGACGCTCGACTACAGATAGTTCTAAGAAAATTGAATCGTTACGTATGTCAGTGTAGTAGAGGGCAACATCACTAAAGAGCTCCAGATTCCAAAGTTTTTTGATACTGGCACTTACTTCTTCACTAGGGATGGTAAGAAACTGCCCTTCTCTGAATCCGGCAAAACTCTTAACCGTTTGTTCGTTGTAACTCTCAAGACCCGTCACCTTAACTCCGCCGATGATGTACGTAGGTGGACGCTCAACCGTCGGCTCAATTTCTTGAGCGGTTAGGGATAGCGCTGGGTATATCAAAAAAAGGCTCAGGAATAGAAATTCCTTAAACCTTTGGTGTTTTTTCAAGCTGTTCGCTAGTCTTTCCAAATCGGCGTTCTCTGTTTTGATAATCTGTCAGCGCCTCAAGGAGGTGCTCTTCTCTAAAGTCTGGCCAATACCGCTCTGTAAAATACAATTCAGCATAAGCACTTTGCCACAATAAAAAATTACTGATACGCATTTCACCGCTGGTGCGAATGAGCAGGTCTACATCTGGCATTTCAGCGGTGTAAAGATGCTCATTTACGACAGACTCGTCGATATCTTGCTCATGAATTAAGCCATTTTTAACTTTTTCAGCTAAGACTTTTGCCATTGAAACCAATTCTTCTCGTCCTCCGTAGCTCAAGGCTAACGTCAAAACCATTCCGGTGTTTTGAGAAGTCTGCTCTACTACGCGCTCTAGTTCTTCAAGAATTACCCCGGGTAAGGTCGATATGCCCCCAACCGTCTTTAATTTGATATTATTCTTCTGCATGGTCTCTAACTCAGACTTCAAAGCAGATAGAAGAATCCGCATGAGGATATCCACCTCTTTTTTGGGCCTAAACCAATTCTCGGTTGAAAATGCGTACAGAGTCAAATAGGGAATCTCTAGCTTGGCACATGCCTCAACAATTGACCTCACTGCTCGAAAGCCGGCCTCATGCCCAAATGCTCGGGGCTTGCCCTTGGCTTTCGCCCAACGACCATTCCCATCCATAATGATGGCTAAGTGTTTAGGTAAATGTTCTTTAAGCAGATGATTCATGAACAGTTAGGTATAGCCCAAGCGTGGCTTAAAAGTTGGGGCCAAAGGTATAGGTTATTGACAAATTAGGAAACACATACCAATCATTGAGTAGGGATTTATTCTCAGACGGAAGACGCACACCGGCAGCAAACTCAGCAGAGGCCGTTAACCTCTTGTGTTTCTTTTTTGCTCCAAAAGCCACAACAGCCGAAATACCCTCGGCCCTGCGATCAATCCCTTGGTTATACGCTGCACCTACCCCGAGGTAAGGCGTAAGTGTAGAAATAGGCTCGTAAGCATTGTAATCATTAAAGTGAAATTCACCCATTAAACCTGCCTTCAGTAATTCTTGGGTTAGCGAGTAACTTCCCCTCAACGCAAAGCGATAGGGCATGTTGTAGCGAATTACCGCCGCAGGAGCTAAATCCAATTGACTGGTAATACCCGCAGCGCCAGGTTCAGGATTAAGATCTGCATAATCTGAAAGCGCTTGTACACTCATCCCAAACTCTAGTCGATTTAAAAGTGATTGTGCACTGAGGTCCACTGCAGAAAAAAGGAGTAATCCCCAAATACAAAGAAGGATCAATCTATTCATGGTTTAATTTCTTTTGTCTTCGCCCCAGAGTAACTTATCTCTAAGGGTTTTAAAGAAATGGTCTTCTTCAAAAGCAATGGTCTTGAGGCTAAAATCGGCTTTTTTGATATGTAGCTCAACACCGTTCTCTACGGTCTCAATTCGAGAATCCATTGATACCAAATGATACGGCTCTCTCGAATCTACCTTAATACGAATCTGTGTTTGGTCGTCAATCACAAGCGGACGTGCATTGAGATGATGAGGCGCAACAGGGGTAATCACAAGAGACTTGGCATCAGGGGTAAGTACAGGCCCTCCACAACTCAATGAATACCCGGTAGATCCTGTCGGTGTGGCGACAAGTAGCCCATCGGCCCAATAGGTGGTCAAGTAAACATCATCTAGCCAGGTTTCAATCGTAATCATGCTTGTGGTGTCTTTTCGACTCACAGCAATTTCATTCAAGGCAAAGTTATGTGCGCCAAAGGCTTCTGATCCGCCCACAAATTGCAGTTGTAATAACTGTCGTGTTTCGTATCGGTAATTGCCCGAGACAAATCGATCCAAGAGCGACTCTGCCTCTTCAACCGAGATGAGCGATAAGAAACCCAACCTTCCGGTATTGACCCCTACCAGAGGAATTTCTTTAGCCCCAATATAGGTAACCGCCCTAAGCATCGTTCCGTCACCCCCAATACTCACCATGAGGTGAACATCTGCATCTAAATCTTCTGCCGTGGCATAGGATCGAACAGAGGTCGGAAGCTCGCAACCCATCAGTTGCTCTAGGTAATCTGCCTCAACATAGGCTTCATATCCAAGAGCTATAGCCTTTTGAATGAGTCCTTCCACTAAGGCACAGTGCTCAGCTTCAAAGTGAATACCAAAAAAAGCGATCGCTTTTGGCATGGGGTTATAGGTTTAGAAATTTTTCAAAATAGGCAGAACGCTCCCTGAGCTGTTCTGCAAATAAATCTTCGTTTAACGCCTTCTCTATACTAAAGTCGTAACGCCTAAGTTCGCTTAGTAGCGTTTGGAGCGATTCAGATACCAGCTTGACTGTAATTTCTATACGCGCTCCGTAATCGGCAGTTTGTAACACCCCCAAAACACGCGCATTATTGCGCTCGAGAATCTGGGTGAGTTGACCAAGTGAGTAGGCCTCTTTTTGAACCGAGAGTACAAGTACAGATCCGCCTTCAGATAAAAAAGGGGTTCGCGCTAAGAACAGCTCTAAATCTTCGAGCAAATAGTATCCTAAGAAACGCTGATCGGCATCCAAGACCGGCACAATATCAGCCTCGGCACGCAAAGTAGCCTCTAAAGCCTCAAGCCAGTAAGCGTCCTCATGAACTGAAAATTGCTCTACCTCTTCTAGTAAAGCCTCTATTGAGGTCGCGCCTTCGTAAGGAGTAAGTACGTAATTGGGAACACAGCCCACAAAAACACCGTGCTCAGTCAAGGCGGCATGAGAATAATTCGACTGCTCAAAAAACGATTTCAGCGAGGCGATAGGCTGACCTAACTCAAAACTTTGAAGCTTGTCGTTTCTCAGTTGAGACAATGTGTATTCTTGCTCTTGCACAGTGCAAATTACGGATATTCACAGGACTTTATTCCCTTTAAGATTCGCTATTTTTGCAAGGCCTTAGAGCCACTTAAAACAATTTAGACCATGGCCACCAAACTTAGCGTGAACGTCAACAAGTGGGCTACCCTCCGCAACGCAAGAGGCGGAAACAATCCAGATCTCATTCAAACCGCTCGATCGTTAGAGTCTTATGGAGCTCAAGGGATCACCGTTCACCCTCGTCCAGACGAACGTCACATCAAATACCAAGACACAAGAGACTTAAAAAAGGTCGTGACTACCGAATTCAATATTGAAGGTAATCCCATTCAATCTTTTGTCGATTTGGTACTAGAGGTACGACCTACCCAGGTGACACTCGTTCCGGACGCGCCAGACGCCATTACCTCTAATGCCGGATGGGACTGCAAGACACACCAAAAATTCTTAAAAGACACTATTGCCACCTTTAAGCAAGAAGGTATCCGTACTTCTATCTTCCTAAATGCCGATGTTGATATGGTCCACTATGCTGCAGAAACAGGAACGGATCGGATCGAATTATACACCGAACCTTATGCACTAGATTTCAACTCAAATCGTGAAAAGGCTATTGAACCCTTTATCGCCACTGCTCTAGAGGCCAAAAAATTGGGGATAGGATTAAATGCAGGCCACGACCTTTCGCTTGATAACATTGCCTACTTCGCTGCCCAAGTACCTGACTTATTGGAGGTTTCTATTGGTCATGCACTCATTTGTGAGGCCATCGAAAATGGATTAGAAACAGTAGTTAAACGCTATCTCACCCTACTCAAAGAGGCTCAACAATGATCGTACACGCGAACGTTTTAGGCGAGGGCAAACCCTTATTTATACTGCACGGATTTTTAGGAAGTGGTGATAACTGGAAGACCTTTGCCAAGAAATGGAGTCTTTCAGGACGCCAGGTACACCTGCTCGATGCACGCAACCACGGCAAAAGCTTTCATCACGACACCTGGGACTACCCTACCATGGCCGCCGACGTTATCCAATACGCCGAAAGCAAAGACATCTCACGATTCGAGGTGCTGGGCCATTCTATGGGCGGAAAGACCGCCATGTATCTCGCCCTGCACTATCCAGCATACATCGAAAAACTTGTAGTGGCCGATATCGCTCCGAAGAGCTATTCGAGTCAACACGGTAAAATCTTAGAAGCCCTTTGGGAACTAGATAAACTTCGATTCGCCAGCAGAAAAGAGGCTGAAGACTTTTTAGAACCGCTCTTTGAAAGCCAACAGTTACGCTTCTTCTTGCTTAAGAATTTAGAACGTGACAGTGCCCAAGAACTCAGAGTTCGTTGCAATATTCAGCGTTTTTTGGCAGACCAGAGTACCGTCACTCAAGAGCTAGAACCAAAGGCCACTACTGAGGTTCAAAGCCTCTTTATTAGAGGGTTAAACTCGACGTACATTGTAGATAGTGACTTTGAGCGTATACACCGTCAGTTTCCGAACAGTCAAATTGCCTCTATTGAAAATGCAGGACACTGGTTACACGCAGAACAACCCGAAGCCTTCGATCAACTTGTTTCGACCTTTTTAGATTTGTGAGGCGCAGCGAAATAGACTAATTTTGCCGCCTGTTTTAACTCCCTCAAGGATACATGAAAATTACCAAGAAAGAATTAAGCCCGCTGCACGCTATTTTGACCGTTGCAGTAACCAAAGAAGACTACAGCGAAAAAGTAGAAAACTTACTAAAGGATTACCGCAAGCGCGCCTCAATTCCTGGCTTTAGAAAAGGACAGGTTCCGATGTCGTTGATTAAAAAACAATACGAGCAAGGGGTAAAGGCTGAAGAAATCAATAAGCTTTTACAGCAATCTCTTAGTGAATACATTCAAAAGGAGAAGTTAGATCTGTTAGGGAATGTTTTACCGAAGGAGGTAGAAGACTTCGATTGGAATAACGAGCCATTAAGCTTTGAATACGAAATCGGATTGGCACCTGCCGTAGAACCTGCATTTCCGTCAAAGAAAACGATCAACCATTATGAGATCACTGTCTCTGACAAGAGCCTGAACGAGCAAGTTGAGCGTTTGAGAAAACAATACGGAACTCTTGAAACACAAGCCGAAGCGACTGCCGACAGTGAGATCACGGCAACTGTAACTTTTGAGGATCAAAGCAACAAGGCCACGTTTAGCGTTAAAGACCTTAAAGGAAAGAAAAATCAGTCTGCTTTAGTTGGAAAGAAGGTAGGTGAAAGTCTTAACCTTAAAACCAAAGGACTTTTCGAAGAAACATCGGTTTTAGCTCGTGTATTGGGTGTAGCCGCTGACGAAGCAGAAAAGCGCACTGCAGAGATCAGCTTGTCTATAGAGGAGATTAACCTAAGAAAGGCTGCAGCTCTTGACCAGGCCTTCTACGATAAACTTTTCGGAGCTGACAAAGTCACTTCAGAGGCAGAGATGAAACAGCGCATTAAGGAAGATTCAGAGGCTCAATTCGAGCAACAATCTGATCAAAAATTGATGAATGATGTAACCGAAAAATTGATCGAAGAGACCAAGTTTGACTTGCCCAAAGAATTTTTGATTAAATGGATGCAACACGGAGGTGAGAAACCCCTTACCGAAGAAGAGGCCTTAGCCGAATACGAAAGAACTGAGAAAGGAATTCGCTATCAGTTACTCGAATCAAAATTGATCGAACAACACGGAATTAAGATCGAATTTGAGGACCTCAAAGAATTCACCAAAGGGTATGTAGCAAGTCAAATGGCCCAATTCGGGAGAATGAACCCAACTGACGAGGAGCTCGAATCTATAACAGCTTCTATTATGCAAAACGAGGAGGAGGTGAGACGTCTTTCTTCTCAACTTATTAATGAGCGCATACTCGATCTCTTTAAGGAGAAGGCTAAATTGAAGAAAAAGAAAGTCACTTTTGAAGAATTCGCCAAAGAGGCATACGCTTAATTTTAAAGTATCTTTGAAAGAAGCACATTAAACGAACATCAGTACATGGATATTCACAAGGAGTTTAAAAAATTCGCTATCCAAGATCAAGGGATCAATTCGCTGTATTACGATCAAATCGTTTCGAGTATGTATCCCATGGCTATGACGCCAAACATCATCGAAGAGCGACAAATGAATATTGCGATTTTCGATGTGTTCTCTCGTCTAATGATGGACCGCATCATCTTTTTAGGGACTGCGGTAAACGATCAAGTAGCCAACATTATTCAGGCACAGTTACTGTTCTTAGAAAGCACAGATTCAACTAAAGACATTCAGATCTACATCAATTCTCCAGGAGGTAGTGTTTATGCTGGTTTAGGTATCTATGATACCATGCAATTTATTCGCCCCGATGTAGCCACGATTTGCACAGGAATTGCAGCCTCCATGGCAGCAGTGCTGTTGTGTGCAGGTGCGGACGGAAAGCGAAGTGGACTAGAACACTCGAGAGTTATGATTCACCAGCCTCTAGGCGGTGCTCAAGGACAAGCTTCTGATATTGAAATTACTGCACGTGAGATTCTAAAGTTAAAGGACGAGCTCTACGAGATTATCGCTAAACACAGTAAACAACCTTTTGACAAAGTCTACCAAGACAGTGATAGGGATTATTGGATGCGTGCCGAGGCCGCTAAAGAGTACGGAATGATTGACGAAATCCTTTCGCGTCAACCCAGCAGTTAATTCGAGCCTATGAGTGCCGACAATCTTCAGTGTTCGTTCTGCGGACGAAAAAAACAAGAAACAAACTTGCTTATTGCAGGAATAGATGCGCATATATGCGACGATTGCATTGAGCAGGCTTACCACATTGTTTCTGAAGAACACAAGGGCAAGCAAAAAGAGAGCATCGAAGAGGCGTTCGAATTGCGCAAACCCAAAGATATCAAGGCCTTTTTGGACGAATACGTCATCGGTCAAGAGAAAACCAAACGCGTTCTTTCGGTAGCCGTTTACAATCACTACAAACGACTGCTCAAGCCTAGTAGCAAAGACGAAGTAGAAATTCAGAAGAGTAATGTAATGTTGGTAGGGCAAACCGGTACCGGAAAGACCCTAGTAGCAAAAACGATTGCCAAACTGCTTCATGTTCCTCTAGCCATTGTTGATGCTACTGTATTGACAGAGGCTGGATACGTTGGTGAAGATGTCGAAAGCATACTCACCAGGTTACTACAGGCCGCAGATTACGATTTAGAGAAGGCACAGCGTGGTATCGTTTTCATCGATGAGATCGATAAGATTGCGCGTAAAAGTGACAACCCTTCTATCACGAGAGACGTTTCAGGAGAGGGGGTTCAGCAGGGCTTACTCAAATTGCTTGAAGGAACTACCGTGAACGTGCCGCCTAAAGGAGGCCGTAAACACCCCGACCAAAAATTTATTGAGGTAGACACCTCAAACATCTTATTTATCGCTGCAGGCGCATTTGATGGTATAGAGCGTCATATTTCACAGCGTCTCAATCGACAAGCGGTCGGATACAGCAGTGCTGTTGCTAAAGATCATATCGATTCAGAAAATCTCCTGCAATACATCAGCCCTAGAGATTTAAAGAGCTTCGGACTAATTCCTGAAATCATCGGCCGACTGCCGGTCTTGACGCACATGAATCCGTTAGACCGAGACAGTTTACTCATGATTCTGAGCACCCCTAAAAATGCATTGCTCAAACAGTATCACAGACTCTTCGAGATTGACGGTATTGAGATGGAAATAGACGAAGAAGCCAAAGCTTACATCGTAGATAAGGCACTAGAATTCAAGTTAGGGGCTCGCGGTCTGCGCACGCTCTGTGAGGCAGTATTTACAGAGGCCATGTTTGAGATGCCTTCGAATGGAGAGAAACACCTTAAAGTAGACAAGGCGTACGTGCAGGCACAATTAGACACCCAATCTGCGGCCTTAAATGCTCTTAAAGCTGCTTCGTAAGCAGTAGCAATTCTTCAATATAGTCTCGTGAGTTCGAAAGGCGTGGTATTTTGTGCTGGCCCCCTACTTTCTCCTTTGATTTGAGCCATTGATAGAATAAGCCATTCGGAGCAACCTCAACAATAGGCATTCGAAGTGTAATGTCAGATTGACGTTTCGCCTCATAATCTGAATTGAGGTGTTTCAAAGCCTCATCAAGTACCAAGGTAAAGCGTTTCAAATCTTTTGGGGCTTTTCGAAACTCAATCATCCATTGATGCGCCCCTTTTTCTTTGTCACTCATATACACCGGAGCGGCAGTATAGTCGATAAGGGAGGCTCCTGTTTGTTCGCAGGCTGTACGCAAGGCCTGCTCAGCATTTTCAACAATCAATTCTTCACCAAAGGCATTGATGTAGTGCTTGGTTCTTCCGGTAATCTTTATTCGAAATGGAGAGAGTGAAGTAAAACGTACCGTATCCCCAACGGTATAGCGCCAAAGTCCTGCATTCGTTGAAATTACCATGGCATAATTGACGCCCAGCTCTACCTCCCATATCGGAAGTGCTTGAGGTTGTTCTTTACCCCACTCCGTCATCGGAATGAATTCGTAGAATATTCCGTAATCCAACATGAGCAGTAGATCGCTATGGTAGTTGCGGTCTTGAATGGCAAAGAATCCCTCAGAGGCATTATAGATCTCATAGTACTTAAAATTAGTACGCGGTAATAACTTCTCGTACTGGGTTCTGTAAGGCGTAAAGCTCACCCCTCCATGAAAATAGACCTCTAGGTTTTCCCACACCTCAAAAAGGTGATCTGCTTTGGTTTCTTTTAAGAGTTCAGTCAACAGTACCAGCATCCAAGAAGGAACTCCCGCCAGCGAGGTCACATTTTCTTGAGTGCTTTCGGCGATAATAGCGCTGAGCTTATCCTCCCAATGCGGCATCAGCGACACACGATTACTTGGAGTACTACTGTATTCGGCCCACTTTGGCAGATTATCAATTAAAATCGCTGAGAGATCTCCAAAATAGGACCCCTTTTCTTTGTAAAGCTCTTTACTTCCACCCAACCTTAGGCTCTTTCCGGTAAAGAGTTTCGAATCTTCATTATTATTGAGATAAAGAGACAAAAGGTCTTTACCTGACTTGTAATGACAATCGTCTAAAGCTTCTTGACTTACGGGAATAAACTTACTCTTGGCGTTAGTGGTTCCACTACTTTTTGCAAACCATTTGATGGGTGTTGGCCAAAATACATTTTGTTCTCCCTCTCTGCAGCGTTGAATCATGGGAGCTAAATCTTCATAAGAACTAATCGGAACCCGCTCTGCAAATTGCCTATAGGTCTCCATCTCGTCAAATCGATACTTCGTTCCAAACTCCGTAAAGGCGGCCATATCGACGAGCTTAAGCAGGAGCTCGTTTTGAACATCTGCCGGATACTTTACAAATAATTCGATTTGATGCAATCGCTTTTTAAGCAACCAAGAGGCAATCGAATTGAACAAGGGCAGAGTCATAAATTGTATCTTTAAGGCTAGCCCTCAAATATACGCACAGCGCTTATGCTTTATCAAGGAGTACTTACCAAAATGGAGGCCGAACCTTCTTCGCCTATCAACTATTTTCTGCACTTAGGTGATGAGTTTGTGAAAGTCAATGACTGTATCGGAAAGATCATTGAATTCAATCTTATTGGATACCAATGTTTAAGTTGCGGCGACAATGCGGCCATTTTCAGACAAGGACTGTGCAAGAAGTGTTTTTTTGAGTCCCCTCAAGCCGGATCATGGATTATGAAGCCAGAAGAAAGCAAAGCTCATTTAGATATCGAAGACCGCGATCTAGCCTTTGAAAAGAAAATGCAACTGCAACCGCACATCGTCTACCTCTCAAATACAGGAGGTGTTAAAGTAGGTGTGACACGAAAAAGCCAGGTTCCAACACGATGGATCGATCAAGGGGCGCATCAGGCGCTTGCTTTCTTGGAGGTGCCTAATCGTTATTTAGCAGGTGTGGCAGAGGTGGCGCTTAAAGCGCATATCAGCGATAAAACGCAATGGAAAGCTATGCTCTCACAACCCGAACAATCAAGAGACCTCATACAGCAATTCAATGCCCTTAGAGGGTATCTTCCTGATGAAGTACAGCCCTTCGTATTAGAGAAACTGCGTATAGAAGAATTGAACTTTCCGTACACACCCGACGGTCAGTTAGGAGTACGCCAAAGTCTAAATGAAACAGAACCTTTAAAAGGTAAACTCAAAGGAATTAAGGGGCAGTACCTGATCTTTGACGACTACAGCATCTTTAACGTGCGATCATCAGAAGGATTTGTAGTAGATCTTAATGTACGCTAAGCAAACACGCTTACTCACCAAATAATTCAATCTCATCATTAATGCCGAGATTGAATTTCTTTCTAACGACATACACCAGCGCATAAAGAACGGGAGTATCGATGATGGCGATAAGCACCTTAAAAAAGAATCCTGCTATTACCAATCCCCAAAAGAGATCCCAAGAGAGTTCTCCAAAAGCGCTAAGCAAGAATACCACCGAAAACGTATCGATAAATTGAGATGAAAAGGTAGAAAAGTTATTGCGAAGCCAGAGGTGCTTTCCTTTGGTTAGTCGCTTCCAGAAATGGTAAATCTGAATGTCTACAAATTGCGCTAAGAGATACGCCATCATAGAGGCAAAGACAGCCACAATGGTATTTCCGAAAACGGTATTGAACTGAACGTCGTCCACAGGCGACCACGCAGTAGCAGTTGAAGCTCCTGCCGTATATACAATCAGTAATGAAAAGACCGAAGCAAAAATACCTGCAACCACTACTTTGTTTGCCAACTTTTTACCATAAATCTCAGAAATTAAGTCGGTGATTAAAAAGGTAATTGGATACGGTAAAATACCCACTGATACCTCAAAAATTGGAGCTCCCAATAGCTCTACATCCCCAAACGGCTGCCACACAAAAAACTTCTGAAAAATCAGATTTGAGACTACTAATGAGGTAATGAAGAGGGCAGCTAAAAAAAGATAGAGCGTAAAGGCTTGTTTTTTGAGGGCGCTATCCATCTACTCGATATTCAGATCAAATGGCATACGCGCTTGTATCTCAAACTGCTCATCTGAACCCTTGATACCCTTCCAAAATTCAGCATAGCGTTGTGCCCATGATGGGGTGTATTCTGCAAACCAACGCTGGGTCATTGCTCCAGGAATATCTCCGAGCAAGCGTTCAATATCAGACTTATAACGCGGGTATTTTCTCACCTTATACAATTCTAGATTTGCGAGCTCCGCTGCCTTTTCAAGGGCACGTTGAAGACCGCCAATCTCATCAACCAACCCCACTTCGAGACCGTCTTGGGCGCTCCATACGCGCCCTTGAGCAATGGCGTCAACTTCTTCAGGGGTCATCCCTCTTCCGGTAGCTACTCGCTCTATAAATAAGTCATACGTGCGTTCAATCCCATCTTGCAACTCAGCTCTAAACGAGTCGCTCAAAGGTTGAACAACAGAATAGGTGAACGAACGCTCGTGTGTTCCAACACTGTAAGAGTTGATACCCCACTCTTTCGCTATAGCCGAAGCATTCGGAAGCGTTCCAAAAACTCCTATCGACCCGGTAATCGCCGTTTTGTCAGCTACAATATAGGTGGCTGGTGTTGCGATATAATATCCCCCTGAGGCGGCAATATCAGAAATAGATACCACCACAGGCTTTACTGCTGCGGTCTTTTCTACTTCACGCCAGATGAGATCTGACGTTAACGCACTCCCTCCTGGCGAATTGATACGTAAAACAATGGCTTTTACCGTGTTGTCTTCACGTGCAGAGATCAAAGCCTTGTTCATGGTGGTCTGTCCCATTAGTGTAGGTGAGCCCTCTCCGTAAAGAATAGTTCCCTGTGCGTAAATCAGCGCAATGCGATCAGATGTGGTGGGTGATGTAACCGTTTGCACCCTGCTGTAGCTACTAACGCTCATGGTATTTAATGTAGAAGCTGCACTTACCGGATTGCTATCGGCATTCACTGCACGCTTTAAAGCTTCTTCGTAGGTGTCTTTGTAGGCAATTTGATCTACAATCCCTAACGCCAATGCACGTTCTGGATCTCTAGCCTCAGCGGAATGCACAATGGCCTCAAAATCAGCTGAATCAAGTCCTCTATCGTTGCGTATTTCAGAAGAAACTTCATCCCAAAGAGAGGCTAACACTCGTTTAATTTGCTCGAGATTCTCTTTGCTCGGCTCATCCTCTAAATAGGGCTCTACCGCAGCTTTGTATTTACCGTGACGAATCACCTCCATTTTGAGACCCGTCTTATCTTGAAACGACTTGTAATAGGTCAATTCCGAAGCCAATCCACGTAAATCAATGGCACCTGCGGTCGGTATGAAAATACTATCCGCGACACTTGATAAATAATAGGCGCGTTGCGTGTAGGTGTCTGCATAGGCATACACAAACTTTCCACTTTCTTTGAATCGGGCTAAGGCTTCTCTAATGGCGGTGGTTTGCGACCAGCCTCCAATGACCACAGGGGTTTCTATACTCACTCCTTTTATTCGTGCATCTGATGCAGCGTTATCAATGGCCTCTACGATCTCGTCTACGGCCATATACTCTTGAAAGAAGGCACTGAAAAGATCGTCTTTAGTAGACCCTTGGTAATCTAGTAAGGGGCGATTCAGCTTTAATTGAAGTACCGTATCATTCGAAACCGTTACTGCCGGATCGATTTGACTCAATCCCACCAATAAGATCATTCCGATTAAAAAGAAAAACCATAGAGCAGCCAAAGCGCCCAAAAAGGCAGCAAAAAAGCGCTTCAAAAACATCATAATTCTGTGTGTTACGAATCTTAAAGATACTTAAAGTTCAGGGCTTTTCGTACATTCAACCCTCGATGAAGTTACAACGCTATTACCTAGGTCTTGGCAGTAATCAAGAGCATAGACTCTGGCATATCCAAACCGCTATCTTACAGCTCAATACTGAAGATGTTCACGTAATAGGGTGCTCTAAAGTGTATGAGAACGCTGCCCAAGGTTTTCAAGGTGCCCCCTTCTACAATTGTTGTATAGCTGTTGATACTTCGCGTGATTCATCAGAACTCCTCAGCCTCGCACTTGAATTAGAACAGCAACATGGCCGTAAGCGCATTCAAGGAAAAGAAGGCTATCAAGACCGCCCGCTTGACATTGATCTTTTACTAGGTCCTGAAACCGTTCAGACAGCATCCTTGACATTGCCACACCCTAGAATGTCTCAAAGAAGATTCGTCCTTGAGCCCTTAGAAGAATTGATGCGGTCACTCAACGACTCTATTCCGCTTGAAACGGTTTCAAAATGGCTTTCTGATTGCCCAGACAATTCTAGCTTAACCCCTATTGCGTATGGATTAGTCTGCACAGAACAAGCCCTATGGAATACAGCAAAAACGATTGTAATCGAGGGGTGTATAGGGGTGGGTAAGACCAGTTTATGTAAGCTTCTATCTGAACGATACGGGCTTACAGAGCACTTAGAAGCCTTCGAGTCGAACCCCTATTTGAATCAATTTTATCAAGACCCATCGGCCTATGCGCTCCCAACAGAATTGCATTTCTTAGCCGACCGCCATCAGGCTCTTCTTCACCTAAAAGGCCAACAAGGAGTAATCGCCGATTACCATATCAGTAAGTCAAAACTCTTCGCCAGTTTGAATTTATCAGGTGAAGATCTTATTCTTTTCAATCGCTTTTTCGAATGGTCTGAGCAACTGACAGAAACCCCAGAACTTTATGTGCTTTTAGACGCACCGACTTCTGTCCTTCAAGAACGCATCAAAAAAAGGTCCCGTGAGATCGAAAAAGGGATAGAAGCGACCTACCTCGAACGCATACGAGAGGCTTACCACCGCCTTCATCAAAAAGAGGACGAACGTTTAGTAATAGATACCACCGAAATCGACTTTGTTGCCGACCCTCAAGCCCTAAATACTGTATGCCAAAAAATTACTGAGGCCTTAGTTGAAAAGCGGCTACGCGCCTAAGGCAGTATGAAAGTGCCATAGTACGACACCGGCGCTCACCGAAACGTTTAGAGAATGTTTGGTGCCTGACTGCGCGATTTCAATGACGGTATCACACTGATTTAGTAGTTCTTGGTCGACACCGTTCACCTCATGACCAAAAATAAGAGCGTATTTCTCATCCTTCTTAGGAGAAAAGGCTTCTAAAGCAACAGAATTTTCAGCCTGTTCTATAGCGATAATCTGATACCCCTCTTTCTTTAAAGCTGAAATCGCCTCGGCGGTAGTAGCAGCATACTCCCAAGCGACACTCTCGGTAGCGCCAAGTGCCGTTTTTCTAAGCTCCTTATGCGGAGGTGTAGCAGTAATCCCACACAATAGTATGCGTTCAATGCTAAAGGCGTCTGATGTTCTAAAGACTGAACCGACATTGTGAAGACTGCGTACGTTGTCTAATACTACCACTACAGGAATTTTTGACGCGCTCTTAAAGGCTGTTACTGAGAGACGCCCCAATGATTCAACTGGCTTTTTGAGAAAATGAGTTTTCAATAGGTGGGATCAAATTTCTATTTTCGGTAAAATTATGGCAAAAAATAGCAAAACGACGACTCCGCTGATGCAGCAGTATCACGAGATAAAGGGCAAGCATCCTGAGGCGCTTTTGTTATTTAGAGTGGGAGATTTTTACGAAACCTTCGGCTCAGACGCAGAAGAAACCTCTCGAATTTTAGGCATTGTCTTAACCCAGCGTAATAATGGAGGTGATCAAACCCCACTAGCCGGATTTCCACATCACGCACTTCACACCTACCTCTCGAAACTTGTAAAGGCCGGAAAAAGGGTCGCCATATGCGAACAACTTGAAGATCCCAAGCAGGTAAAAGGGATCGTAAAACGAGGAGTGGCAGAACTAATTACCCCGGGGGTAGCCATCACTGAAGAATTACTCGATGGTAAGCGGAATAACTTTTTAGCAGCACTAAGCGCTCAGAATGAACGTTATGCTCTAGCACTGTTAGATGTTTCTACCGGAGATTTTCAGGTCGCAGAAGGTCATGCAGAGTATATAGAGAGCCTAATCACCCATTTCGATGTGGTTGAGGTGCTACTGCCCAAGAACCAGCGATCACATTTGCAAGAACGCTTTGACCTCCCCCATCCCTTTAGTTTAGACCCGTGGGTCTTCGAGCATGATTTTGCACACGAGCTGCTTACCGACCACTTTGAGACGAGTAGTTTAGAAGGCTTCGGTATAAGCCCAAAATCGCAAAGTATTGGGGTTGCAGGAGCCCTATTGCATTACCTCAACGAAACACAACATCAGCAAAAATCCCATATCCAAAGGCTCACTCGACTCGATCGAGATGATCATTTGTGGATGGACGCCTTTACCTTTAAAAGCTTAGAGCTCTTTCACCCTCTCAACCCTGGTGGGCATGCGTTGATTTCTATCATCGACCAAACGCTCACTCCTATGGGGGCGCGCCTGTTAAGGCAGTGGATCGCTAGACCCTTGACCAGAATTGAGCCGGTGCAACACAGGCATGAGCGCGTAGCATTTTTCAAAGCGAATAAATCGGTACGATCGCAAATTCAAGAACATCTAAAAAAAATCAGTGATCTCGAGCGGATCGGCATGCGTATCGCCACAAAACGTATTGGCCCTAAGGAGCTTAAAACGCTTGAGTTAACCATCAAACATTGCATCGCGCTACAAGCACTCCTAAAAGAACACGAACTAGAGTTGTCCTTTAATGAAAACACCATTCAGCAAGTAGCCCTTACGATTCAAACAAACTTAAAAGAAGAGGTGCCAGCAGTTGCAGCCAAGGGAGGTATGATCGCCTCAGGAATCAATGAACGCTTAGACGCCTACCGAGCCCTCGCTTATGAGAGCGAGTCTGCTTTAGAGGAAATGCTTCAAGAGCAAATCAAACAAACAGGGATTAGCTCTATGAAGATTGATTCAAACTCGGTTTTTGGATACTACTTTGAGGTTAGAAATACGCATAAAGACAAAGTTCCTGAACATTACATCCGCAAACAAACCTTGGTCAATGCTGAGCGCTATGTCACTGAAGAACTTAAAGTGTTTGAGCAAAAAATTGAAGAGGCAAAGCTTCAGATCGACCGTCTCGAACAAGAACTCTATAGCTCTTTATTAGATGCACTTGAGCCTCACATTGGATCGATTCAAGAACTGGCTCAAGAGGTGGCACAATTAGATTGCCTTACAAGCTTCAGTAACTTGGCCGATCAATACAATTACTGTCGCCCCAGCATGGATGACAGTAGACAGTTGGTATTAAAAGGATCGAGACACCCTGTGATTGAACATTTGCTTGATAGCCAACAGTCGTACATTCCGAACGATGTTCAATTAGACACGCATCAGCAACAACTCATGATGATCACCGGCCCGAACATGAGCGGAAAGTCTGCGCTACTAAGACAAACGGCCCTCTGTGTAATATTGGCACAAGCTGGCGGATTTATTCCTGCTCAGGCAGGTCAAATTGGAATCGTAGACAAGCTATTCACACGCGTTGGGGCTAGCGATAATATTAGTGCTGGGGCCTCGACCTTTATGGTAGAGATGAATGAAACGGCAGCCATCTTAAATAACTTAAGCGAAAGAAGTCTAGTGCTCATGGACGAGATCGGACGCGGCACGAGTACCTATGATGGAATCTCGTTGGCCTGGGCCATTGCGGCATACCTGCACGATCATCCTATGCGCCCAAAAACACTTTTTGCAACGCATTACCATGAGCTCAATGGGATGAGCAACCACTATGAACGTATCAAGAACTTTAACGTCTCAGTAAAAGAGAAGGCCGGAAAAATTGTTTTTCTAAGAACCTTAGCCCCGGGCGGATCAGAGCACAGTTTCGGAATTCATGTAGCCAAACTAGCCGGAATGCCCCAAACCGTAGTGCAAAAGGCCGAAAACATGCTTAGTAAATTAGAACAAAGTGAAACACGAGAAGAGCAAACAAAGCGTGTGGCTGCTCCATCTACCGATGTACAGTTGAGTTTTGTACAACTCGAAGATCCAGTTTTACTAGAAATACAAGATGAATTAGCCGACTTAGATATTGACCATCTTACTCCTATTGAGGCACTTATGAAGCTGCAAGAAATCAAAAACAGACTTTCAAAACTCTAATCGAGAGCCTTGTAAAATTTAGCATGCATTCTTTCAATTTCAGCTAAATGTTTTAAATTTGCCATCCTCTAGAACCTCGAACTCTAGAGCAGTTTTGACATTAATGCGAAAATAGCTCAGCTGGTAGAGCGCAACCTTGCCAAGGTTGAGGTCGCGGGTTCGAGCCCCGTTTTTCGCTCCATAGCGCTGCGACAGTCGCAGCGTTTTTTTTGACAGCTCATCTTTATGATGAGGTCCGGGCTCGAGTGGTGGAATTGGTAGACACGTTGGACTTAAAATCCAATGACCATTGCGGTCGTGCGGGTTCAAGTCCCGCCTCGAGTACAAAAGAACCCTGCATTTTTAGTGCGGGGTTTTTTGCGTTTTAAACCCATTGATTTTCCTGTACCCCACGAAGCCGAAGAATATATTATGTACCGGGGATAAGCCCTGAAATCTGGTTGCACACCCCTTTAATAATGGCAGACACCTGCTGGTGTTCAATTAAAAAGGCATCGTGTCCGTGATCAGAAAAGATCTTAAAGTGATCGACTTTTTTACCTATTTGCTTGAGTTTCTCCACTGTTTTTTCGTCTTCAGCCGGAATAAACAAAAGGTCAGAGGTGATGGTGACTACGTGAAAGTACGTGTTCAATGATTGTACCTTTTCTTCAAAGGTCTCTCCCTCGCCCACCGCGTTGATTTGTCGCAGTATCTGATTCAAATGGCGGTACGCTTTAGCGTGAAAACGATCAGATAAGGCGTCTCCGTGATAATCCAACCACGACTCCACAGCGTATTTGGCACTTTTGCGCTCACGTTGAAAACGTGAATCGAACGACTGTGGACTCCGGTAACTCAGCATGGCGAGCTGACGCGCCAACTTCAACCCCCAATCGCTATTTTCTTGAAGTAATCGCTCCTGGATATGGCAGTGCGCAATAATCCAATCTGTCGACTTCCAATCCGTCGCAATCGGAACAAAGTGCTTGAACTCCACCTTGCTTTGAGTGAGCATGCTCCAGGCAACTCCACCTCCCACAGACCCTCCAATAAAGAGATCGACCGTTGAAATTTTTAGCTGACGTAAGCCCTCAAGAAAAATCAGTGCCACATCGGTAGAAGTCAATTGAATAGCATCGTCAAAAAAGAAATTATCGTAGCCGTTTCCTGGAATATTAAAACACAAAACAGAGGCCCTATTGGTATCGACAGCTCTATCGGGACCAACGATTTCATTCCACCATCCATTTTGACCCGTGAGTGTAGAATTTGCAGTTAGTGCGTGATTTACCAGAATCAGGGGTGCTTCTCCGAGCGGTTTTCCGAAGCATTCAAAACTCAACGGAAAAGGCTCGAGCTGCACTCCTGATAAGGTGGTAAATGCTGATATGGTCAGTGTTTCTAACATAGGCAACTACGCCTTCAACGCTTGTTTTAAATCATTGATCAAATCGTTAGGATCTTCTAAGCCAACCGAAAGACGAATCAAGTCGGCCGTAACCCCTGTTTCTGACTGCTGACTTTCATCTAGCTGCTGATGAGTGGTTGAAGCCGGATGCACAATGATAGACTTTGAATCCCCAAAATTAGCGGCAATTTTAAACAAACGGGTAGCATCGGTCAGTTTTTTAGCTGCTGCAAATCCGCCCTTTAAACCAAAGGTGATGAGCCCGCTTATACCCTCCGGCAAGTACTTTTTTCTTAGCAGTTGTTGGCGCTCATCCTTCGCTCCTACAAAGTTAACCCAAGCCACCTCCTCTTGTTGTACCAGCCAATTGGCAACCTTCAAAGCATTCTCACTGTGCTTTTTAATGCGTAGCGAAAGTGTCTCTAGACCTTGTATAATCTGAAAAGCATTCAGCGGACTCAGGGCCGAGCCAAAATCACGCAATCCCTCAATGCGCACTTTAGCGATAAAGGCAGCTGCACCCAATGCCTCGTGATAGACTAAGCCGTGATAACCGGGTGAAGGAGTAGTAAATTCTTCAAATTTTCCGCTCGACCAGTCAAAGGTTCCGGCATCAATGATGACCCCTCCTAGGGCGGTTCCATTCCCATTGATGTACTTGGTAAG
The DNA here is from genome assembly GCA_913060705.1 of uncultured Bacteroidota bacterium. Lineage (GTDB taxonomy): Bacteria > Bacteroidota > Bacteroidia > Flavobacteriales > Flavobacteriaceae > UBA3478. The sequence goes on along the minus strand of CAJXTX010000002.1, from coordinate 61,115 downwards.
CGAATGGATCACAATATTCGCCCCAAACTTGATCGGATTGAGTAAGGCAGGCGTGGCCACCGTATTATCAACAATTAGTGGAATCTTATGCTTTTGAGCAATTTTCGAGATGCCCTCTATGTCAAGCACATCTAGTTTTGGATTTCCGATAGATTCGAGAAAAATAGCACGTGTATGCGGCTCAATAGCAGCTTCAAAATTTTCGAGCTCACTCGGATCTACAAAGGTGGTGGTGATACCTAAGCGCGGTAAGGTGACACCAAGCATATTGTAGGTACCCCCATACACACTATTCGAGCAAACAATATGCTCGCCACTCTTGAGCAGGGTCTGCAGCGTAGTCGCCACGGCTGCCGTACCAGACGAGGTAGCTACAGCGGCGATACCTCCTTCTAAAGCAGCCAAACGCTCTTCAAGAATTCCATTAGTGGGATTGTTTAGACGGGTATAAATATTACCCGCTTCACTGAGATTAAATAATGCTGCCGCGTGATCGGTTGAATCGAAGCGGTAGGCCGTTGTTTGGTAAATAGGCACGGCAATTGTTTTGCCATGCTGAGATAAGTCGTGTCCAGCCGTTAGGGCTAGCGTTGAAAATTGGTGTTGTGCACTCATTACGATGTAATTTTTTTAGGTTAATACTGAAATGAGGCAACTGCTAAAAAGAAAAGATGGACAGCCGAAAGTGGCTAGCATCGTTATCTCTCCCTTGCGGGGTAGAATGTAGCACCTTCTCGTAAGAACGAGGGTTGCTAAGGCTTCATAGGGTCTATTCCCTTCACCTTTCTTGATAACAATTACATCATGTGAATGAACGGGTCAAAGATGGTTTCAAATTTTACAACTTCCAAATCGGAAGTGAAAAAATTGGTTTTAGGCTGAATTGCGACTAGCATTAATATTACCGAACATAGAGCGTGTCACCATTTTCTCGTACCATTCGCGCCGTTCAGTATCCATCGTTTTCTTTACCCGCTGTAGGGCGTATTGCTGAATGGTTAGCAAGGGATGAACAATACCTTCTCTGAGCTGAATGGAGGCCTTGTTCGCGCCTTCGTTTTCAAGCAAACTGGTAAAGCCACTCAACTCAAGAACGAGTGATTTTGAGCGCTGATATTCTTCATGAATCAAACTCCAAAACGGGCCAAAACGCTCATGATGCTGCATGTAAGACGTCAAATCAAATTGCGACTTTGTCAAACTCATCATCGAATTGGCAATAAGGGTCCTGAAAAATGCATTGTTCTGATACAGGCGTTTCACCCGATCAAACTCACCTCGCTCTTTGAAAGCATTCAAGGCGAATCCTACCCCATAAAATCCGGGGACATTCTGGCGAAGTTGACTCCAGCTACCTACAAAAGGAATTGCTCGCAAGTCTTCAAATCTAAACTCTTTCTTTTGTCCGCGTTTAGCAGGACGACTACCAATATTAGTCTTGGCATAATACGGAAGCGTAGTCATCTCTTGCAAATAAGGCAAGAAAAGTTCGTGATTTTTAAAGTCCACATAGGCATTGTACGAAAGGTCGGCCAACTCCTCAAGAGTACTTCGATCTTCTTCGGTAAGATTGTTTTGACCACGAGCAAAAAGCTGATTCTTAATACCTGAACTCAGCAATTGTTCGAGGTTGTATTGGGACGATTCTAAGGTTCCAAAGTTTGAACTAATGGTTTGCCCCTGCACGGTGAGTTGAATATCGTCGGCTTGAATTTGTTCTCCTAAGGAAGCATAAAATTCATGGGTTCTACCCCCACCCCTAGCAGGAGGTCCTCCCCGACCGTCAAAGAACGCTACGCGAACATTGTAAGAGGTCGAAAGTAAGCTAAGTGCCTCTTTCGCTTCATAAATTCCCCAGTTCGCCATAAAATAACCGCCGTCTTTCGTTCCGTCAGAAAAACCGAGCATTACGGTCTGTTTATTGCCTCGAGAGGCCAAATGCTGTCGGTAGGTTTGGTTCTCGTAAAGCGCCTTCATGATCTCTGGAGCTGCTTTTAAATCATCAACCGTCTCAAAGAGCGGAATAATGTCTGCTGTGGGATGCTCCCAACCACTTAAACGAATAAGTGCATAGAGCTGTAGAATGTGTTCGAGTGATTGACAATTACTAATAATGTATCGATTAGAACCGCGCTCTCCGTTCTTCATCTGAATCTCTTGCATTACGCGAATGCTCTCAAGCGTTTGTGCAGTAATAGATTCTGAATCAAATAATGACGGATCTACATCTCCTTTGATAGAGGTAAGTAAGGCAACGCGTTGCTCTAAATTTAACGCATCGTACTCCACTCCTTTGAGTTCCTTGACCTTTGAGCGCACCTCTTTATGCGCAATCACTTCTTGAAATACAGCCTCGTGCACCCTAGAATCTTGGCGGATATCTAAAGAAGCAAAGTGGTATCCAAATAGATTCACTTTATCGATGAGATCTAGAACGAGATCCTGATAAAAGCCGTTATGATTCGTCCGTAATGCCTCCAATATTTCATGGAGCCCGTCATTAAGCTCGGTTAAGCTTAATGGCTTTTTCTTCGGAAAGAACAAGGTGTGATACAACGCCATTTCTAAAGCCTCTACCTGTTGAAGCACACCGTCGAATGTGAGTCTTGTTTTTAAATGACGCAATTCACGGTAGTAATTTCTTAGGATATGATGGTTCAGGGTTTCAGCTGTTTTTCTGGTGATATCCGGAGTTACATAAGGGTTACCATCTCGATCTCCTCCTGGCCAAAATCCAAAGTCGAAAATTTGATTATCCACGCTTTCGTTACCAAAAATGTTTTTGCGCAAATAACTAGAAATCGCCCCCGCAGAATGGTAGAATACATTCTCGAGATACCAAATAAGACTATGTGCCTCATCAAGCGGTGTCGGTTTCTTTTTGTTGTAGAATCGCGTCAAGCCTAACTGATCAAGAAGTTGCTTAATCTCATCGAGTTCGTTATGGCGGATAGCCTTAGCAAGATTGCGAATAATGGTGAGCACCGTATTGGGGTAAAACTGTGTAGGGTGCGCGGTAAGTACAATGCGAACCTTAAAACGCTCTAGATATTCCTTTAAGGCTTCGAGCTTATTGTTATTCTGAGCCTCTTCTTTAATAAAGCGAAGCGTTCCACGGCCGTGCATGTTATTGACATACGAATACCCCGCATCCTCAATAGCATCAAATAAAACCACCTGACGCTCGATGTATTTGATAAAAGCGAAAAGCACATCCTTTTGTGCCACCTCATCGAGCTCTGGTAGATAGCTTTTGAAAAAAGCTTCGACAATTTGTTCAGGCGACTGCTGCTTTTCAAACCCTTTGACGCAAGCATCCGCAAAAAGCGGGAGCATAAGCGTAGTGTCTTTAATCGTTTTAAAGGGTAAGGTTAAAAACAGGCTGTTGTACACCTGATATTTAGATCGAACGACCTCGTCAAAGCGTTCTATTTGAATTTTTCGAGCCATGGATGATGATTGATGATCCTCAAGTTTAGGTATTTCAAGGCAAAATTGAAAGTAAAGGCCTTAGATTTCAGGTAAATCGTAAAGCAATTCACAGAAGTATATTAAAACGTTTAAGATCTTACCGAATAGGTAATCTTGCGACCTCTTTCAAGAAAGTTTTAGAGGCTTGATAAACACCCTCTGCATCTTTAGAGGCGAGCGGACTGGCTAAGATGTGGTCCCCCGCGTTTGGAAATGCCACTTTTTGCTTTAAACTATCGGGGGTCCCTAGGTATTGATACATTTCAAGCATGGCTTCTACCGATACCACCTTGTCTTGCTCCTCTTCGTTCTTGTAATAGTAACCTAAAAAAACAGGCGCCTTGACTGCCCTGAATGTACCGGGTCGCATAGTGTAATGAACAAAGGCTTGTAAATGCGGTAGGCTCTCTAGCCTGTACTTGTCATACCAATACGCTTTACGGGTTTCGGGCATTTCAATCTCATTGAAGTCAGACCCCTTGATCAATCGGGCCAACTGTAAGCCCCACGGATCGTCCAATAACTTAGCGGTCCAATCATAAATCTCGATGTTCGGAGAATACAGTACTAATGCATCAAGGTTGTTCACTGCCCGTGCCAAATGCAAGGCGAGCGCCCCTCCATTAGAAGTAGCGATGATCACCACCCGCTCACCAAGTAATTGGGCTATAGCCAGGGCTTCTTTAGCAGAGTCAATGAGGGCGTCTGCCGTGAGTTCTAGCATCGCATCTTCTACATCCAGACCGTGACTGGCTAGGCGCGGCAAATAAAGGTTTGCTCCTAAATCTTCTGCGATTTTACGGTGTACTGGATTACCTTCTTCAGACGATGCTGACCATCCGTGAAGGTATACCACCGCATAATCTGTTTTTTCTCCTGGAGTGCTGGCCCACACCACGCGCGACTCGTTGTTTGGCTTTACCGGAAATTGAGCCTCTTTCTCCTTAAGATACGTATCAATATTTTCTATTGTGAAATCCAATTCGGGTAAGGTAACGTCCATGGACACTCCTTCTACCCTGGGGCCCAAAACATAAATTAGAAAAAGAAGATCGAAGCCGATCACAAATCCAAAAAAAAGTCGTCTTGCTTTCATAGTGTCACTTCCTATAGAGAAATGAAATATATTGGCTTTGATTATACAAAACCTTGGTTAGTGAAGATACGTCGTTTTTTTAATCAACTGGGGCCGGGCCTTTTGTTTGCTTCAATGGCAATTGGTACCTCACACCTTGTTTTATCCACCAAAGCAGGAGCTATTTATGGACCGCTGATGATCCTTCCTATCCTTTTAGCCAACCTGCTAAAGTTTCCGTTTTTTGAATTCGGGGTACGCTTTACCCATGCTACAGAAAGAAGTCTAACTGAAGGATATGCCGCGCATAGCCGATGGTTCTTGTATTTGTACGCCCTAGTGAACCTCGTAAGTGCCTTTACCATCTTGGCGGCGTTATACAGCGTAACCTCAGGTATGACCGTGAATGTTTTTACCACTCTCGTACCCTCTCCGAGCGCTGCTGCCGTCGGGCTATTCGCTTTAATCAGTGCCGTACTCATCATTGGCCGCTATAAACTACTTGAAGAATCATTGAAATACATTGTATTCATATTAATCATCGCCCTTGTGGCTACCGTTTTTCTGGTCACTTTCAACGCCGAACCGCAATCAAACCCAGATTTTCAAGCTCCAGCCTGGTTCGATACGGCAGGGGTACTTTTCATTATAAGCCTTGTGGGGTGGATGCCTACTGCCGTTGAAGCCTCTGGATGGGTGAGCCTATGGAATCTCGAAAAAATCAAACAGAGCAAAGAAGAAATCAGCGTAAAAAACGCGCTGAAAGAATTCAATCTAGGGTATGTCATTACAGCTATTTTAGCCGTATTGTTTTTCTACATTGGGTATATGGGGCTGTATGCTTCAGGTACCGTACTTAGCGACAGTAGTGTAAAGTTTGCTGCAGAACTCACTGACATTTTTACCCTACAACTCGGAAACTGGGCACGTATTTTCATCTCAATTGCGGCTCTTGCTGCCATGTTTAGCAGCTGTCTGAGCGCTCATGACGCTTTGGCCAGGGTGTTAGTAGATCTTGCCAATCGTTTAGAAATAACAAAGAAAAATCCTTACGGTTTAGCGGTATTACTTCTCGCTGCGCTAAATCTCGTGGTGATCTTGTTCTTTTCTAGTTCTATGGGAGGACTTATTGCAATTGCAACCTTTGCTTCATTTGTATTTGCACCCCTATTAGGCTACATGAATCACGCACTCATCTTTTCATCACAGACACCCAAAATACATCAACCCTCAGCCCTTATGAAGATCTTAAGTTGGAGCGGAATCGTATTTTTAAGTGCCTTTGCGCTCTACTACCTTTATTTGGTGGTAAAACCGTAGACTACAATTGTACGGATGACACCTCTGCCTCTCGTTCGATCTTTTTGACCAATCCTTGCAGGACATTACCTGGACCGCATTCTACATACTGGTCAAAACCATCGCTCCACATCTTTTGTACACTTTGCGTCCACTTCACGGGCGCAGTAAGTTGAGCTACCAAATTCTCTTTTAGCGTCTCAAGTTCAGTTACCGCTGTAGCGGTTACATTTTGATAGATCGGAACCTTTGGGGCATTAAATGGGGTACTTTCGATGGCAGAAGCCAGTTCTTCTCGAGCAGGTTCCATAAGCGGTGAATGAAACGCTCCACCAACGGGAAGCAGTAATGCACGACGTGCACCAGCCTCTTTTAGGGTTACACACGCACGTTCAACCGCTTCGAAGGCCCCAGATATCACGAGTTGACCCGGGCAATTGTAATTGGCTGCGACAACCACCCCATCAGCCGAGGCACAAACCTCTTCGACGATCTTATCTTCTAAACCTAAAACCGCTGCCATCGTACCGCGTTCAATTCCGCAAGCACGTTGCATGGCCATGGCACGCTTTGACACCAAAGACAATCCGTCTTCAAAACTTAGCACTCCAGCAGCAACCAAGGCTGAAAATTCACCTAGCGAATGACCCGCCACCGCTTTGGCATCGAATGCATCCTGTAACACCTGTGCAGTAATGACTGAATGGATAAAAATGGCCGGTTGCGTCACCTCGGTCTGCTTCAAGGCTTCAGCGTCGCCTTCAAACATGATATCCGTAATTCTGAATCCGAGCTGCTCATTCGCACGCTCAAAGAGCTCTTGCGCCTCTTTATTAGATTCATAAAGAGATTTGCCCATTTCAACAAATTGTGAACCCTGACCAGGAAAAACATAAGCCTTCATATTCCATCATTTTTTAGAAACCACAAACTTACGGGAAGCATATGAATTGCGCTACTTCGTAACTTTGCATAAAATCATTGCCATGGAATACAACATCACCACTATAGAAACCTCTAATCCGGCCATCTTAAAGTTTCAATCCAATCATTTTTTGGTAGAAGAGGCTCACGAATTTGACTCGATTGAGGAAGCAAAAAACGCTCCTTTGGCCTATGAGTTGTTTCAACTTCCGTTTGTCAAGAAAGTATATATCGCTAGCAATTTTGTAGCCCTAGAAAAATACGATATCGTTGAATGGAATGAGGTCAAAGATGCTATCGCACAACAGTTGGTAGAATATTTAAATGCCGGAGAACCCGTGGTACACGAGATGGCAAAAGACCAACCCGCTGCGGTTACCGTCTACGCAGAGGCGACTCCAAACCCTTCAGTAATGAAGTTTGTGGCGAACAAACTCATTGTACCCGCACTCTATGAGTTCAAGAATATAGACGAAGCTAAGCACTCGCAATTAGCGACCGAACTCTTTAAGAAGCCCTACGTCAAACAGGTATTTATGGATGAGAACTACATCTCGGTCACTAAATACGACATCGGAAACTGGGACGAAATAACGGTTGAACTGCGTGATTTGATCAGTAACTTCTTAGCGACTGGAGCCCTCGCGGTGGATTCACATAAGGCGCAAGGGGGTGCCAAAAGCACTACGAGTGTATCGTCTGAAGAATTAGAAACCCCTACTGTAACTATCAATGCCGATGATCCTATTAGTGAACAGATTGTGGCCATACTAGATGAGTACGTCAAACCAGCAGTAGCCAGTGATGGCGGAAATATTCAGTTTGAGAAATACGATCCTGAGACCAAAAAAGTTCATGTCTTATTGCAAGGAGCGTGCAGTGGATGTCCTTCTTCTACCTATACCCTCAAAAACGGGATTGAAACCATGCTTAAAAACATGATGGGTGATACCGTTGCTGAAGTGGTGGCCATAAACGGTTAGCACATGAGGCCAAGATCCAATGCACTTTCTAAAGCCTCATCGCTTTACCTCAAACAGCACCAACACAACCCTGTTGATTGGATCGAGTACTCAGATGCCATTTTTGAACGCGCAAGAAACGAGCAAAAACTGTTGCTTTTCAGCATAGGGTATGCTGCCTGCCATTGGTGCCACGTCATGGAGCACGAATGTTTCGAGGATGAAGAAGTCGCGCAGCTCATGAATACGCATTATATCTGTGTAAAGGTCGATCGTGAAGAACGGCCAGACATTGATCACCTTTATATGGATGCACTGCAACTCATGACCGGATCAGGCGGATGGCCCTTGAATGTGGTCACCCTCTCAGACGGAAGACCTTTTTGGGGGGCGACCTACCTCCCAAAAGAGCGCTGGATGAGCGCTTTAAGAGATCTTCATCATCTTCATACCGAAGACCCTGAACGCGTACTCGAGTACGCCACCCAATTATCGAATGGGCTTAAAGCTATGGCCGAAACTCCGAGTGTTTCTCAGGAAGAATTTCACTGGACAAACAAAGAGCTAGAGGAGGTAAAAGAAAACTTTCTGTCACAAATCGATCCCGTAAATGGTGGGTTCAGAGGAGCGCCAAAGTTCATGATGCCCAACACGCTTGAGCTAGCGCTACACCTCAACTACCTGACACCGGATGACCGCCTTCTTCAACACCTTCGCACTACTCTTGATTGCATGTCCTACGGGTCCCTTTTCGACCCGATCAACGGTGGATTTGCGAGATATAGTGTTGACGCTAAATGGCACGTCGTTCATTTTGAAAAGATGGCCTACGACAACGCTCAACTACTAAGTCTTTATGCAAAAGCCTATGCCGTTACTAAAGACAAATGGTATCAAAAGGTTTGCGAGCAAACCTTAGTCTTTTTTGAAGAGTGGCTATTCGATTCAGCATCTGGAGGTTATTACTCAGCCCTAGACGCAGACTCGCTCAACCGACATCAAGAACCAGAAGAAGGCGCTTATTACACCTTTACCCGTGAAGAATTGCAAGAGACCTTAGGTGCTCAATTTCCACTCTTCGAAAAAGTATACTCGATCAATGAGATAGGGCATTGGGAAAACGGCAATTACCTACTCTATAGAACAGCCTCATTCGCAACTCTCGCCAAAACATTAAGTCTTAGCGAAGATCAGGTTATTAGCGAAATTGACAAGGGACTCCAAAAACTTAAAGCCTTTCAGCTTCGCCGGGCAAAACCCTCATGCGATACCAAAATTATCACCTCATGGAATGCTTTGGTGTTAAGTGGATTCGCACATTGCTTGCGCTATCTAGATCTCGAATCAGACCTAAAGAACAAACTAATCACTCGAGCTGATGGCCTCTATTCGTTGCTAAGTGAACGGATACAAGAGGACAATTGTCTTATCCGCATTCGTCAGTCCGATGAGAATAACATAGAAGGATTTTTAGAAGACTACGCTTTGACCATCCAAGGCTTTTTAGATTATGGCGAGGTGACACACCGCAGTGAAATGATCGATAAGGCCGACCAATTGACCCGTTACTGTTTAGATCATTTCAAGGAGCCACAGGGGTTTTTCTATTTCACTTCAGAGCATCAGCGAAAGCTTGTTCGAAGAACCGTAGAACTCGAAGACAATGTGATTAGCAGTTCAAACGCGATCATGGCCCGAAATCTCTTAAGACTGGCTGTGCTTTTGAGAAACGAAACCTTTCGCGCTCACTCGGCACAAATGTGCAAGAACATAAAAGAGCAATTAAAGGCTCATCCTAGAAGCTACAGCCATTGGATGCAAGCCAGTTTAAATCACATCTTTGACTTTCATGAAATCGCCGTGATAGGCCCAAATTATGAATTGGAGGTCGCCCAAATAGCGGCTCGCTACCTTCCCAATAGTGCACTAGCGGCCGCCACAAAACCCTCCGATTCTGGACTCCTAAATCAAGAGCTGCATTTAGACCAAACAACTATCTTTGCCTGTATAAAGGGGAGCTGTTCGTTACCCGTTCACAGTAGCGAAGCACTCTTTACTCAGCTCAAATACACTTGAGGTTATGATCGAACAAACTTTTAGAGATTACGAACAGCATCTTGAACAATTGATCGCGCTATTGTGGGATGTTCTACCAAATATTATAACTGCCTTTATAACTGCTTTTGTAGGATGGTGGGTTATTCGACTGGTCGATATAGGGGTGGCCAAGTTCTTTGACAAGAAGGATTACGATCGTACACTAGAACAGTTTCTAGAGGACTTTATCAGCATCGCATTAAAAGTGATTCTCCTTGTTATGGTGATCACCCAGTTGGGCGTTGAAACCTCTTCACTCATTGCCATGTTAGGTGCTGCAGGTTTGGCCCTGGGTCTGGCCCTACAAGGATCGCTATCTAACTTTGCGGGAGGAATATTGATTTTAATTTTCAAACCCTTTAAGGTAGGAGACTTTATCTCCGCTCAAGGGGTTGAAGGAACGGTTAAACAAATCACCGTATTCAACACTAAACTGACCACCTTTAGCAATCAGGCTGTGGTGATTCCGAACGGAAACCTGTCGAACGACAAAATCATCAATTACTCTTCAGAACCGATTCGAAGAGAAAACCTCATTATTGGCATAAGCTACTCTAGCAATATCCAAAAAGCTAGAGAAGTGGTTTTGGAATTGTGCATGAATGATTCGCGCATCATCAAAGAAGAAGAGAAAATGCCTGCAGTTCTTGTAAACGAACTTGCAGAAAGCTCTGTCGATTTGGCCATCCGCTATTGGACCAATACAGACGAGTTCTGGCCAACGCGCTTCGAGATGGTTGAAAATATCAAAAGAAGATTTGACGAAGAAGGAATCGAAATTCCATTCCCTCACCGCGTACTCGTAAACGCGGCCGACTAAGGAGTTGCTGATTTTGGTGGAGTGATGTATACAGGCTTGATGTAATTCGGCTCGAAAGAGACAAGTGATTCAAAGGCCTGATTGTCGAATGCGTGTTGGACAAAATTGCCCATGAATCGAGCATTGGGATAAGCCTCTAAGTACGTAACGGAATAATGGGCTTCATGTTTATTTAAATAGGTGCGCATCTTTTCAATCGCATCTCCAACTATCATGAGACCCGAAGAGGCTGTTATATAGGGTTCAAATGAAAATTCTTCTAAGTCAATAGAAGATGTTTCTAGGAGTACCTCTCCTGATATACGCTGAATTCTAGCATAAACCTCTTGTCTTCTTGAATCTATCACTGAAAGAATGACCTCAGCCCCTAACATTTTGGTCTTTACTTCACTTTTACCTTGTTGTACTAACAGGGCTAAACTATCTACACCTATCAACTCCTTGTCCAATGCGAAGGCGTATCCCTTTGCCGCTGAAACCCCAATTCTAAGACCAGTATACGAGCCCGGCCCTGACCCTACGGCTACGGCCTCAAGGTCTTTCAAGCCATAAGGAACCTCATCAAACAGCCCATCTACTATTAGATGCAATTGTTCTGCATGCACAAAACCGTCTTCAATTACCTGGCGGTGAACAAGACAATCTTGTCCATCAAAAAGGGCTGCAGAGCAGCCCTTGGTAGATGTATCTAAAGCTAATACAATTGGCATATTCAAAGATAAGCCTTGATTTTTTAAAGGAGCTTTAATCTAAAACTCCCATAGGGATTCCAAAATAGAATTCTAGAATCTTCAACCTAAAGATATAGTCGTACTTCGTGCGGATCACCGTTGCCTCTGCATTATCTAAACGCGCCTGTGCTTGACTAAAATCAAATGAGTTCATTAACCCCACCTCAAATCGTTCTTTGGCATATTGATACGCCAACCTTCTCGCATCAAGCGACTTTTGAGCAGCCTCGTATGCCTTAGCAAAAGTCTTCACGTCATTATAGGCTTGATTCACTGCATTTTCTAAATCCAACTTTGTTTGCTCGTATTGCAATTCTGAACGTTTCACATTCAATGCTGCACGTTTGATACTATTCGAAGTAGAGAAGGCATTGAAAATTGGAATATTTAGCGACAAACCGTAGGAAATACCATCGTTACCTTCCAGTTGAGCAATGAGGTCAGGACGAATAAGGTTCCCCGTGTCATCTAATTGAAAACGATCACTCGCAAACGTGTTGTAATTCATGAAGGCGTTAAGCGTCGGTAAAGCCGCTCCCTTTGCGATCTTTAAATCTTGCTCTGAAAGCACAACATTTGTCTCTGCAAGCTTAATGTCATTTCTAAAGCTCATCGCCTTGGTAAAAATTTGTTTCGGAGACTTGTCTAGAATCGTAGAACTCGGAACATCAAAAGATTCATCTGCGATATCGAAATTTTCGTAATCGGTGATCTGTAGTAACTGAGCTAGATTAATGCGCGAAAGGATTACGCGTGCCTCTGCATTCACGATAGACTGCTCTTGATTTGCTGCAGTAGCCTCAATCTCTAAAAGATCTCCATTCGGAACCACCCCTAACTCTACCAATTCTCTGGTACGCTTAAGGTCTTGCTCGGTAACTGCGAACTGAGCTTTAGCTACTTTTAAAGACTCCTTCGAAGAAATGACATTGAGGTAGGCGTTTGCGACGCTCAGACGAATGTCGTCCTTGAGATTCGCCAAACGGTACTGGTTCGAAATCGTATTGATCTCAGCACGCTGGGCTCTTCTGATATTACGCAATCCATCGAAGAGGGTATACCCTACAGATAAGTTGAAATTTCCTTGCAAAACTACCAAGGATGGATTGGCCGTATTGGTTCTCGGATCAATACCAAAACCTTTACTCTCATTGAGCCCCATCGACCCGTTAAATCTCGGCAAGAATTGCCCGAGTCCTTCGAGTTCACCGAGTTCTGCAGATTCAAGATCCAACTCGAATTGTTCAATGGTGATGTTATTCTCTAGCGCATACTCTACACACTCCTGCAAGGTCATTCGCTTGGTTTGAGCGAAAGTAATTGCACTAATAAGCGTAAGTAAACTAAGTAATCTAAACTTCATTATTACAGCTGGTGTTAGGTTATGGCTTCAGTTATACGCCTCGGTTAGGAGACTCTTCTGATTCGACCTTAATCGGCTCTGTTTTATTCCATTGCTTCACCTTATCAGATTCTGTTAATCCTTCAAGGATCTCAACATTAATTCCATCAGAGATTCCAATTTGAATATCGCGACGCTCAAACTTCTGCTCACCCACCTCAACCTCTACATAAGGCTCATCGGTTACCTTATCGAACTGCAGTAAAGCCTCTGGCATCACCAAAATGTCTTCTTTACGATCTAAGATTAACGATGCGTTCGCACTGTATCCGGCTCTAATTGTAAAATCATCCTCAACGGTAACATCTCCTTCGATCTTGAATTTAACGGCACCGGATTCTTCAACTCCTTTAGGAGCAATAAAGCGTAAACGCGCATCAAATTCTTTATCACTGATGGCTCCAAGACTCACTACAAGAGGCATTCCAACTTTAAGTTTACCCACCTCACCTTCATCTACCTTTCCTTCAAACACCATCTTGGTCAAATCGGCAACCGTTGCAATAGTTGTTCCCGCGTTAAATGAATTCGACTGAATGACCTGGTCACCAATCTCAACAGGTATCTCCAATATGGTTCCTGAGGTAGTCGCGCGGATATTGGTATTTGCAGATGACGATCCTCCGACAGAACCCTCCTTAATAATTTGATAGTCGGCCTGAGCATTGCGCAACTCTTGTGCTGCCTGCTCATAGGTCAATTTCAAGTTATTGTAATCTTGATTTGAAATGACTCCTCTTTCGAAAAGCTCTTCGTTACGATTGAATTCTAGCTCGGCATTGTTCAAACGCAATTCTGCGTTTTTCACTCTACCCATGGCTGAATTCAGTGATTGTTCATTCGGTACTACCTTGATCACTGCGATGAGATCACCTTGATTTACATAGTCCCCTTCGTACTTTACAATACGGTCAATAATACCCTGTATCTGAGGCTTAATTTCAACTTCATCTTCAGGAACCACAGTTCCTGTAGCAACAGTCTTTTCTTCTATAGTACCATAAAATGGACTAAGCGTCTCATAGGTAATCGAAGCTTTGCTGTTTGATTTCACAAAGAAAGCGGCAGCCCAAAGGGCCCCAAGTGCGATCACTGCGATGATACTATACCGAACGGCTTTTTTCATAATAATAGGTATTAAATAATAGGTCTAGTTTAGGTTGTTATTCTTCTCTTAATGCTTCTATAGGTCTTATACTTACTGCGCGCTGTGCAGGTATTAATCCAATCAGGGTTCCCAATATCACCATGAGTGCAAGGGCTCCTATAACGTAAGGAATAGGAACAGTAGGATTGGTGTAAGGGAAGTCGCTTCCTTCGGTCAAGCTATTGACCAAACTAAGCGTTGCGGCCCCCAGAATGATACCCATCACCCCTGAGATCACCGTCAAAAAGACAGATTCAACTAAAATTAAATTACGTACTTCAGCAGGTGTAGCACCTAACGCTCGCCTTACTCCAAGCTCTTTAGTACGTTCTTTCACGGAGATTAAAAGAATGTTTCCGATTCCGATTACCCCAGCAAGAATAGTAGCTACACCAATTACCAGTGACAAGAAGGTAAGACCGTTTGCAAATCCTTTAATCCGCCCAAAAACCTCACCAAGGTTGAACGAACCAAAAGCTCTCTCATCGGTAGGATCAACTTGATGAATCGACTTAAGTACAGTCTTGACGTCTTTTTCAACCTGGATAATATCGGCATCATCAAAAGCTGCGATACTCATGAAATCGACCTCATCACCCTTGTTGTAGAGTCTGTTAAAAGTGGTAAACGGAATAAAAATATCACTGTCTGATTCAAATCCTCCGCCAGGAACAAACTTGTGGACACCCACTACTCTGAAGTAGATACCATTTATTCTGACGAAAGATCCTACAGCCTCTTCATCATCTTCAAACAATTCGGTCTTCGTGCGCTCTCCAATAATACACACCCGACGGTTGTAGTCGATATCAGACTGATTGATGAAGCGACCTTCATCGTAAATTTTCTTAGTTGCAATTTGGGTATAAACCGGAAAATCCCCGTACACATTATAGCTTCCTGACTTTTGCCCTCGAACAGTAAGTGCCGGTGAACCACCAAATACCCCCGTAGCATTTCTTGGAGCGATATATTGAATCTCTGGTATGCGCTTTTTAAGTACATCGATATCCGACAACTTTAGTTGAATACGTCTTCCGGTTCGGAATCCCTTGTAAGGTTTACTCGTGGATTGAGACCAGGCAAAGAGTGAATTCATAGCAACCGACTCAAATTGACGCTCGAATCCGTTATCAAGACCCTTGGCTGCACCAGACATCGCGATATATACAAAGATTCCCCACAGCACCCCTATTACCGTAAGTATAGTACGCACGCGATTCTTATTAATCGAGCTAAAAATTTCCTCCCAGGTATCTGCTTTAAATAATAGCTTCATTATTCGTCTCTTAAAGCAACAATCGGTTTAATACGTGCTGCGCGCTTCGCAGGAACATAGCCCGCGACGGTTCCGAAAACAATTAATACAAGAGTTGCTCCAATAGCAAAACCCATGTCTATATAAGGATTCGTGATGAAATAGTCCTCGAGTCGATCCCCCAGATTTTGGAGGATGGCGACTCCCGCCAGCATCCCAGAGAATCCTGATAAAGTCGTTATGGTTGTAGCCTCTAGGAGAATGCCACTAATAACAACCCTAGGGGTTGCCCCAAGGGCTTTACGAACGCCAATCTCTTTGGTGCGTTCTTTAACCACAAAAATCATGATATTACTCACACCGATGATTCCCGCAATAATCGTACCTATAGCGAAAAACAGCGCTATAAAACCTAAAACCTGCGCGAACTGCTGATTTTGCTTCAGCTCATCGGCAATATTTCGAATAAAGATGCCGCTTCGATCTTCACGCGCAATTACCTTTTTATCCTTTAATAATTTTAAAATATTCTTCTCTAGTGCCATAGCACCTGCATAACCGATGGCCGGATTGAATCCTACAATAATCTGTTCAATACGATCAGTTCCTTTTTCGATGAGCTGCCTAGTAGTGTATGGGATATATATAAAACGCTCTTCGTTATCCCCACCATCGTCTTGAAAAACTCCAATTACTTTAAAGGCGCTATCCCCTAGGGTGATATATTTTCCGATCGGGTCTTCTCCATTGAAGAGATCTTGCTCTACCAATCTTCCGATAACCGCATACTTACCCTTTATCTTAAGATCGTTCTCATTGATAAAGCGCCCCTTCATCATGACCGTCTTTTCACTAAACTGATGCGCAGGAGCGACTGCTCTATTGGTATAGTTATTTGACTCACCCTTGTAACGCACCAAATTTGATCTTGTGATACGAGGAGTAATATATTGCAGTAGAGGTTCAAAGTTCTCCTTGATATCAGTTAGGTCTGAGTTGTCGAAACGAATCGAACGATTCGATTTATAACCTTTGTAAGGCATCGAAGTACGACCAGGGAAAATGAAAAAGGTGTTCGTGGCATCGTCACCAAAGAATTCCTCAAAGGTATTTTGCAGGCCGTTGGTAAAACCTACCAAAATAACCACGATAAAAATCCCGATGGCCATAGTAAAGCCCGTAAGGAATGTCCGCAGCTTGTTCTTGCGGATCGTATCAAATATCTCTTTCCAGGTATCTCTATTGAACATAACTTGAGGCGCGCACCTGGTCTACTTTTTTATCCTCTACAATCACTCCATCCTTGAGATACACAATACGCTTACACATATGAGCAATATCCTCTTCATGAGTAACCACCAAAATGGTATTGCCCTCATCATTGATTTTTTGAATCAAGTCCATTACCTCATATGAGGTCTTACTGTCAAGTGCTCCCGTAGGCTCATCCGCTAACAACACTTTAGGCTGAGAGGCCATCGCTCTTGCAATGGCAACACGTTGCTTTTGACCTCCTGAAAGTTCGCTAGGCAAGTGTTCTGCCCAAGGTTTTAGGCCCACACGTTCAAGATAATCCAGTGCCATGGTATTGCGCTCCTTTCGGGGCATGCCTTGATAAAAGAGTGGCAAGGCAACATTATCCTTTGCGGATTTGTAATTGATAAGGTTGAACGATTGAAAAATGAATCCCAAAAACTTATTACGGTATTCTGCCGCCTTGGTTTCGTTAAGGTCTTCAATGGGCACACCGTCGAGGGTATAGGTGCCTTCGTCTGCCTCATCTAACATTCCAAGTATATTGAGAAGCGTTGACTTTCCTGATCCAGAAGAACCCATAATAGCAACAAGCTCGCCCTTTTTAACAGAAAAGTTTATACCCTTTAAAACGTG
This sequence comes from uncultured Bacteroidota bacterium, assembly GCA_913060705.1. Lineage (GTDB taxonomy): Bacteria > Bacteroidota > Bacteroidia > Flavobacteriales > Flavobacteriaceae > UBA3478. The sequence goes on along the minus strand of CAJXTX010000002.1, from coordinate 44,039 downwards.
AAGCGAATTGCTTCCCATTTTATACGATTTGTGAAGTTCCTTTATTTCAATCATTTAGAGTCGTCGGTTAGGCTCTTTTAAGAGACGACAAAGATGCGAATTTGTTACAGTAGTGGAGGAAAAAGTTATGTTAAATCATGCGTGGGCCTCCTCCTGTCTGACAATCATGAAGATTCCTGACCACAAAGCAACAAACATTTTCTTTCGAACAACGGCTATTTTTCCAAGTGCCGGATCCATCACTAGAAGAGTTTCTCCCCTTGACTCATAGACCAACCAGTAATGCCTAAATCCTAAAAAGCGCATGGGTACAATGCACGGAAACAACAGTGATTTCAAATCCGAAGCCTGGTATACACTTCCCTTAAATCCAAATCGTTGCGCTCCTTGAAGTAGCTCGTAGAGCGTAACTCCGAAGCCCTTGGAATACAGGTTTAGTTGCTTTGAATAAATAGAAAGCCCGTGATAGCGCAACAAGGCGGTAAGGCAGGCTGCTCCACAATCGAACAGCCCCTTTTGCCTAACCACTTCATAACTCAATTTGGATGCATCCATACACCAAGACAAAAGGCAATCACAAACAAAGCCAAAAAAGCAATACTTACTTTTAAATCTCTATTCATGACTACAATTTCTGTGGTAATAATTTTGCCCTTCTACAAATGATTTCGCGAATAACTCTAAAAGCCCCGCCTCCCACGATCGCTTACCTAGTGCCCTTAAAATCATCATTAATGATCACTCGTATAGGATTCGTAAATGTAGCCTCCCATGAAACCTAATAAAACGGCATCGACTGCCAAAACAACTAAGAAGGGTAAAAAGCCTGCCCTAGAAGTTTGAACTTCTTTGTGATTTAATTCAAGTACTTGCATTGTTCTCTATTTAAGATTTGAAATCGAAAAGTAGTTGCGCATACCGTAAAAAGCTTGCAGTGCTGCATTCATTAATTGATAGAGTGCAACTGCACTCAAAAGCATAAGTCCCATCGTCTGAAGTACCTCCCAATCAAATCCTGACCATTGGAGTCCTTTTAGGCTCTCCCATCGCTGAGTGAGTTGATGAATCACGAGAAAGAGAAATAAAACATAAAATACATAATGACTCACTCCATAAAGTAATAAACCCCAATGCAAAGGGGATTTTTTAGTCTTAAGCTTTAGTGTGCTAATGATCGTGTCAAGTGCTTTTTGCTTAAGATGATAAACCCCCAGGTAATCGCTAAGTATCCAATAACCATCCGTCTTAAAAAACGGATTTAGGTTATAGAGACTCTTTAAAAATATCAACACTCCCAACGGCAATAGAAGCGAATGAATTCCAACTAAATACAACAACAGCAATAGGGTGCTGTACAGTAGCTCAAAATAGACGCCGGCAAGAGCAATGGCCATGCGTTCAGAGTGCTTCAATAGGTAAGACGACGACACATCAGTAAACAATACCGGAAAGCCATAATAAAACCCCACCCCTATAGCGTAGTCCTTTACACCATAATAGACGGCGGCCTGAATGTGTCCTAATTCATGAACGATTGTACTAAAGGCAAGAATCGAAAAAGACCAACTAAGCGCAGAACTTAAAGGAACAAAAAGTGACCCGCCCCCAGTACCCTGGTAATAAGTCAAAACAGCAAGAAACACGAAGAGGCTAAAAACGAGTAGCGGCCTCCACTTTTTAAACAGTATTCTCAAGGACAGTGGAACATAACAACCGTTAATTTGCCAGCCTACAAGCCCATGCTGCCGAATAAACTCATAACGCTTACGTTTTTTTGTGGCTCCTTTTGTGCCGAAGATAGCCTTCAATGTTTCTAGCCTTTGAAAGTCGTCCTCTTTTAGATTTTGATCTTTCGCCCGTAGCTTGGTCAGTAATTCAAAACTGTGATTGCAAATGCGATAACCCACCTTAGAACTAGAACAATAAACAAGATATTCATCGCCAACCTTTGCCAGCGTTAAGTGATTTACAAAATCATACGGCATAAAGGATTAATTAGCTAGTGTACGTTTTACCGAGGCTTTAAACTCCTCAAGCATTGTTGAGTAATGTGAATCCCCCATAGCGTGAACAAGAGACTGTGCATTCTTTATTGTTTCAATTACCTGAAGCATAAGCTCATTGAATAATACCGAAGAGAAAAAATGAGCGGGATCTAACTCATGCTCGTAGTGTAAGCGATAGCGATAGATTGCCCAATTGAATTGCCCGTTGATGGAGTCCTCTCTAAAATCACAACAATCGTCATACAGTTGAAAAGCCTCCGTGAAAAGGGCATGGCTGCGTTCTAACCCCTTAAGTGCCGATGTCGAAGCATCTAGATGTTTCAAGGCGTGTAACGCCACAGATGCAAGAGCTGCTTTAGATTGAGCGAGATGGCGATAATTCTTTATAGAAGGATACGACTGGCATCGTTTTTCTAATAGCTGACGTTTCCCAAATAGACTTTGGGCGTACCTAAAATCTTGCCAAAAAGCATGGTCGGTACTGAATAGTTCACTGAGAAGCAAGATGGATTCTAACTGAAGATCCAGGCACAACGCCGTGTTATCTTCAAAATTATCTTCTTGACGATCGATATGCATAACAAGCTGAAACAAGCAATGCCCAGCCTTGTCTAATGTTCTATATATTCCTTGATTTTCCAGATTAAAATAATGCTGAAAAAGACTCGCGTAGTGTCGGTAAAAATGGGGAGATACATCTTCGATCAGCAACTGATCTAATTGCGTTTGATTCATTCTGAGCAAAAAGGTTTAAGGGCATTATTCAAGTCAATTGTTGATTGCGATGACTTGGGCCTCAACCCTAATGGCAATCTTTTTAGCCGTTGTGTAAATCTTAACGGCTCCTTAAATCGGCGGTCTCTAGAAAGTAAACTCGTATGAGCACTATACGCCGTTGAAATACCGTCCTCAAAGTCCAACTCAATAGTCAAGGATTGCGTCTTCCATTTCTGTTTATGAGGCTCGTAAAGTGGATCGATGAGCAAACTGAGTTGTAAACTTTCAATGTGCAAACTTTGAGTATCGACTAGGAGCACTGCAAACAGGCGATCAATAGCGCCTAAAAATTTTGAACGCACCTCTATTCTTGTAAGGTGTTCATCCTCTTCTTGCGTGATCACCAAGCGCTCTAAAAATTCATTAAAAAGATGTTGATAGAACTCGAGGTGAAGCGTCTGATTTAAAAAGGCCAAGTCAGGATAAGGTAAATTGACAGAAAGGCATTCATCCTTTCCTATAGGGTAAGCCTGCCATCTAATAGCCGAGACTCCCCGACCTGAGATAAGTCCTGCATAATCCAATGAAATCTCTCTAACCAGAGAAGAGTTGTGCTGCACGTAAGTAGTCTCTTGAAAGTAGTTGTAATGAAAAAGACTTTGCGCTTCAAACCATTGATCCCTTGCTCTTATGCTTGCCTCAAATGCGGCAGACAGGTCAAAAACTTTGAGCTCCACTCCTTCAAGTTCAATCGTATTGGATTGCTGAGAGGACGCTATTCCATAAAAACTAAGCCCTCCTATAAGAAGGAGGGCTTTCATCGGAGCGCTCATCAGAATCTCAATTTTCCTGTAACCCTAAACTCTCCATCGGACTCTACAGTCGCTCCGATTTCTCCACTCTTGAACCAACCCATCTCGAATCTTCGCTCTAGAGGGGTAATCTGAAGTTGCGGTGTTGATTTTACTGTCATAAGAATTGATTTGAGGACAAACCTAAATGAGTTGTCCGCAAAACCCTTGCAGCTAATGAAAGACCTCGGTGTATTGATTATTGCTGAATACTTTAATTGAAACATCAACCTCTAAATCAAAGTTGTCGTCATAGCAGTAAGTTCTTCTAGAACGATCGTAAGAGATTTTAGCGTCAAAATCTTTTAATTGTTCTACCAAATGGTACACGAGTCGTTCACTGATTCCTAATCGTTGAGAGAGCTCATACGGAGACCCTGTACACTCTGACACAATGAGTCCATGAAGGCGCTCTAGGCGCTTCAAATTTTTAATACTGTTCATAATGAGATATTCTTGATTTCTTTCGAAACTATCTCACTGTCAGTTATTTAAAAAAGAATGTTTAGGGGGATTTATAAAATCCTAAGCCGATTTTAAATGGGCCTATTCTTTTACCCTATCAGAACGCATTTTTCGGTAGACGGCATAAAAAACGCCAGCCACAAGCACATAGGGTAACGCCATTAAATACACAATACCGTTATTGATACCTTCAGCCACTGAGGTGTCGGCTCCACTCTCTAATACTGCCCTGCACATGGCACATTGACCATAGCTAGAAGCACTGCTGATAAGAAGTAAGAATAGAACGAGCTTAATGCGCATAGTAAGGTGAAATCATGAGGTAAACGACGACTCCTGTAACGGCGACGTATAACCAAATAGGAAAGGTATATCGGGCTAACTTTTTGTGTTCTTGATACGCCCCTAAAAAACCCCTCAAATAGGTGTGAAGGACAAAAGGTATCACCACGATAGAAAGAACAATGTGCGAGATCAATATGAAGAAATATACCCCACGCATTATCCCCTCGCCACCGTATGGTGTAGAATCAGAGGTCATATGGTAGGCCACATACATTACAAGAAAAGCCAACGAACATGCGATGGCGACATTCATCAATGTATTGTGAAGCGAACGCTTTCCATTTTTAATCGCCCAAAGCGCAGCAATTAGAAGCACTGCAGTAACCCCATTGATCGTAGCATAAATCGGTGGTAGAAAACTTAGTGGTTCAACATCTGGAATACGAACTCCAAACAAAACGGCCACTACAATCGGTATAAGTACTGAAACACTATTTATTGCGCGTTTTGCCTTCTTTGCGTTAATGCTTGCCATGTTATTCTTCAATTAAGCGATTAATATCCTCTACAAGTAAGCTAATTTGCTCCTCTTCTCCGTTCTCATCTGCACCTTCATCAATAGAGATAGTAGCTCTGTAATAAATGATCGGATTTCCAAAGCCATCTAAACTCGACCTAAGAAAACCTTCCTCGTCTATAAGGGCAAATAAGCCAGAATGCTCAAATCCTCCTGGTGCCTGTTTGTCTTCTTGAGCAATCATGAAGAATCCTTCTCTTGCTAGTGCATAAACCTCATCAACCGGACCGTTTAACAAGTGCCATTGGGCGGTAGAGGCATTATACTTCTCTTTATATTTTGAGAGTCGCTCTACCGTATCGTAGCGCGGGTTGATACTAATGGATACGAACTGAACACGATCATTACCTTCAAAAACAGAGGCCAAATGGCTCATGTTCTTACTCATGATAGGGCAGATGGTAGGGCAGGTAGTAAAGAAGAAGTCTAATACGGTGATCTTTCCTTTGAGATTCTCTTGAGAAAAAACATCTCCATTATGATCTACAAACTCAAAATCAGGAATAGCTCTTGGGCCATTCTCACCCATGACATAGCTCAATTTGGCAGCCCCATACATAGCGTCTTGGCTCATAGTGATGCGATTTGCATCGACCACCTTATCTTCTTTAAGTCGCTTTAGGATTGAAGGAATAACCAAGAATCCGAAGATCAATACGATCGCCGAAATCCATATAAGGGTCATTTTTTTATTTTGCTTCTGTGCTGTAGGCATTGTTTTTCTTTAGGGCAAGACGGTATTCAGCCAAAATAACCTTCATGTCGTCTTCCATCTTATTATTGAGCTCTGCTACCGATCTCATATCGTATCCGTATTTGATCCCCTCATCTTCATCGTTTACACGCCCTCTCAATGCAGCATTCTTATCTATAATAAAAACATACGGACTCGAAACGTTGCTATCAAGGCTAAGATGAGTTCCTATGCCGTTAAAAAGCGCTTCAATTTGAGTATCTGTGGTAGTATAATTAATGTATCTCGAGGTATCACTAATTTGGGCAAGCTCTGAGAGTATTGATTCAACCACTTCTTTCTGACCTTCACTACTTACCAAAATGGTCTGAAAATCGGTGAATTCTGAGAATCTTTTGTAAATCTTTTGGTTGAAATTAAAGAGATAACCCTTGTTCGCATTGGCAGCATTACCCAAGAAGATTAACAGACTAATTTTACCCTTAAGCGGAGGAAAGGTCTCCTCAATAGACCAGCTGATATTTTCCTTAAGTACTGGGAGTCTGCCGAAGTTTGTAACCCCTGAAGCGAAAAAGAGGTATACTACTAGGGGCAGTATAAATAGAACACCTAAGACAACAGGTTTTTTCATAGCGCTTTAGCTTTGCAAAAATAAAAAAAGGCGGCCATAGTCTGGTCGCCTTTTCAATGAATCCTTCACTCGAAAGACTTCGATTAAAAGTCCCAAGTCATAAATGTTGTATTGAAAATCTCATAGACATAGTTTCCTTCTGTCAATAAAAGCGTAATTAGATACACAATCAAGAAAACAGGTGTCCATACTACTACCCTTCTCAGTGATGCGCGTTCGTCTCTAAGGTGCATGAAATCCCAAGCAATGTAATAGGCCTTTACCAATGTTAAAATGATAAAGATCCAGTTCAACAATTTAGTACCTAACAAGCTACTTTTCGTTAAGAACTCTGGTTTTACAATACCTAGTCCTACCTCAATAGCGGTAACTACAGAGAGAAAAAGTAAAACACCCCAAATCTTTTGTTGATTGTTTTTAAAGGTTACTAAGCCTCTAAATATTGTGAGTTTGTGTTCGTGTGCCATGTTTAAACAAGATAGAAAAAGGTGAATACAAATACCCAAACAAGGTCTACAAAGTGCCAGTAAAGACCAACCTTCTCAACCATTTCGTAATGTCCGCGTTTCTCGTATGTCCCAATGAGTACATTGAAAAAGATAATGATGTTGATCATGACCCCTGAGAAAACGTGGAAACCGTGGAAGCCAGTAATAAAGAAAAAGAAATCTGCAAAAAGCCTACTTCCGTATTCGTTTCTGATCAGATTAGCTCCTTCTACGACGCGAACGGCATCACTAAGCTTAGCGATAGCTTCATCGCGTGACAGAACAGTTTTTTCTCCTTCTTCATTTAACCTTTCAGTTCTAATGGTAACTGCCTCATTTGCCATAAAGCCATTAGTCACCTCTTCTAAACTATAGGTGGTAGGCTTTTCTCCGCTCTCAAACCACACCCCTTGTGATGAAGAATGATACACGGCTGTTTCTGAAGGATCTTCAACAGCTAAATCTGCCAGAGCGACACGTTCTCCTGTATTAATATCAACAAACTGAAGGATACGACCACCCTTTGTTTCAAGAGCACCATAATCTCCCTTGATGAAAGTTGCCCATTCCCAGGCCTGAGAACCAACGAATATCGCTCCACCAATGATGGTTAAAAGCATATATAATACCACCTTCTTTTTATCCATTGAATGTCCTGCGTCAACTGCAAGTACCATAGTTACCGAAGACATGATAAGCACAAAAGTCATGAAGGCCACATAGTACATTGGGAAGTTTCCGTGAAAGAAAGGTACGTGGGTAAAAACCTCATCGGCTATTGGCCAAGTTTCAATAAACTTAAATCTTGAAAACCCGTAGGCGGCTAGAAAAGCAGAGAAAGTCAAGGCATCAGAAACGATGAAAAACCACATCATGAGTTTTCCATAACTCGCATTTAGTGGTTTCTGGTCTCCCCCTCCCCAGAGGTTTTCGTCAGCGTGTTGTGAGATTGAACTATCCATAATTAGGTGTTAACTGCGCAAAGGTAACGGTTTGCTTGATTTTCAAAAATAGGTTGAAAGAATTACTTTACGAAATGCATAAATAGAACCAAATAAAGCCATAGTAATCCTAGAAAGTGCCAAAAAGTTTCACCCAATTCGAACCCTAAAATAGCAGTCGGTGCATAGCGCTGTTTGAAGGTTTTATAAAACACCACAGCAAGTACAATAAGTCCGGCAAACAAGTGAATAAGGTGCACGAAGGCGATTAGAAAGATGTACGAAATTTTAATACTACTGGTAGGACCGGTAAAATAATATCCGTTGGCGATCATAGCGCTAAATCCTGTGAATTGAAGATAGACAAAGGTGAGACCCAGTAAGGCTGTAAGTCCTAATAGACTTGCCGCAGCCTTATAATCTTCCCGTTGCAGTCTTCTTCGAGCGATGTAGAAAGTGATACTACTGATCAGAATTACTGCAGTTGAAATCCAAAAAGAAAAAGGAAGGTCGATTTCAGCAATCCAGTCTTTGCGTTTACTGCTCACGATATAGGCACTTGTCCATCCAGCAAATCCCATTACCAGACTGATCAAAGAAAACCATAACATCATTTTCTTCGCGCGTCTCTGTCTTTTGATTTCTTCGGAAACTTCCATTTTAAATTATTATATGGTTAAAAAACGATCTACAACGAACGTAATTTGAATGAGCGTTAAATAAATGACACTCCTAAGCATGAGTGCTTTGGCGTGTCGCTCGTCTAGGGTTTGAAACAATTTCAAAGCAGGAATCAACATGTAGATTCCAAGTAAGAAAATGAATCCAGCAGCAACTATTGACAAGTGCAGTCTTCCGGTAAATCCGAAGACCGGAATTACAGCAGTGACCAAAGTCCAAATAGTATATACCACAATTTGAAAGGCTGTTTTCTTATCTCTAGATCCTGTGGGTAGCATTTTGAACCCCCCTTTTGTGTAGTCTTCGTGCAGGATCCATCCCAAGGCCCAAAAATGAGGAAACTGCCAAAAGAACTGAATCATAAAAAGCGTCCCTGCCTCGATACCAAACTGATTAGTAGCACCTACCCATCCTAGCATAAATGGGATGGCTCCCGGAAAAGCCCCTACAAATACCGAGAGAGGAGTTCTCGTTTTAAGCGGTGTGTAAAGGGCAACATAAAGTAAGACCGATAACAGTCCGAACAAGGCCGTCTTTAGGTTGAGGACAAAGAGCATCGCTGCTCCCAAAAAGGTCAAACTAAAGGCCACCACCAAAGCAAATGAAACAGTCATCCTTTCAGTAACCAAAGGCCTTGTTTGAGTGCGCTTCATTAGGGCATCTAGCCTTCTTTCAATTACCTGATTAAACGCATTTGAAGCCGAAACCAATGACATACCCCCAAAACCTAAAAAGAGTAAGTTCTTTAGGTCAATAGGGTCAGCTGCTAACAGGTATCCAGCAACCGCAGAAAAGACTACGCTAATAGATAAGCGGACCTTAATCAAGACCTTTAATTCGGCCAAGAATTCGCTCAAAGAAGTAAACGCAAATCGATCCACTGTTATCATTCAAAGCGCAAAGATAAGCCCTATAAAAGCCATAAAACAAAAATCCGGACGTTGGTCCGGATTTAAATTTATAAAAGCGTTTAACCTTATTGTAACCTAAAAGTAATTGGAATACTAAACGGCACCTTCACCGGTCTACCACGCTGCTTACCAGGGGTCATATTTGGAAGGAGTTCAATAATTCTCAAAGCTTCTGCTTCAAGGTTTTTATCCGGACCTCTCATTCGGATTCCTCCGATACTTCCATCTTTTTGAATAACAAACATCACGTTTACACGACCTTGCACACCCATTTCTTGAGCGATTTCCGGGTATCTAAAGTGTTTACGAATGTGTTTTTGCATTTGCTGTTGGAAACAAGCTTTCTTATCACTAGCTCCTTCACAACCCGGAAACACAGGCACATCCTCAATAACAGCAAAAGGAACCGAAATGTCTTCGTCAATTTCCTCAACTTCGACCTCTTCAATTTCGATCACCTCCTCTTCTTGAGAGGTTTCTGTAGATTCAATTACAGTTTCTTCAACTTCTTCTTCATCCTCAACAACCTCGATTACCTCGGGCGCAGCCGGTGGCGGTGGAGGCGGTGGAGTCTTAATCTGTTCTGTCAAAGGAACTTCCTCATCTAATTGATCTTCAACATTTAAAGCAATGTCGTAGTTGACCACCTCATCGTATTTTTTCCATTCGAGGGCACGCCAAACGACGAACATAGTAAAAGCCAATCCTATTGCGAAATACAATCCACTATTACGGTTTATATCGGCTTTTGGATTCTTTTTTGGTTCCATAGACTACATTTTGATGTTCGCTAATTTAAATATTAATTCGAAAAAGGAACTAATTATTTCGGCTTTTTGCATTTAACAAAACCCTTGATAAATAAGGATGTAATACAACACCAACTGCTACACCGAGCGCGTTGGCATAAAAGTCATTCCAATCTGCTTGCCTGTAGGTAGTTAGCCACATTTGAGCGAATTCAATCATACCGCCATAAAATAGACTGTAAACGATCACCCAAAAGCGAAGGGTACCTTTTTTAACATCTTCAAAGCCTTCGATAAAGGCTTGGGCAAGCAATAGACTAAATCCTAAGTAGAAACAAAAGTGTACCACCTTGTCGAATCCTTCGAAAAACAATTGAGAAGAGGAAGCACTCTCAAAATTAATGAGGCTTAAGGCCGCAATGAGGGTAGCATAGAGCACAAAACCTATTCGATACAAATAGGTGCCGAGCCTTTTCATTTATGCAGAAACAAGTTCTTCGTAGGCTCCAGCATCTAAGAGCCCATCGTATTGTGAAGGATCACTCACCTCAACTTTTATCATCCAGCCCTTACCATAAGGATCGCTGTTCACAAGTTCAGGTTCTTGATCTAAGGCCTCATTCAATTCGATGATTTTACCACTCATAGGCAAAAAGAGATCTGAAACGGTTTTAACAGCCTCAACAGTACCAAACACCTCATCTTGATCAAGCGACTCATCGAGAGTTTCTACCTCTACATAAACAATATCACCTAGCTCTGATTGAGCGAAATCAGTAATGCCAATAATCGCGATAGACCCTTCTAACTTAACCCACTCGTGATCTTTAGTGTATTTCAAATCTGCTGGAATATTCATGTCTCTTTTTCTTTTCGACAAATGTAAGGTTTTAGGTGACTTATTCTATGCTAATTGCCAAAACGGTATCGAAGGCTTAATCCCGCACGAAGCGTCATCTGAGGAAAGGCCGTAGAAACCTTAAATCGAGAAAAAGTATGATCGTAATAGGCCATAATGTTCAATTGATTGGTGAAGGCATAATCTGCAGTAAGACGACCCGAGAAACGCTCCTGGCCTGCAGTAACTTGAGGAGCCAAGGCCTCATCAAGAGCCCTCAAAATGGTTTCGTTTGTACGATACGAAATATCTCCTTTAAGCACTAGGTCACCTGTAAAATACTGTCTGGTTCCACCGAGCATCATACTCCATTTTAATTGCGAAAAACGCTTACCCATACCTAGCACAAATTCTTGCCCCCTTATTTCTGTGAGAAGATTGTTTGAAAAACTAAAATTGAGCATTCGATCTAAGAGTATACTAGATTGAAACTGCCACAATCCTTTGGTTTCAAAATCCACCCCAATCAAAGGATTAAATTGATCATTCAGAACAACTGATCCAATAATATAATCAGGTTTAACATCTAAATTTTCAGGGTTAAATAAGCCGTCATTCTTAGCTAAGTTGTTCTGGTATTGATTCACCGAATACGCAGAGCGATACCCGTGGTTTAGTGTAAATCGTGAAAATACCTCAGGTAGAATTTGATTCACAGAAAGCGTCCAATTCGGAAGTCCAAAGCGATGAAAAGGTGAAAGCGATGTCGTATTGATGTCTTTACCTGAATAAGCAGAGACTAAAGCAGTCAGCAATACCTCTGGATGAAGAGAACTATAGGCTTCAGGGAAGCCTTCGGCGTCTACCTTTCCGTTGTCTAATCCGTTCGCAACTGCAAGTCTTCTTGCCGCAGCCAGGCGTAAGGTCTTAAAGTCTTCGAACACCGCTGATTCTGCTGAAGAAGACGTAGCCTTAAAAATCGAACTCAGTAGTACCGCCGTAGTACTGTAACTCCCTTGTTCATTGGCAAGAAGCGATTCAAAGCTTAGCCCTTGGCTACCGTTTAGCACCCTAAACTGCTCTTGAATTCGATCGCTTTGGCGTTGCTGGTAATTCAAATTCAGCGAAACCTTACTTCCAAAATTTATTGCAGCGTCTGTATTTATGGTAGTATTCGCGTCGAAAATAAAAGGGCTATTGAATTGTCCGAATTGTGTCAGATAACCCCGCTGGGCAGCCTCAAATCTAAGGTCTGAACTAGGTCTACCGAAAGTGAGCATGGGATCCAATTCAAAAAATCCTCTATCGTTTACTATACGATTATATCCGGGCAAAGCAAGCCCTTCATTTTGGGTCCAATTAGATCTCACATTTGCCGAAAAGCCTTCCCATTTCAGTCCTATTTTTTCAAAAAAACCGCTGACATTAAGGGCTCCCGAAGCATTTATCGTGCTCGCCGTTTGTATGGTATTGACAGGTTCACCTGCCAATTGAAGGAGTGCATCAGATCCGCGTTGTGCATTAAAGCTACCTGTGTAATCTAACTGTGCCGATAAGAAATCGGTCCATGAGATGGCATTAAAGGGCAATGTATAAGAGGCCCTTATGGTTTGATTGTAGGTGTTGGGCTGGCCCCAATCTAAAAACGAACTCCAAACGGTAGCCGTTGAATTCGTTTCCTCTGAGGGCACAGGCACTATATTGTTTTGCGTGGCATTCAGTACTACAGAAAGACCTTCTAACGGATTTGCCGAAAGCGATCCCTGCCAATTGGTTCTGAAATTTTGCTGTATGAGCATAGGAGGTGCAATAAACTCTACGGATGGATCATAAAGCTGTCGGTATTGCTGCTGACTGTACAAGCGGTTAATTGCTGTCTGCAGAGAAGCGCCAACTACACTTCCGGCATAGGCATAGGATAAATTCGCGTTTGCCGAAGATCGCTCTGAAAAGGCCGTTTCAAAATCACTTTGAAAGGTTTTAGAACTAGTGACAGAGGCTGAGAAATTTTCAAGATCAAAGAAATCTTCTTTGCTATCGGGCTTACGCTCGATACTTAATCCTTGGAGCGCAAAACTTTTGATCTCATTTCGCTGCTCAGCTTGTTCTTTAATCGCAGCGGCTTCTTGTGAAGTAGAGGCTGCATTCATTCGATCCACCAGAGTGAGGTCTTCATAGACCGGATCGTATTCTGGTGTGCTTCGCGCATCAACCCATGAAAAACTAATAGGTGCCCTTAATCGCAATCCTTGAGGAAGAAATCTACCTAAATCTGATTGGAGATTGAGATCAAAGCTCTGAGTATTATCTAAACTTCTCAGGTTAGGATTATCGTCGATAGCCCCAAAACCTACCGTCGACTTTGAATATCCTGATCCCACTCGTACCACATCAGAAAGACTCAGTTGCGCACTCGCATTCATGGCCCATCCCCCTCTGTGATTGATTCCGCTCAAACGAAATTCATTGAACCATAACTCGGCATTAACCGCGGTAGGTGACCGCATATTTTTTACGCCAAGCATGGCCGAGCTTATACTTCCAATAGAAGGGTTCCCTTTAACGCGAATGGTGTAGCCTTCAAACTCTACGGTGTGATCTAGAGAACCACTTGACAGCTGAAGGGACTTAGCTCGACTGAGGTCTTTCAAGTCTAAATCCAGCGCATTATTGTCAGGCCATATTTGTTCTGGATCAACAGCTCCATGAGGCGTAAACCTAATGGGCCATTCAATTTCATAAAAGTTCTCTGAATAATCGGTACCCATGCGTATGAACGCATTTATGACCTCCTCTTGGAGGCTATTCTCTGGTGACTCTGCATGAACAAAAAGCTTTAAGCGATCGTGCCTTCTCATATCAAACTGAACCCTTCTGAATACCGCCTTAGCCTCTTGGGGCTTCAGGTTTTCAATATAAACTCTTAACGACTGTTCGTTTTCTCGAACAATAGTGTTTGTATTGTTCAAACGCTCGCGTACTACTCCAGGAGGAAGCACATAAGGTATAGGGCTTCTATTGCTGTTTTCTTCAATGTTGACCGCTCCTATTTCAAGTTGAGCCCCAGCGCCACTGGGGGGAGGCGCATCTACTTCTAGCGGTTTATCGTAAATCCTCCAACTACCTTGCACCAGATCAATCCCGGCAAACCTCAACACCACTGGGGTGTCAAAGTCCTTCAATACCATACGCATAAATGGAATCGATCTGAAGTCTTGAATTCCTCCAACCGCCTTAGTAAATTCTCGAAGCGGAATTTTATACTGCACCCAAACCGTTTTCGAAGGGTTCTCAATAGTTCTTACCGTAGCAACATAAGGCGAGTCTTCATTTACTATTGCTTGAAGGGGTATCTCATATTGAAAATAACTCTCGACCGTATTGGTTGCGAAGTCACGGTCAACGTCCTCAACATCGGGCAGTACACTTGACCCTCTGTCTATGTCTGAAGCCTCAACCGGAGAATTTCCTTGAGTGTTATTGAAGCGTTTATAGCGATCGACGATAGACCCATCCGCTTCTAGATAATTTTGATAATTGTCTCTGGCGGGGTCTTCACTCGGTCCTGGATAGATCAAAGCTTCCTGTGCATCATCTATACCGTCTAATCCTAAATCCTGTGATGCTCTCAATGCAGGATCATTATCAAAATTGTAGATTAAGGCGTTTCTTAATGGAACCCTTCCGAAGGGTACCGATGTTGCCTGTGCATCGAGACCATTCTCGAACTGAGCCGCCTGATCAGGGAGTATATCCTCTGATAGGTTTCCAAGGTCAATCACGAGCTTTCCAGAGACGTTAGACCCCGGTTCAACCGGATGCATCATCCAAAACTGCAGATACTCGATATTACTCTGCTCAAAATTGGTATTCGAGAAAGCCCGCATCGTTCCTCCCCAGCGACCAGAAGTAGCATTTGGATTAAAATCAAAGGCTGTATTGTACGGTCCGGCTTCATTCGGAAAATAGGCTACATCCAGGGTCCGCTGAACGGCGGTTTGACCCTGAATGACATCCGTTTCAGGGTAAACCTCATTAATGAAGACCCTCCGCATTCGATTGTCACCAAGCATAGCCTCCGTAATTCCAGCAGGCCTAGATCTGCCGTAAAAAAGCGGATCGATAGTATACCAAGCAAGACGCGCACGATCACGCATCGCCTCGAGACCCGTCAAGCCATCAGGATGACTTGAAAGCACCCATTCTTTAGGATCGGTCAGATCTATGAATTGTTGAGTGTCTTCAAAATCGTCAATATAACTTGTGATTTCTTGATTGAATGATGTATTTGCAGGGGCGCTAGGAATCAGCGCTGCAACCTCCGCTTGAATAGCGATCTCAGAGGGAGCCTCAGTGTCGATCGTCGGCCACTGATTGATCAGTCGTGTTAAAAAGGGAACTTCTTTGTGGTACTTTAAGGTAGCCCCTATCATAGTGTTATTGATGGGTTCTACCCCATACGCCGCTTTTTGAGTCAATGGCCGCTCCCTTAAATTCATCAAGGCGCCACCAACTTGGAAGTTATCTGAAAACTCATGATCTACCGTTAAGCCAAAAAATCGCCTGGTCAATTGCCCAAGCTGTCCGGCATCTTCAGCGGTCACGTCAATAGGAACTCCAGAAGCCGCAATACTGGGATCTAGAAGGATGACCGAAGAAGTGGTGTAATCCACCTCATAATCAATACCCTCAGTGAGAAGTCGACCTCCTGCCCTCACCTGAACAGATCCGGGCACGGCATAGAGCACCCCAAGCGGGATACTACTTTGATCGTTCAATTGAGCACCTGCATACGAACCCTTAATGGCAAATCGATTTGCGCTCGCATCTTGGAGTGCTGCAGCTTTTGTCAATCCGTAAAGGCTTTGGTATACAAATTTCTGCTGGTTGGCATTATAAGAAGCCAGGTCTTCATAGATCTCTTCACTCGAACTCCTAAGTGCTGAAAAGAGAAAGGATCCGAAAGGTTCTGTTTTTGTAAAAATGATCCTACCGTTTTCGGCATCTACAGTTACACCATCGACAAAATCGAAAAACCCATCTCCCTCTACTGAGACATTGTCATAAGCATCAAGGCGATCGAAATTGAAAATGCGCAAAAGACTTTGATCTTTAAAAGAATCTGGCCAAGGCAGATTCTCATCGGCGGGCGATAAAAAATTTCGAGGGCTAGGATCTTTATAGAGCAGTTGGAGCTGAAAATCAGCAGCCGATAATCCAAAAGCACCGATGGCGTAGATATTCTTCATCATCAGATCCCATATCGGGTCTTCTACCCGTGTAATAGTACTTTTCAGGAGTTTTAAAACGAGACTTTCTTCAGATCCGAGCCTGTTGTCATTAGAAAATTCTCCTACGGTATACACCTGACCGTTGTAGGTGTACTGAAAGGCAACCGCAAGTACCTCATCGGTGCTCAAGGGTTGATTTAAAGACAGATATCCGAGTTGAGCATTGAAACTGTAGTGCACTCCAGCCTCTAGCTTTCTAGCGTTATTTAAATTTGTGAAATGTACGCCATTGGTAAGCCGCTGACCCAAGAGGTCTAACTCAGCCAAATTAGAGCGCGGTGCACGAATCGCTGCAGAAAGTCCAGTCCCTCCAATTAAGGCAGGATCTAAGGCGTTTACTCGGTTATCTGGGAGTGTGCCCGTCGAAGCGTAAAAAGATTCTGGCGCTTCAAATGAAACGTTTTCAGGCAAGGATTCTCCTAAATCTTGAAAGGCTACGATACTTCGAACGTTATCGGTTTGCTGTTGGCGGTTGGTTACCCAAACCTCCATTCGGGTAATCTGAACATTACTGGCAATGAAAGGGTAGTTTTCTAAGGCTACATCGTATTGATCCCTAAAGTAATGCGCGAGAAAGAAATGGGTGTTTTCTTCATAGTCAATAGCGCTCAACTCAAAACGGTTTACTACGTTACCATTTTCTGACCGGACGCTGGTGCGCTGCGCCCGTTGTTCTCCGTAAATTGCTGCAAGTCGGGTCCTTCCGAATTGAAACTCTGTCTTTACCCCAAATACATTTTGAGCACCCGACATCAGGGTGCTTTGAATTGGCAGACTTACATTTCCAAATTCAATAGAGCGCAACCAATCGTCTTCTTGAGGAGTATAGGTGAGCTTAAAAAGATTTTCGAAGCTAAAGGCCGACCTGCTATCGATGGCTGCGCTAACGGTTAAACGCTCTCCAATTTGTGCGTCGAGATTGAAATCAAATTGCTGGTCGATATCAAGCAAGGTTGAACGCTGATTACGCAATGCCAATCCGGGATTCTCTGTCCGCTGAACCAGAGCACCTGTATCAAAATTGAACCCTCCACTAGTAGCGACCGTTATGGTATTGCCCCCGAAGACGGACTCAAAAAAATCAGAATTCACATAATAGGTGGGTAATAAGTCTTTCTTAGAGGCGTTAAGCGAATCATTCACTTTAGACAGCGCGTCGGTCTTGTCACGATAATTAGAGGCAATGGTTTGTCTTCTTACCGCTTCATAAAATGCAGTGACCGACAAATACATCGGATAACCCGAAGTTTGTTCAACCACTACCGGGCGTTTCACAAACCTAGTATTTACAGGATCGTACTCGTAAATCTCTTGAATAGGGTAAGGAGATAGAACTGGGAGTTCTTGGCTATAGGTATACTGAGAATAGGCTGCTAAGGCAACATAAATTACAGTAATAACAGCATGGATTCTCTTACCAATCAAAGTGCGTTTAAAGTGTTTTTGATCAATTCTTCAACCGTTGCCGATGGGTTTTCTTTTGCAAAGCGTTCAACGACCTTGAAGACGGCCTTTCTAGAAAAGCCTAAGACCTCTAAAGCTGCCATTGCCTCTTCGGCATGCGCTAGTTGAGAGGTATTTGCCATAACGACATTCGGTTGATCGTGCATAAGCAGGACGGCCTTATCACGAAGGTCTAGTAATACGCGTTGTGCCGTTTTCTGCCCAATACCCTTTACAGACTGTATCTTCTGTACCTGCTCATTGACAATCGCTTCAAGAATCTCTTCTGGGGCCAACGAAGAAAGCATTGTTCTAGCCGTATTTGCTCCTATACCACTCACAGAAAGAAGCAACCGAAATACACTCCGTTCAAAAGCTGTAGTAAACCCAAATAAAGTGTGAGCGTCTTCTCTAATTTGGAGGTGGGTAAACAAACGGATCTGTTCTTCGTCCTTAATCTGCTGAAAGGTATAGAGCGAAATATCAAGGTGATATCCTACTCCAACGCATTCTATGACCACATGGGTTGGACTTTTCTCAACGAGTTTACCTGATAAATGCGTGATCATGAGTGGGTCTTATTTAGATTTTTCTCTGAGTTGCGCGTCGATTACTGCAATAGCCGTCATATTGATTATTTCTTCAACACTGGCACCCAGCTGCAAAATGTGAATGGGTTTTTCGAGCCCAAGCATGACAGGACCTACAGATTTTACTCCGTGCAGTTCTTTAAGTAGTTTATAGGTAATGTTAGCGGCATCTAGGTTTGGAAACACAAGGGTATTCACGCGTCGATTGGCCAATTTTGAGAAAGGAAAGGTCTTCGCTCCCATTTCTTGATTGAGCGCGAAATCTGCCTGAATCTCTCCATCCACGACGAGATCAGGATGATTTTGATGCAGCAGTCGAACAGCCTCTTTCACCTTCTTGGCTTCTGGATGTTTAGACGAACCGTAATTCGAGAAAGAAAGCATGGCAACAACAGGTTCAAATCCGAAGGCCTTTACTTCTTTGGCTGTCATAACCGCGATCTCTGCCAACTCTTCGGCTGAGGGATTGATATTGATCGCAGTGTCTGCCAAAAACATGGGTCCTCTTGGCGTAATCATGATATTCATTGTAGAGGCCCGTTTCACGCCAGGCCCTCTACCAACGGTTTCAAGCACAGGAAGTAGTACTTTAGGGAACGAACGCGAATAACCTGAAATCATCGCATCGGCCTCTCCGCCTAACACCATCATAGGACCGTAATAATTGCGGTGCTCCATGCGTACACTTGCACTGTATTTCTGAACCCCATTACGCTCGCCTCTCTTCCACAAAAGATCAGCGAAAGCATCACGTCTTTCTTGCTCTTCATCCTCACCCGGATCTAATACAAGTAGATCAGCATCGAACTCTAACTCTTCTTTTAGACTTGTGATTACTTCTTTGTCTCCTAGCAAAATAGGAATGGCAATGCCTTCGTCATAGACAAATTGAGCTGCCTTGAGCACATCGATCTGATCGGCTTCTGCAAACACAACCTTCTTAGGATTTGAGCGGGCCTTATCGTGAAGCGAACGGATGAATTTATTATCTGTCCCAGACCGGGCCATAAGCTCATCTTCATAACGTTCCCAATCTGTAATTTCTTCTTGGGCGACACCCGAGTCCATCGCCGCTTTCGCCACGGCAGCAGGAATCTTCGTAATCAACCTCGGATCAAATGGTTTTGGAATGATGTACTCGCGTCCGAAACTCAACTTAGTAATATCATAGGTAATATTGACCTGTTCTGGGACGGGCTCTTTCGTCAATTCAGCTAATGCGCGTACAGCGGCCATCTTCATTTCTTCATTAATCTTAGTGGCACGAACGTCAAGCGCCCCTCTGAAGATGAATGGAAATCCTAGAACATTATTGACCTGATTCGGATGGTCAGACCTACCCGTGGCCATAATGACGTCTTCGCGTGTGCGTAAGGCCAGGTTATAGTCAATCTCTGGGTTAGGATTCGCCATGGCAAAAACTATGGGATTCTTTGCCATGCTTAACAGCATTTTCTCAGAAACAATGTCTGCAATAGAAAGCCCGATAAATACATCTGCATCTACCATTGCCTCTTCTAATGTCTCAATGGTGCGAGAGGTGGCAAATTCGAGTTTTGAAGGATCTAGATTTTCTCTAGTCTTCTGAATCACTCCTTTGCTGTCAAGCATCACAATGTTTTCACTGCGCGCACCAAAAGCCTTGTACAACTTAGTACATGAAATAGCAGCCGCTCCAGCCCCACTGACTACTATACGTACGTCTTCTATTTTCTTTTCGGCGAGTTCCAAGGCATTCAACAAGGCCGCTGCAGAAATAATGGCGGTTCCGTGTTGATCGTCATGCATCACCGGTATATCGAGCTCTTCTTTGAGCCTTCGTTCAATCTCAAAGGCTTCAGGGGCCTTAATATCTTCTAGATTAATGCCTCCGAAAGTTGGAGCTATGCGTTTAACTGTCTCTACAAAAGCGTCTACATCTTTGGTGTCGACCTCAATATCAATACCATCGATATCGGCAAAAATCTTGAACAATAAGCTTTTACCCTCCATTACGGGCTTTGAAGCCAAAGGGCCAATGTCACCCAAACCTAGTACGGCTGTTCCATTAGAGATCACCGCAACCACATTCCCTTTAGCGGTGTACTTGTACACATCGTTGGGATTCTTCTCTATCTCTAAACAAGGCTCAGCAACTCCAGGAGAGTAGGCCAACGCCAAGTCTCTTTGTGTTTGGTATGGCTTAGTCGGAACAATCTTGATTTTACCTGGCTGAGGTTTGGCGTGGTAGACCAAAGCTTCGCGCCTTAATCGCGCTTTGCTCATATCGAATGCAGTTATAATTGAGTAATCAAAGATAATTTAATTTGGTAGCCTTACTGCCTCAAAAAATCGATATTACGCTTTAAGCCACTGAACTTAGTGCGCTTTAAGGCGGACTTCGAAAATACCTGTTTAAAGGTTTCTTCAGTGAGTTCAATCATAGCTGCCGCATCTAATTCTTGAAAAGCCGGTGTAGGTAATAATCGAGGTTCATTGTGAGGAGAAGAAAAACGATTCCACGGACACACGTCTTGACAGGTATCACAGCCGAAGGCCCAATCATCAAAAGAGCCTTTGAAAGAAGAAGGGATGGCCTCTTTTAACTCGATGGTAAAATACGAAATACACTTCCCTGCATCTACCACCATTGGGCTGACGATCGCTTCGGTCGGACAGGCCTCTATGCAGGCCGTGCAACTGCCACAATGATCGGTAGTAATAGGAGTATCATAGGCGCATTCAAGATCGATAATCAATTCAGCTAAAAAGAAAAAGGAGCCCTGACGTTTATTAATAAGATTGCTATTCTTAGCGATCCATCCTAAACCCGAGCGCTCTGCCCATGCCTTTTCTAGGATAGGAGCTGAATCTACAAAAGCCCTACCCTCGATTTGTCCTATTTCATCACGGAGCTCACTGAGCATTTCTTTGAGTTTGTCTTTGATCACCCGGTGATAGTCTTCACCATAGGCATACTTTGAAATCTTAAAGTGACTTTGGCCCAAACGGGCCGACTCAGGAGGATAGTAATTAAAAAGCAGCGAAACAACTGACTTTGAACCTTCTACCAGTTTACGCGGATCAAGTCTTTTGTCAAAATTTCGCTCCATGTAAGACATTGTAGCTTGACGCTGATCTTTTAGCCACTGCTCTAATCTCGGTGCATGGTCGTGTAAAAACTCTGCCTTAGCAATTCCACAAGCCATAAATCCATGACGTTCAGCCGCTTGTTTAATCAATCTCGATCGCTTAGCAAGCTGTTCGTCTTTCTGCATGGGATTGACTTAATTATTAAAATAAGCCGGTTTGGGTGGCTCCCTTGTCTTTTCCGAGATGTTTGTAAGCGAGCGCTGTAGCCTCACGGCCTCTTGGAGTACGGACCAAGAATCCCTCTTGAATTAAAAAGGGTTCGTAGACCTCCTCCAGCGTTTCTGCATTTTCAGAAACAGCCGTCGCTAAAGTGTTGATTCCAACCGGACCTCCCTGGAACTTGTCGATTAAAGTCGAAAGAATCTTATTGTCCATCTCGTCTAAACCATAAGCATCGACGTTCAAGGCCTTAAGTCCGTAGCGCGCAATTTCAAGGTCAATAATTCCGTTTCCTTTGATTTGAGCAAAATCTCTAATCCGTCTAAGGAGCGCATTACAAATCCTTGGCGTACCTCGGCTCCTGCGCGCAATTTCAATGGCTGCATCTTCTTTGATCTCTACCTTTAGGATTTCAGCACTGCGGGTCGCGATCGTAGATAGAAGTTCGGTGCTGTAATAAGAGAGTCTTGACTGAATTCCAAAACGAGCACGCATGGGCGCGGTAAGTAGTCCAGAGCGCGTGGTGGCCCCTATTAGGGTAAAGGGTTTAAGGTGAATCTGAACCGAACGTGCGTTGGGACCAGTTTCAATCATGATGTCAATCTTGAAATCTTCCATGGCAGAGTACAAATATTCCTCTACGACCGGACTTAATCGATGAATCTCATCAATAAAGAGTACATCTCGTTCCTCAAGATTTGTAAGTAGTCCGGCCAAGTCTCCTGGCTTATCTAGAACAGGACCAGAAGTAACGCGGATGGCAACATCCAACTCATTGGCCAAGATGTGAGCCAAGGTAGTTTTACCCAGACCCGGAGGACCATGAAGTAAAGTGTGGTCTAAAGCCTCGTCTCTCTGGTTGGCAGCCTCTACAAATATCTTGAGGTTTTCAAGCACCGAATCTTGCCCAGCGAAGTCATCAAAACCTTGAGGACGCAAAACACGCTCTATGTCAAAGTCCTCTTTGCCGTAGTGGGCTCCTGATGGATCAAGATGTTCATTCATCGTATGTATGCTAATCTTCTTAAAGGTAATGGTTTCAACAAAAAAAGCCCCACATCTAGGTGGGGCTTTCTATTTAATTTGAATACAGCATCTTAATGATTCAATTCTTCTTCGTTTGGTTGAAGTGGAACCGTTTGCGGCACAAAATCTTGCCCCTCTATGATGTACGATCCGTCTTCATACGTCTTACTGTAATCGTATGACCAGCGATGAACCTCAGGGATTTCACCTGGCCAGTTACCGTGAATGTGCTCTGTTGGAGTTGTCCATTCAAGGGTGTTCGACTTCCATGGGTTCTGCTCTCCACGCTTACCGTAGAAAATAGAATGGATAAAATTGTAAACGAAAACTAATTGGGCGGCCGCTGCAATAAGTGCAAATACGGTCATCAGTACTTGAACATCTGCTAACTCATCAAACATAGGGAAGGCCGTGTTTTCGTAGTAACGTCTTGGAACACCCGCCATACCTACAAAGTGCATTGGAAAGAAAACTCCGTATGAAGCAACCGCAGTCACCCAAAAGTGAATGTATCCTAGATTTTTGTTCATCAATCTTCCTTGGAAAAGCTTGGGGAACCAGTGATATACCCCAGCAAAAAGACCATAGAGTGCAGAGATACCCATTACTAAGTGGAAGTGAGCCACAACAAAGTAGGTATCGTGAACGTTGATGTCAAGTGTACTATCCCCTAAGATGATACCTGTCAATCCTCCTGTGATGAAAGTAGAAACTAATCCAATTGAAAACAGCATAGCCGGATTCAACTGCAAATTACCCTTCCATAAGGTAGTTATATAGTTAAAGGCTTTAACCGCTGATGGAATCGCAATCAGAAGCGTTGTAAAGGTAAATACTGAACCTAAGAAAGGATTCATACCCGATACGAACATGTGGTGACCCCATACAATAGTTGACAAGAAAGCAATACCTAAAATTGAAGCGATCATGGCGCGGTATCCGAAAATAGGCTTACGCGCGTTCGTCGACATTACCTCAGAAGTGATCCCTAAGGCCGGAAGTAGCACGATGTATACCTCAGGGTGACCTAAGAACCAGAAAAGGTGCTCGTACAATACAGGAGAACCTCCTTGATAGTGCAAGACCTCTCCCTGAATAAAGATATCCGATAAGAAGAAAGAGGTTCCAAAGCTTCTGTCCATAAGGAGTAATAGTGCCGCAGAAAGAAGGACTGGAAACGATACCACACCAATGATAGCAGTCACAAAGAATGCCCAAATGGTAAGCGGCATGCGCGTCATGGTCATCCCTTTTGTTCTTAAGTTGAGTACGGTAACGATGTAGTTCAATGAACCTAGTAGCGATGAAGCGATGAAGATGGCCATTGAAACCAACCAAAGGGTCATACCCATTCCTGAACCAGGCTGAGCCTGTGGTAATGCAGATAGTGGCGGATACACCGTCCATCCGGCGGCGGCAGGACCTGCCTCAGCGAATAAAGAACCTAGCATTATGGCACAAGAAATGAAGAATAGCCAGTACGAAAGCATATTTAAGAAGCCAGAGGCCATATCACGCGCACCGATTTGCAACGGAATCAAAAGGTTAGAGAACGTACCACTCAATCCAGCCGTAAGTACAAAGAATACCATGATGGTACCGTGTATGGTTACCAGCGCGAGGTAAATATCTGCATCCATAACACCGTCGGGCGCCCATTTACCCAAAAGGGCCGAAAAGACTGCCGATGATTCACCGGGCCATGCCAATTGCATTCTAAAGAGGAGAGACATAGCAATACCTATAGCTCCCATGATAAGACCTGTAATCAAGTACTGTTTAGCGATCATTTTGTGATCTTGGCTAAAGATGTACTTTGTAATAAAGGTTTCTTTGTGATGATGTTCTGCTGCGTGGGCCATAATAGCTTTACAATTTTTTGTTCTCTTTTTCAGTTACAAATTTAAGGAAGAGCAGTTACAGTTTCTCCAAACGTCTTCTGCTCCTTTAACCATTTATTAAAGTCTTCTTCTGACTCAACAATGATCTTCATCTGCATGTTGTAATGTGATTTTCCGCAAATCTTGTTACAAAGCAATACGTAATCGAATTCCCATGGATCACTATTCGGATCTCCTTCAGCGGCACGTGCCGCACGAAGAACATTGGTACGTTTCACCTTGTCAACTATTTCCGGTTGAAGTCGCATTTCTTCAGTAGTCACCGTAGGCGTGAATGAAAATTGAGTAACCATTCCGGGCACGCAATTCATCTGTGCTCTAAAGTGAGGCATATAAGCTGAATGTAATACGTCTTGTGATCTCATGAAGAAATTCACCTTGCGCCCTACTGGTAAGTGAAGTTCTTTCACAATCACGTCATCAGCACCGTTAGGATCACCTGAATCTAATCCTAAAACATTTGCGCTATTGATGTCAATTAAGCGGACGCTAGCGTCACCTAAAACATTGTCATCTCCTCCGTAACGGGCTGTCCAGTTAAATTGTTGGGCATAAAGCTCTACCACAAGAGGATCGTCCTCATCATTAATATCCATGATATTCACCCAAGAATACAATCCGTATAGAATCAAACTGGCCAAAACAATCACAGGGATGATAGTCCAAATGAATTCGAGTTTATCGTTATCCGCATAGAATAATGCCTTCTTTCCCTTTTCACCACGGTATTTATACCCGAAATAGTGCAGTAAAAACTGCGTAACCGTTTGCACAAAGAAGATAATGGCAAACGAAATCCACATCAAACGATCATAATCAACGCCATGTTCTGAGGCCGGCATTGGTAAAAGCATTTTACCGTACTTGGCAAAGCTGAAAATGGTAATCCCATAGATGAATACAAGAAATGCAAAAAGCAAATACCCATTGTATTTATTGTCTGAATCATTGGCTATCTGATCGTTTGCACGATCAGCACCCATCTGAGAAAGTTCGAAAATCTTAGCCAACTGCCAAATGGCAATCGCAACTAAAACAAGAACGGCAAGAATCAAGGGTGTAGTCATAGTAATAAACTAAGTCGTTTCGATTAATAGTGAAAATGTTTACTCTCTCCTAAAAGTGGGCTACCCTTAGGGGTTACTGGAACCTTGGTGAGCGCTGTGGCTACCACAAACAAGAAAAGTCCTGCAAAGAATAAGATACCTCCAATCTCAGGGATACCGATGGACCAATGCGCACCTACCGTACCCGGCATAATCATATTATAAAAGTCTAAGTAGTGCCCCGTCAAAATGATAATACCCACAGTCTGAACAAACCAAGGAATACGCTTGTAATCGCTTCTCATGATAACCAATAAAGGGAATAAGAAGTTTAACACGAGCATACCCAAGAATGGAACCTTGTACGATTCAAAACGCATAGCGTAATAGGTTACCTCTTCAGGGATGTCCGCATACCAAATTAGCATGAACTGACTGAACCATAGGTACGTCCAGAAAATGCTAATACCAAACATGAACTTCGCGAGATCATGAATATGTGAATTATTTACTTCTTCTAATAATCCTTTAGACTTCAAATAAAGCGTAAACAAGGCGATAGTGGTAATCCCTGACACAAAGAAGCTCGCAAATACATACCATCCGAATAGTGTACTGAACCAGTGTGGGTCAACACTCATGATCCAATCCCATGACATAATGGATTCAGTCACCAAGAAAAACACCAAGAACCCAGCCGAAACTCTGAAATTCAGAACGAAGCTTTTAGTATCTGTGGCTGTCTCTTCAGCAAGCGATAATTTTCTCGAAAATTGCTGATAGAAAATCCATCCGCCAATAAATATCGCCGCTCTAATCAAAAAGAAGGTCGAGTTTAAGTAACCGCTCTTGTTCTGAATCAATTCGTCGTGCGCTACTACTTCTGGATCCATCCAAACAAACAGATGATTCATGTGTAGTGCAGAGAGTACAAAGAATACGAATAGAATAATACCTCCTGGAATAAGATATGAGGTAATTCCCTCCATCACTCTGAAAAGAAGCGGAGACCATCCAGCCTGAGCGGCTCGATTTACGGCATAGAAGGCCAAGACACCAAGTGCGATAAGAAAGGCAAATAATGCACTTACATAAAAGGCAGACCACGGTCTATTGCGCATTTGATCGAACACGTGCTGGTCGTGCTCAGCGTGATGATCTTCAGCTACTGTTGCAGCTTCGTGATGCGATTCTTCAGTTGCGTGTGCGTCATCGGACTGATGTTCTGCAGTACCGTGCTCATCGTGCGCTACCGATTCGTGAGTTGTATTCCCATGGTCTGAAGTAGCGCCATGGGCATCACCGTGTCCGTCAGCGGCATGCGCAGCGACAATCGCTTTGGCTTCTTCGACTGTACTAGGGGCAGACAAAAAACCGTAAGCAAGCCCAAGAAGGCCAAGCCCCATGAGCACAAATGTTGTTATTTTAAAACGTTGCGAAAACTGATACATGTTCACTTCGGTTATTTAGTTAGGTCGTTCTTTAATTCCATCACATAAGTGGCAATTTGCCATATCTCTTCTTCACTGCTCAACTGAGAAGCATAAGAACCCATAGAATTAAGTCCGTAATAAATCGTATGATAGGTACTTCCGATATTGATATTTCTTCCTTGATCTGCATAGCTTGGAACTCCTAAAATCTTCTCGCGCTTCACAAGGGTACCTTGACCATCGCCTTTGGCACCGTGACAAATTGCACAGTACACATCATATAGCTCTTTACCCTTGGCAAGATCAGCCTCTTTGTTCTCTTCAGCCAATGGACTAACATCTTCGCGAGCCATCTCTTTACCTGCTGGGGTATTCTCAAAAGCATAAGGCAACCACCCTCTTGGAATACTACCTTCAGCGGGAGTTAATGCAGAAGTGTTTTCTGGCAAGAAACTCACCTCGGCATAGGTTTCGTATCCAACCGCTTCATACATGTCAGGAAAATACTGATAATTGGGTTTGTTCTTGTTGAAGCATGAGGTGGTCAACAAAGCGACAACTAGCGTAATAGAAAATAACTTCATCAATTTCATAGCTTATGCTTTTGGTTGTTGAACCTCAATGGCTCCTGTGTCTAACAATAGTTCTGTCAAGGCCTTTTCTTCACCTTCTTTAACCGCGACTTCCATTAAAAACACATCGCTGGTCGTGCTGGGTAGAGGATTTTCAGCCTTTTTAAATGGCCACATCTTACTTCTTAAGTAAAAAGTAATTACCATAAGGTGAGCCGCAAAAAATACGGTCATCTCGAACATCACCGGAACAAAGGCTGGCATGTTTTGAACAAATGAAAAGCTTGGCTTACCTCCAATGTCTTGAGGCCAATCTTCAATCATGATGTAATTCATCATCACCGTTGCTACAGTAAGACCTAAACATCCGTAGATGAAAGCGGCCATTGAGATACGCGTCTCATCTAGACCCAATGCCTTATCGAGGCCGTGGACTGGAAAAGGAGTATATACCTCTTCGATGTGATGCTTTTCTTCGCGTACCTTTTTGACGGCATTCATCAAAATGTCGTCATCGTTGTAAAGCGCTCTAAATATCTTTGATGCCATAGCCTTTACGAATGAGTTTGGTTAGTGGTTTGATCTGCCTCAACAGAGTAAGTGGTCACCTTTCCTCTCTTAGGCATTGTATATAATGGTTTTCCTTCTTCTCTAAGCGCCTTGTATTGGTCACCAGAAGACTTTAGAATAGACTTCACCTCTGCCTGAGCAATTACTGGGAAGGTTCTCGAATACAATAAGAAGAGTACAAAGAAGAATCCGATCGTTCCGATAAAGATTCCAATATCAACAAAGGTTGGAGAGAACATCGTCCATGAAGACGGTAAGTAATCTCTATGAAGTGATGTCACAATGATCACGAAACGCTCAAACCACATCCCAATGTTTACCACGATCGAGATAAAGAACGAGAACATAATGCTAGTTCTTAATCGTTTGAACCACATAAATTGCGGAGAGAATACGTTACACGACATCATCGCCCAATAAGCCCAAGCGTAAGGACCCGTAGCACGATTTAAAAACGCGTATTGTTCGTATTCCACCCCTGAATACCATGCAATGAAGAGCTCTGTAATGTAGGCACATCCTACAATCGACCCTGTAATCATTATCACAATATTCATCAACTCTATATGCTGCACTGTAATATAGTCTTCTAACCCTACCACCTTTCTCATGATGATCAAAAGCGTATTTACCATAGCAAAACCAGAGAAAATTGCCCCCGCAACGAAGTAAGGAGGGAAGATCGTGGTATGCCATCCCGGAATCACAGAGGTTGCGAAGTCAAAGGATACAATGGTGTGAACCGATAATACGAGTGGTGTTGCCAATCCGGCAAGCACTAAGGAAACCTCTTCAAAACGCTGCCAATCTTTGGCACGACCAGTCCACCCAAAACTGATCAAACTGTAGATTTTTTTCTGGAAAGGTTTAACGGCGCGATCACGAATCATTGCAAAATCAGGCAATAGACCTGTCCACCAAAACACCAGTGAAACTGATAAATAGGTTGAAATCGCAAATACATCCCACAAGAGAGGCGAATTAAAGTTCACCCATAGCGAACCGTATTGATTAGGAATCGGAAGTACCCAAAAGGCCAGCCATGGTCTACCCATGTGAATGATTGGGAACAACCCTGCTTGTACCACTGAGAAGATGGTCATCGCCTCTGCAGAGCGGTTAATAGCCATACGCCATTTCTGTCTAAAGAGCAGAAGCACCGCAGAAATCAAGGTACCCGCGTGACCAATACCTACCCACCAAACAAAGTTGGTAATATCCCAGGCCCAGTTGACTGTTTTATTAAGTCCCCAAACGCCAATACCGGTAGAAATGGTATAAATAATTGCTCCAAGACCCCACAAGAAGGCTACTAGAGCAATACCGAAGACAATCCACCATTGCTTATTCGCTCTTCCTTCTACAGGTCTAGCGATATCATTAGATACGTCACTGTAACTCTTTGAACCGGTTACAAGTGGTTTACGTATCGAAGCTTCATAATGCGACGCCATAAAATGGTTTTGTTTAGTATTAATTAGGCTTTTTCTGTATTTCTAACTTTGACATGATAGAACACGTTAGGTTGTGTTCCTACATGTTCTAGAAGGTGATACATGCGCTCACTTTCTTTGAGTTGAGCCACTTCACTTTCTTTATCATTGACATCTCCGAACACCAAGGCACCTGTATCACAAGCAGCCGAACAAGCGGTTTGGAATTCTGCGTCTTTCACAGCACGTCCTTCTGCTTTCGCATCTAGGATCGCTTTCTGAGTTCTCTGGATACAGAAAGAACACTTCTCCATTACCCCTCTTGAACGAACGTTTACATCTGGATTGAGTACCATACGACCTAGATCGTTGTTCATGTGGAAGTCAAACTCATCGTTCTGGTTGTATCTGAACCAGTTAAAGCGACGCACCTTATAAGGACAGTTATTGGCACAATAACGCGTTCCAATACAACGGTTATATGCCATATGGTTGTGACCTTGACGAGAGTGCGAAGTCGCAGCGACCGGACAAACCGTTTCACATGGAGCGTGGTTACAGTGCTGACACATTACAGGTTGGAACGCCACTTGAGGATTCGCAGAAGGATCTTCTAACGTTCCGAAACCTCCAAGGCTACCCGTATCCCCGAATAATCCATCGAAACTCTCTTTCTTGGCATCGTCGGCCGCGAAAGACTCTTCAGAAGAATAATAACGGTCAATGCGCAACCAATGCATATCGCGAGAAACGCGGATTTCTTTCTTTCCTACCACAGGAACGTTGTTTTCTGCATGACATGCAATCACACATGCCCCACATCCTGTACAGGCATTAAGGTCAATCGATAAATTAAAGTGGTGTCCTACCGAACGATCGAAAGACTCCCAAAGATCTACTGTAGAGGCAGGAACCTCTTGGTGATCTAAAGAAACCACAGGAACCTCATTCCACTCTGAAGCAGGCTTATTGATAAAATCTTCTAAGGTCGTCTCCTTGATAATATCTCCTCTACCCATTAGGGTTTTATGCAACTGAACGCATGCGAATTCGTGCATACCCGATTGCTTTTCAATCGTTACTTCTTGAACCTTTGAGCCGCCGAAGTAAACCGAGTAGGCATTAACTCCGGTTTGCATTTCTGATTGCAAACCTACTTTTCTTCCGTAACCTAGTGCTAAACCAACCGTACCTTTCGCCTGACCTGGCTGAATCATTACAGGGACATTTGAAATGGTCGTTCCGTTTACAGTAACTTTCACGTAGCTTCCGTCAAGTCCACCATTCGCAACGTTTACATTTTTAAGCCCATAGCTCTCTGCGTCTGCCTTTGAGATAGTAAGGTAGTTATCCCAAGAGGCGCGTGAAATCGGATCGGGGAATTCTTGTAGCCATGGGTTATTCGCCATTTGACCGTCTCCCATTCCGGTTTTAGTATAGAGTACAAGCTCCATACCTTCACTCTGCGCAGCCGCTAGTGAGCGCTGTGCTGTTTGAAGAAGGGTCTCGTCAAAACGAGCATCAACTGATTCAGGAGCAGCAGCTTCAAACACACCGTCTTGAACAGCCTTATTCCATGCATATCCTCCAAGTACGTTTTCGGTCCATTGTGCCTTTACAAAATCGTGATAGGTTCCGTCATTACCTGACCACTTCAATAGGCATTCTTCAAATTGACGCGTATCAAAAAGATTTCGAATGACCGGTTGCGTTAGGGTGTAGTACCCTTTCTTAGGTTGGGCGTCTGCCCAAGACTCTAAATAATGTGAGTTGGCCGCAACAAAAGAGGCAAGTTCGGCAGTCTCGTTCATTGAGAAGGTACTGCAAACAGTGAAACCAACTTTCTGCATTGCTTCTGCAAATGCAGCACCATTGGCTAGACTATAGACCGGATTTACCTTATCAATAAATAATGCACCGACAGCACCGCTATTCATATCTGCTATCAACTGGTCCATAGACGAAGCGGTTGAGCTTCTGATGTATCTAGGAGCGGCAGGATCAAATGCCTCGCTATTGAGCAGCTCATTGATGGCTAAAGTCAGTAATTGTGCGTTTACATCCTCAACACCACAAACCACAACAGCTTTCGAACCTACAGCACGAAGCTTTTCTGCCATAGCATTCACATGACCAGCAATTGAAGAGTCAGACTCGGTAACACTTCCACTGTTTAATGCCTTGTAAAGCGCTGCAAGCGCTCTTTTAATCTCAGCAGTGCTGAGAGGAATGCGCTTATCTGCGTTGGCACCCGATAGGGTCATGTTTGATTCAAGCTGAACGTGATGCGACATATGACCGTGTTTAGGTACACGGTTCGCAACATATGATTTCGCGTAAGATCCTCCTTGCCAATCTCCTAAGAAATCAGCATCAAAAGAGAGGATTACATCTGCCTTAGAAAAATCGTAATCTGCTAGCCCATTTTCTCCGTAAACCTTGCTGTAGGCTTCAATAGCCGCTCCAGAAGAGACCGCATCGTAACTTACATGCTCGACAAAAGGATAGCTTTCTTTTAACTCAGCAACTAAGGCCTTGTAGGAATGACTCGAGGTAGAAGCCGAAAGTATAACAGCTTTCTGTCCTGTCGACGAAAGCGCATCAAGACGCGCTTTAACAGCGTTATCTAAAGTGTCCCAAGAAACGTCCGCGCCCGCAGCAAGCGGACCTTGTAAACGGAACTTATCGTAAAGGTTGAGTACAGAGGCTTGAACTCTAGCATTCGCACCACCAAACAATCTAGCTCTGTCGTTGTTTTCAATTTTAATAGGACGTCCTTCGCGTGTCTTTACCAAGATTGACGCAAAGTCAAATCCATCTGATATAGTTGTAGCGTAATAATTCGCCACGCCAGGAACGATCTCATCGGGCTGAATAACGTATGGAATCGATTTTTTAACCGGTCCTTCGCAAGCCGCTAGGGTTACCGCAGCTGTACTAAAACCAACATACTTTAAAAAATCTCTTCGAGAGGTTTCAGACGACTGAAGGCTCGCTTCGTCTTCTAGAAAATCATTGACCGGAAGGGTCTCAGCAAATTCATTGTGCTTGAGATGCGAAACTGCCTGATCTTTTTCAGAGAGTTCTGCTTCGCTTTTCCAATAAGTCTTATGTGATGCCATAATCAGTTAGGATTCCGAATAATTAATAGTGGCACTTACCACATTCAAGTCCACCCATTTGGGCCGCTGTTAGTTCTTTAACTCCGTATTTCTGAGACAATTCTTCGTGAATTTTCTCGTAATACGGATTCGAGGTCAACTGCACATTCGTCTCACGGTGGCAGTTGATACACCAACCCATTGTCAATGGTGCATGCTGATACATTACCTCCATTTCTTCAACCGGGCCATGACACGTCTGACATTCTACTCCAGCCACACTGTAGTGCTGCGAATGGTTGAAATAAACAAAGTCTGGTAGGTTGTGAATTCGCACCCACTCAACGGGTTGAGCCTCTCCAGTATACGACTGGGTCTCTTCGTCCCAACCAACAGCCTTGTAGAGTTTTTTGATCTCACCAGTATAGAACTCGTTAGTGTATCCGTTTGCCAAATCTTCAGCAGATGGACCCTCTGGATTTCCTTTGTATTCGTAAATCGATTTGTGACAATTCATACACACATTCAATGAAGGGATACCTGAATGCTTAGAAACACGAGCAGAGCTATGACAATACGTACATTCAATTTGGTTATCTCCGGCGTGAATTTTATGCGAGTAATGAATCGGTTGAACGGGAGCATATCCTTGATCAATTCCGACCTGCATCATGTAGGCATAAGCGAAGTACGCACTAGCCAAAAGTAGTACTACAGCTGACACAAAAACTAAAAACTGATTCTGAACAAAAGCCTTCCAAATTGGGGTGCGTTCGGCACGCTCTTGTACCTCAATTCCGTTGGCTGCTGCGATTTGTCTTAACGTCTTATTGACGAGATACAACATCACGATAAGGACGATCAATACAAAAGAAAGAACCGCTAAGACGATATCATTGGTGCTCGATGCCCCTTCTGCACTTACTGCAACCTGTGCCGCAGGAGCTGCAACTGGAGCAGCGGGCGGAGGTGCTGCCGTATACGCTAAAATGTTATCGATATCTTCATTTGACAATGTCGGGAAGGCCGTCATCGCCGCTTGATTGTATTCGTTGTAGATGCGGTTAGCGTAAGCATCACCCGAAGCAATCATTCCTGCACTGTTCTTGATCCAAGCGTAAAGCCATTCTTTTTCAAGGCCTTCATCATCGTACAAACGCTGCTCAACATTGGCCAAAGCCGGACCAGTCATTTTACGATTCAGTGCGTGACATGCAGCACAATTTTGGTTAAACAACTGTTTACCCTTAGCAGGGTCTCCTGAAGCTTCTGCATCTTGTGCCATTGCAGGAATAACAAACAGCGCGAATAAAAGAGCCGAGAATATTGAAGAAAGGCGGCTAGGTATAACTTTCATAAAATCTCAATTAGACAAATCGTCATTTTCGACAAGGCATAATGTCCCCATCCAAATTGGCACAAAAATAAGACCAAGGGGGGTTAAAAAAAAGCCCCCAAGGAGCATTAATTAATTTTTTTTAATTCTAAATAAAGAAGTTGTTTAACCACCCTTTCTGGCGACTCATGTATCTTTGACGCAAGGATATGAGACATGCACTAAGACTTAAGATCACAGGCACCGCAGGAGCCCTATTCTTTACCGTAATAGGATTAAATGCTCAAGATCAGACTGTTGTGTCAACAAGCCAACAAGTCACCCCTATGGTTTCTAAGGAGAAATCGTATGAAGTGATGGCCGAAATTTATGCTGCGCACCTCAAGGCACTACCCGATTACCAAATTCAATTGGGATTCGGAACACTTGAACAAGCCAATGAAATTATAAGTCAGTTTCAGGCGATTCGTGAATCAGACTCTCTTTTCTACCCAACAAAAGAATTAAAATTGACCTTTGAGTCGCCCACCTACAGGGTGCGATTACAGTTTTTTGCAGACCGCATTGAAGCAGAAAAAGCGTTCGCTGATCTGCGAACGCTTTTTCCATCCTCTATACTCTTAAAACCAGGAAGTCGAACTATTAATTAGAGCTTCTTCTGAACAGCTACTTCGCTGTAGGCCTCTAATTGATCGTTGATCTGGATATCATTGAAGTTCTTGATCTGAAGTCCACAATCATATCCTTTTGCCACTTCTTTGGCATCGTCTTTGAATCGCTTAAGAGAGCTTAATTCTCCGTCGTGAATTACAACACCGTCACGGATGACTCGGATTTTTGAGTTCCTAAAGATCTTACCGGTCAATACCATACACCCAGCGATGGTACCAACTTTAGAGATCTTAAAGGTTTCTCGAATCTCAGCCGTTCCACTGACTTCTTCTTTCATTTCTGGGCTAAGCATGCCCTCCATGGCCTTTTTGATATCATCAATGGCATCATAGATAATCGAGTAGGTACGAACATCCACTTCTTCTTTTTCGGCCACTGTTCTGGCATTACCCATTGGCCTCACATTGAATCCGATGACAACCGCTGAGGATGCACTAGCAAGAAGCACATCTGATTCAGTGATAGCTCCTACACCCTTGTGAATAATCTTCACCTGAATTTCTTCGGTAGACAACTTCTGGAACGAATCACTTAAAGCCTCGACTGAACCGTCTACATCACCTTTTAAGATAATATTCAATTCTTGGAAATCACCTATAGCGATTCGTCTTCCAATTTCGTCAAGGGTAAGTTGTCGCTGTGCTCGCACACTTTGCTCACGCTGCAACTGCATGCGCTTCAGTGCAATTTGCTTCGCTTCTTTTTCGTCCTCTAGCACCACAAATTTATCTCCTGCTTGAGGAGCACCGTCCAATCCTAGGATCGATATAGGCGTTGCAGGACTTGCCGTCTTAACTGCGTTTCCACGTTCATCTTGCATGGCTTTCACTTTACCACTAGAGGTACCCGCAAGTACAAAATCTCCAATAGCGAGTGATCCGTTCTGAACCAATACGGTAGATACATATCCTCTACCTTTATCTAAGAAAGCTTCAACCACTGTTCCCGAAGCTTTACGTTCAGGATTTGCTTTGAGTTCTAGCAATTCTGCCTCTAAAAGCACCTTCTCTAAAAGCTCTTTAACTCCTTGACCGGTCTTTGCTGAAATATCTTGAGATTGAATCTTTCCACCCCAGTCTTCAACAAGTAAATTCATACCTGCAAGTCCCTCCTTAATCTTATCTGGATTCGCTTCAGGGCGGTCTACCTTATTAATCGCAAAAATGATCGGCACACCTGCAGCCTGAGCATGGGCAATAGCTTCTTTTGTTTGGGGCATGATGTTGTCATCAGCAGCAATAACTATAATTGCAATATCTGTAACCTGTGTACCTCTGGCACGCATGGCGGTAAAGGCCTCGTGACCTGGGGTATCTAAGAAAGTCATACGCTGACCGTCTTCAAGCGTCACTGAATACGCCCCAATATGCTGTGTGATTCCACCGCTCTCACCGGCAATTACATTTTCTTTACGGATATAGTCCAATAGCGAGGTCTTACCGTGATCGACATGACCCATAACAGTCACAATCGGAGCCCTCGGTTTTAAAGACTCCTCTGGATCTTGAGTATCCGTTTCAATATTTTCTTCGAGTTCAGTCTGAACAAACTCAACTTCGTATCCAAATTCTTCAGCAACAATAGACAAAGTCTCTGCATCAAGGCGTTGGTTCAACGTCACCATTATCCCTAAAGACATACAGGCAGAGATAATCTGGGTGGTTGATACATCCATCATTGTCGCCACCTCATTTACAGTTACGTATTCGGTAACCTTGAGGATCTTACTTTCGAGCTCTTGTTGTTCTAACTCTTTTTCGGTCTGCTGCTTGTGCAGGTCTCTCTTTTCGCGACGGTATTTTGCTCCTTTACCTTTCGAGCTCTTTCCTTGAAGTTTTTCGAGCGTTTCTCGTACTTGACGCTGTACCTCTTCATCACTAGGCTCAGCACGCACCGCTTGAGACGCTCTGCCTTTTCCAGACTGCCCGCGTTGTCCACCATCACCTTTTTCGTTAACAATGCGCTTGCGCTTGCGTTTGCGATCTGCGTTCTGTGCATTACCGCCAGAAGAAGTTTCTTTCTTCTTCTTTTCGAACTGCGTTAAATCAATAGTGGTACCGGTTAACTTCGGACCTGACAACTTTTGATACTGGGTCTTGATTTGATCTGAACCCTCTTCTTCTTTTGGAGTTTCAGCTTCCTGAGCTGGAGCTTCAGGTGTAATAACTTCAGCCTTGGGCGCATCCTTAGGAGTCTCCTCTACCGGGGCTTCAACAACCTCTGGTTTTGGCGCTTCCTGTTCTTCTTTAGCTGGCTTTTTAGGCTCTAGATCAATCTTACCTACAGTCTTAGGCTGTACGATGTTGCTTTTGGCCTTTATGACCTCCGTTTCTTTCTTTTCTTTTGCCTGACGCTTTTCTTCTTGCTCCTTTTCAATTTGCTGCAAAAGCGCTTCTTTTTCTTTGCGCTTCTCTTCGCTCACCTCTTGCGAGGCGGCTTTCTTAGACATATCTGTTTGAAACTCATCTAAAAGAACCTGATAGACCTCTCCGCTAATTTTTGTCGTAGGACGAGCCTCTATCTCATGACCTTTCTCTTTCAGATGCTCTACAGCACGGTCAAGCGAGATATTCAATTCTCGAAGTACTTTATTTAATCTTATCGTTTCTAAATCAGACATACAATCGTTTTCGTCTATTATTTACTTATGGAAGGCGGCTTAGTGCAAATATAAAAGTTAGTCTTCAAACTCAGATTTGAGTATGCGGACAACCTCACGTACCGTCTCTTCTTCTAGGTCTGTACGTTTAATAAGGTCCTCAATATCTACCTCGAGCACACTGCGTGCCGTATCCAACCCAATTTTCTTGAATTCCTGAATGATCCATGCATCGATCTCATCCGAGAATTCTGTCAATTCAACATCTTCTTCAACTCCTTCTCTGAAGACGTCAATTTCATATCCCGTAAGCTGTCCGGCAAGACGTATGTTATGCCCGCTTCGTCCAATGGCTTTTGAAACCTCCTCAGGCTTTAGGTATACCTGAGCGGTCATATTCTCATCGTTAAGCTTCACCGAACTTACTTTTGCAGGGCTCAGCGCGCGTGTTACTAGTAGTTGCTTGTTATTGGTCCAGTTAATGACATCTATATTTTCATTCCCCAACTCGCGAACAATTCCGTGAATTCTAGAACCCTTCATTCCGACACACGCTCCAACCGGGTCGATACGGTCGTCATATGAGTCAACAGCGACCTTCGCCTTTTCTCCAGGAATCCTAACCGCCTTTTTTATGGTGATTAATCCGTCAAAAACCTCTGGGATTTCTTGGAAGAAGAGTTGCTCTAAGAACTTAGGTGAAGTTCGTGATAAAATGATGGTAGGCTTTGTTCCTTTCAATTCAACGCTTTCAATTACACCTCTCACGTTGTCACCTTTTCTAAAAAAGTCTGAAGGGATCTGACGATCTTTAGGTAAAATGATCTCGTTTCCTTCATCGTCAAGTAATATGATC
Source organism: uncultured Bacteroidota bacterium (assembly GCA_913060705.1). GTDB lineage: Bacteria > Bacteroidota > Bacteroidia > Flavobacteriales > Flavobacteriaceae > UBA3478. Next base: position 6,045 of record CAJXTX010000002.1, on the reverse strand, counting down.
GCTTTATGACGAATATGATGCACCTCAGCAGTGAACAACTCGCCCTCAAGATCCTTAAATTGCTTGTAAATGGTAGTGTTATCGTGTTCTTGAATTCGAGCCACTAGATTCTGTCTCAACGCCAAGATTGAACGTCGGCCAAGATCCACGAGCTTTACCTCTTCTGAAACATCTTCACCTACTTCAAAGTCAGGTTCAATTTTTCGGGCCTCAGAGAGTGAGATCTCTTCGTTCTCGTCTTCAACCATTCCGTCATCTACCACGACCCTATTTCTCCAAATCTCAAGATCTCCCTTGTCTGGGTTAATGATGATATCGAAGTTATCGTCAGAACCAAATTTCTTCTTCAGTGTGTTTCTAAACACTTCTTCTAGAATGGCCATAAGCGTCACTCTGTCAATAAACTTGTCGTCTTTGAACTCAGAAAAAGATTCGATTAATGCTAAATTTTCCATGATCAGGGCTTGAACGTTATTTCTATTTGTGCTTTTGTAATCTCGTTAAAATTAATCTGCTGTGAACATTCTACGGTCACTTTACCTTTACCCACCGGTTTAGGTTGGCGCTCTTTCCATGATAAACCAATCATCTGGTCATTGACTTCGGTCAGAACTCCCTTGTATTTGGCTCCTGCGGTCTCAACCTTGAGCACCCTTCCAATGTGTTGTTTGTATTGTCTGGGTAGCTGCAATGGAGCGGTGGCCCCTGCTGAGAAGACCTCTAGTGAAAAATCATGCACTTCACGATCTAATTGATGTTCTATAGCCCGTGAAGCCTCAATGCAGTCGTTTACACTTACGCCATTGTCCCCATCGAGGACTACTTTGATACTGTGATCAGAAGAAATCGTAAAATCAATTAAAAAAAGGTCAGGTCGCTTCTGTAAAAAAGCCTCCAACAAATCGTTAACCTTATTTTTAAATTCTTCTGCCATAGTAACAAAAGAGGGGACTACTGTCCCCTCTTTTAAGCTTTTAGAATGCACTAAACGGCACTCTTGAAAAAGATGTTGGCCTACAAGGACTCGAACCTTGAACGACTGAACCAAAATCAGCTGTGTTACCAATTACACCATAGGCCACTACTCAATCGAGGGTGCAAATTTAAACTATTCTTAGAATCTGCAAAAATTAAAAACGCTAATTTCGTAGGCCTTAATTAGGCTCAAAAACGGGTACAAATGCAGTTTGAATTACAGCGCGATCGCCGCATAGTTTCTTGGATCATCTTTGTTATCGGACTCGCAGTTTACGGATTGACCGTCGAGCCCACCGGAAGCTTTTGGGATGCCGGAGAATACATCTCAACCTCAGCAAAATTACAAATCGGACATCCTCCGGGAGCACCCCTTTTTCAATTGATAGGGGCCTTCTTTGCCACTTTCGCCTTTTCGAATGTTGAAAAGATCGCCTTAATGGTGAATTGGGTTTCTGTAGTTTCTAGTGCCTTTACCCTCTTTTTCACCTTTAAGATTATCGTGAATCTCGGAGAAAAGTTGCTGCGCAAACGCAATAACTTAAATACCGATGAACCCATTACTGATACTACCTCTATTGTTGGCGTATTGGGTGCGGGAGTTGTCGGGGCATTGACTCTTGGTTTCTCTGACAGTTTCTGGTTTAATGCGGTAGAAACAGAGGTCTATGCCATGGCTAGTCTTGTGATGGCTCTTTTGCTTTGGCTTGGTCTAGTATGGACCGATCGTCTGCATCACCCAAACGGAGATCGTTACCTCGTTTTGATTGCCTTTGTTGTGGGTCTGGTATTCGGAATTCAGTTTATGGGGTTTTTAGCCATACCCTCAATCGGGCTACTCTATTACTTTAAGACCACCGAAAAAATCACTCCTAAAAATTTCATTATCGCCAACCTTAGTGTGGTGGGTTTACTCTTTTTAGTGTATCGCTTTTCTCTCACTTATGTCTTGAAATTATTTGGAGCTGCCGAGGTGTTTTTTGTCAACCAAATTGGCCTACCCTTTAATTCAGGTTCTATAATAACCGGAATTGCCTTAGCCGCACTTATAGTATATGCAATCCGAAAGAGCAAGCAAATGAAGTGGCAAAAGGTTCATGTGGTTGCCCACATGGTCTTATTTTTTATCATCGGATTCTCTACTTGGCTGATGTTGCCCATCAGGGCAAACGCTCAAACTGTGGTCAATGAGAACAATCCTGAGGATGCACGCGCCCTGCTGGCCTACTACAATCGCGAACAGTATCCGGCACCTGAGAGCCCCTTTTACGGATCTTTTTATTCAGATTACTTTGCTCCGGCTGGGCCTGATCAAGACGGAACTCCGAAGTACGAGAAGAATCAAAAATTACAGCGATACGAAATCGTAAACGCCTACAAAGGCGCTATTCAAGGGCCAAATCCGGATCACGTTGGGTTTTTGCCACGGATGTGGAGCGCCTCATCTGCAGAAAATTACATGCGCTATTACGGCCGTCTCGATTTTTCAATCAATCCGCGCTACCAAGGAGATAGCGAACTCCGCTCAGCAATTGCTCAATTCAGACAAATGAGTGCTGAAGGCGATATTGATACAGCGCAATACATTGATTTCTTAAAAAGCTTTGCAGAATATATAGAGGTGCGTCCTCCAAGTTTTGGGCAGAATTTAACGTACCTCCTCGATTTTCAATTCAACTATATGTATTGGCGTTACTTCTTTTGGAACTTTATTGGACGCCAAAATGACGAGCAAGGCCGGTTTAACGCAAACGGAGAGTGGCTAAGTGGCATCTCTTTCGTAGATAGCTTGCGCCTAGGAAACCAATCTAATCTTCCTGAGGATCTAGAGAACAATAAGGCCAGAAACACCTATTACTTTCTACCCTTTATCCTAGGTTTAATTGGCCTTTACTTCAATGCCAAGCGCGACTGGAAATCGTTTTATACCCTTTTGGTCTTCTTCCTTTTTACCGGACTCGCCATTCAATTCTATACGAATCCTACCATTTTTCAACCAAGAGAGCGCGACTATTCTTTGGTTGGATCCTTTTTTATATTCAGCATTTGGGTGGGCCTAGGAGTGCTTGGCCTTATAGAAGCCTTGCGCCGTGCAACCCCAGTATTGAAGCCTTCAATTTCCTTGGCCTCGGTGGCAGTTTGCGTTTTAGCCGTCCCAGGACTCATGGCCTTTGAAAATTGGGACGACCACGATCGCTCCGATCGCAAGACGGCGCGTTCAACAGCTATGGCTTATCTAGACTCTACCGCTGAAGACCAAGGCTCCCTTCTTTTTACTATTGGAGACAACGACACCTTTCCGCTTTGGTACGTTCAAGAAATCGAAGGATACAGGACAGATGTGCGCATCATCAATTCAAGTCTGCTCGCCACTGACTGGTACATCGATCAAATGAAGCGTAAGGCGTATGAGAGCGACCCTATACCCTCCCAACTCTCTCACAACCAATACCGCTTCGGAACACGGGATGTAATCTATTATCAGCCAGTTCCAGAAGTTTCCGAAGAGCGTTGGGACATCGGGAAGTTTATGGATTGGGTCAGCAGCGGAAAACCCGAGACCAAAATCAGTTATCTCATGAGGCAACGCGGTGTAGATATGTCCGATTTTACAGATGATCAACTCGACATTGTCTATTATCCGACGCATAAGATTAGGGTTCCTGTAGACAAAGAAGCCGTACTCGCCTCAGGGCTGGTAGCCGCAAAAGACAGCGCTCTCATTGTTCCATATATCGATATTGACTTACCTCAAAGTGCGCTCCCAAAAAACCGCCTCTTGATGCTAGACATTCTTCATACCAATCAGTGGAAACGCCCAATTTATTTCTCAGGGGGTAGCCTTGACAGTGGAGAGTACCTCTACATGAAAGACTATCTACAACTAGACGGATTGGTATTCAAGCTTGTACCTATTTTCACCGAAGACAAGGGTGCTTTCGATATGGGAAGAATCGATACCGATCTTATGTACGATATCGTGATGAAATGGGATTGGGGAAATTCAGATGACCCCTCTGTCTATATCGATCCGCAAACGCGTGCTCAAGGTATTTCTTTTAGAAGCAATATGGCGCGGCTAGTAGAGCAATTGATCGCTGAAGAGAAATTCGATAAGGCAGAAAACATCATTGATCTGGCCGTTTCCAAGATGCCCCTTAAAGCCTTTAGGTTTTACGCCTTTGTAGAGCCTTTTATACAAGGTTATTACGCGATCGGAGCAGTTGAAAAGGCGCAATCACTTTCAACTGAATTGCTCACGCTTTACCTCGATCACTTGGAGTATTACACCACTCTTAATGCAGATGAGAGCTATCGACGTATTGAAGAAATTTACAGTGATCTTGAGGCCGCAAGAAGAGTCCTCGATTTATCTACCGACGCTGATGACGAAGAATTTATAGCGCCCTTCACCGAGCGCTACAACGGATATATCAATGATCTTGTATACATCCTTGAAGGAGCACAAGCTCAGTTAGAAGATTAAGAGGCTAAACGTATTCGCTAATAATACCTAGCAAAGTATTTGCATCAAGCTCACCGCTTTGACGCCACATCATCTCACCTTTTTTATAAATAATGAGGGTAGGGAGACCTTTGATTCGAAGTGCCTGAGAAAGCTCTTGGTTTTTGTCAACATCAATCTTGATTACCTTACCCTTATCACCAAGGGCGGCTGCCACATCTCTTAAGACCGGAGACATAGCTAGTGAAGCGTCATTCCACTCCGCATAAAAATTGAAGAGTACCGGAACCTCTAGGTCAATTAATTCACCAAATTTTGACATGTCTTGTTCAATTGGTGCTGCAAGTTAGTAAAATTGACATTGAACTGAATTCAATCAGCTTGATTTTAACCGTATTCTAGTGATCTCAGGCCAAATTCCAAAGCGACCCGGATACCCTAAATATCCAAAGCCCCTATTCACATTAATTAATCGATCGTTCTGTTCGTACATTCCGGCCCATTGAGGATATCTGTATTGTGAAGGACTCCACTTGTAGCCTGCAATCTCTACCCCGAATTGAAATCCATGGGTGTGTCCGCTAAGACACAGATCAATTTTCTTCTCAAATCCGACTACTTCGGCTTCCCAATGAGAAGGATCGTGAGACATCAGCAAGGTAAACACATCAGTGTCTATAGATGCCGTGGCTTTGGTCAGATCTCCCGCTTTTAAAAATCTACCTGTGCCCCAATTTTCTACGCCCACCAAGTTAAAATAGGAGTCCTCTCTCTGAATAAAAACGCTCTCGTTATTGAGGGTCTTAAAACCCATTTTTTCTTGAATAGCTAAGAGTTGCCGAACGTCTTCATCTGCCATTTCATCGCTGAAATCGCGGTTGTAGGTGCCATAATCGTGGTTTCCTAATACCGCATATTTACCGTCCTTCGCCTTTAGCCCCGCTAAGGCGTTGATGTAAGGTAAGGCCTCTGCAGATTGATTGTTTACCATGTCTCCTGTGAACAACAAGAGATCGGCCTCTTGTTCATTTACAAGATCAAGCCCTGGCTGAAACTCTTCGAGTGAAGAGAAGCTTCCGAGGTGAAGGTCTGAGATCTGAATAATAGTGTAACCGTCGAAAGCTTTGGGCAAACGATCAAAGCTGAGTTCATAGGTATGTAGCGTATACTTATTTCGCGCGCCCATTCCAATGAGAAGAGACGAAAAGGGAAGAGCCCCTACCCCTACCGCTGTTGCACTCAAAAAGCGGCGGCGGTCAATCTTCATAGGCTGATCTTTACCCAGAAGTTGCTGAATCTTCTTCTTTACCAATAGCCCTAAGCGATAGAGATCTTCAAGAAATAAAAGCGCGCTTACCAGCAAAAGACCTATGGTAATCGCGAACAACAGTCCTGTCAAATAAGCGTCCCATTTCGGCCCTAGAGAAAGCCCTAAATAACGAAGGGGTGTTCCGAAAACAAAAGGAATAAGCGTAAGAAACCAGTAAAGCCTTTTCTTTACCACTGAAGTGAGTAAAACCCGTACCGCTCCGTATCCGTAGATCACTAGAAACAAATAAAAAACGCCAAAAACAAGGTAAAACACAGCTCTTTTTTTATCCTGC
>CAJXTX010000001.1 GCA_913060705.1 uncultured Bacteroidota bacterium | reverse complement strand
AGGGCAAATGTCACTGTGCTTTTCATGAGTTGCGAAATAGCGTTTGAGTTCGATCAGGCCCTACAGATACGATCGTAATAGGAACTTCTAAGGCCTTCTCTAAATAGGTCAAGTAGTCATGAAGCGCTGTAGGAAGCTCATTAATATCTCGCATCCCTGTCAGATCGGCATTCCAACCTTTAAGCTCTTCGTAAACGGGCTCCACATACTTTTCGTCTACATCAAAAGGTAAATGATCAATTAATTCGCCTTTGTATTTGTAGTGTGTACATACTTTGATGGTTTCAAATCCGCTTAAAACATCTGCCTTCATCATGTTTAGCTCAGTTACTCCATTGACGGTGATGGCGTATTTCAATGCAACTAGATCTAACCAACCGCATCTGCGCGGACGGCCAGTCGTTGCTCCAAATTCGTTTCCGACGCGACCAAGCGTTTGTCCGTCTTCGTCAAACAATTCAGTAGGAAAGGGGCCACTACCGACTCTGGTGGTGTATGCCTTAAAAATACCGATCACATTTTTAATACGATTTGGGGCAATACCGAGACCTGTGCATGCGCCGGCGGCAGTAGTGTTCGAAGAGGTCACAAAAGGATAGGTACCAAAATCGATGTCCAATAAAGACCCTTGTGCTCCTTCGGCCAATATCCTTTTTCCTTGCTTTTGCTGTTGTTCTAAATAGTGTTCAGAATCAATAAACTGAAGGTTTTGTAGTGTCTCAATGGCCTCAAAAAACTCTTGTTCTAAAGCCTTAAGATCAAACTGCACGTCTACCTTGTAGTTTTCAATCATTTGAAGGTGCTTATCCGTCAGAGAGCGGTATTTATCTCTCCAATCTGGGGCTTCAATATCTCCAATTCGGATTCCATTACGACCCGTTTTATCCATATAAGTTGGACCTATTCCTTTCAGGGTAGATCCAATTTTCGCACTCCCTTTGGCCGCTTCTGATGCCTGATCTAACAAACGATGGGTAGGGAGTATAAGGTGAGCCTTTCGAGATATTAGAAGCTTGTTTCTGAGGTCAAGATTGTAGGGCTCGAGTTTTTCAAGCTCCTTTTTAAAAATCACCGGATCGATAACCACTCCGTTTCCTACCAAGTTAATGGCAGCGTCGTGAAAGATACCAGAAGGGATGGTGTGCAAAACGTGCTTATTTCCTTCAAATTCCAGGGTGTGTCCTGCATTTGGTCCTCCTTGAAACCGTGCGATGATATCGTATTTCTTGGTTAATACATCAACGATTTTTCCTTTTCCTTCGTCTCCCCATTGGAGTCCAAGCAGTAAATCAATCATGAATTTTAGAGATAGGTGTCTAGTTGTTTTTATCGGTATTGCGTTCTCCGTAAAAATAGAGAGAGTGGTTAGAGATTTTAATGTCGAAAACCTCTTCTATAGTTTTTTTTATCGACTCAATGCGCGGATCACAAAATTCAATTACTTCTCCAGAGTCTGTAAGAATAACGTGGTCGTGTTGGCGGTCGAAATAAGACTTTTCATATTGAGCTTGGGTACCTCCAAACTGGTGTTTGCGCACCAGTTTACAGTCTAATAAAAGCTCGATAGTATTGTATAGTGTTGCCCTTGAAACTCTATAGTTTTTTTCTTTCATCTTGAGATAGAGCGACTCGATATCAAAGTGGTCGTTACTCTCGTATATCTCTTGTAAAATCGCGTAGCGTTCGGGGGTTTTGCGGTGCCCGTTTTCTTCTAGAAATTGGGTAAACACCTTTTTGACGACTTCTTGATTTGAGGATTTATTTAGAGGCATTACTAACGCTGGCTAAAAGGCAAAAATAGCTTAAAATCAAGTACGAATAACTTTGTCTACTCCGTTTACTTGTCTGAGTTTTTTTATGACTGAATTGAGAATGTCATTGTTCTTTACAATAACACGGATAGAACCCGAAAACGTTCCTCCTTTTTCAGAAAAACTAATGGATTTCATCCCGACGTGCATTTGCTGCGAGATGATTTGTGTAATACTGCTGACGAGCCCCATTTGATCTATACCGGTGATATTGATATCGGCGAAAAAGTCTTGTTGACTTGAATCGATCCACCTTGCCTGCATAATTCTATACGAGAACTTTGATTGAAGGGCCACCGCATTAGGACAATTTTTTTTGTGGACTTTGATACCGTCGTTCACGGTTAAAAATCCAAACACCTCATCGCCTGGTATCGGTTTGCAACAGTCACTGGCTAAGGTGTAATTAAGCCGCTCTTCTTCTTCGCCAAAGACCAGCATGTCAAATTGCTGTGACAACTGTTGATCGTCAATAAAATCCTCGGACTTTTCTTTAGGTGACTTACGAATACGACTGGTAAAAAAACTGATCAAAGTGTTGTTATAGCTTGAAGCGAACGATTTGATCATGCTGTTTGTTATCGATCCGCTACCGATGCGATAAAAGAGGTCTTGAGAGGTTTTTAACTTGAAATGATTTACCAGTTTATTAACAGTGTCTTCACTAAACTTAATCTTGAGTGTTCTCAATTTTCTGCGCAATACCTCACGCCCTTCGTCTGCTATAGACTTTTTCTCTGCATTGAGGCTCGAACGTATTTTCGAAAGCGCCTTCCCCGTGTGGCAATAATCTAGCCAGTTCGAGGTGGGTTTGGCATTCTCTGATGTAATGATCTCAACCTGGTCACCACTTTTCAGTACAGAACTCAGCGGCACGAGTTTACCGTTGACGCGAGCCCCCCTTGTTTTTAGTCCTACCTCGGTATGAACATGAAAAGCGAAGTCTAAAGGAGTGGCTCCTTTGGGGAGCGAGATGAGGTCACCCATAGGGGTGAAGACGAATATTTCTTTCGCGTAAAGATTTAGTTTGAACTCTTCAACAAAATCAACAGCATTCCCATTCGAACTTTCAAGGGCGTCTTGCAGGCGATTTAACCACGTCTCTATACCTACTTCTTTCTGTTCTCCGTGTTTGTACTTATAATGTGCCGCATAGCCTTTTTCAGCGATTTCGTGCATGCGTTCCGAACGGATCTGAACCTCTACCCATTTACGATCGGGTCCCATGACAGTGATGTGTAAGGCTTCGTAGCCGGTGCTTTTCGGAGAAGTGATCCAGTCTCTTAGCCTTACGGGATTAGGTGTGAAATAATCTGTGATTATCGAATAAATCTTCCAGGCTAAGAATTTTTCTTCTTCAGGTTTTGCCTTGTAGATGATGCGAACAGCAAACTTGTCGTAGATCTCATCAAAAGAGACATTCTGACGAAGCATTTTTTTATGAATACTGCTGATAGATTTCATCCGACCCTTGATCTGAAACTTGATTTTTTCTCTATCTAGCGCGTCTTTTACGAACGATTTAAAATGTTCAATGTATTGCTCATTGTTGTCAGAAGAGTCTGCAATATTTTGTTCTATAGAGGAGTAGACTTCGGGTTCGATGTATTTTAGGGCGAGGTCTTCTAAAGTGTTTTTGATATTGTAAAGTCCTACGCGGTGGGCCAAGGGCGCGTAGATGTATAGCGTTTCAGATGCGATCTTGACACGCTTGTCAGGGCGCATAGATCCGAGCGTAAGCATGTTGTGATAACGATCCGCTATTTTGATCAAAATCACGCGTACGTCGTCGTTCAACGTAAGGAGCATCTTTCTGAAGTTCTCCGCTTGAAGACTGACGTTATTGGCGTCTTTCTTTAGCCCTGCAATTTTTGTAAGCCCGTCTACAATTCGGGCGACTGTCGGTCCAAATTGCTCTTCTATATAATCAAGGGTGTAATGGCTATCTTCGACCACATCGTGAAGTAAGGCCGCCATAATTGAGGTTGCGTCGAGCCCAATCTCTTCTGCAACAATTTGAGCCACGGCAATAGGATGAAAGACATAGGCTTCTCCGGACTTTCTTCTTTGGTCTTTATGCGCATCGACAGCGACTTCAAAGGCAAGTCGAATCTGAGCCTTATCTTCTTCACTCAGCGTCTGATAACTGGTGCGTAAAAGGTCTTTGTATCGAGAAACAATTTCCTTGTTTTCTTGCTCTATTTGCGCTTCTGATAGCATAAATTAAAGATACAAACTATCTGATTCTATCGCGCATTCCGTTGACGAAGGGCCTCAAAGGTTAAAATAGCGGTAGCAACAGATACGTTCATAGAGTCAATAAGCCCCTGCATCGGAATAACGATTGAAGCGGAGCTTTCGTCTCTCCAAAAGGAGCTCAAACCATTAGCCTCTGATCCCATAACAAAGGCGGTGGACGTTTTAAAATCCTCTTGAAAGTAGGGGTTGCTGTTTTGCAAAGTGGCGGCATAGGAGCGGACATTATGTGCGTGGAGCCACTCGCGAATTTCTTCATTGCTCCCTGCAATACTTGGGACGCTGAGACAGCATCCTAAACTAGATCGAATACAGTTCGGATTGTACAAGTCAGTACTGCAATTAGCAAGGCATACCATATCAACCTTTGCCGCATCTGCAGTTCTGAATATAGCTCCAAGGTTTCCGGGCTTCTCAATATTCTCAAGGACGAGAACCAACAAGTTTTTATCAGAAGTTATAGCGACGTGCTGCGGATCGTGTTTTTTCTGTTTGAACACCCCCACAATACCCTCTGTTGACGCGCGATATGCCATGTGTTGATAAACCTTAGGTTCTACCTCAAAATGTTCGTATGGATAGGCTTTAGGGAATTCTATGGAGCTTAGGTCGTTTAGTTCTGGCTGTACGAAGAGCTTCTCTAAATGGTACCCTGCCTTTAGGGCAATGGACATCTCACGAACGCCTTCTACCGTAAACCTCAGTTCAGATTTTCTAAAGCGACTTTTTTCTTGAAGCGCTTTAAAATCCTTGACGTGTTTATTTGATGTGCTGCTGAGAAGGGTCATAAGAAAACGAGCCCTAAAATAGGGCTCGTGTTATTTAGTTCTGATTCGCGTATTTTTCGCTGTAACGCTTCCAGAGTTTCGTTTGATGGGTTTCTAAGGATATCCCTCTTCCGTCAATAAAGGCATGGGTTAATTGATTGCCTCGCATATCTAGAGCGTCTCCTTCAGAAACAAATAAGGTGGCACTTTTTCCGGCCTCTAAAGAACCATAGCGATCGGCAATCCCTAATATCTTTGCCGTGTTTAGGGTAATCAACTGAAGTGCATCTTCTTTGTCAATTCCATATTGGGCGCTATGGCCTGCATAGAAGGGTAGGTTACGGACTTGGAAATTGCTTTTAGAAGCATTCTGTATACCTACAAGATGCCCTTTCTGGTAAAGTCGTGCAGCCAATCCATAGACGTAATCATAAGCATCATCTTCTAATTCAGGAATCTCATGACCATTGTGTACGAGAATTGGAATCTCGTGTTCGAGTAAAAAATCTGAGACATTTTCAGCTTGATAGCCACCAACCAGTACGATTTGAGAAATACCCAATTCTTTCAGTTTGGTTACAGCGTCTCGAATTTCACGCTCGCCGTCTGCATATACAAAGAGACGCTGCGTTTGATTAAAGATTCCTGCGGTAGCCTTATATGGAAGATTTACTGGCGATTGACTTCCTGCGAGATAGGTTTTGGCTTGTTTCAAAAACGCTAATACCTCATTGACTTGTTCGCCATAGTTGTTGTTTGCACGGATACCTCTTGGTTCTCCGGCCCACCATCTTCCATTGCGAAATGCAGACGGCCAGGTAAGGTGTATCGCGTCATCGGTTTGAATAGCGGCATCCTCCCAGTTCCAGGCGTCAAACTGAACAATAGACGAAGTTCCAGATATTCTACCTCCTTGAGGGGTAATCTGCCCTAATAAAATACCGTTTTGCCTAAGGGATTCTACTACTTGTGATTCTGCGTTATAGGCAATGAGGCTTCTTACGTGAGGAATCATGTCTCCGATCTCATCTGTATCGTCAGAGGCTCTGACGGCATTGATTTCAACAAGCCCTAAGCTCTTGGTGGGAACGATAAATCCAGGATAGATATGTTTTCCGGCAACTTGAACAACCGTTTCTGGTCGTGCAATTTTAGCGGAGGCTTCTCCGACATGGGTTATGATTCCGTTTTCGAATACGATTAAACCATTTTCGATGATTGAACCGTCACCCACATGAATCGTTGCACCTTCAAGGGCTATGGCTTCAGATTGCGGCGGAGCAGGAGTTTGCTGCGCGTAAAGCGCAACACTCAATACGGATAGAATAAATGTATAGATGTGTTTCATAGTCTATAGATTATAAGGTGTCACACGTAAAGCGTTCTTTTTTGTTTTGGACGGGAGCAATAGTGGCTCCTCCAGATGCTTTGACATCTAGCATGAGTTTGGTCAAATACATACGCTCTTTAGCGATAGTTTCTCTCAATGCTTTGTCTTTCTCTATGTCAAAATATACGGCACCTTGAATGAGCGTTTTTTCAGCTTTAGAATACACCGACATAGGGTGTCCAGACCAGAGCACAACATCCGCATCTTTACCTATCGCAATGCTCCCAACCTTATCGTCGATATGTAAGAGCTTTGCTGGGTTAAGCGTTACTGTTTTCCAGGCTTCAAGTTCGCTCATGCCACCGTATTTCATGGTCTTAGCCGCTTCTTGATTTAGTCTTCTTGACATTTCTGCGTCGTCACTGTTTATGGCTACAGTAACACCTGCATTGGCCATGATAGCTGCGTTATACGGAATAGCATCCTTCACTTCATACTTATAGGCCCACCAATCACTGAAGGTTGATCCGCCAACACCATGGGCGGCCATTTTATCAGCGACTTTGTATCCCTCAAGGATGTGAGTGAAGGTGTTGATTCTGAAATCGAATTGCTCTGCTACTTTCATCAACATATTAATCTCACTCTGAACATAAGAATGACTAGTGATAAAGCGTTTTGATTCAAGGATTTCAACTAGCGTTTCAAGCTCTTCATCATAGCGATAAGCTTGTTTAGATGCTTTGAGTTTTTGATATTCCTTAGCTCTTGTGAAATAATCAACAAATACCTGTTCAACTCCCATTCTGGTTTGCGGGAATCTGCTGAACGATTGCCAGTTGGATTGCTTCACATTTTCTCCTAAAGCAAATTTGATAAAGCCGTCAGCGCCTTCAAAGAGTAGATTGTCAGCCGTCTCTCCCCATTTTAGGCGTAGAAGTGCCGATTGCCCTCCGATAGGATTGGCTGATCCATGAAGCAACTGAGCAGTAGTGACTCCTCCTGCCAAGTTGCGGTAAAGATCTAAGTCCTTAGGATCTACAACATCCGCCATACGTACTTCGGCGGAAGAGTTATGCCCTGATTCATTCACCGAAAGCGCACCGATGTGAGTGTGTTCATCAATAATACCTGCTGTGAGGTGTTTTCCGGTGGCGTCGATGATTTGAGCCTTTTTAGCCTCGAGGTTTTGTCCAATTCTGAAGATTTTTTGATCTCTAATATGAACATCTGTGTTTTCCAAGATTTCTTCTCCTGTCCAAACCGTAGCGTTTTTGAAGAGTATCTCTTGAGCTTCAGGAAGGGCTTCATATCCATGACCAACGTTCGGATACTTCATGTAGAACTCAGGAGATGAAGACGTAGATTCCTTTTTCTCTTTTGGAGTGTATGCGGCACTTCTTGTAAGTGCCAATTCACGACTTCCACCTGAGGTGTCAAGCAATTTTCCGCTCAGTACTTCTCCGTTTAAGACTCCTGAGAAGCGCAATAGCGTTCCTTCTTCATTATGGATTGAAAACTGCAGTTGACCGTCTGCATACGAAACCTTGGTGTTCAGTTTTTCCTCTTCGTGACTTGCTTTTAAGGTGGGCTTGGTCAACTTTCCTCCAAACTCAAGACTGTAAGTTGTGCCACTAAACTCCATTTCATAAGATCCGCGAATGTCTGGAGTGTTACGGTTTTCTAAAATGTGTTTGTGTCCTCCTACCCAGTGTTCGTAGAGTGTGGCCTCTTTATCAAAAATAGGGGCGGAGCTAAGGACGAAATTAGCTTGCATGTTGGGTTTAAGCGCACCAAGGATGGCTTGTTTTCCGAGTAAAGAAGCCGGAACTGTCGTCAACGCAGCCAAGGCTGTGCGTTCTGAAAGACCTCTTTCAATAGCCTTAGAAACGTTGTTGATTAAATCCTTGGGCGATTTTAATCCATGAGAGGTGAAGGCAAAAGAGATGTTATTTTGCTCTAGGATACTTGCATTGGCGGGGGCATTATGCCAATGTCTCATATCTCGAATGCTAATGTACTCGGCTAAATAAGGATCTGATACATCGTATGCGTCTGGATAATTTACCGGAACAATAACCGTTCCTCCAAGAGCCTTTAATTCTCTGATATATTCGTATTCATCTCCTCCTCCGACAGCGGCCATATTCAGCCCAAATTGATCAGCAATTTTAAGAGCTCTCACTACATTACCGTTGCCTCCTGCTTCAAAAAATTGTGGTAGATTTTTTTGTGCTATTAGGGCTTCAAGCGCTCGATCTCTAGTTTCTGATGCACCGGACTGGTACCATTTTAGATCGTGATTTACCTGTCGTAGCAAGGCCATTGCTCCCATAAGAGATGAGGGATACGATTGTCTTGATTGAACACTTTTTTGAAACGAAAAGAAACTACTCGATTGCGTATCGAGAATTCGTTGCGCTAAAGATCCTTCGTCATCCAAAAGAACCGTTAGTCCAGTACCTCGAGCAATACCATCGGCATGATGCGTATTGACCACACCAATACCGGCATCTCTAAGTTGTTTTGCATCCCTTTCAGAATAAGAGAAATGATCAACAGCTTGAACTTCTGGTCTGATGTGATCGTTCCAATAAAACCCTTCACGCGTAGGCTCGTACTGTGGAGATCTTCCGTTAGAGGATAAACTTTTGGGCTTGTTTACGCCAAAGGTGCTAAAGGCATCGATGAACGAGGGGTAGATAAAAAGCCCACTTGCATCTTCAATCACCGTGTTCGGGGGTAGCTTAACGTTTTTTCCGACCGCGACCACTTTTCCGTTTTGAATCAATAAGGTGGCGTTTGTGTATTGGGTGTCAGGGTCTACCTGAATGGTGGCTCCTGTAAGCGCATGATAATTGGAGTTAACAGATTTAACCCCTTCACTTACAGGAAAATAGTCTTGAGAAAAGGCAGCCCAAGAAAAGAAAAGAGCTGCTAAAACAAAGGCTTTTTTCATAAGTAAAGATTTATTCTTCATTTTGTGTTGGATCAATTAATTCAAGCTGAAAAATAAGATCAGCGTCTGGTGGAATAACTCCTCCGGCACCTTGAGATCCATAGGCAAGCTCTGAAGGTATCTTGATGAGTCTCTTCTCTCCGTAAGACATATTAAAGACGGCTTCTTTAAAGCCAGCGATCATCGGAGCACTTGGATCTACCGTCATCATGAGAGGCATGAACTGACCGCGATGCATTGCATTGATTTGTTCAAAATTTTGATCTTTTTCAGCGATTCCGGCAATATTGGTGTCGAAAAGTTGACCGTCAACCAACCAACCGGCATAGTTTAATCCAATTTGGGCTCCTGAATCTGGCTTTCCGCCTGTAGGAGTCTCGAGAACGGTATATTGCAACCCGCTATCCGTGGTGATGACATCGTCAGACTCGAAAGTCATTTTAATGGTTAAAGCGCGCTCTTCTCTAAATTTAGCATATGCCTCTTTCTCGGCTTCTATTGCCCCAAAGTAATCGTCTAAAATTTCATTGGCGTCAAATGATTTTGCCTCGTTACCTACGCGAACAATGGCTACGGATTGCAAAACAATACTGTCGAGGGGTTTGTCCGTTGGATCTGTGCTGGCAGTAGCAATTGAATCTAAAACGGCCTCCCCTTTAATTAATCTACCGAAAACGGTGTGTCTTTGGTCAAGCCAAGGAGTCTCTTTGTGAGTAATAAAAAATTGACTTCCGTTGGTGTAGGGTCCTGAGTTCGCCATAGAAAGGATTCCTTTTCCGCTGTGGGTTAGGCTTTCGTCAAATTCGTCCTTAAAGCGATACCCGGGTCCTCCTTGACCGGTACCTGTCGGATCTCCTCCTTGTATCATAAAGTCTTTAATGACCCTGTGAAATATGGTGTTATTGTAATACGGCTGGTTGGCGTAATTGTCGCTAACGTATTTGCTATTACCCTCTGCCAAAGAAACAAAGTTGGCTACTGTAACAGGAGTTTTATCCGCATGCAGCTCTAAAATCATTTCGCCTTTGCTGGTATCCATGACCGCGTAGATTCCATTTTCTAGGTCACTGTACTGAGAGCAGGATAGTATTAAGGTTCCTAGAGCTACTAAGAGTCCAAGTTTTCGGAAGTTTAAATTCATTGATGAGATTTTAAAGTGGATAAATAATCAGGTAATAAGGATCTAAAATACGCTAATGTTTCTGATAATGATTGCTCGCTGCGACCTCCAGCAGCATTTTTGTGTCCGCCTCCATTGAAATGCTTTCGTGCAAAGGTGTTGACGTCGAAGTCACCCGAAGATCTAAATGATATTTTGATCATTTGGTCTTCAGCATTTTCTATAAAGATCACTGAGAAGCAAATGCCTTTCAGTTGCAGTCCCATGTTTACGAAACCTTCTGTGTCGCCTTTTTTAAAGTGGCAATCTGATTTGTCTTTCTCAGTGATATACATCAATGCAGTAGCATGTGACGCAATGACCTCTAAACTTTCAATGGCTCGCCCCATCAATTTGAAACGACTGAGGTGACCTTGGTCGTATAAGGCTTGTGCGATGGATGTTTTATCGGCGCCATGATCTACTAAATCAGCGGCAACGCGCAAGGTAGTTGCTGTAGCAGAGGGGTATTTGAAAGAACCCGTATCAGTCATGATTCCGGTATAGAGGCAACTGCTTATTGCCGGGGTTAACGCTTCTTTACTCCCTAACTGTGTAATCACATTGAATACCATCTCGCAGGTCGAGCTCATAGAGGTGTCGCTGTACGTAACCTTGGCATAATTTTTAGGATCGATATGGTGATCTATCATTATCATTTCGCCTTCGCATTCGGTCAATGCACCTTCTAGTAGGCCTGCACGTGACAAATCGTTAAAATCTAAGGTAAATACCACATCTGCTGAACGGATAAGTGAAGAGGCATGATCGAGGTTTGATTCTGCAATAACTATGTGATCAGCTCCCGGAAGCCACTTTAAGAAATCCGGAAAATCGTTTGGCGATACCACTGTGCATTCGTGCTGTTGGGTATTCAGAAAGTGCTGCAAGGCAAGGCACGAGCCCAAGGCGTCACCATCTGGATTTTTATGGGGGATCACCACTGCTTTTTTGGGCGTATTTAAGGCATTTTGAAGTTCCCTTAAGGGTAATAAACTCATAACTTCGAAGATACAATTAATTTGAGTCTGCTCTTGTAATTTGAGCAGCTTAAATAAAGCGAATGATTATGAAAATTCAATTAAGAAAGGTCTGTTTAATGCTCTTAGTTGTTGCAGGTGTATCCGGATGTAACAGCTCCAATAAAGAGCCCGTATTAAGCGTACTTCCGCAAGCCGAAAATGTGTTTAGGATCAGCTTTGGATCTTGTAACAACCATCTAGAACCAAATGCGCTCTGGGACGATATCTATAATGCCAACCCTCAGGTTTTCGTTTGGGGCGGGGATATTATCTATGCCGATACCGATCAGGTGGATAAAATTGAATCTTACTACAGTGAATTAGCGCAACTACCTGCTTATGCCAAATTAGCGTCTGAAGTACCTATTTCAGGGACCTGGGACGATCACGATTACGGATTAAATGACGGAGGTGCCACCTTTGAAATAAAAGATGAGAGCAAAGAGGCTTTACTTCGTTTTTTAAAGATTCCAGAAGATCATCCGGTGAGAAGCCACCCAGGGGTGTACCACAAACAGGAGCTGGCGTATGGGTCTCATACTGTAGCTATTCTTCATCTCGACACGCGCTATTTTAGGTCGGCACTTACAGAGGGCGAAGGGGATATGCGGTATCAGCCTGGCACCTATGGAGAGGGTACGATGCTAGGAGAGGCTCAATGGAGCTGGTTAATCAATGAGATTCAGAACAGCAAAGACGATCTCATTGTGATCAATTCAAGTATTCAAGTCTTGTCAGCCGAGCACGGCTTTGAAAAATGGAATAACCTTCCGCACGAGCGCGATCGCTTACTTGAACTTATTAATAGTTCGCCCGTCCCAGTGGTCATCCTCTCGGGTGACCGACACATCTCTGAGTTTTCACTGTTAGACCCGGATACCAAGAGAGACTTTCCGCTTTTAGATTTTACATCGAGTGGCTTAACACATTCGTACACTGGATTTTCTGGTGAGCCTAATGCCTACCGCGTTAAAGAGGTTGTCTCTACTACGAGTTTTGGTATACTGGATATTGACTTCGAAGCAAAGGTGGTCCAGGCTTACATTGTGGGAGACCAAAGAGAGGTTTTGGAATCTTTAGAAGTAGAATTCTAAAATCGCCGTACTTTTGCACAAAAATTAAGCACTATGTCGGGTACCCGAACTTTTACAATGATTAAACCAGATGCGGTTAAAAACCAGCATATTGGAGCTATTCTAGAGCGCATTACAAGCTCTGGATTCAAAATAGTAGCTATGAAACTTACGCAGATGAGTGAGCGCGATGCCTCACTTTTCTATGCGGTTCACAAAGAACGTCCTTTCTTTCCAGAACTAGTTTCTTTCATGAGCAGCGGTCCGATCGTGGCTGCGATTTTAGAGAAAGAAAATGCTGTTGACGACTTCAGAATGCTTATTGGGGCAACCAATCCTGCTGAAGCTGCTGAAGGAACGATTCGAAAAATGTACGCTACTTCAATAGGAGAAAATGCAGTACACGGATCTGACAGTGATGAAAACGCAGAAATAGAAGCTGCATTCCATTTTTCAGGTAGGGAGCAGTTTTAATCAGTATAACTGTACCGTTTCAATATAGTCGCCATCCAACGCCTCGTTGAGCATGGCGATTATTTTTTTGCGCCCATAACTAAGCTCTTCTCGAAGCACAGATGAACTGAGGTAAACGTGAAGCGCTTTTCCTTTTAAGGTGACTCGGTTGGTGTAATGCGCAACTCCTGAACCCATCACCTCTGGCCAAAGACGTATGACCTCTGCTTCAACTAAACCCTTTTCTAGCTTGTTGGTAGCAATAAACTGCTTGAGCACATCTGCAATGGATTGTTCTTCGTCTTTACGCATAATCTAACTCAATCATTTGGTAGGACTGTTCGGTGCGCTTTACTACACTTTCGGTCCGTTCTTTGTTCGTGTCACTAATAAAGAGCTGTCCAAAGGAACCATTTTTTACCAATGCTACCAGGCGTTCGACGCGTTGGTCGTCTAATTTGTCGAAGATATCGTCTAAAAGCACAATCGGCTTTTCACCACTGCGCTCTTTCAAAAAATCATACTGGGCAAATTTTAGGGCAATCAGAAAGGTTTTCTGCTGACCTTGACTCCCGAAACGCTTTACGGGATGGTCATTCAAGTGAAACAAAAGATCGTCTTTGTGAATCCCTTCTGTCGTGTATTGCGCCATGCGGTCTTTTGCTCGAGAATCGCGCAAGAGTACATCCAAACCTTGAGCGTTCAATGCGGATTGGTACTGCACAGAAACAACCTCATTGGGTTGTGGACAGATGGCCCTGTATTGAGCTTCAAAAAAGGTGCTGAATTTCGAAATGAACGCTGTTCGTTTTTCGTGTATTAGTTGGGCTGGTCCGACTAATTGCTCGTCGTAAACCGTAAGCGTGGCATCATCAAAAGTGTGATTGCTCGAAAAATACTTAAGAAGGGCATTGCGTTGGGAGAGGATTCTCTGGTAATTGAGCAGGGCCTCTAGGTAATCGGGGTAAAGCTGCGAAAGAATACTATCCATGAACTTTCGGCGCACCTCGCTGCCTTCTAAAATAAGGTCTCGGTCAGTCGGTGAAATGATGACCATAGGGATAAGTCCTATATGATCGGTGATACGTTCGTAGATCTTTCCGTTGCGTTTTACTGTTTTTTTATTTCCTTTTTTGAAACCGATATAGATCTGTTGTTCTGCTCCGTTCCGATCAAACAAGCCTTCTAGGGTGAAGAAATCTTCACCGTGTTTGATGTTTTGAGTGCTTATGGGATTGAAATAGCCTTTGGCAAATGCAAGGTGATAGATACTGTCGATTAAAGTTGTCTTTCCGATGCCGTTGGGCCCTACAAAACAGTTAATCGTATAATCGAGATCGTATTTACCGATTTCGATGTTTTTGTAATTAATAAGTTCTAATCGTTTTAGGTGCATTGCAGGTAGTGAATCGCGTAAAATTAAGCATTGTATCTGAAGCGAACGATTCAGATAAAAATTCTATTTTTGCGCATCAAAACGCAATTCAAATGGCCAGTTATAAACGCAGAGGATACAAGAAATCAAAGCAAGATGAAGTTGCTTCAGAAGCACAAGTTCAAGATAGCCAAACCGCTGAGGTATTTTCAGCTTTAGATTCTGGGGCTTCTAAGACAGAGGCTTGGTTTTCAAAAAATCAGCGTCCTATTCTAGGGGGTATTATTGCCTTAGCAGTCATAGCTCTTGGATTCTTCGGATATGCAGAATTTATTCAGGCGCCCAAAGAGAAAGAAGCATCGAACGAATTGTATTACCCTCAGCGCTATTTAGAACAAGCCCTTGAACCTGGTGCCGCAAAAGACTCTCTTTTAAACCTTGCCTTAAATGGGGCTGAAGGAAAATACGGATTCTTAGATATCACCTCAGTGTATTCAAATACTAAGGCTGCTGATATCGCTTATTACGGAGCAGGAATGGCGTATCTGCATTTGAATCAATATCAAGACGCAATTGCTTATTTGAATGAGTTTTCTGCTTCTGATGATCTTTTAGGAGCATTAGCCAAAGGTGCTTTAGGTGATGCTTATGCCGAGCTTGAGTCTTATGACAAGGCCATGGCATCGTACCAGGCGGCTATCGCTCACGCAGACAATGAATTTTCTACGCCTATCTATTTAAAGAAGGCCGCTTTATTGGCTTACCAAACCAATGACTTTTCAAAAGCTAAATCTTTTGCTGAAGCGTTGAAAGAGCGTTTTCCGGACAGTCCTGAGAGTGTGAATATTGATGGATTAATCGGATTGGCCTCAAAATAGGTTATGGCCACCCACCAGCGTAACATTAAAGAACAATACCATCATCTTAAAGGTGAAGATTTAAGTGCGAAACGCATCCTTGTTATTACTGCTGAGTGGAACAAAGAAATCACCGATAATTTAACTAAGGGTTGTATTGACACCCTTCTTGACCAAGGCGTTAATGCTTCAGGTATTAGCCAAATTCAAGTACCTGGGGCAGTCGAACTAGTGTATGCGGCTGCAAAGCATTTCGATACAAAGGCTTACGATGCGATTGTCGTTATTGGTTGTGTGATAAGGGGAGAAACGGCGCATTTTGACTATGTGTGTAACTCAGTTACCGATGGTGTTACGGCTTTGAACCTAAGAGGTGAGATCCCGGTAATCTTTTGTGTCTTAACGGATGACACCATAGAACAGTCTAGGGCTAGAAGTGGAGGCAGCCTCGGAAATAAGGGCGATGAAGCCGCTCTGGCCGCCCTTAAAATGAGTCTTATTTAGACTTTGTCCTTCCCTTTCACGGATTCCTCTTAGGAGTTTCTTATCTTTAATCATGGCTTTTCTAAGAATGAAATCCAACAAGAAATTTGAATACCAACCGCGGTATTATAAGGGTAAAGAGTCTCCTTACAAAATGACGCACCGCTTTGATTCCTTTCGTTCTACTGCTCAACAAACCAGGGGGTTAAAAAACAAACTTCTATGGGCGCTTGAAGATCTTGGCGACAAAAAAACTTCGCGTGAATCGAATCGAAGAGTACTTCTCATTGCGGCAATTTTATTCTTTATTTTCTTTTGGATAATGGGGTTTGATTTCGGGATATTCTTCTCAAGCAATGGCTGAAATTCAAAAACTTCCTGACAATATTGCCAATCAAATCGCAGCTGGTGAAGTTGTTCAGCGCCCGGCTTCAATCGTCAAAGAGCTACTCGAAAATGCCATCGATTCAGGAGCTGATCGTATTGAACTTCGACTCAAAGCCGGAGGAATAGCACTTGTTTCAGTGCTTGACAATGGTTCAGGAATAGACCCTGATGAATTGGCTTTAGCTTTCGAACGCCATGCTACTTCAAAGCTTCGTTCTGCAGACGATCTTTTTAATCTGAGTACAAAGGGTTTTAGAGGAGAGGCACTTGCAAGTATTGCAGCTGTGGCCGACGTCCATATGGTGTCTAAGAGAGAGGGTGTTGCAACTGCCTTTCAAATTAAGTTCAAAGGTGGAAAGAGTGAGGGGATCGAGGAAACGGCTTTTTCAAAGGGGACTTCAGTGAGTGTAAATCATCTGTTTTACAGTATTCCTGCAAGAAAAAATTTCTTGAAGTCAGAGTCTGTTGAACTAAAGCACTGTTTGGATGAATTTCAAAGGGTGGCGCTTTTACACGAAGAGG
Source organism: uncultured Bacteroidota bacterium (assembly GCA_913060705.1). Taxonomy (GTDB): domain Bacteria; phylum Bacteroidota; class Bacteroidia; order Flavobacteriales; family Flavobacteriaceae; genus UBA3478. Next base: position 243,386 of record CAJXTX010000001.1, on the reverse strand, counting down.
TTCACTTTCAATGCCACCACAATGATGCAGTTGTATACGATCTTCCGAGGAGTACAAGGCGACAAAGAATTGTACATCTGTTTGGAACGAAGTATGCGGAGCGCCTCGTTCCGATTGAAGAAAAAACCGAACGTTTCGTAGTGTCTGGTTTCATCTTAAAACCAGAGCATGCCCGTAAAACCAGAGGCGAGCAATTTTTCTTTGTTAACAAGCGTTTTGTGCGCAGTCCATACTTGCATCGTGCGGTGCTTGAAGCCTTTGAGGGGTTACTGCTCTCAGGATACCATCCGGGGTATTTCATAGAAATTGAAATCGACAAGTCAGCCATTGATGTCAACATTCATCCCACGAAGACTGAGATTAAGATTGATGACGAATACCATGTATTTTCGGTGTTACGTGCGGCGATTCGTCATAGTATCGGACGTTACCAGATCAATGCTCCCATTGATTTTGATTTAAATCCGTCACTTACTCCAAGTTACAAACAATCTATTTCTGAGGCTAAATTTCCTAAGATCAGTGTTTCTTCGTCATTCAACCCTTTTCAGAATGAGGCAGTCAAAACCACTGATTTTAGTGAGGTATACATTGAGACCGAAGCCGAACAGATTCGTTTGACACCGCAAATAGACCACCAAGAAGCGTTATTGCAACTCGATGGCATTGTTCCGATACAGTGGGACCTAAAATTTATCGTAGTTCCTCAAGGAGAGAAACTTCTTGTGGTAGACCAATATCGAGCGCACCATCGCATTCTGTACGAGTCTTTATTGAAAAAGATGACGGTAGATCAAGCGGGATCACAGCAGCTCTTGTTCCCAGAAGTAGTATCGCTTGATGCTCATGAAGTAGAACTGCTAAACGAAATAGGAACCACATTGATCGATTTGGGATTTGATTATGAGCTACAAGAGCGTGAAGTCGTGCTTAAAGGCGTTCCCGAATTCTTTCCGGTAAACGAGGCATCAAAGGTTTTTAAACATTTTATTGAAGAAACTCAGCTTGCTGAGGAGAAAGTTGCTCTTTCAACGGCAGACCTAGTCGCTCAAGTACTCGCGAAACATAGCGCCATTAAAAAGGGGGTGTCCCTCAATCAAGAAGCAATGACTCATCTTTTGGAAGAATTGGCGCGTTGTAAGGAGCCCTATATATCTCCGTCGAACAAGCGTATCTTTGTGAGTATACCTGTGGGAGATATCATTCAAAAACTACACTAATTATGTTTCAGCAACTACCAGACGCCGTCAAAGGAATTCTGATTGCGAACATACTCATTTTCGTTGCTACACTGACTCAGGGCGATCTTATGTATGGGCTTCTTTCGCTATGGTTTATGGAGAACCCAAACTTCGGCTATTGGCAATTTGTGAGTCATATGTTTATGCATGGTGGATTCGCTCACATTTTGTTCAACATGTACGCCTTGGTAGCTTTTGGATCACCTTTAGAGCGTGTATGGGGGCGTGACAAATTCTTATTCTTTTATTTTTCGGCGGGGCTCGGAGCCGCCTTGCTGCATACAGGGGTCAATTACTACTATTTTAATGATGCGTTGGATCAATTGGTTGCAGCAGGAGTTTCGCGATTTGATCTCATGGAGGTGTTGAGCAGTGGAAAAGCGCTTAATCTGTCTTATCTCGCACAGTACGTTCCAATAGAAGTGGCGCAACAGCTACAGGGTGCATTCTATACCCCTGCCGTGGGTGCCTCAGGAGCGGTGTATGGAGTGCTTGTGGCCTTTGCTTTTATGTATTCTGAGGCCCGATTAATGCTGCTCTTTTTTCCATTTCCGATTAAGGCTAAGTATTTTGTACCCCTGATTGTGCTGGGCGATCTTTATTTTGGAATTACGAATCAAAATACGGGTGTAGCCCACTTTGCACACATTGGAGGCGCCTTGCTAGGCTTCATTATGATGTGGTATTGGAAACGAAATTCTTTTAACAACAATCGCTGGGATTAGATGAGCAGACTCGGATATCAATGGGCCATGCTAGGAAGACTTGAGCGTTTAATCGCGATTCAGGTAGGGGTATTTCTACTCTTTGGACTACTCAATCTATTAGGAGTATCGCTTTATTCTTTTTTTGAGCTCTCTTCTTCGGTCACAGACCTGCTTTTTCGTCCTTGGTCGCTGTTCACTTACCTTTTTTTACATCACGACCTCTGGCATTTGGTTTTCAATATGTTATGGCTCTACTATGCCGGACAGTTCTTTCTCAATTTCTTCGACTTTGAACGCTTATTTAGTTTGTTCTTATTAGGGGGTGTCTCAGCTGGTGTTGTTTATGTGATGCTATACTCTTTAGTACCGTCGTTGAGTGTGATTCCATCGGCTATGGTCGGATCATCGGCCGGGGTGATGGCTGTTCTTATATTCATGGCCACTTATAGCCCTAATCAGCCGGTTCAATTGTTATTCTTTCGATTGAAGTTATGGCATCTAGGCGCCTTTTTTGTAGTCATTGATTTACTGCAGCTTTCTTCTGGGGTGAATTTTGGTGGCCGCATAGCTCATTTAACCGGTGCTGCGATTGGTTATTTCTCTGCCCGACAATTGTTAAACGGTGTAGAGGTAGCAGGCGGATTTCAGCGTTTTGTTGGACGTTTACTTCGATTAAATGTTTCGAATAGCGGGTCGGGTAAAGGTGCTTTTAAAGTTTATAAGAGTCGCTCTAAGCAATCAAGTGCTACGAAACAGCCTTCGGATCAAGAACGCATAGACGCTATCTTAGACAAGATTAGTGCTTCTGGATATGATAGTTTAAGCGCTGAAGAGAAAGAGTACCTTTTTAAAAAAGGACGCTAAGATCAATTTGCTCTAAATAACTTCTTGTCTCTTTTGGTCCTACATTAAAGAGTAGGTCTAATGGAGAAACACCTTCCACAAATCCGCACACCGTATCAAATACCTGAGGATAAGGCGTCAATGCAATCTTACTTTTGGATTTTGCATTTACCAACTCTCTTAGGTCTATTGTGTTTTCGTTCGGGCTTACTTCATAACTACTCGTGGTTCTGAGCTCATTAGGTAACTGAAGTACTTTTAGTATAAAGCTTATACTCTTTTTGCAGTGTTCTAAAAGTTCAACCTGTCCATGCTCAAAAAAAGGATAAAGATCGTCTTCGTAGAACTCAAAAAAAGGAGAGGAGCGGTAGGCGGTCACTATAGACTTCCAATGCAATTCATTCCACTTTTCACTCGATTCAGAAAGCACCTCTTTGGTTCGCTGACGAGCACCCTGAGAATGTTGTATGGGTATACTGAGCAATAAACTCCCTTGATTGGTGGCTATATAACAACGATTCCGAAAGGTTTGCTTTTGGTAATTGTCATGGATTTCCCATACGATCGCCTCAGGATATTGTACACAGAGGGCCATTTGGGTTAATGTTCCAAAATAAGTGGGATGAAGAAGAATATCCTGCATTATCCTTTTTTGCGTTTACGCCAAAAGCGATATACGAAATACCCTGCCAATCCAATAAGGAATATGCTGAGATAAGATTGAGGTTCTCCTGGGCCTTGGACTGTCGTGAAAAATCGTTCCCACCGGGGCTTCATCTTTGTGATACCCTTGTTAAAATTGTCCCAGCTCATCCATAAGAATACAGGTTTTCCTAAGATGTGATCTTCAGGAACATATCCCCAACTTCTACTGTCTTCTGAGTGATCGCGATTGTCGCCCATCATCCAGTAATAATTCTTTTCAAACTGATACGAATCGGCTGCACTGCCGTCAATAAATATCTGTTCGTTTTCGACCTTTAAGTCGCGTTTCTCATAAACCTCAATAATGCGTTTGTAGAGGGGTAGTGTTTCTATATCCAGTGAAACAATATCCCCTGATTGGGGTAAGTAAATAGGGCCGAAATTGTCTTCATTCCAGGTATAATTCGGGTGATTCGGAAATATAGCATACCCGGGAACCCCTTTCGGTGAGACATCCATTACTACGCTATCAATACGCTCTTGGGATTGAAGCCATTCGACCTTGTCGAGTGGAAGGTTTACCAGTTGCTCTGACTTCAGTACTTCTTTTAATGCGATGCGCTCTTCTTGTAAAACACGGATAGGAATTCCTTCTGCATCTGTATAAAGTTCAATGGTTTGGTCTTCTCTCTGATTCACCCCCATCAAGAAAGGGATTAAAGCATTGTATTGCTCCTGTGAAAGGGAGGTAGCCGTAAATATTCTAACGAAGTCAGATGCATCTGCCTGTGATAAAAGTCTTGAGGATACCCCTGAAGCAGCATAGACCTTGTGGTTGTACATTGGACGAGCGCGATGATCGAGCTCAAGCAATTCGCCATTGATATAGACAAAACCGTCTATGATTTCAAGCGTGTCACCTGGGGTTCCAACGCATCGTTTTACATAGTTAGACTTTTTATCGATGGGCTTAACGACTCCCGCCTCTTTGACAAAAAATTGTCTAACGGTATCTGCTGGCCAATTGAAAACCACCAAATCGTTTTTTTCTACCGAAGCGAAACCAGGAAGTCTCATGTAAGGGAGCTGGGGTTTCTTTAAATACGATTTGACTTTTAAGATAGGAACCGTATCGTGCATCATTGGCGCTGCAATAGCAGTCGTGGGAATTCGTGCTCCGTAATGAAATTTACTCACCAATAAGAAGTCACCGACACGCAGTGTTCGCTCGAGTGAAGGGGTAGGTATGGCGTAGGGTTGAATGAAATAGGTATGCACAATGGTCGCAGCAACTACTGCGAAAACAATAGACGACACCCATTCTCCTGTTTTTGTTTTTTCGGGTTTTAATCGATCAGTCTCTCTTTTAGACGAAGCATTAGCACCAAGCGTAAATAAATAGAGTCCAAGCGTTAAAATGACCCATAGATGTTCTGCTCGTTTCGGCTTTTTATAGGCATATAAAAGGTCAATCCAGAGCACAGGAAACATGACCAAATTGATAATAGGAAGGACAAATAACACTACCCACCACCACGGGCGCTCTAAAACGCGTAGCATGAGCACGCTGTTGTAAAAAGGAATGAAGGCCTTATACGGCGCAATCCCTTCTTTCTTGAAGAAGAGCATAAAGAGCAATCCGTACACGAGGTGAAAAGCGGTTAAGACCGCAATCCATTCAAAGCTTGTCATGGGTGAAGGTTTAAAACGTCAGAAAGGGTAAAAATACCTTTTTTACCGATGATCCATTCTGCTGCAATGATCGCGCCTAAAGCAAATCCGTCCCTTGAAAAGGCTTCATGACGAATACTGATTTGATCTATGTTACTCTGGTAGTTCACGATATGGGTTCCTGGAACCTCACCCTCTCTCAAAGAAGTGATATGAAGGTGGTTATCTTTAGGCACATCACTTATTCCTTTGAGATTTTGAGCCTCAAGATGAGCTGTAGCCAATGATAGGGCTGTTCCGCTCGGGGCATCGAGCTTTTGGGTGTGATGAATTTCAGTCATACTTACCGCATAGTCTTTATGAGGAGCCATGAGTGATGCCAGTTTGTCGTTAAGTGCAAAGAATAGATTCACGCCAAGACTGAAATTACTCGAGTAGAGAAATGCTGTTTGCTGAGCGGTAGCTAGCGCTTCAATCTCTGACAGACGCTCTAACCATCCCGTGGTACCACTTACTACCGGAATCCCTTGCTGCAATCCAAGGCGTATTAAATCTACGGCGGAGTCAGGAGTGCTAAAGTTGATAATCACCTCGGTATCTGGAGGGAGGCGATCTGGGGTTTCATTGGTACAAAGTACAACACGATGGTTGCGTTCGAGGGCAAGCGTTTCAATGCGTTTTCCCATCTTTCCGTATCCCAACAAAGCAATTGCGCTCATAATGTAATTTTTAGTTTAAGTCCTGCTTCAGTACCCGCTCCAACAGCTAAAGGCTCTAACACAGGTTGCAATCGAAGACTTAGGTCTTCATTGACATTAAAAGGCTTTAAATGCGCATCTACGCTGGCATCAATCACATTCAAAAGATAGAGGCCAATAGCGATTAAGATCGAAGAGTCTCGCTGACTCTGTGACCCCTTTTGAGCTTGTTCTAAAGCGCTATTCGAGACGTCAGGACCAACACCGTCTCCATTGATGTCGTAAAATTCATCGGTAGTGAATCCCGCATTTCTCAATTTAAAGGCGTCCCGGTACCTGAGGTATTGGGTTTGATTGAATTGGTAAACGAAAACACCGGTGCCTACTGCTGCCCAGGCTAGTGGAACCTTCCAATAACGTCGATTATAAAATTGTCCAAGTCCAGGAAACGCGGCCGAATAAAAGGTAGCCTTTGAAGCAGCTAAAGGGTCTCTAGCACGTTCAAGCCGTTTTTCTGCGCGTTGTATTCTTTTTTCTTCTCTCGAACTCAGCTCGTTTTGTTCTTGAGCGTAGCTGAAGTATATAGAAAAGAATACGAGCAAGAAAGCCGTAAACCTATTCACCGATGAGGGCTTTTTTGAGTTTTAGTAGGTCTTTTTCAGAATCAAATTGAAACTTAAGAACTCCAGAACCATTGGCCCTGAGGTCTACACTAACCTCTTTTCCGCTGAAGTGATGAAGCGCCTCGACTGCAGAGGTTACTTTCTTACTCAGTTTAGATTCATTTGTGGGCTTTGAGGATAAGGGCTGCGTTAGTTGTCGTGCTCTAGTTTCAGTGGCCCGAACAGACAATCCTTTGCCTAAAACCTCGCCTAAAAGGCGCAACTGATCTGAATGATTCTCTAGTGACATGATCGCTCTTCCGTGTCCCATGCTGATCGAACGGTTCTTCAATGCATCTTGCACCTGAGGATGGAGCTTTAAAAGTCTAAGGTAATTGGTAATGGTCGAACGCTGCTTACCAACGCGCTTACTTAGTTTGTCTTGAGTGAGTTGAATTTCATCTATAAGACGTTGATAAGAAAGTGCAATCTCTATAGGATCGAGCTCTTGACGTTGGATATTTTCAACCAAGGCCATTTCAAGAGATTCTTGGTCACTCGCTTCTCTGATGTAAACGGGTACGCGTTCTAGATTCGCCAATAAGGCCGCTCTTAAACGTCGCTCCCCAGAGACCAATTGAAAAGAGCCATTCTCTACTTTGCGAACAGTAATGGGCTGAATGATTCCTAATTGTTCGATAGATTGAGCTAACTCACTTAGGGCTTGCTCATCGAAAGTCGTTCTCGGTTGAAAGGGATTGACCTCAATCAAGCTTGGAGCAATGAAGGCCATGAGTGAACCTCCTTCTGACATCGTAATGTCTTTGTCAGGGTCTTTTAGAAGTGCAGCTATACCTCTTCCGAGAACTTGTTTCTGTTGTTTAGCCATACGCTAAGAGGTCTTCTTTTTTTTCGGTTTGTCATTCACTTTGCGCTTCAGAAGCTCTCGTGCGAGACCTAGATAATTTGAAGCACCTTTACTACTTGCATCGTAACTGATTATACTTTCACCAAAACTAGGTGCTTCACTTAGCTTGACATTGCGCTGAATAATTGTTTCAAAAACCATGTCTCCAAAATGCTTGCGAACCTCTTCGACTACCTGATTAGAAAGTCTTAGCCTTGAATCGTACATCGTAAGGAGCATGCCTTCAATATCGAGATCTTTGTTGTAGAGTTTCTGAACGCTCTTGACCGTATTTAAGAGTTTGCCTAGCCCTTCAAGCGCATAGTATTCGCATTGTATGGGAATAATTACCGCATCTGCCGCTGAAAGGGCATTAAGGGTTAGTAATCCTAAGGATGGAGCACAATCGATGACGATATAATCGTATTGCTCCTTTAATGGTTTTATCGCTTCGGCCAGCATGAACTCTCGGTTCGGCTTTTCTACCAACTCAATTTCAATAGCCACTAAGTCAATATGGGCGGGTATGAGTGATACGTTTGGCGAATTCGCTTTCACGATAACCTCTGAGGCGGTAGCCGTATGTTCGAGTAACTGATAGGTGCCCAGACTCACATTTTCGACGTCAATCCCTAGTCCTGAACTTGCGTTCGCCTGAGGGTCGGCATCAATGAGTAGAACTTTTTGCTCTAATGCACCAAGAGCGGCACTCAAGTTAACGGAGGTAGTGGTTTTACCTACACCACCTTTCTGGTTTGCTATCGCAATGATCTTGCCCATAGTGAAAAATAGAGTGTTCTAAAATACAATAACTGGCCACTGTGGCCAATATCGGGGGGGCTAAATTGTTAACAATACCTAGAATTCGGGTTGTTTTATACTGTCGGCGTATTCAATTAGATAGAGGTCTTCGCCTTCGCGCTTAAACAGGTAACGTTCCCGAGCATACCTTTCTTTCTCTAGTGAATCTGAAAATTTTTGAAGTAGTGCCCGATCGGTTTCGATTTCACGTTGCAAATAAGCGCGTTCTTCTTCTAAAGCCTTGATCTCTTTCTGAAGTTGCCACTGAATCAATGCCGAGTTGGCGTCAAAGAAAAGCATCCATACCACAAAAAAGAGCCCAATGACTATATAGAGATTGGTTAGCCACTTCAGACCTTTTAAGCGATTGGATCCTTTTATTGGCATAACTGTTTTATAGCGAGTGCGATAAATTGAGCTGCTTCGGCGTAATCGTCGTCGTTATTGATGACCAAATGTGCTTTTTTTCGTGCCTTGGAGACATAGGTGTCGTGCATAGGTTTCACCTGCTTTGTGTAGCGCGTAAAAGCGGTTTCAAGATCGTGTCCACGTTCGGTGGTGTCTCTTCGAATTCTTCTAAGCAGACGGTGGTCTTGATCGGTATCTACGTAGATCCAAAGATCTACCAAATCGAATACTTCAGGACGATTCATCAATAATATACCCTCTAATAAAAGTACTTTCGGAGGGATGATGGTATCGGTTTCTTTTTTTCGCGTCTCATGCACAAAATCATAAATGGGAGCATCAATCGATTCTCCGGATTTGAGTGCCTTGAGCTGGGCGATGAGTAAAGCGTAGTCAAAGGCATCTGGATGATCGTAGTTGGTTTTACGCCTTTCTGCAGGTGTTAAATGGTCTTGATTGTGATAGTAACGATCTTGAGATAAAATCTGCAAGGGTTGATCGCTCAATTCTCCTAGTGCCTTAACCAGCGTGGTTTTGCCACTGCCGGATCCGCCTGTGATTCCTATGATATACACGCCTAAATTTTAGCTAAAGGTACGCTGCTGGTTTGGTTGAATCAAGGTGCCCGCACAAGAGTCAGCGGAAGCTCCGGTTACGCTGCTGTACACGTTGATTTTATTCTGAACCCTTAGGTATCCCATAAAGGCAAAAATCAGTGCCTCTTTGTAGTCGATCAGTTGATGGTCTGGGATCAATAATGTTGCGAAGTCTTGGGTTTGAGCCTTTAATAGTTCCATGGCGTACGAATTATGCGCTCCACCTCCGGTAATCAAAACCTTAAGCTTTTCAAGTTCAGAATCCGCATCAAAAATGGTTTTTAATGCTTGAGTGATCTGATGAACATTATGCGCTGTTACTGTGCGCACCAGGTCTTTAACTGGGGCCTTCATGGCAGTTATCTTCTTGGCATATTGATCGTGGTACCATTCTTTTCCTAAAGACTTGGCACCTTGAAGGGCATAGAATTCGAGGGCATTGAGGTCATTATACAGAGAAGCTATAGTTTTTCCTGACCGAGCAATTGCTCCATCCTTATCATAAGCATAACCTAGGGATTGAACAAGGTCGTTGATGGGGGTGTTGAACATACCAATATCAAACGCACGTCGCGTATTCTTATTGGAGTAGGAGAGGTTAGAGATTCCTCCTAGATTGATGCACACATCAAAAGAATGAAACAAAAGTTCGTCACCAATAGGAACAAGAGGAGCCCCTTGACCTCCTAAGGCAACATCGTACGAACGGAAGTCATACACTGCTGGAATCCCGAACGTTTCGCTCAGGCGTCTTCCGTCTCCGATCTGTTTTGTTAGTCCTTTTTCGGGCTGGTGCATTGTGGTGTGCCCATGACTTGCTATGAGGTCAATCTGAAGGTCTGAAGCCTCTAAAAGTCGACCAATCGCCTCGATAGTAAGGGAATCAAAGGATTTTTCCAGAGCAGCAATTTCGGCTTCATTCATGAGGTGCGCCTTCTTGAGCGCTTGCACGAATTCCTCTTCATAGGGGTAGTGGAGGGTGGCATTGATGGTATAGCTGTAAGCGCTGTCGACCTCCTCAAAAGTCACCACACACAGATCCAATCCGTCGAACGACGTTCCCGACATGAGTCCTAATACAGTCATGCCTTAAATGTAGTGGTAAATGGCGCTAATTCGCATTAGATTTGCCTTATGAGCTTTACAAAAACAACCGAGTCGGATTCTTTGCATAACGACTTACACTTGAAAAATACACACGAACTTTTGACGGGAATCAATCAAGAGGACGCCAAAGTAGCCGCTGTGGTTGGTGATTGCATTCATCAAATCGCACCTTTTGTAGATGAATTGGTTGAGCGGTTTAGTCTTGGAGGACGGCTTTTTTATATCGGCGCAGGCACCTCAGGAAGACTAGGAGTCGTGGATGCCTCAGAAATACCTCCAACCTTTGGATTGGATCACGGAAAGGTGGTAGGTCTTATAGCCGGAGGAGATCAAGCCATACGTAAAGCCGTTGAATTTGCAGAGGACGATTGGGATCAGGCCTGGAAAACGCTTCAAGAATTTCAGATCTCAGAACTCGACACTGTCGTGGGAATCGCTGCCTCTGGAACTACTCCCTATGTAATCGGAGGCGTGCGGATGGCTAAAGCGAATGGACTTTTAACCGCCTGTGTAACCAATAACAAGGGAAGTCAACTGTCGCAGGCCGTAGATTATCCAATTGAAGCGGTAGTAGGTCCCGAATTTGTGACGGGCTCAACCCGAATGAAAAGCGGGACCGCTCAAAAGCTCATTCTAAACATGATTTCAACCACGCTAATGATTCGGATGGGGCATGTTGTCGGAAACCGCATGGTAGACATGCAACTTTCAAACGACAAGCTGTGGGAGCGAGGAACTCGTTACTTGTCTGAGGCCCTTGGCATTCCGACAAACGAAGCTCGTGAACTGTTAAACGAATACGGATCGGTGCGTGTAGCCTTGCAGCAATCTAAGAACTAAGCACTCTGTAAATACCCTTTCCTTCAACCGCGATGTAGAGGTAACCCTCTGGGCCCTGACGTACGGTTCTTAACCTTCCTACGTCTTTAAAAAGGCGCTCGCGTTTCACAGCTTTCTTCCCTTCAAAATGAAGGGCTTCTAAGTATTGAAATTTCAAAGAGCCCACTAAAAGCGTATTCTTGAGTTCTGGATAACGTTCGCTTGTAACCCATTGCATTCCAGAAGGTGCGATAGAAGGAACCCAATAATACAAAGGCTGTTCCATGCCTTCTTTTTCAGTGATGTCGGTAAATGAGCTTCCGTCGTAATTGATACCGTAACTAATCACGGGCCATCCAAAATTCTTGCCAGCCTGTGAACTATTCACCTCGTCACCTCCTTGTGGACCGTGTTCGTGCACCCAGATCTCTTTGAATTCTGGATGAAAAATCATTCCTTGAGGATTTCTATGACCGTAGCTGAAGACCGCCTCTTTCGCTCCTGATTGCCCATAAAATGGATTATCGGTCGGAATGGATCCGTCTTTGTGAATGCGGTAGATTTTACCTCCATCACGTCCAGGATCTTGTGGATTATTATCACGGTCTCCGCGATCTCCAATGGAAAAATAAAGCATTTGTTGATCGTCAAATTCTATGCGTGACCCGAAATGAAAGCCCTTATCAGAGGTTTCAGATCCATAGTACAACTCTTCCCATTGTTGAAGTTCATTATCCACCAACTGTGCTCTGCCTATTGCGGTATGTCCTAAACTGCTATCGTTCGGATCTGGCTTTGAATAGGAGAAATACAACCAGGGTTCTTCACCATAATTGGGGTCAATTTCGATATCAAGGAGTCCACCCTGACCTTTTTGCCACGTTTCAGGTACACCGGTCACAGCCGTTCTCGTTTCGGCATCTTCGTAAAGCCATAGTGTACCATTCTTTTCAGAAACTAAAAGCTTTCCGTCAACGAAAACCATTCCCCACGGAATGTCAAGGTCACCCGCAACGAGCTCTAACTCGTAATTTGTCTGGGTTTCTTCGACTTCACTGATTGTAACCGAAGCTGTTGAGGTGGTTACAGGAGCGGCGCTTTGTCCTTGACTTGAATTGTTGCACCCAAACAAGAGGCTTAAAGAAACGATCGCTACTGAAAGCGTATAAGAATTGACACGTGTCATAGGCTTAAAGATTAGCTTTAAATATACACGAATATATGCTATTTTTGGCCCTCCTGACACGGGATGTGGCGCAGTCTGGTAGCGTACACGCATGGGGTGCGTGTGGTCGCTGGTTCGAATCCAGTCATCCCGACAACAAACACCACACTTTCTAAAATCAAAGATTTTAGCACAAGAAAAAAAGACCGCTAGAGCTTGCTCTAAAGCGGTCTTTTTTATTTGGGTTAAGCACCGAAGGTGCAGAAAGTGTGGTGTTTGTTGTCTAACTCCCCCCAGGATCTTTTACCGTGAGGTAAAAGAATCCAGAGATTGGGAGTGGTGTGGCGGCTCCCCCCAGGATCTTTTACCGTGAGGTAAAAGAATCCAGTGCCTACAATTGAATCGCTAAATCCAACAACTGCTCCCGTATATTCATTTCATAGAGCCCTTGCTGGGTTCTACTGGGATATACACGATTAGTCAACAGTATAAACACCATCTCGTTATCTGGATCTATCCAGAATGCGGTTCCTGTAAACCCAGTATGTCCATACGCATTCTCACTAATCAATGCAGACGGATAAGGATCTTCAGGGTCATTCAGATCAGGTTTATCAAAGCCAAGTCCTCTGCGGTTTTCTGTTCCTGGATACGCCTTTGAAGTAAAGCGCTCAATAGTTGAAGCGTTCAAGTAAGAAACCCCGTTTACGGTTCCTTTCTGCTGAAACATTTCAGCCACCTTATACACGGATAGCGCGTTTCCGAATAGCCCCGCATTACCCGAGACTCCTCCCATAAGTGCCGCGGCTTCGTCGTGAACATAACCTTTGACAAGAGACTTTCTCATAAGCGTATCGATCTCAGTAGGAACGATTTTCTCTGCACTAAATCGTTTTGAAGGGGTAAATCCTAATCGATCTGCCTTAAGGGGTTTATAAAAGTGGACCTCTAAAAAGCGATCAAAAGGCATTTGGTAGTGCTTTTCAATAAGTGAAGGAAGCAAGAAAAACCAAAGACCAGAATAACGGTAGGTGCCTCTATTCCTTACAGGAGTGCGTCTAATTCGTCTTAGGATTTTCTGAGGATACTTCTTATGAATAAACAGCGAATCGTTCAGTTGTAATGGATAGTTGTCAGATAAGGAGGCACTTAAGGTTCTCGATCGGTATGTTCCGTTTTTCTTTACCACCTTGTATTGGTGGGCGATATAAGGAATCCATCCGGCCTGGTGCGCCAAAATTTCTCTATACGTGGTCTTTCCTTTTCTTCCTCTGAGTGTTCGAATATCTTGCTTTAAAGGACGATCTAGATCTATCCCTTGATCTTCATATAACTTCATAAAACTTAAGGTCGATGCCAAGACCTTTGTCATAGAGGCAAGATCATAAACATCTTCTAACGAAACCTTCTGCAAAGAATCGTAGGTGTGGTATCCGTAGGCCTTATGGTGCAGAATCTGGCCAGATTTTGCAATCAGCAATTGTCCTCCCGGAAAGGCCTTCTGTTGAATGGCATCCTCAATAACCGCATCAATCTTCTCTACCATTTTAGTCTGCCCCTGCAATGATAAAAGGGCTCCAAACAGGAACAATACACTATAAAACGGACGTGTTTTAAACATTTAATCTAGATTTCATTTGAAATGTACTGGATTCACCAAGAATCCCAAGTATCTTGATCCATAAAAATATAAGTATGAAAGCTTCATTTCACATCCGCGCGCTTCTTTTTTCGGTAGTCTTTGCCTGCTTTTCGTTCATAAACGCACAACAGCACAAGCAAGAGAATGATACCCGAATCGACACCCTAGGGTTTAGTACCGATACGCGCTTGAAAGAAATCAGTGGATTACTTGTTTCGAGGAAAAACCCTGATACATTTTGGGTCCACAACGACAGTGGAGATGCTCCTGTGCTCTATGCCTTAAGAAAAGATATGACCATTAAAGCTCTATTTGAAATAGAAGGAGCTACTCATACCGATTGGGAGGATATCACTCAAGCTACCATCGAAGGCAAGAATTACCTATTTATTGGAGATATCGGAGATAATCGAGCAGCTAGAAAAAGCATCACGGTCTACCAGGTCGAAGAACCAGCTCTCGATACAGTATCCTCAACAAAGCTTAAGGTGTATCGAACTATCGAATTGGTCTATGAGGATGGTGCCCGTGATGCTGAGGCGCTCTTATACGATTCGCGAACGAATGAATTGATTATGGTGACAAAACGCGATGAAAGGGCACGAGTATATACCATTGAAATGAATCAAATAACTCCTGAAACTGTGGCTACATTGAAGTTTGAAGGAACCCTTCAGTTAGAGGCGCTAAAGAGCGATTTACCTCCCATGCGCACCTATCTGCATTACATCACCGCTGCCGATCAGCATGAAGACGGGAGCGTACTCCTTAAAAATTACTTCAGGGTGTGGAGGTATTCAAACTCAGAATTAAAACCACTGAAACAGGTACTAACGCAGGAGCGGCCAGAACAGCTTCCATATCAACTAGAGCAACAGGGTGAAGCCATCGCGTTTGATCTTGATTCGAATAGGTATTATACCACATCAGAATGTGCCGACGACGGAACTTCTCATATTCCGCAACCCCTTTATCGGTATACGCTGAGTGCGTCTAGGCCTGAATAGGAAGGGCTACAAGGGTTTCCCCCCAAGCAAAGAAGAGGGTATAACCCGATTCGGTACGCTCAAAATTTATAGAAAAGACCTCAACTTCATTTTCGGTGGGTAAGACCTCGGCTGTGAATCTTCCAATGTCAAGATCTTCTTCGTAGGCGTAAGCGCCCCATGTGTTGAGTTTACTATTTAATACAACAGTCCAATTGCGGTTACCCGGAATAGTATACAGTGTATACGTACCGGCCTCAATGCGCTTTCCTTCAATTAATACCGTTTTAAAAAAGGTGATCTCAACGGTTTCATTCGCCCCTGTGCGCCAAATTTTTCCTTTTGGAACAAGGTCTTTAACTTCTCTTCCTTTGAGTTGAGGGCGTGAATAAATAATTCGAATATCCGGATCGGCAGTGCGCTCAGGACGTGCATAACTAATGTCCAGAGGGCTGCGATCGAGATTTGTGAAGTTCTGCGCAGATAGGTGTGTGTTAAAACCAATCGATAGCAGTAAGGCTACAAGCAATCTCATAGTAGGTGTAGATTTTCAGTACTGAATATACAATTTAATAACTGTGTTCGTCCAGCTTTACTTTTCCAGCAAAGGTTTTGTAGACGAAATAGGTATATCCTAGTACAAGAGGTGTGCCAATTACAGCAATGGTCAGCATTATTTTTAGTGACTGATCCGAAGAAGCGGCGTCGTAGATAGAGATTGAATAGGCGTCATCGATGGTGGATACTAATAACTGAGGATACAATTCGAGTGCAACGATAACCATCAATAATGCTGTGACCAGTGAAGAAAAGAGAAAAGCAGCACGGTATTTTCGTTTTGATGCTAGCCTAGGGATATTCGCTACGGACAAGAATACGAGCACCGGAACGATGAACAGTACAGGATTCTCTTTAAATACCACTGTAAGGTGTTCAATAAAAATCAAGGTGTACAGCGTTGTGATGGCAAAAGAAAGGATAAAGGCGATAATCCCTTTTTTTAGGAGCAATTGAAGTTTTGCATACAGGCGCCCTTCTGTTTTTAGGAGAAGATAATTGGCTCCATGAACCATGAATAAGGTTAGCGTAGTGAATCCGGTGAGTAAGGCATAGGGATTCAAGAATTCAAAAAACCCATCACCTTGATACTGGTAATCGGGTCCGATTTGAATACCGCGCAGGACATTCCCAATAACTACACCTAAAAGAAAAGCCAGTAAAATACTTGATACTGAATAAGTAATGTCCCAGGTGCGTCTCCACCATAGCATGGGTTCTTTTCCTCTAAACTCAATAGCAATAGCCCTCAGGATGATATTTAGAAGAAACAACATAAACGGAATGTAGAGCGATGAAAAAAAGGTAGCGTACATCACGGGGAATCCTGCGAACAATGCTCCACCGCCAATAACTAACCACACTTCATTGCCGTCCCATACTGGTCCGATGGCGTTGAGCGCTATTCGACGATTTTCTTCTTTTCGGAAAAAAAGGTGCCAAGCACCTGCTCCGAAATCAAATCCATCTAATATGGCATAACCTGAGAAAAGGCCACCAACGACTAAAAACCACCATGTAGGATAATCTATGCCTAAAAACATTATTTATTGGGTTAAGGTTTGGGTATATGCTTCTTGGTTGGGGTTGCGTTGAATCTTAGTATCGTCATGCGGGCCCGCTTGAATCTTCTTATTCAACAGATAAATGAATAAAAAGAATAGAAGGGCATAGATCACAAAAAACAGAATCAAAGAAAAAAGTATTTGATTTTCAGAAACCGATTGTGAAAAGGCGTCTGAGGTTCGCAATAAGCCATATACCACCCAAGGTTGACGTCCCATTTCAGCGGCAAACCACCCCACTTGATTGGCAATTTGAGGCAATAGGACACTCCACATCATGATGAACAATAACCATTTTTGATCAAACAGTTTTTTTCGATACAATTGGATGCTTGCATAAACCGTGAATCCAATCAAGAACATGCCAATTGCGATCATAATATGATAAAACTGAAAAATGGCATTGACCTGTTTAGGTCGGTCTTCAGGGCTAAATGAGTTAAGTCCGATAACCGGAGTTTCAAAATCTTGATGTAATAAGAACGAGAGTCCACCTGGTACTTTAAGACCTGTAACCTCTTGGGTTTCGTTGTTTACCCATCCGAAAATATACATATCAGCCTTTTCATTCGCAGGGTAATGCCCTTCTAAAGCTGCAAGCTTTGCGGGCTGATTGTGCGACACGCCTTCAGCGGATGCGTGCCCTGTCATAAGCTGTCCTAACGAAAATACCGTGGCGATTATTAGGGCTACTTTGATCGCAGTTTTTGAGACTTCAATATGACGTCCTTTAATAAGATAATACGCATGAACCGATAGCACCAGAAAGGCCCCTGCCAAGAAGGCTCCTAGCCATACGTGCAGCAGCCGTTCAACACTTGAAGGATTAAATACCATAGCCCAGAAGTCAGTAATCTCTGCTCTCGCATTCAGTCCTTCTCCAACAATGTGAAATCCTGAGGGGGTTTGCTGCCAGCTATTTGCGACTACAATCCACACGGCTGAAAACATAGAGCCTAGAAAAACGCCAATGGTTGCCACAAAATGCACCCAAGGCTTAACCCTGTTCCATCCAAAAAGTAGAACCCCAAGGAATCCGCTCTCTAAGGCAAAAGCGAAAATACCCTCAGCGGCTAAAGCAGAGCCAAATACATCGCCAACATAGCGCGAGTATACCGCCCAATTGGTCCCAAATTCAAATTCCATGACAATCCCGGTAACCACACCGATCCCAAAGGTGAGAGCGAATATTTTGGTCCAAAATCGAGCCAGTACATGGTACTTTTCTCTTTTAGTCTTTAAGTACAGTCCTTCAAAAAATACGAGTATTAGTCCAATTCCGATACTTAGGGGCGGGTAGATGTAATGGAAGGCAACGGTGAATGCAAATTGAATCCGTGCGAGAATTTCAGTCTCCATTAGTTAGGTTTAGGTGTCTGTTGCAAAATAAGACTCTCCTAAGAAAAAACTAGGTGACGCAGGTTACATTTGGGTTATTAAAGCACCTTTACAATCAACCAACTGTGTAGGGTGTTAAGATGAAAACTTTCTGTTTGCTGATGCACCTGTGCATAGCGGTAGCCACTTCGAAATAAAAGGTGTTCGTTGATTGGAAATTGCACACCAAAAAAGGTCCAGTTCTGGTCGGTACCAGCGAGGCTAAAATTCCTTAGATGAACAAAATGTTCGTTAAATCCAACCAAACGCAGATTGGGGAGCTTCAGCGCGTTGATTGGTGCAGAGATATTTATTCTATATCGTAGCCTTTGACTGTATCCGATTTCTCTATGACGTTGTTCGATCCTCAGCCAATGCGAAAATCGTAAACGGCCCAACTCATGAGTATACCCCAATTGCTCCCAACTGTTAAATTCTTCATTGGTATTTGAAGGGCCATTTTCATAGCTCGCGTTATAGAGATAAGATATACCGCCGCTTAAATCGATTTTATCGGTGAGATTGTAGGTGATAGCGGGTCTCAAAATCAATTGGCGGGCTTGCTTAAAAAAATCCCCACGAATCACGTGCGTTTCTGCGCGATAAGACCATTCTGAATTCAGATGACCCACGGCAAATAGTGAGTTTTGGCTGATAGCCTCTTGTCCACTTGCTAAGTGAAGGGTAAGAAATAAGCTAAACAGCAGCAGAACTGCTTTTTTCATGAATTACTTTCTCTGCAATCCCATGTAGCCGCCTTTTAAATCGTAAATCTTTTTAAATCCGACGGATTCTAGATACTTGGCGGCTTTTTGACTACGATTTCCAGATCTGCAGTAGAGGTATACAGGTTCTAGCGTGTCTTTTCTCTTGAAAAACGATTCGAACTTTTCAGGTTGTAAGAAATCAACTTGCTTCGCACCCTTTAAATGCCCTTGCTTAAACTCTGTCTTTGTACGCACATCGATAAGTAAGGCGTTCTTTTCTTTGGCTCCCTCAAGAAATGCAATAGAATCTAGGCGTGTCAAAGCTGATTCTTGGGCATTTACTTTTGAACACCACATGCCGAAAAGAGCACAACTGAGAATAAAGAAAGATCGTGTCATAGTAAGTCTTGCAATTAATTGATGCGAAATAAGCAATTGAATCTGATTCATTTTGTGCTCTAAGTTACATAGATTAGCCTTTTGGATTTATTAAATTCGCTTTCTGCATTTTTTCAACTATGGACAACACAATCGAACACATAAAAACCTTAATCATTGGATCAGGACCTGCAGGTTATACAGCTGCAATTTATGCGGCTAGGGCCGATATGAAACCTGTGGTATATACAGGTATGGAGCCTGGTGGACAATTAACGACTACCACGGAGGTAGACAACTTTCCGGGTTATCCAGAAGGCGTCGATGGCCCGAGTATGATGGTGCAATTGCAGCAACAAGCCGAGCGATTTGGCACCGAGGTGAGGATCGGAATGGCCACTGAAGTGCAATTTGCTACTGAGGCTGGGGGTATTCATAAGGTCGTCATCGACGGATCGAAACAGTTGACTGCAAACACAGTGATTATAGCCACAGGAGCTTCCGCAAAGTACCTAGGGATCCCAAGTGAGCAGCGCTTGCGAGGAGGAGGTGTTTCTGCTTGTGCTGTTTGTGATGGCTTCTTTTACAAAGGTCAAGAGGTGGCGATTGTTGGAGGTGGAGACACGGCAGCTGAAGAGGCTTCGTATCTGGCCAACATCTGTTCAAAAGTAACCATGTTAGTCCGTAAAGGTGAAATGCGTGCCTCAAAAGCGATGCAACACCGCGTAGAAAGCATCGAAAATATTGATATACGTTACAATACTGAAGTTGATGAGGTGTTGGGTGATCAGGTAGTCGAAGGGTTGCGCATGGTGAATAATCAGACAGGTGAAAAAGAAGAGATTGCAATAACCGGCTTATTTATTGCTATTGGACACAAGCCCAATACCGACATTTTTAAAGGACAACTTGAAATGGATGAGGTAGGATACATCCAAACAAAAGGAAAATCTACCAAAACCACTATTCCGGGTGTTTTCGCTTGTGGAGACGCTCAGGACAAGGAATACCGTCAGGCCGTTACAGCGGCAGGAACAGGGTGTATGGCTGCATTAGATGCAGAGCGCTACTTGGCAACGCTTGAAGGATAATCAAAGTGTCTTTGACCCGCTTACACCTTTTTCTCTTTTTTAAGCTCCCTAGTGCTTTTTGGAGTGGAGTGCGTGTAAAAAAGTGTACTGACACCTATTCTCTAGTGACTGTTAAACACGGCTGGTTCAATTCTAATCCGTTCAAGTCTATGTTTTGGGCGGTACAAGGAATGGCTGCAGAACTAAGTACGGGTGTTCTTATTATGCAAGAAATTAGGCGGTCAAAACAAAGCGTGAGTATGTTAGTGGTTCAGAACAAGGCCAACTTTTCAAAGAAGGCTACGGGTAGCATACGGTTTCAATGCGAAGCTGAGGATAGCATTAAAAAAGCCATTGCCCAAGCTATAAAAACCAAACAGGGGGTTACCTTTTGGCTGAACAGTCAGGGTTTTGATGCATCGAATGATTGCGTTTCGTCTTTCGACTTTCAATGGTCGATTAAAGTGAAGAACACCTAGAATTTTAACGATCTCTTAGCAGTCTTTTTTTGAAGTAGCATTTAATTTCATAGAGCTAAAAATGTAGTTCATGAGAAATAAAATGTTACGATACACCCAATCGATTTTAGAAAAGGTAAGCTTTGATCGTGATTTATTCTTAAAAGAAGTACAGAAGGCCAAGCGAGGCTTGCAAGCACACGAATGGTCTGCCCTGGTGGAATGGCTCAGAGATTATGTCAACGATAAGCCCCTTTTGAAACACGCCTTAATGGCCACTCCTACACTGATCGCTGTTTAGGCGAAATTATTTTTACATCGTGAAAGCTAATGGCTCCTCTTATCACGGCGCTAATCACTTCTTTTAGTGCCGTGGTAATTTGAAGTTTTAGTTCACTTTTGTGATAGATCAAGCTTATCTCTCGAGCGGGCTCGGGTTTTTCGAAGTGTTTGAGCCGTTGTTCTTGAACTTCTTTAAGTTGGAGTGTGTGTAAATAGGGGAGTAGGGTCATACCCATATTTTCGTCTGAGAGTTTGATAAGCGTTTCAAAACTCCCACTCTCAATTCTAAACTCGCTTGGATCTAATTGTTTGGGAGCTCCACATAGATTGATAACACCATCTCTAAAGCAATGTCCATCCTCTAGAAGTAAAACCTCATCTAGTCGTAAATCTTCGCTCTTTAAGGTGGCTTTTGTATTCAGTCTGTGATCTTCAGGAATGTAGGCCACAAAGGGTTCATAATAAAGCGGACGCTCTACAATGTCATCAAAACCTAAAGGGGTTGCCGCAATAGCTCCGTCGAGTCTTCCTTCTCGGAGCTGAACCGCTATTTCTTCAGTGGTCATCTCTTTGATAATGAGTTTGACCTTTGGGTATTTTTTGATAAAAGTCGCTAGAAACATAGGAAGAAGAGTGGGCATTACGGTAGGGATAATACCGAGATTATAAGGCCCTCCTACAAACCCTTTCTCTACAGAAACGATATCCTTGATGCGCTCGGCTTCAATTACCACACGTCTTGCCTGCTCTACAATTTTTTCACCCACTGCGGTTAGTTTGATCGGTTTGGTACCGCGATCAAACAAGCGCACGTTGAGCTCTTCTTCAAGTTTGGCAATCTGCATGCTCAAGGTGGGCTGAGTGACAAAGGACTTTTCTGCAGCTACCGTGAAATTCTGATGTTCTGCGACAGCAATGAGATAATGAAGTTGGGTGATGGTCATTTAATACTACTTTTCTTCTTAATATCTTGAGCTACACGTTGCTCTTCTGCTGTGCCGTTTTCTAGATGACGGATGACCTCATGCAAATCTTCCGTGCGTTCTTGAGATAATTTTTGAGCGAAATAAAAATCGGTGGGGTGCAACTTGAATCCGAGTACTCCTCGGTATTGAGAGAGTGTAGTCTGATTATAGTCCGCCATAGGTTTCGGATTCTTTTGGATCGATTCATGTCGGTCTATGAGCACCTCTAAATCGTGTAAGGTTTCTTCTGCATCTAACAGCTCAACTTTTGCATAAAGGTGAAGAGCAGAATAATCGTAAGTCGAAACCTCTTCTTGAAGGTACCATGATCCTGAAATATAGGCTCCTGCACCCTTAAAAATACACATCACCTCATTGGGTAGTTCTCCGTCTATCCATTGCTTTGCTAAGGGATTTGACTTTGCCATGTGTGAGCTCAGAGAATGGTCGGCGTTGACGATAAAGGGCAGATGTACTCCCCAGGTTCTGCCCGCTACATCGCTGACCAGCACACCAAACGAAAGAGTTTCAATAAAGGCTAGGGCCTCTACAAATTCAGTATTGTTATGCTGGTCACGAATGTACATGAGGTATTTACTCTATTGATGAAAGCACAGGGGCCTGTAGCGGACTCATACCCTCTACAAATCCCTTCCATTTCGTATCAAAAAAGGCAGTGACTTCTTCGTTGTACGTTTGAACTGCATTTTCAGCGTATTCCATCAATTTTTCTTCGGTTGCTGTTAGGCCTGTTTTACGACTTTGAACATAGCGTGATGCATTTCGAATGCGCGTAAGAATTGTCATCTCAGGATTACGCGTAATTCCTTGACGCTTGTCTTCTTTTCCGAAAACCTTGTCTTGAAGCGCAGTAATCTCTGACTTTATCGTTTTAAGCGCTTCTTTGTCCTCATCTTTGAGTTGCGTTTCATTGGCCTTCAATTGGGCCTCAAAGGCCTTAATCTGAGCATTGGCCTTCGCTAGACGGGTGGTTGAAGCCGTTACTTCAGCGGTTAAGGCCTCTAATGCTTTAGTCGCCTGATATACTGCTTGGGCATCTTCTAAAGAACTGTTCAATCTAGGGTCAAGACCTACTTCAATAGTAGCTTGAGATACGTGATCTCCGACTTGTGCGACCAGCGTGTAAGTACCCGGGAGTACATCTGCTCCTGAAGGCTCACGTGAGCTCTTGCGTAAATTTCTTGAAGGGTTTACTACGCCTTTTTCGTCTAATCTCCAGCCTGTGCGGTGAAAACCTGGTTTATCAGGACGTTTTATTTTGAGATGACGAATAGTATCTGCTTCTTTTAGAACAAAAAGGTGAATACTGTCTTTTGTTTTCATTCCCTCAGCCCCTTGTTTGATGTAATAACTAATACGACCTCCTGAAGGGCGATTTTCGCCATTAAATAGGGCATCTGCCCCAAAGCGAGACCCGGTTGGCTGCTGATATGCGGCGTGATATGCGGTTGGCGCATCAAATACCACAATTTCTTCATCAAGCAAGCTTGAGCGACTAGAGAGTTGTTGTAATGGTCTAATATCATCTAATACCCAAAGTGCTCTTCCGAATGTTCCGATAACAAGGTCTTTTTCACGAGGGTGAATGAGCAGGTCTTTAGTAGATACCGTTGGGAATCCATTGGTGTATTTGGTCCAATTTTTTCCTTTATCTAATGAAAGATAAAGGCCGTCATCTGTGCCTAGAAAGAGTAGATTCGGGTATTCTGGATCTTGAATGATAGAGAGGGTGTAACTGCTCACATCAGATTCGTCCACGATACGTTCCCAAGATTTTCCGTAGTTGGTTGTGTGATAAGCGTAAGGGGTATAGTTGAACCTTCTGTAATCATTGGCGATAAGAAAGGCTTCTCCTGGATTGGTTTCAGAAGCTTTAATCTGAGCAATCCATGAGCCTTTCGGAAGGCCTTTTAGGTTTGAAGTCACCTCAGTCCATTGGTTGCCTCCGTCTTTGGTGTAGTGCACACGTCCGTCGTCTGTACCCACCCATAAGAAGTTCTTTTCGGCTTTAGAGGGCTCGATCACCAATATAGTACAGTGATTTTCTGCCCCAGTCGCGTCCATCGTTAATCCACCACTTTCACTTTGCTTTTGTTTCTCGGGGTCATTCGTGGTAAGGTCAGGTGAGATGACGCTCCAGGTTAATCCTTTATCGGTACTCTTGTGAACAAACTGACTCCCGAAATAGACCGTTGAACTGTCAAAAGGGTCTTGTCCTATCCCTGAGTTCCAATTGAATCTGAGCTCTGTAGTTTCATCTGGTGGGGTAGGGCGTACCCCGTAATTATTTCCGGTTATATAATCGTAGCGCACTACGTTTCCTTGCTGACTCATTGAATAACCATAGCGCGAATCGTCTGGATCAGGAACCACATCGAATCCGTCTCCAAATGAGATTTCTTGCCAGTAACTGTTGCGAATGCCTTGGGCCTTCCAAACATAGGCTGGTCCGCGCCACGATCCGTTGTCTTGCATCCCGCCGTAAACGTTGTAAGGGAATTCATTATCGACGGCCACGTGATAGAATTGACCGACCGGAATATTATCGGCAAAGCGCCAAGATTTTCCGCGATCCCTTGTGATGTTCAATCCACCGTCGTTTCCGTTGATCATGAAATCTGGATCTTTCGGATGAATATACCAAGCGTGATGGTCCGGGTGGACCCCATTGGATACGTTATAGGCAGGCATGAGCTCCTTAAAACTTTTGCCGCCATCCTCTGAAACGTTTACATAGGTAAACACGCTGTAAATACGGTTTTCGTTAGAAGGATCGACCGCAATGTCTGAGTAGTAGAACGGACGGTTTCCGATCTCTTCTTTGTCGTTCACTTTTTCCCATTTTTCTCCTCCATCTGAAGAGCGATAAAGCGCATTTTTCTTTGCCTCTACTAGTGCATAGACTATGTTGGTATTACTGGGTGCAATGGCTAATCCGATACGGCCTAATTCGCCCTCTGGGAGTCCCTCCTTATCAGAGAGCTTCTTCCAGCTTTCACCTCCGTCGTAGGTGAGGTATAAGCCACTACCTTGACCACCAGACTTGAAAAACCAGGGATCTCTTTTGTGTTCCCACATTCCTACCAACAACTTATTCGGATTTTTAGGGTCCATGACCATATCACCAACACCACTCAAGGTATTGGTAAAGAGTACTTGCTTCCACGTTTTTCCGCCATCGGTGGTTTTGTACACACCACGCTCTTTATGAGCCCCCCACGGAGACCCAATGGCTCCGACATAAACGGTATTCGAATCGCTTGGGTCGATGAGGATGCGGTGAATGTGTCTTGTTTTTTCAAGACCCATAGAGGTCCATGTCTTACCTGCATCTAAGGAGCGAAATACCCCATAGCCGCCATTTAGACTATTTCTTGGGTTTCCTTCACCTGTACCTACCCATATCACTGAAGCATTCGAAGGGTCGATTGCCACGGCTCCGATTGAAGCCGTCGATTCGTTATCGAAAATAGGCGTCCATGTGGTTCCACCAGAGGTCGATTTCCACAACCCACCAGAGGCTGTACCCGCATAGATGATATCCGGATCTTCTGTCACCACATCGATAGCGGTAACACGGCCACTCATACCTGCGGGGCCAATATTTCTTGGCTTTAGGTCTTGCGCTAAATCCATGTTAAACTCTTGAGCGAAAGTGAAAACGCTGCTGAGTAGTAAACCAAAGAGTAAACTATTTTTCATAAATCGTTGGTGTGAATAGTTGAAATTGAATTATCGAATGATTTCATTTGGAAAGACCACAAGGCTTTCATGTCCGTCTTTACTTACCGCTGAGACTCCGAAGAAGAAATTGTCAATTACGACCCCTTTTAGGGTGTGCTCGGTAGCGTTGTGTATTGCTCTAGAACTCTCCCATTGGGCTGCAGTAGTGGGGCGCCAATGCACCTTGTAATGAGATGCCTCTGCCACTTCAGACCAGTTGAGGCGGGCGTTTGCTTCAACAATGCCGCCAATCCCTACTTTTTCAGGAGCCAGCGGTGCCCAGGCTAAAGAGGCTAAGGTGATGGCGTTTACCGCTGTTAGTTTTGCCGCATACGGAAAGTTGACATGTTCAAAGGTGTCGCCATAATTGATTCCGTTTTCGGTGCGAATGTCTTGGTGTTGTTGGGTGTAATTCTCATGGGCTTCCATGATGCGTATACCCGCAAACCCGGCGTCGTTAAAAGGTCTGTGATGTCCTCCTCTTCCGAATCGATCTAAGCGGTAGATCATCATGGGGTTCATGTCAGGCATATAGGTGGTGGTAAGACGATGTACGTAGCGTGCGAGTTGACGCGAGTGACCATCTACCTCACCTCCATAAAAACGGCGCGCTCTTCGTGCACGTTCAGATTCGGTAACAGGGACGGGTTCTGAAAAAATTCTAAAATCTTTATTACTGGTATATCCATCTACTCCTGTGATGTTACCAATCATGTCGTTGTTGAGAATTCCAATGATGTTCCATCCTTTATCCTTGGCATAAGCCGCAAGCCCTTGCCCTCCGAAAAGCCCTTGTTCTTCGCCTGAAAGCCCTACAAAAATGATACTATTATCAAATTCGTACTGCGAAAGGACGCGAGCGGCTTCAATGGTTCCGGCCATTCCGCTGGCATTGTCGTTTGCGCCTGGGCTAGTGGAGGTGTAATCGGTCGGATCACTTACCCGCGAGTCGATATCTCCACTCATAATGATAAAGTGATTCGGATTTTTTGTCCCCCGTTTAATAGCTACAACATTAACAATATCAACGTCCTTTACGATACGCTCGTTGGTGCCTTTCGGAAAGAAATTATGCTGATAGAATACCTCGAGGCAGTCTCCGCATTCAGAAGAAATACTATCAAACTTACCTTTAATATATCTACGTGCAGCTCCAATACCTCTTGTGTTTGAGAGGGTGTCGCTTAAGGTGTGGCGGGTACCAAAACCCACAAGATTCTTAACGGTATTTTCAATGCGATCGGCGCTTACAGCCTCAATGATATCATAGATCTTGGGATCGGTTTGACCGAGTACCGAAAAGGTGCTCAGAAGGAGACCCAGAACGATGCTATAACTATAGTTTTTCATAGAAATAAGGTTTCTATAAATATAGCGGTTCGTCATGAATCACAATAAAAAAAGGCCACAATACTGCGGCCTTCTGTTTTATGCGTATTGCTCTATTTTAGGCGATGGCGTCAAAGGTGTATCCATCTTTTTCTTTGATGGCCTCTGAAATCACCTCTTTAAGTTCACCAATATTGGGTAATTGATGGTATTTGGTGAAACGTTTGAGCCCCATGAGCATACCTTTTTGTTCGTCTCCTTCAGCAATCGAAGCAATACCTTCTTTTGCCTTAGTGGTAATGGTTTCTACAGCATTAAAGACATAGAGCTCAGTCATAGCGATTTGCACTTTTTGAGCATCAGCTCCATAACGGTCGATGTTTTTCAGAGTACGGTAAATTGCAGACTCTGCCATATAGATTTCAATCAAAATATCCGCTGCTGCCATGAGTAGCATTTGATGCGATTCTAGCTCGGTTCCAAATTTCTCAACTGCAGCTCCAGCCACCATCAGAAACACCTTCTTTAGTCTTTTTACAAGGTCAACTTCTTGGCTCAATGGCGCACTAAAATCGGGCACTTCAAAATCAGGAATGCCCATAAGTTCTTCTTTCACGGCATAGGCAGGGCCCAATAGGTCAACGTGTCCCTTCATGGCTTTCTTAATCAACATACCTACAGAAAGCATTCGGTTGATCTCATTGGTTCCTTCATAAATTCTAGAGATTCTAGCGTCTCTCCATGCAGATTCCATGGGTGCATCTGCACTGAATCCCATTCCTCCGTAAATCTGCAACCCTTGGTCGCTACAGTCTTGTATATGTTCAGACACAATGACCTTTAAGATCGAGCACTCGATCGCAAATTCTTCAACCCCTTTTAGCTCAGCATCTTGATGCGATTCACCCTTCGCGAGTCTTGCGTTGATGCTGTTTTCGATATCGCTTGCGGCACGGTAACAGGCCGATTCGTCGACGTAACATTGCGTGGCCATTAAGGCGAGTTTTTCTTTGATCGCTCCAAAATTGGCGATTGGAGTTTTAAACTGCACGCGTTCTTTTGCGTATTTGGTCGCCTCTCGAATTACACGTCTTTCTGCATCTAAGCATGCTGCGGCAAGCTTGATACGACCTACATTGAGGGCGTTCATTGCAATCTTGAATCCGTTACCACGCTCTGATAACATATTCTCAACGGGTACCTTGGTCTCGTTAAAAAAGACTTGACGGGTAGAAGAGGAGTGGATACCTAGTTTCTTTTCTTCTTCTCCGTAACTGATACCGTTGTTTGGATCGTTCTCAACGATAAAACCGGTAATGTATTTATCGTCCTCAATACGAGCGAAAACGATAAAAAGATCGGCAAAGCCGGCATTAGAGATCCACATTTTCTGACCGGTAATCAGATAATGCGTCTTGTCTTCAGAGAGTACCGCTTTTGTCTTTCCTGAGTTGGCGTCAGATCCGGCACCAGGCTCTGTAAGGCAATACGAGCCAAACCATTCACCACTGGCGAGTTTAGGAACATACTTTTGTTTTTGCTCTTCTGTTCCGTAGAGGGTGATCGGCATGGTTCCGATGCCTGTATGTGCTCCGAATGCGGTGCTAAACGAACCGGTGACACCAGAGATGTAATCGCAAACGAGCATGGTTGAAACGAATCCCATTCCCATACCTCCGTATGCTTCTGGTACTGCTATACTCAATAGGCCAAGCTCACCCGCTTTTTGCATGCATTGCTTGGTGTATTCGTAATCCTTTTTCTCAAAGCGTTCCCAGTGCGCCCATAGCTCACGTTCAGCAAATTCTTTGGTGCTTTCGCGCATCATTTTTTGGTCCTCAGAGAGATCTTCTAGGGTGAAGATCGCTTCTGGAGTAGGGGTTTTGACAATAAACTGTCCGCCTCTAATGTGTGTTGTAGTTGCTGTTTTCTCTTCCATAACTGTAGGTTTAAGCAATAAATTCAAATATTCCTGCTGCGCCTTGACCGGTTCCGACGCACATCGTAACCATTCCGTGTTTGCCTTTCAAACTGCGTTGACGCATTTCATCAAAGAGCTGTACGCTCAATTTAGTTCCGGTGCAACCCAAGGGGTGGCCAAGGGCTATCGCTCCTCCGTTGACATTTACCGTTGAAGGATCTAAATCAAGTTCACGGATAACGGCCAGTGATTGGGCAGCAAATGCCTCATTGAGTTCAGTAATGAGTACATCCTCTTTTTTCAAGTGTGCCATTTTCAAGGCCTTTGGAATCGCCTCAACAGGTCCGATCCCCATGATTCGTGGTGGGACACCGGTAGCGGCATAGCTTACCAAACGCGCAATCGGCTCGAGTTGGAGTTCTTTAACCATCTCTTCGCTCATCACTAGGGTAAAGGCTGCGCCGTCACTCATTTGAGAGGCATTACCAGCAGTAACCGTTCCTCCATCGGCGAACACAGGACGTAATTTTCCAAGCTTTTCAAGACTCGTGTCAGCACGGGGACCTTCATCGGTATCGACCACATAAGAGCGTTCTGCGCGTTTCTGGTTGCTATCAAGATAAATCTCGTTAACTGTAATCGGTACAATCTGATCCTTAAATCTGTTTTCAGCTAGTGCGGCTAATGCCTTTTGATGTGACTCGAAGGCAAATTGATCTTGATCTTCGCGATTCACCTTGTATTGTTTAGCCACCTCTTCGGCAGTGAGTCCCATATTCCAATAATAATCAGAATGCCCTGTGATAGCGCTGTTATAATCAGGAGCGGGCTTGTATCCTCCCATGGGGATGTAGCTCATGCTCTCCATTCCGCCTGCAATAATGCAATCTGCCATACCCGATTGGATTTTAGCCGTGGCGAGTGCAATGGTTTCTAAACCCGATGCACAGTAACGATTGACAGTAACTCCTGCAATACTTTCTGTATCAGACCCCATTAAAGCCACTAGGCGGGCCACGTTTAAACCTTGCTCTGCCTCAGGCATCGCACTTCCAAGAATGACATCATCTATACGCTTCTTATCGAGTTGTGGAACTTGATCGAGCATATGACGCATGGTTTCTGCAGCGAGTTCATCAGGTCTTTTAAATCGGAACAATCCTCTTGGGGCTTTTCCGACCGCTGTTCTGTAGGCTTTAACTATATATGCTGTTTTCATTGCATTAATTTCTTAAGGGTTTACCTGTTTTAAGCATATGCTGAATGCGTTCAAGCGTTTTTCGTTCTCCACATAAAGACAAGAACGCTTCACGTTCTATGTCAAGGAGGTATTGTTCACTAACAGTTGTAGACGCGGATAGATCTCCTCCTGACATCACATAGGCCAATTTGTCGGCCATTTTTCTGTCGTATTCAGAAATATAGTTTCCGGCGACCATACTGTCTGTTCCGACCAAAAAGGCACCTAATGCTTGTCTACCCAAGACTTTGATGTCTGTTTTCTGGATAGGTTGTGTGTAGCCTTGGTCGGCCATGATGCGGGCATAGGCCTTTGCTGTGGCTAATTGTTGGTCACTATTGTTCACTACAATGTCTTTGCCTTTTTGAAGAATTCCTAAGTCGTAAGCCTCATAGGCTGAGGTGGACACCTTGGCCATGGCAATGGTTAAGAAATATTCTCTAAGTGCATTCAACTCGAGGTCTCCTTTTTTAAAGGTGTCTGCCGCCCGAACTGCCATTTCTTTGCTACCTCCTCCTCCAGGAATAACACCCACTCCGAATTCTACAAGTCCGATGTAGGTCTCCGCGGCAGCAACAACACGATCTGCGTGCAAGCTCAGTTCACATCCGCCTCCAAGGGTCATTCCATGAGGGGCTGCTATCACCGGTATCTTGCTGTAACGCATGCGCATCATGGTGTCTTGGAAATATTTGATGGCCATGTGGAGCTCGTCGTATTCTTGCTCTACAGCGAGCATGAAAATCATTCCTAGATTGGCGCCCACTGAGAAGTTCGCACCTTGATTACCTACGACGAGTCCTTCGAATTGATTCTCGGCTATCTCTACGGCCTTGTTAAGCCCAGTGAGTACTTCGGCACCAATGGTATTCATCTTCGAGCGGAACTCCGCACAAACAATCCCATCTCCGAGATCTAACAATTCGAAATCTGGGTTTTTGTAGACACTGTTGGTTTTACGCGTGTTATCAAGAATGATAAAGGCATCTCTTCCGGGGATACGCTCAAAAGTCTTAGTGTCTTGATTGTAATAGGTCGTATGTTGTTGATCAAGAGCGTAAAAGCCTGTCGCACCGTTTTGATGTAGGGCTGTTACCCAATCGGGCAATTCATGGCCTTTTGCTTTAGCCAATTCAATCCCTTTTTCTAAACCAAGAGCGGTCCATATTTCAAAAGGTCCGTGCTGCCAGCCAAACCCTGCCTTCATGGCGTCGTCAATTTTATATATGCGATCTGTAATTTCTCCTACGCGCTGAGCTACATAAGCGAAAAGATCCCCAAATACAGATCTGTAAAATTCTCCGGCCTTGTCGGTGCCGTCGCAGAGTACGCTAAACCGATCTTCAACTTCGCTAATACTTTTCGTTTTCTCTAGTGTTTCAAATTTTGCCTTTTGTTGGGGGCGATACGCTAATGTATTCAGGTCAAGGGTTAAGATTTCTGAAGACCCGTCTGGTTTTTTGGTCTTTTTATAAAAACCTTCTCCGGTTTTAGCTCCTAACCTGTTTTTGCTCATCATGTCTGTGACAAAGGATGGCAGGCTAAATAGTTCATGGCGCTCGTCTTGTGGGCAGTGCTCTTTAATTCCATTGGCAACATGGACAAGCGTATCTAATCCTACGACATCTACGGTTCTGAAGGTGGCTGATTTAGGACGTCCGATCACCGGTCCGGTAAGCTTATCTACCTCTTCTACGGTAAGGCCTAGGGTGTTGACGCTGTGAAACAAGCTTTGGATACTGAAAATTCCGATGCGGTTTCCGATAAAGGCGGGGGTATCTTGCGCGACTACAACACGTTTTCCTAAGAAGCGTGTTCCAAAGTCTTCAAAGAAAGAAAGTACCTCTGGTTTGGTTTTGGGCCCAGGAATAATTTCTAGCAATCTGAGATAACGAGCAGGATTGAAAAAATGCGTTCCACAGAAATACTGTTGAAAATCATCACTTCTTCCCTCAGACATAAGCCCGATAGGGATTCCTGAGGTATTTGAGCTGATCAAGGTTCCGGGCGTTCTGTGCTTTTCAATAGCCTCGAACACCTGTTTTTTGATGTCCAAGCGCTCAACAACGACCTCAATGATCCAGTCTACACTTTTGATTTTATGCAAGTCATCGTCTAGGTTTCCCGTTTGAATACGAGAGGCGAAGCCCTGATGATAAATAGGAGAGGGCTTAGACTTGAGCGATTTGCTCAATGCTTGATTTACGATCCTGTTTTTTACTTTCGGATGCTCTAATGAAAGCCCTTCTTCTTCAGGAAGAAGCTCCTTCGGCGCGATATCTAAAAGCAGAACTTCTAGTCCTATTCCTGCAAGATGAGAAGCAATTCCGCTACCCATGATTCCAGAGCCGATGACGGCCACTTTTGTGATTCTCTTTTTCATATGACGTTAATCGATTCGTTTGTCTGAGTTTGTTGATTAAGCGCTTCGATGGTAGCGTAAAACCCTTCAAGGTCTCTAGGGCTCAATTGTTTCTCTACGCCTTGATTAAAGGCATAGACATGTTTTTTAATGAGATCCCTTTTATCAAGACCGTCCTTTGTAATATGAATGATAACACCTCTACCGTCGTGCGGGTTAGGTTTTCGTTCAATAAGCTTCAGATCTTCTAGCGAGTTTAATAGACGGGAAAGCGAAGTGGGTTCCATACCCATTATAGGACCAAGAGCAGTGGAAGCAGTCCCGTTCTTAGGATCGATATTGAGTAAGGTCAATCCTAGCGCCATCGTAATACCGTACTGCTTGGCAATTTCAGTATACATGCGCGACACACTCTGCCAAGTGGCTCTAAGTGAATGATCTATAAGGGGTTTCTTTGAAGACATGACCCCATAAAGATACTCAATTTATTATGCATGCATAATAAATTGAGTTAAAATTTAGGTGGATCTTTTACTTTTAAGAGGCGTATATAGAATCGTAAAGGTCTTTGTACAATCCCCGTACCTCTTTGCGCTTGAGCTTCATTGTAGGGGTGAGGTGTCCGCCCTCAATAGACCATGCATCTGGGGTAATTCTAAAGTCTTTGATCTTTTCCCATTGGGCAAAATCGCTATTTGCTTCTTCAATCTCTTTGCCAATTCGTGTAATGACCGCTTCGTCACTACCGTAATCAGCGCGATTTTGAGGTAATGCAATTCCCTTTTTGCTAGCCCACTCTTCAATAAATTCGAAGTTGAGCTGAATGAGTGCGGCGGGCATCTTTTGACCTTCTCCGACCACCATGATTTGTTCAATAAATAGGGATTGCTTGCAGCGATTTTCGAGCAATTGAGGAGCTACATACTTACCGCCCGAGGTCTTGAACATCTCTTTTTTCCGATCTGTGATTCTCAAGAATCCATCGGAATCAATTTCTCCGATGTCACCGGTGTGAAAGTATCCGTCTTTTAATACTTCAGACGACTTTTCTTCGTCTTTGTAATAGCCTTGCATTACGTTCGGCCCTTTACATAAAATTTCTCCGTCTGAAGCGATCTTAATCTCAACGCCAGAAATAACCTTTCCGACAGAACCTACGCGCCATCCTCTGTTGCGTTGATCGTTTACCGTGATCACCGGAGATGTTTCGGTAAGTCCGTATCCTTCCATAACGGGAATTCCGGCCGCCCCAAATACGCGTGTTAAGCGGGGTTGAAGCGCAGCACTTCCTGAGACCATGAGCTCAAGATTACCGCCAAGCGCCTCTTGCCATTTCGAGAAGATGAGTTTACGCGCAATGGCGAGTTTCAAATTATAGACGAGTCCGCGGTCATAGGGTTCGAAAGCATGTCCCAAATCTACCGCCCAAAAAAACAATGATTTTTTGAGACCCGTGAGTTCTTTTCCTTTCGCGATGATCTTATCGTAGACCTTTTCGAGTAGGCGAGGAACAACGGTCATCACACTCGGTTTGATCTCTTTGATGTTATCGCTGATTTTATCTAAGCCTTCTCCGTAATAAATGCTCACACCACAGTATTGGTAGAGGTAAACGATCATGCGTTCGAAGATGTGACACATCGGTAAAAAGCTCAAAGCCACAGCGCCTGATTCAAAGGGAACGCGTTCTCGTGAAGAAAGCACGTTGGTCACAATGTTTTCATGCGATAGCATAACGCCTTTGGGCTTACCGGTAGTACCAGAAGTATAGATGAGGGTAGCGAGATCTGTGGGTTGAACTGCCTTTTTACGAGCTTCTAGTTCGTCACTGTGGTTGAGGTGCTGCCCTTTATCTCGCAGTTCGGTCCAATGTTTGGCGCGTTTCAATTTGTCGAAACTGTATATTTCTTTTAAGTGTTTTAATTCGCTATTAACAGCGAGCACCTTTTCTAAAATCTCATCACAGGATACAAAACAATACTTTGCTTCGCTATGATTGAGAATGTAGGCGTAGTCTTCTTGGGAAATCGTCGGGTAAATGGGAACGGTTTGGGCACCAATCTGTAACACTGCCAGGTCTAGAACGCTCCACTCGGTGCGATTGGTCATAGAGATCAGTGCAATTTTATCGTTTGCTTGCACACCGAGATCAATCAATGCTTTACTGACGGATTCGGCTTGCTCTATGAATTCAGCAGAGCTGGTCGAGACCCAATTTCCATCCTTCTTGGTGTTAAAGGCCTTTGAGAGCGGATCGCGTTGCAATTGATCGTACGCGAAATCAAATAAGCGTGTTACAGAAGTCATGTTTGCTAAATGTTAAGGTATTTGCAAAATACGCTAAACACTTAACAATTTAAAATCCAATTCTTCGCGTTAATAAAGGCTTCAATCCATGGGCTATAATGATCCTCTGAATTCGGATAGTACGCCCAGTTCCAGGCAAATAGAGAACGCTCAATATGAGGCATAGTCACGAGGTGTCTTCCGCTCGGGTCTACAAGCATTGCCGTGTTGAAATCACTGCCATTCGGATTCGAGGGATATCCATCGTACCCGTAAGTTCCGACAATATGATATTGCTCTTTTTCGAGTGGCATACTAAATCTTCCTTCACCGTGAGAGATCCATACTCCTAGGCGCGCTCCGGCCATTGAGCCCAGCATTATGGAGTTGTTTTCTTCTATAACTACTGAGGTAAAGGCACTCTCGTGCTTTCTAGATTGATTGAAGGTCATCTTTGCGTGTGTCTCATGTTCTGGGTAGAGTAGCTCTAACTCCATAAACAGTTGGCAGCCGTTGCATATCCCTATAGAAAGCGTGTCTTCGCGCGTGAAGAAATCATTGAGGGCTTTTTGAGCTTTCTCATTGTATTTAAAGGCTCCAGCCCAACCCTTTGCAGACCCTAAAACATCAGAGTTCGAAAAGCCTCCTACAGCACCTAAAAACTGAACGTCTTCAAGCGTCTCACGCCCGCTGATTAAATCGGTCATGTGCAGGTCTTTTACTTCGAATCCTGCAGCGTATAGTGCATTAGCCATCTCGCGTTCAGAGTTACTTCCTTTTTCACGCAGAATAGCTGCTTTAGGTCGCTTCCCTTGAATTTCAAATCGCTGCGAGTGGTACTGTTTCGGAAATTGATAGGTGAGTGGTTGATTTTTGTAGTTATCAAATCGCGTGAACGCTAAATTGTCAGCGGTCTGATGTTGATCAAAGGCTACAGAAGTCTCGTACCAGCGATCTCTTAGGCTTGCACTATTCAAACCGAGCTCAACACCTGCATTCTTAATAACTAATTCACCCCCTTCTTGTACTTCACCGATTTTTACGCACTGAATAGGGCAGGTGGCTGCAATAGCATCAAAGCTATCGTCTGTGGCTTGAAATACCACAGAGGCATTCTCAGCGAAAAGAAGGCGGATAGTGTCTTCGCATCCTAATGCGTTGAGGTCTAAAGTTGCCCCGATAGCAGTATCGGCAAAACACATTTCAAGAAGCGTTGTAATCAATCCACCAGAGGCGACATCGTGACCTGCGCAAATGCGGTCATGGCTAAGTTGTAATTGAATCCAATCGAAGGCAGCACCAAAGGTTTTGTGCCCCTTAATCGTGGGTGCGTGTTCTCCAATTTTAGCTTGTGTTTGTGCAAAAGATGAACCACCGAGCTGGTAATCGTCTTGTGAAAGATTGATGTAATAGATGGCTCCCTTATCCTTTTTAAACAGCGGTTCAACGGCTTTGGTAAAGTCGCTGCAATGTCCGGCAGCAGAAATAATGACTGTACCTGGCGCCAAGACCTCTTTATCGGGATACTGCTGCTTCATCGAAAGAGAGTCCTTTCCTGTTGGGATATTTATACCTAAATCGATCGCGAATTGGGATGCGGCTTCAACAGCGTCGTACAGTCTAGCGTTTTCGCCTTCATTGTTACAAGGCCACATCCAGTTGGCCGATAGTGAAATCGATTTCAGACCTTCGGCAAGTGGTGCCCAAACGATATTGGTAAGGGCTTCTGCGATACTGTTTTTACTCCCTGCAACAGCATCGATCAATCCGCTCACCGGGCTGTGTCCAATACTGGTTGCGATCCCGTTGTAACTCGCAAAGTCTAATGCGGCTATACCGTAGTTCTGCAAGGGCAATTGTAACGGTCCGATGCATTGTTGTTTTGCAACGCGTCCTGAGACACAGCGATCGACCTTGTTGGTAAGCCAGTCTTTACAGGCTACCGCTTCTAAACGTAGCACTGCATCAAGGTAGTCGTGAAAATCGGCTAAGGTATAGGTAAGGGCTTCGTAGCTTCGAGGAGTAGTACTGTCTTTAAGGATCATTTTTGGGGCATTGCCAAAAAAGTCTGTTAATTCAAGATCAATGGGTTTAGAATCTGATTTTTCAGAATAAAATGAAAAATGATGGTCTCCAGTGATATCCCCAACGGTATACATGGGTGCGCGTTCGCGTTCAGCGATTTCTTTCAGCAGTCCGAGAGATTTTTCGGGTACCACGAGTCCCATGCGCTCTTGTGATTCGTTTCCGATCAACTCTTTTTCTGAAAGTGTTGGGTCACCAACAGGTAAGGCGTCTAAATTGATTTTACCGCCGGTTTCTTCTACTAATTCTGAGAGGCAATTCAAGTGACCTCCAGCACCGTGATCGTGCACAGAAACAATGGGATTGTCATCGCTTTCAGCGAGTGCTCTAATGGCATTAGCAGCACGCTTTTGCATCTCTGGATTAGAACGTTGAATGGCATTGAGTTCAATGGCACTTCCGAAGGCACCAGTATCTGCACTCGACACTGCGGCCCCACCCATACCAATACGGTAGTTATCTCCTCCGAGTACTACTACTTTATCGCCAGGCGTCGGCCTCTTCTTTTGAGCGTATTCTCTCCTTGAATAGCCCACACCACCTGCCAACATAATTACCTTGTCATAAGCCAGTGCGCGCGTGTCATATGCCGGATTAGATTCTTGATGTTCGAACGTCAAAAGTGACCCTACGATAAGAGGTTGTCCAAATTTATTTCCGAAATCAGAAGCGCCGTTTGAGGCTTTGATCAGAATGTCTAGAGGGGTTTGGTACAGCCACTCTCTCGCCTCAATGGAAGCTTCATGGGCGGCTAATTCTTTCTTGTGCCGTGGATAGCTTGTCATGTAGACCGCTGATCCTACAAGGGGTAATGACCCAATACCGCCTGCTAATCGGTCTCGTATTTCTCCGCCTGAACCCGTAGCTGCACCGTTGAAAGGTTCTACAGTGGTGGGGAAGTTGTGTGTCTCTGCTTTGAGAGAAATTACACTCTTGTGTTTGCTCTCTTTGTAGTAAGAAGCCTTTTGGGCAAACTCTGGGGCAAACTGAGTGATTTCAGGACCCTCAATAAAGGCAACATTGTCTTTATAAGCCGATACGATGCTATTTGGGTGCTCCTCTGAAGTTTTGCGAATGAGCTTAAATAGTGAGAAAGGTTTTGCAGTACCATCGATTTCGAAAGTACCGTTGAAAATTTTGTGTCTACAATGCTCTGAATTCACCTGAGAGAATCCGAACACCTCGGCATCTGTTAATTTGCGCCCTAGCTTTTTGCTGAGTCCTTCTAAATAATCTACTTCATCTTCACTTAGCGCCAGTCCTTCTTGGGCATTGTAGCTTGCGATATCTTCGATCAACAGGCTCGGATTCTGCGCTACTGAAACGTCGAATAGCGTTTGGTCTAGACCCTGATACTGCTGAAAGAGCATGGGGTCTATCTCGTTGTTGTCCGTAAAGGCGTTGAATTGTTCGACCCTTCTGACTCCTTGAATTCCCATATTTTCAATGATTTCAGTGGCATTAGTACTCCATGGAGTTATCATACTGGCACGAGGACCACTAAAGGCTTGAGCGATACGCTCGTCTTGAAGTAGGGGGTGGCCACCAAAGAGCCACTGAAGTTTTTCGATATCTGAGGCACTTAAGGCATCCGTTTTTTGAACGGCATAAATCAAAGAAGTGGGATTTCCGAAGAAATAAATCATAGGGGAGGCGATTAAAAAATCAAAGGTATTTAATTAGGATTCACGCTCAAACAGGGCCATGAAAAAGCCGTCATAATGATCTGTTGAAGGGTATAGGTGTTGTTGACTGATGAGTTTAAAGGCAGCGCCTTCAGGTCGCTTCAAAAATGCTGCTACCTGATCTTCGTTTTCTTGCGGCAGAATAGAACAGGTTGCATAGAGTACTTTTCCTCCGGGCTTCACCATTTGTGAATATGAGCTCAACAGTTCTTGTTGCGTCTTCACCACACGGTCTAAGAATTCAGGAGTGATCTTCCATTTCGCATCAGGATTTCGTCTCAAAACCCCTAATCCTGTGCACGGAGCGTCGATCAATACACGGTCTGCACTAGAATACAGTTTTTTAATCACCTTGTTAGAATCAATAGTGCGTGTTTCTATATTATGGGCTCCTGCTCTGCGCGCTCTCAATTTTAAGGTTTTCAATTTGTGCTCATAAATGTCTAGTGCAATGAGTTGACCTTTGTTCTCCATTAAAGAACTGAGATGAAGTGATTTTCCTCCCGCACCGGCGCATGCATCGATGACACGCTGTCCGGGCTTCACATCGAGTAGGGGAGCTACCTTTTGAGAGCTGGCATCTTGTACTTCGAAGAGTCCCTCTTTAAAAGACTGATGCTGAAACACGTTTGAGCGCTCCTTTAGTTCTAAGGCGTCATTGAGACCGCTGATTTCATGGGTTTCAACCCCTTCGCCAGCGAGTTTCACTTTTAATTCTTTACGACTGATCTTATGCCCGTTGGCACGAAGTACTACCGGTGCTTCTTCATTTAGGGCTTTTAATTCTTGCTCCCATTTCTCAGCTCCAAAGGCGTTTTCACCCAATACATCGAGCCAATCTGGAATTGACTCTCTGATGGCTCTTTCTTTTCTAAGGGCATCGAAACGTCCTTTAATCTTTCGTGTGGGAACCTGTTCAAATTCTGGCCAATCGGGCAGACCGTGTCCTCGTAGGACACACCAAACCGAAAAGACTTTGGTGAACCCCTCACCAGAGAGTGGTAACCTTTCTTCTGCAATTTCGAGATATAGTCGGCGGTATCTCACCATTTCGTAAACCGTACTCGCAATAAAGGCACGGTCTTTAGCCCCCCATCTTTTGTCCCGCTTTAAAATACGCTCAATGACCTTATCGGCATAGTGGTCTTGATTAAAGATAAGATCGATAGCGTCGGCTACAGCCAGAACAAGATTGCGGTGAAAGCGCATAAAATGTGATTTAACTCGAAAGTGTTTGCAATTGGATGAGATTGTAATAGAGCCCTTTTTTAGCCAAAAGCTCATTATGTGTACCTGTCTCAGCCACCTTTTTCTGATCGATAACTACAATCCGATCTGCATTTTGAACTGTAGATAGGCGATGGGCAATAATGAAGGTGGTGCGGTTTTTTTGAATGGATGCTAAGGCCTGTTGAACTTCTTTTTCACTCTCTGTATCTAGGGCAGAGGTAGCCTCGTCTAAAATGAGAATAGGAGCATCTTTATAAAAGGCACGGGCGATAGAGATTCGCTGCTTTTGTCCACCGCTCAATCGATTCCCATCATCTCCTAATTCGGTTGTATAGCCCTGCTCAAGGTCGTCTATGAATGTAGCCGCATGGGCATCTGAAGCAGCGTCTTTTACAGTCTCAATTTCTACGTCAGAGGCTCCAAGTGCAATATTTTCAATAACCGGAGCATTAAAAAGCATAGCCTCTTGAGTTACAAAGGCGATATTTTTTCTCAAGTCTGTCTTTGAAAAGGCTGTGATGTCTATTCCGTCAATCTGAACATGACCTTGCTGAATGTCGTACAAGCGGGCCAGTAATTGTACCAATGTGGACTTTCCGCTTCCTGAGGTACCTACAATCGCGACGGTTTCGCCCTTTTTTACTGTCAGATTAAAATCTTCAAGCACAGTGGTAGCTCCATAACTGAAGCGCACTTGTTGAAATTCAATTTCTTGATTGAAATGAAAAGGCTGTGGGCTAGAAGGATCATTAATGGTATTTGTGGCATCAAGAATTTCTAGGATACGGTCGAGTGCTGGTCTTCCTTTTTTAAGGTTGTAATTAACGGTGGTTAAGAATTTAACCGGATTAATTATGGTGTAAAAGAGTCCAATATAACCCATGAATTCTTGAGGGCTTAACGCAGCATCTCCTTTGAGTACTAAAGACCCCCCGTACCACAAAACTACCAGCACTACTAGCACCCCTAAAAATTCACTCAGAGGAGAGGCCATTGCATTGCGTTGAATGACACGATTCATGATTCCCCTTAGATTAGCAGTGCTTCGATTGAATTTTTGATTGAAATAGGGCTCTGCAGTAAACGACTTGATGACCATGAGCTTCCCTAATGTTTCTTCGAAAAAAGAAAGAAGCATTCCTGTTTCTTGCTGGGCTTTCAGCGATTGGGCTTTAAGAGACTTACCTACACGAGCAATAATGAATCCGGCAATAGGAAAGAACAGCAAGACAAAAAGCGTCAATTGCCAGCTCAAAACGAGCATCGATGCCAAGACTAACACAATAGTGAAAGGTTCGCGACTTAGGGTTTCAAACGAGTTGATTATTGATTGCTCTACCTCTTTAACGTCGGCCGTCATTCTTGCGATCAAATCACCTTTTCGCTTTTGCTTAGAGAAACTCATCGGCAATGATAAAAGCTTGTTGTAAAGTTGATCTTGAAGGTCTTTAACCATTCCGGTACGCAAAAATGAGAGGGCGTATGCCGCGAGATAGCGGAAGGTGTTTTTTAACAAGAATATGATTCCACTTAGCAGTACAATCGCTAATAAAGCACCCACTTCATCTGATTGTTCAGCACGTGAGGTGATAAAGTAATTGAGCTGTTGTTCAATAAAGTTTTTAGCGTTGCCGATTCCTTCAAATTGTGGTGGTTCTGTTACCCTAGGCTGAGTGCCAAATAGAATTCCGAGGGTAGGGATAAAGATGAGGATAGACAGTACGTTGAACACCGCATAAAGTACGTTGAACATTGCGTTTGCTACAGCGCTTCCTAGATAAGGATTGGCGTATCCAAGAAGTCTCTTGTATTCTTTCATCAATCGAGAGCTAAAGCGGTTACAAATTGATCGATGCGCTCTTGCAAGGCCGCCTTCTGAGAAGCATAGTTGGTCGCGTCTTGAAGCTTTGTGTTCACGCTGAAATAGAATTTAATTTTTGGCTCAGTGCCACTGGGTCGCGCAGCAATACGACTTCCATTAGTGGTTTCTAATACGATCACATTGGCTTTGGGTAGTGAAATAGGAGTCCGAGTCCCCGTTTGAATATCCACTATTTCTTGTAAAAGGTAATCTTCGATATATGCTACAGGCTCTCCCGCAACTTCTTTTGGCGGATGCGATCTGAATCCCTTCATCATGGCTTCAATTTCTTGGGCGCCAGTCTGACCTTTTTTGGTAACCGATATAAGACGCTCCTGGTAGAGG
This sequence comes from uncultured Bacteroidota bacterium, assembly GCA_913060705.1. Classification (GTDB taxonomy): domain Bacteria; phylum Bacteroidota; class Bacteroidia; order Flavobacteriales; family Flavobacteriaceae; genus UBA3478. The sequence goes on along the minus strand of CAJXTX010000001.1, from coordinate 201,601 downwards.
CCGTATTTGACATAACAATCGAGGAGGTAATCGTATAGTGTTAAGCCCTTGCTTTTCAATTCACACGAAATTTCAGCCGCTAGCAGGCTTGAGGTTACTGCATCTTTATCTCTTACAAAGTCACCAACCATGTAGCCGTAACTTTCTTCTCCTCCTCCGATGAACTTAAGTTCAGGATGGTCTTTGATAAGTTTTCCGATCCATTTAAATCCGGTAAGCGTTTGCTCAAATCGCACGCCATAATGCGCTGCCATCTTGGCGATCATAGGCGTCGATACGATCGTTGAGGCGATAAATTCGTTTCCTTTAAAGCCCTGCTTTTTGTGATGCGCCAAGAGGTATTCTGTCAAGACGATCATAGCTTGATTTCCGTTTAGAATACTTAGGTCTCCTGAGGCCTCTCGAGCTACAATTCCCAAGCGATCACTGTCAGGGTCTGTACCAATCACCAGGTCTGCATCAATCCGCTCTGCGAGCTGAATGGCCATACTCAGTGCTTCAGGTTCTTCGGGGTTCGGTGACTTAACGGTGCTAAAATCGGGGTCTACGACGGCCTGTTCTTCAACAATGTGCAGATTGGTGAATCCTGCTTTCTGCAGTACTTGTGGAACAGCAGTAATAGACGTGCCGTGAATAGAAGTAAATACCAGCGACAAAAGGGTACGATCCCCTTGACCAATGCTACCGTTTTTAAGCGATGCTTCAAAGAACGGCTCATCGACCTCTTTGTCAATTAGGCTGATACGATTTTCGTCGGCGTCAAAACGTATAGCTGAATAATCAAGACCCTGAATCTCTGCTATGATCTCACCGTCTTCAGGAGGTACGATTTGACCTCCGTCGTTCCAATACACTTTGTATCCGTTGTATTCCGGCGGATTGTGTGAAGCCGTTAATACGATACCCACATCAGCAGATAGATGTCTAACAGCAAATGACAATTCAGGGGTTGTTCTCAGCGCACTAAACAGCGAAACCTCAATCCCATTCGCACTAAAAATTTCAGCGACTAGCCGACCAAGTGTGTCGCTTTGATGACGACAGTCGTAGGCGATAACTGCGGATAAGTTTTTACCGGGATGGCGTCGTTTAAGATAATTACTAAGTCCTTGTGTGGCTTTTCCGAGGGTGTATTTATTAATGCGATTCGTTCCTACACCTAATACCCCTCTCATCCCTCCAGTTCCAAAGGCTAACTCTTTGTAAAAGGCGTCGACTAGTTCTTCAGAATCGCTTTCTATTAGTTGTCTGACTTGACTTTGGGTTTCATTATCAAAAACGGGGCTTAACCAGGTATGTGCTCTTTCTTGGGGGGTCATGAGTCGGTGCTGCTATTGAGTGTTTCTGCGATGGTATATCGTTCTTTAGAGCCTTCATTGCGAATAATCAACTCTCCTATGAAACCTGCTAGAAAGAGTTGAGTTCCGATAATCATAGCACTAAGGGCAAGATAAAAAACAGGGCGATCTGTAATCAATCGTGCGGTGGTATTAAAAAATAATTTATCAATCCCCATATAAAATGCTCCTCCGAAACCGAAGATGAACATCAGCACCCCAAAGGCTCCAAAGAAATGCATGGGGCTTCTGCCAAACCGACTCACGAAGTGTACCGTCATCAGATCAAGCATTCCGTTTAAGAAACGCTCTGGTCCAAATTTAGTTGTTCCGTACTTGCGTGCCTGGTGTGCTACCTCCTTTTCACCGATCCGGTTGTATCCGGCAGATGCGGCAAGTACTGGAATGTATCGATGCATCTCACCTTTAATGTCAAGGGCCTTGACTACTTCTGAGCGGTACATCTTTAGTCCGCAATTGAAATCGTGCAGCTGAATCTTCGAAGTCTTTCGTGCCGCCCAATTGAAAAGCTTTGAGGGGATATTTTTGGTGATCAGATTGTCGTAGCGCTTGCGCTTCCAACCCGACACAAGGTCGTATCCTTCGCTTCTCATGAGTTCAAGTAGGGCCGGTAACTCTTCAGGATTGTCTTGCAAGTCGGCATCCATAGTGGCTACCCATTGACCACGGGTTCTCTTGAAACCCGCGTGCAACGCCTGAGATTTTCCGAAATTTTTACTGAACCTTAGCGCTCTAATCGCCGGATTCTGCCGACATAAATCGGATAAGATTTTCCATGAATCATCTGTACTACCATCATCTACGTAGAGAATCTCGTAGTCGATGCCTCGGTTTTGCATCACCGAGACGATCCAAGCGCTTAACTCAGGCAAGGATTCGGCTTCGTTGTAGAGAGGAATAACGATTGACAGCTGCATAGCAGCATCAAAAGTAAGATTTTATTGATCTATTCTTCGCTTTTTCTAAGGATAGCGGCTGGTAATAGCGATAATAAAAATCCAAAAATCACAGAGAAAAGCAGTCCAAAAGCCGCTTGTATGGCTGGAGTCTGAAACTGTTGCATGGTCGCAAGCTGCGCGTCTATCTGCTCTAGGGTAAGGTCGGTGTTCTCGATGAGCTGTTCACGCTGAAAATTCATCGCTTTTGACATCGTTTCAGGATCGATCACTCGGGTTAAGATAAGGTTGAAGAGTACAACGATAATTCCACTGATAAGGGCAATTCCCACACCAATCTTTACTCCTTGCCAGAACGTCATAAGACCGGCATTGGCATTGCGGTACTGAAACATTCCTACTGCGTATAGCGCAACCGAAAGAACAACGCTGACAATGGTTACCATTGTTCCGCCTTGGTAATGCATATCCATGGTGTAGAGCATGAAAGAAAACACGGCACTTAATGCACCGAGAATACCGCCATAAGTAAGGATGAAAGATCGAGTCTGAAGAGGAGTTTCCATAGTGTTTATTTGAATTGGTGGTCTAAATGTATGAATTAATTGCGCTAGCCAATATAAATGTCGCTTTTTCAGTACGCAAAATGCTTTGCTTTACTAGAAAGTTTGCGTTATATTTGCACTCTCAAAATTCAAGTACGGATTATGAAAAGCGAAATCCACCCAGAAAACTATAGATTAGTTGCGTTTAAAGACATGTCGAATGATGACATCTTTATTACTAAATCGGCGGCTGAGTCAAAAGAAACTATTGATGTCGATGGCGTGAGCTACCCTTTGATTAAGGTAGAGATTTCGCGCACTTCACATCCATTCTACACCGGTAAATCGAAATTGGTCGATACGGCTGGACGAATTGATAAATTCAAAAACAAATACGCCAAGTTTCAAAAGTAAACGGGCCTTTTGTTACACCTATAGACACCTCCGTTTTCGGGGGTGTTTTTTTTTGAACGCATTGTACCTTTGCACGTAGAATTAGCACCATGCATTACGTACTCAGTGATTTTGGTAAGACCATAGACTTTTTTCCGCTGTGCCTATCGAGACCACTCTCTGAATTAAGGTTTGGAGTGCTCACTATAGCTGACCAGTGGAAAGGTCTTATCCCCGAGGGTTTCTTTTGCTATGATACTTTGCCGCATTTAGCCCCTTGGTATCCACCCATGGGTGTAGAAAAGGAGCATGTTGTGCTCAATGGGTCTGTTTTTCCTACTCGAGAAATGGCAGTTGCTGTGTCGCGCTTAGCTTCAGATGAGGTGCTTGTTCAGGGCGATATTGAAATTGCCCGTCGTATGCAGCCAGATGCTGTAGACCTTAAACGAATCGTATTCGAAGAGCATACGGTGGTAGAGTTGGTTCAACCTTCGGATTTATTTTCTAAGCTTGAGCTGGTCTTAAGTGAATCCATTCAGGGGCACATTCAACATCGTAAATCCGAAGCCTTACATCCCTCTTGCTGTGTGATCGGAAAGCACCCGGTTTTTATGGATGAGGGAGCAGTGGCATACGCTGCCACTTTTAACACCGAAAACGGCCCTATATACATTGGTAAGAATGCATTGGTCATGGAGGGTTCGTTGATTCGAGGCCCTTTTGTACTAGGCGATTCGGGTGTTGTTAAAATGGGTGCTAAAATTTACGGACCATCAGTGGTAGGGCCTCATTCTAAGGTAGGTGGAGAATTAAATAACGTTACGATTCACTCTTACTCGAATAAAGGTCATGATGGCTATTTAGGGAATGCAGTCATAGGGCAGTGGTGCAATTTGGGGGCTAATACCACCAATTCGAACCTGAAGAACACCTTTGAAGAGGTTCGCTTGTACCGCTATACTTCGCAACGATTTGAACCTACAGGACTTCAATTCTGCGGTCTGATTATGGGAGATCACTCTAAAACTGCTATCGGAACCGTGTTAAATACAGGAACGGTTATTGGATTCAGCACAAATGTCTTCTCGAGTGGATTTCCTCGAAATTTTATCCCAAGCTTTAAATGGGGAGGTGCTCAGGGATTAAGTGAATACCGCCTAGATAAAGCGAAGCGCACCGCTGAAGAAATGATGAAGCGAAGAGAAGTGCCTTTTGCTGGCAAAGAGGAGCTGCTTTTTGATACATTACATGAATTGATTCCACAATGGGAGTAGAGCATTCACATACCAATAGGGTTGCATTTTACACCTTAGGGTGTAAGCTTAATTTTTCAGAGACCTCTACCTTAGCGCGTTCTCTAGAACATGAAGGGTATCAGAAGGTAGCCTTTGAAGAAGTGGCTGATGTTTATGTTATCAACACTTGCTCGGTTACTGAAAATGCGGATAAAAAATTTAGGTCTATTGCCAAATCAGCACACCAATTAAATCCAGAGGCCTACATTGTTGCTGTGGGATGCTATGCCCAGCTTAAACCCGAAGAATTAGCCGCAGTTGACGGGGTGGATATGGTATTAGGGGCACGAGAGAAGTTCAGTCTCTCAAGTTACCTCAATGGGTTGTTGACGTCACCCAAAACAACCGCTCGAGGACAGGTTCATGCCTGTGAAATCGAACAAACAGACACTTTTGTGAGCAGTTATGCCATAGGTGAACGTACACGCGCTTTCTTAAAGGTTCAAGACGGTTGTGATTACCCATGTACCTATTGTACGATTCCTTTGGCGCGTGGAATTTCTAGAAGTGCTCCCCTTCAGGAGCTGCTCAACCAGGCAAAAGAAATAGCGGCACAAGGCATTAAGGAGATCGTATTAACGGGAGTAAATATTGGCGATTACGGAAAAGGTGAACACGGCAATAAGAAGCACGATCATACCTTTTTAGAGCTAATAGAAGCCTTAGATGAGGTCGAGGGAATATCGCGACTGCGTATTTCATCTATCGAACCAAATCTCTTATCGGATCAGATTATTGATTTCGTTGCTCAAAGCAAAAATTTTGTACCTCACTTTCACATTCCGCTTCAAAGTGGATCAGACACGCTTCTAAAGCGGATGAAAAGAAGGTACCTCACTAAATTGTACCGTCAGCGCATCGAGCGCATCCGTTCCATAATGCCAGATGCGTGTATAGGTGTTGATGTCATTGTTGGCTTTCCGGGTGAAACCGACGAGCTGTTTTTAGAGACGTACCAGTTCTTACTTGATTTGGAGGTGTCTTATTTACACGTGTTTACCTATTCAGAACGCGAGAATACACCCGCTGCAACTATGGAAGGGGTAGTACCTCATGAAGTGAGAAAAAAGCGCTCAAAAATGCTACGAAGTCTTTCAGAGAAGAAAAAACGTCAATTCTATGAACAGCACCTTGGAACTTCGCGAGAGGTACTTTTTGAAAAAGAGATCAATGAAGGGTATGCAGAGGGCTTTACTGAAAACTATATTCGTGTAAGGACACCGTGGGATCCAGCGTTATCGAATGCACTGCAAAAAATAGCAATAGATCGTATTGATGAAAAAGGCTTTGCCCGAATAAAACAAGCGGTAGTTTAGATACGAATACCTACCGGTAGCATCTCTTTATACTGTTGTCTATGTTTTCTGAGGAAGCCCGCAATTTGCGGACTTGTAGGAACAACCCTTAATTTTTGCTCTTGAATATGTTCTAGAACCGCTTTAATAAAAGCGTCCTTGAATTCTTTGGTGTTGATTTGCTCCGGAATAACCAATTTGGTCAGAAACACTTTCTTTTCTTGTGCAGCGTATTCTATTTTGGCTAGATTTCCTTCAACGCAAACCTCGTATTGTCTTAAAAAAGTATTGTCTTTAAGTTCTAGGTTGCTCATTGATTCAATAAATGTTAAGATTTTGTAAAAATAATAAAAATCTGCCTATAAACCACGATAAGGCATAGTCCAGTTCACTGAAAATGAGCTTTTTGTTAAAAAACAGCAGAATTCTTAGATGCGTTTAAGTTGCTGCTGCATAAGTTTTACCTGATCTAACAACAAACCTCCCTTATCGAGTTTCTTGGCTTCTGTCAAAAGGGTTTGAGCTTCAATCTTTCTTCTTTTTTGCATCGCAATACCCGCAAGGCTAAGCTTTGTCATCGCTATATCGTGATCCATGCTAAGGCCAAGTTTAAGTGCGGTTTTAAAAAACTTCTCAGCCTCGTTGAGGTTGCGCTGAGAATAAATAATCCCAAAGAGGTAATTGTAATACCCTTGTTGTTTTTTCACTAAAGCAGCTTGAGGATTTTTTATGCGGAGCAATAAGCGCTCTGTTCCAGCTAGATCTTGTTTGCGCATTTTTAAAAACGACAAGAGAATAATTTCATTCCTGAAATATAAAAACAGGATTAGGGCACTAAGAAGGACGAAAAAGATGCCGTTGCCAATAAAACCTTCAATAAATTGTAAAATCGCGTAGCCTAGAGAGACGCTACTCAGTATAATCTTGATATTCTTGTGGATCATCTGTTCAGCTTAGGGAGGCAAATTTAATCAAAACTATGGGCAAAGACTTTTTGCATTTGATTTTAAAAATATCTCTATATTTGCACCCGATAAATTCAAGGCACGATCCTCTAAAGAATCACGAATGAAAAGAACTTACCAACCTTCGAAACGTAAAAGAAGAAACAAGCACGGTTTTCGTGAGCGCATGGCTACCAAAAATGGCCGTAAAGTTCTTGCTAGTCGACGTGCTAAGGGAAGAAAGAAATTAACCGTCTCTTCAGAGCCGCGTCACAAAAAATAAGATGCGCAGAAGAGTCTCATTGAAATACTAGTTAAGAGGTGTTACTTTTAGGGTAACACCTTTTTTTTGATCTATACTTTTTGAAAACCAATTCTCATGCCTAAACGCAAAGACCTCAAATCTATCTTAATCATTGGCTCAGGACCTATTGTAATCGGACAAGCCTGTGAGTTTGACTATTCAGGATCACAAGCCTTAAGATCGTTACGAGAAGACGGCATAGAAACGGTTTTGATTAATTCGAACCCTGCGACGATCATGACAGATCCGTCGATGGCGGATCACGTATACCTACTACCGCTTACGACTAAATCTATCATTGAGATCCTGAAGAAACATCCGCATATTGACGCGGTGCTTCCGACTATGGGAGGTCAAACGGCACTTAATTTGTGCATAGAAGCTGACGAGAAGGGGATTTGGAGCGATTTTGGAGTTGAAATCATAGGAGTCGATATCGATGCTATTCAGATTACTGAGGATCGCGAGAAGTTTCGTGATTTAATGCAAACGATAGATATCGGAATGCCACCTCAGGCCTCGGCTAACTCTTTTTTAAAGGGTAAAGAAATTGCCCAACAATTTGGGTTCCCTTTATGTGTTAGGGCATCCTTTACACTCGGAGGTGCAGGAGCTTCTATCATTTACGATCCTGAAAAGTTTGATCAACAATTGAGCTACGGCCTTGAGATTTCACCCATTCATGAGGTGATGATTGATAAAGCGCTTATTGGCTGGAAAGAATACGAGTTAGAGCTTCTTAGAGATGCTAACGACAATGTGGTGATCATCTGTACCATTGAGAATATGGATCCAATGGGTATTCACACTGGGGATTCTATTACCGTAGCTCCGGCAATGACTCTTTCAGATCGCACATTTCAGCGCATGCGAGATATGGCGATCAAGATGATGCGCAATATTGGAGACTTTGCAGGCGGATGTAATGTTCAGTTTGCGGTAAGTCCGGATGATGAAGAAGATATTATTGCAATTGAAATCAATCCTAGAGTGTCGCGCTCATCGGCTCTAGCCTCAAAGGCGACCGGATATCCCATCGCCAAAATCGCTGCCAAGCTTGCGATTGGATACACCTTAGACGAGTTAGAAAATCAAATCACAAAAACCACCTCAGCTCTTTTTGAGCCCACCCTAGATTATGTCATTGTGAAAATTCCACGATGGAACTTTGACAAATTCGAAGGTGCAGATCGCTCTCTTGGTCTTCAAATGAAGGCCGTAGGAGAGGTGATGGGTATTGGACGTTGTTTTCAAGAAGCCCTTCACAAAGCAACCCAATCGCTAGAAATCAAGCGAAATGGATTAGGTGCCGATGGCAAAGGCTATACACAATACGATGAAATCATTCAGAAGCTAACAGTAGCTAGCTGGGATAGAGTCTTTGTTATTTACGATGCCATTCAATTAGGAATACCGCTTCAGCGCATCCACGACATCACCAAGATTGATATGTGGTTCTTGAAGCAATACGAGGAGCTCTATCAACTGGAAAAAGAGATCGCGTCTCATAAGATTGAAAACCTCTCAAAAGAATTACTGCTTGAAGCCAAACAGAAAGGATTTGCGGATCGTCAAATCGCCCATATGATGGGATGCCTCGAAAGTGAAGTATACAATAAGCGTGAGGCCTTAGGGGTAAAAAGGGTGTATAAGCTCGTAGATACCTGTGCTGCTGAATTTATGGCGCAGACCCCTTACTATTACTCTACTTTTGAAGAAGAGATGCAATATGCCGATGGCACCACCACTATTCAAAACGAATCGATCGTTTCGGATCGTAAAAAAATTGTGGTATTGGGTTCAGGACCAAACCGCATCGGACAAGGGATTGAGTTTGATTACTGTTGCGTACACGGGGTATTAGCTGCTGCTGAGGCCGGATACGAAACTATCATGATCAACTGTAACCCTGAGACCGTTTCAACGGATTTTGATACCGCAGACAAGCTTTATTTTGAACCTGTTTTCTGGGAACATATTTACGACATCATTAAGCATGAAAAGCCAGAAGGGGTTATTGTTCAACTCGGTGGACAGACAGCGCTTAAGCTCGCAGAAAAGCTTGATCGTTATGGTATACCGATTATTGGAACGTCTTATCAAGCTCTAGACCTAGCAGAAGATAGGGGGAGTTTTTCAACACTTCTGAAAAACTTAGATATTCCGTATCCAAAATTCGGTGTAGCCGAGAGCGCCGACGAGGCTCTAGCCTTATCGGAGGAGCTAAGTTTTCCGTTACTTGTTAGACCTTCTTATGTGCTGGGTGGTCAGGGAATGAAAATTGTGATCAATAAAGAAGAGTTAGAAGCTCATGTAGTTGATCTCTTGAGAAGCATTCCGAATAATAAACTGCTGCTAGATCACTACTTGGATGGAGCTATAGAAGCAGAAGCAGATGCAATCTGTGATGGCGAAGATGTTTATATCATCGGAATCATGGAACACATCGAACCATGTGGTATTCATTCAGGAGATTCAAATGCGACTCTGCCTCCGTTTAACTTGGGAGAATTTGTCATGCAGCAGATTAAGGATCACACCAAAAAGATCGCACTCGCGCTCAAGACGGTTGGTCTTATCAACATTCAATTTGCGGTGAAGGACGATACGGTTTATATCATTGAAGCCAATCCTCGTGCTTCGAGAACGGTGCCCTTTATCTCTAAGGCCTATGGTGAGCCCTACGTGAACTATGCGACGAAGGTGATGCTAGGAGACAAGAAGCTTAAAGACTTCAACTTCAATCCTCAATTGGATGGTTATGCCATTAAGCAACCGGTATTCTCTTTCAACAAGTTTCCGAATGTGAACAAGAATCTTGGACCTGAAATGAAGAGTACCGGAGAGAGTATTCTTTTCATTGAAGATTTAAAGGACGATGCATTTTACGAGCTCTATACCCGAAGAAAGATGTACCTGTCTAAATAGGTGATAGAGGTTATTCTTCTAGGGCTCTAGCCTTATTTGCCTCGGGCAACTCTTTCTTAGCCTTCGCTCCGAGGTTTTGTAGTTTGATAATACTACTCACCACATTGCCATTACCGGTGTGTAGTTTTTTCATTGCGTCTTCATAGGATTTCTTCGCATCATTCATTCGAATTCCAACCTTATTTAGGTCTTCAATGAATCCGACAAACTTGTCGTGCAAAGCACCAGCCCGTTGTGCGATTTCTAATGCATTCTTGTGTTGTCGCTCGTTGTTCCACATCGAATCTATGGTGCGCAAAGTAGCCAGAAGGGTGGTAGGGGTAACTAAAATAATATTCCGTTCAAACGCTTTTAAATAAAGCTGTGGATCTTGCTGCAGTGCGGCGGCAAATGCTGGTTCAATAGGGATGAACAGGATAACAAAATCTGGTGAATCTATATCGTAAATATCTTCATAGCGCTTTTCGCTTAATTCTTTAATGTGGCGCTGTAATGAATTGAGATGCAACTTAGCAAAGGTCTCTTGCTCCTGTTCAGTAGCATTTACGAATTGCTCGTAATGGACTAAAGAAACCTTTGAGTCGATAACAATCTTTTTGTTATTAGGGAGGTTTAAGATGACATCGGGCATCAGTCTGCGTCCTTCCTCATTGGTGAAACTCTGTTGCACCATATATTCGCTGTCTTTACGCAAGCCTGACTTTTCTAAAATTCGCTCTAGAACGAGTTCACCCCAATTCCCTTGAAGTTTATTGTCACCCTTAAGTGCTTTGATGAGATTAGCCGTCTCGTTTTTCATCTCAAGACTTTGGTCTTGCATATGTTTTAGCTGCACTTTAAAAGTCTCGTGAAAGGTGAGATTCTGTTTGTTGCTTTCTTCTACCTTTTGAGAAAAATCAGTAATGCGCTCTCTTAAGGGGTCTAAGAGCGTTTTGATGTTTTTCTGATTTTCTTCACTAATCTTAGTAGATTTCTCTTCAAAGATTTTCTGGGCTAAATTTTCAAATTCAGTTTTGAATTGCTTTTGCAGTTGCTCGAGCTCCTCTTGCCGATGCGTATTCTTGTCGTTTAAAAACTCTAATTCTTTTTGTGTTTCAACAAGGGTCGTATACGTTTCTTGGTGCTTTTCGATCAACCTCTGATGTTCATTCTTCTCTTGCTCAAGCGCTTCCTTAAGCAAGCTTAAACGCTCTTCTAGTCGTTGATCGTTCGGAGCGTTTGCAGCCAGTCGCTTTCCTAAAATAAATCCAAGAACTCCAAATACTAAGGTTAAAAAGGCAAGAACGGTTTCAAGCATTATTCAAATTCAACAAACATTAGTGATTCTTTTTCTCTTAGTTGCTCAGCAGGAATCCCAGAGGGACGGAAGGCTCTAGTGGCGCCCATAGTCCCAGACATATGTTCAATGGCTTTTGCAAACAATCCGTCTTCAAGCGTACCGAATGCCCCGATTCGGAAAACGGTGCGCCCATCGACTTTCACAATTTCATTGAATTGGACTTGAGGGACGAGTCCATCGGTATAATCTGAAAAACCTTCACTGTTCTCGTATTTACCCACTAAAGGTTGTAGGGCAAAGCTGTTATTGGGATTAATCTGATCTATACGACTAGATTGGTAGAGGTAAGGAAAAATGGTGCTCCCTGAAGTACTCCCGGGGTCGTCTACCAATGTGATAGAAAATTCATTTTTTCCTCTAGTGGTTTCTCCGATCTGGACAACCTCGATATAAGGTCGTAATCCATTGATCAAAAGTTCACTCGACGAGGCGGTTCCTGATTGTGTCAAGACGTACACCCTTCTCATTCCCAATCGGTTTAAGGGTATAGTTGCCCCATCTACAGAAATTTGACTACTGAATGTGTCCTCAAGACTAGAGCCAAACATACTGGTCCAATAGGGGTTCCATCGTTGTTTTGCAAACACACCAGAACCATCGTGTATGAGGCTAGCTAATATGGCGGCAGCGGCTGTCGATCCTCCTGGATTATATCTCAAATCAATGACCAATTCATCGATCGCATTGGTTTTGAAGGTGGCGAAGATCTCATTCAGTTCTTGATTGTATGCGGATATAAATTGATTGTACACCAAATAGCCCACCTTTTGTGATCCGTTGTTAAAAATACTGTGATGCAATACTGGGTTTTCACTGAAGTTTTCAACCTGTGTCAATGTCACCTCTTCTTCAACACTCACAAAAGCTCCTGTAGCGTCCTGTACTGCTTTTCCTAGACTATAAGTGTCAGAGCGGTTGTTCAATAAACTCACATAATTAGAACGCGTTATAAGCTGACCGTCAATTCGATTAAATAGATCACCGCGCTTGATACCAGCGGCTTCAGCGTTTGATTCCCTAGCCACGTAACGTGTGTATATAATGACATCTTCAGAGTCATCATTCGCTACTAGACCAAATTCAAGTCCATCACTTTTACTAATTCCTCCAAGTGAATTGGCGAGAACGCTATAATCTTCATTGTAAAACGTAAAACGATCTTCTGAATTGGTGAGTGCGTCTACCATACTCTCAGGAGTACTAAATCCTTTGAGAAAATCGAGGTATTCTTGAAGGTTTGAGAAGAAATCCTCATCTAGTTCTGCGGTCTCTTCTTTCCAGAAATACCATACGTTTAAGGCGTTCCAAATAAAATCCTGTGTATCTACTTCCTCTTCTGCAAATGCTGCCCTCACCTTATCTTGCCAAGCTAACCATTCAGTCGGATTTATCACGTTAAACGAAGGATTGTCAAATCCGATCGATGAGAGTGTTGAAGCGTCTGGTTCTGAAGGGTTAGCGCTGTCTGGCACCGTTGGAGGTTCAACAACAGACTCTTTAGTGCAGCTTAAGAAAAGGAGAGATGCTGCGAAAAGAGAAATGAATTTTAATGCTGGGTTTGTCATAGCTTTATCTAATGTAACAAATCTACGCTGTTTTCGTCCTAGATGTAAAGGGTGATTCTTGAGAACCATTTTAATGAACCATTATAAAGTTATTGATGAATTGCAATCGATACAATCGCGACTGTACAGAGTTGCGAGAAGGATATTGGTATCTCATGAAGAATCACAAGACTGTGTTCAAGATGTAATGGTTAAGATCCTTGAACGTCAAGAGATCGCAGAGCAAGCGAAGAGCATAGAGGCCTACGCGATAACTATGGTTAAGAACCAGAGTATGGATCGTTTAAAATCAAAGCAGGCCGGATTTTTAAGAATGGAAGAGGGCCGTTTAGAGGACGTAGTTTCTGCAGAAGATGATTTAGATGAAACCTTCAGCAGTGCACAACGTTTGAGAAAGGTAGATGAGGCAGTTCAATGTTTGCCAGAAAAACAACGTTTAGTATGGCAATTAAGAGATGTTGAAGGATATGATTTCGAAGAAATTCAAAGTATAATGGATATGAATGCTAGCGCAGTTCGCGTAACGCTGTCCCGCGCTAGAAAAGCAATAAGAACTCAAATTTTGGGTAAGGATGAAAACGAATTATAAGACCATACAGGCCTTACTAGAAAAGTACCTAGAAGGTCAAACAAGTCTAGAAGAAGAAAGGTTTCTACAGCGCTATTTCAGAGACGAAGCGGGGCCGCTTGACCCCAACTTGGAATGGGCTAGGGATGTCTTTTTGTATACCTATGGCGAACAACAGCTCAAAGTGAGTCTTGAAGCACCAAGAACAAACGCTTCTTCGGGTAGCTCATGGATGCGGATTGCCGCCTCGTTAGCCCTGCTCATTGTAACATCTTTTGGAGTGTATCGTCTTCAAGAAGACTATCAAGAGAGAAAAATGCAAGAAGCTTATGTTGAAACCAAGAAGGCCTTTGAGCTCATTTCAAAGCAATTGCAACACGCTCAAAAGCAAGTAGTTTACCTCGATTATATAGATCAAACCGCACAGAAAATTTTAAAATAAAACCTATGAAGATTCAAACGATTAAAATTGCCTTACTCCTTATTGTAGTTGGCTTCCATAGCCTGTCTGCTCAATCACTTTTTGACAAATATGCGCGTCAAGAAGAGGTCACTTCTGTGGTTATTTCTGAGAGTATGTTTAAACTCTTTGCGAATATGCAACTGGTTATTAACGACCCAGATGCCCAGGCATTCGTCGATTTAGCAAAAGAAATAAGCAGCCTAAGAGTGTTGACCACTTCAGACAGCACGACTGCAGAAGCACTGAAGGAGGATGCCTTTTCTTATGTGGGCTCGAAGAAACTAATGGAACTTATGATTGTAAAGGATGAGGAGTCTCAGGTTTATTTTTATGCTGATTCGGGTAAAGACCGGATTAAAGAATTACTCATGCTTGTCACTGAACTCAAGAATGTCAACCTCAACGGACGCAATTTTGAAACCGTACTCCTTTCGATCACAGGAAATCTAGAAATGGAGAAAATAGGCTTATTAGCTTCTAAGATGAACCTCCCAGAAGAATTAGGAGAGTTAAACCGAAAGCAAGACTAAATGCCCGTGTAGTTGAAGGGGGTAATGCGACGTAGTTCAGCTTTTACTTCGTCAGTTACATCGAGTTGAGTGATGAAATCTGCTATTGAAGTCTCTGTGATGGCTTCGTTGGTTCGCGTTAACGCTTTCAAGGCTTCATAAGGGTTAGGATAACCCTCACGTCTCAGAACAGTTTGAATGGCCTCTGCTACCACCGCCCAATTATTAGAAAGGTCTGCGCTAATCTTTTCCGTATTGACTAAAAGCTTTCCGAGTCCTTTTTCAATTGACTTCAGAGAAAGGAGTGTATGGGCAATTGGAACCCCTATGTTTCGCAACACTGTGCTATCAGTCAAGTCTCTTTGAAGTCGTGATACAGGAAGTTTTGCTGCTAAATGCTCGAAGAGCGCATTGGCGACTCCTAGATTCCCTTCTGCATTTTCAAAGTCAATAGGATTCACTTTGTGCGGCATCGCTGACGAACCTACTTCTCCGGCCTTTATTTTCTGTTTGAAGTAATCAAGAGATACGTAGGCCCATACATCTCGAGAAAAGTCGATTAGGATGGTGTTGAGGCGCTTTAGTCCATCAAACAACGAAGCGAGGTGGTCGTAGTGCTCGATCTGGGTTGTTGGAAAGCTGTAATCCAATCCCAAACGGTCTTCTACAAAGGTTTTAGCAAAACTTTTCCAGTCGTTCTCTGGATAAGCTACAGCATGTGCATTAAAATTACCTGTTGCTCCTCCAAATTTTCCTGCAAACTTTTGATGCTGTAGACTGTTCAGTTGTTCTTCAAGGCGCACTACGAATACCTCCATTTCTTTGCCTAAACGTGTAGGAGAGGCTGGTTGTCCGTGGGTTCTCGCGAGCATAGGGATATCATTCCATTCTGCAACCCTTGCCTTGAGTCCTTCAATTAAACCGCGATAAGCCGGAAGTATAGATTGCTCTATAGCATGCTTAAGAGAAAGGGGTATGGCTGTATTATTGATGTCTTGCGAGGTTAGGCCAAAATGGATAAACTCTTTAACTGAATTTAACCCTAACGTATCCATGTGTTTTTTAATGAAGTACTCGACTGCCTTTACATCGTGATTTGTAGTTTGTTCAATCGTCTTTACTTCTAGTGCATCTTCTTCCGTAAAATTGAGGTAGAGCGCCCTTAGCCCGTCAACCTGCGCAGTGCTAAGTGGTGAAAGCGGTTTTAACCCCGTTTCGTTGAGGTATATGAAGTACTCCACTTCGACCCAAACGCGATAGCGGATGAGCGCAAATTCTGAAAAATAGGGTGCAAGTTCTTTGAGTTTACTTCGGTATCTGCCGTCGATAGGCGAGACTGCCGTTAATTCGTTTAGATTCATGGTAGATGCAAAAAACAAAGGTATTCATAAAACCTGAGCTGAAAAGTATATGTCTTTTAACGATTCAAGACTTTGTACTCCTCATAACACAAGTTCAAGGCATCAAGAATTTGCAAATCATTAGCAGATTGAATGAAGCCTTCTGAATAGTCACACTGATTGAGCATTCGTTCGATTTCGGTGCGATCAATTTGCAATAGAGCGGTTAGGGTTTCTCGGTCAAATTTTGTGGCGAGTAATGAACGTATGCTCTCGTCTTGTTTGATATTCGGGAGTTTCCGCAGCTGTGGTGCCTTTTTGGCAAATAGCGAGCCTATGGTTTCTAAGGGATTCAGAAGACTACTGATCACTTTTTGTGCCCCTCTTGATCTACTGTTTCGGGCTTCATAACTCTTGTTGAGACCTGAAATGCTATACTGAAAAGCAGTGCTTATAGGCAGGTATTTGATATCAATTTCAAGAAATCCGGTTAACTGATAAGGACGGACCACTACCTCTTCTAGCGCATACGCCAGTTCGGTTAATGCGATAGTAGATCCTTCGATGTTTAATAGGTCATTATTAACTCTAATCTTTTCAGATTTATAGCCAAGATAGGTGACGTAAAGGGTATCGCCGACTTGTGCAGGAATTTCAAAGGCACCTTCTTGATCGGTTATGGTTCCGACAATAGATCTTAGATTAATGATGTGCACACTCTCTAGCGGCAAGCTATTGGTAGCGCTCACCACCTTTGCCTTTAGCTGCCTTGGAGGACTAGCTTCGTTTTGTGCACACACTCCAAGGGTTAAAAAGAAAACGAAAGAAGTAAGGAGTGCTTTAGGTGTGATCACATTCAATAATTTCTAGAAAATTACGAAAGAGCGATAAGAATACAGCCTCCAAAGCTTAGTAAAATCCTTTTCTTGGTTTTTTAGAACGTGATTTTTTACTTGGATGACTGAAATTTCTCGAAGTTTTGGTTCCTTTTCGACCGCTTTTCTGTTTTTTGTTTCTTCCGCTGTCTTGGGTGACTTCTACATTGATTTTGTGTGAACCAAAGGGCTTGCCAGGAAGCAAACCTAGTACGCGCTCACTCATAGCTGAGTCTACATTGAAGAATGAAAAGTTCTTTAGAACATCGACCTTGAACAAGTCGTCTTTCTCAAGACTCAGTTCTTCGCGTAGAAAATCTTTAAGTGACCTCCAATCGAATCCATCGCGTTCACCAAGATTGATAAAGAAACGCACTTCGTTCTGGAAGCTTTTACCCTTTGAGAATGAATCTTCAGAGGCAGGGCTTATTCTACCACTTGAATTTTGATAGTACTTCTGTAGCCTGTTAAAGACCTCACTGAACACTTTTTTTATAAGTTCTTCTTTGGTAAGCTTTTTTAGCGACTTCTGAAGTTCTGGCAAATAACTATCTAGTTGCTCATGAACCTCAATTTCGGCCAGCTTTTGAGCGTGTTTTTGAAGCTGATTTTGAATGATCTCTTCAACGCTCGGAACGTTTCCTTCTGCAAACGGTTGTTTAAGTCTTTTCTGAAAGGCACTGACCTTTTGACGGTCACTAGAGGTGGTAAGGCAATAAGAATAACCTGTTTTACCCGCTCTTCCTGTACGTCCACTTCTGTGATTGTAGGTTTCAGGGTCGTCTGGCATTTGGTAGTGTATGACATGAGTAATGTCATCCACGTCGATACCTCTTGCGGCTACATCAGTAGCAATAAGAATCTGTAGTTGGCGCTTTCTAAAACCAGCCATAACCAAGTCGCGCTGGTTTTGGCTAAGGTCTCCGTGAAGTGCACCTGCGTTATATCCGTCTTCAATGAGACGTTCGGCGATTTTTTGAGTTTCTATTTTGGTTCGGCAAAAGACTACCGCAAATAATTCTGGATCGCTATCCACAAGGCGTTTTAAGACTTGGTAACGGGTGCGCGAAGTTACCTGAAAGTAGAAGTGACTAACAGAATTGGTTCCCTCATTCTTTGAACCCACCGTGATTTCAATGGGTTTGCGCATGAACTCCTTCGCAATCTGGGCCACTTCTTTAGGCATGGTAGCTGAGAATAGCCATGTTTGCTTTGTGTTTGGGGTATGACTTAAAATGCTTTTAATGTCTTGATAGAACCCCATGTTAAGCATCTCATCGGCTTCATCTAAGACACAGTAATCAATCGCATCGATTGAAAGCATTCTACGCTCAATTAAATCGATCAATCTCCCAGGAGTAGCAACTACAATATGAGCGCCTCTCTTGATTTGATCCGCCTGCTCTCGAATACTTGCGCCACCGTAGACTGCAACGACTGATACGCGATTCAGCTCAGAAGCATATTTCTTGAGCTCTTGAGTAATTTGAAGGCATAATTCTCGTGTTGGGGCAATGATCAGCCCTTGTACCTTGCGCTCTTGAGGTTGTATTTTCTGTAATAGTGGAAAGCCAAAAGCCGCTGTTTTTCCGGTTCCCGTTTGTGCAAGCGCAACCATGTCGGTTTCTTGCTCTAAGAGGGCTGGAATTGCTTTTTGTTGAATTTCAGTGGGGTCAGTGAAGCCGAGTTGCTCAATTGCTTGAAGCAAAGGGGCAGATAGTCCTAGGGACTTAAATGATTGCATTAGGTTGTATTTCGCTGCAAAGGTAGTCTATTCTTGCGCTATGCTAGAAACTATTCTTTTGCACCTAAATACTGAATGAGTTTTTCGGTTGCTCGCGCTCTGTGACTTAGGGCCTTTTTGACCGAAGCGCTTAATTCACCAAAGGTTTTGGTGTGTCCCTCTGGAATGAATATAGGATCGTAGCCAAAACCGTTTTCCCCAGTGCTCTCTTCCGCGATACTTCCGTTTACTATCCCTTCAAAATACGTTGTTTTTTCATCGGCCTCTATCAAGCAGAAAATCGTTTTGAAGTAGGCTTTACGGTTAGTGATCCCGGCTAGCTTTTCAAGTACGAGCTGATTGTTTATGCGGTAATCTCTTTTTCCGCTGTAATGAGCAGAGTGCACCCCGGGCTCTCCATTTAAGGCCTCTATGAATAAACCACTGTCATCTGAAAAACAGGGGATTTTAAACCTCTTGAAAATAGTTTGAGCTTTTTGTAAGGCATTTTCTTCAAGGGTGTCGCCCGTCTCGGGAATCTCATCCTTATAGTTTAGATCGGCAAGAGAAACAATTTTTTTTGAGGGTGAAACCAGGCGCGATAGTTCGCTCACCTTCGCTGGGTTATGTGTTGCAAAAAGGAGTTTGTCAGCGGATAAATGGTTCATAACTAGTACGGGTAACTATCGTTTTCTGCGGGTTTAAAATATAAAATAAGGCTACATTTGTGTATCAATCATCAAACGCTATTCGTGGCTACTTCTTACGTTTTTGACTTCGACAGCACGATAACTAGGGTAGAAGCCCTTGACATCCTAGCCGAAATCGCTCTAGCTGACAATCCCGATAAAGATCAGATTGTAGCTCAAATTCAAGAGATTACAAATCTAGGAATTGACGGGGAAATTTCTTTTACAGAATCTTTAGAACGCAGAATTAAGCTGCTCAGAGCACATCGCTCGCAACTCGATCAATTGATTGAAGAACTCAGCGAAAAGATTAGTGATTCTTTTGTGCGGAATCAGCAATTTTTTGAAACCTTTAAAGATCAGATTTACGTAGTTTCATGCGGCTTTAAAGAATTTATTGTTCCAATTGTGAAGCATTTTCATATTGAAGCAGATCGCGTTTATGCGAACACTTTTGTTTTTGATGATGATGGGTATATAGTTGGATTTGACACTGCAAATGTATTGTCTTCTCATAACGGTAAAATCAGTTGTTTGAAGAATATGAACCTCTCTGGAGAAGTTCAGGTGATTGGGGATGGGTATTCAGATTACGTCATGAGAGAGGCTGGCATAGCAGATCGATTCTTTGCGTATACAGAGAACGTAAAACGAGAAAAGGCGATGAAAAACGCCGATCATATCGCTGAAAACTTAGATGAATTTTTATTTATAAACGATTTGCCAAGAAACGTATCCTATCCGAAGAACCGAATTAAGATGTTGCTTCTCGAAAATATTCATCACGACGCCTTATTGCGTCTTGAAAGTGATGGGTATGCTGTAGAGCTTGTAAGTACCAGTTTAAACGAAGACGAACTCATTGAACGCATAAAAGGTGTTCATGTACTCGGAATACGTTCAAAGACTAAGGTGACTAAAGCTGTTTTAGAGGCCGCGGATAAATTATTAGTGGTTGCGGCGTTCTGTATCGGAACCACCCAAATCGATCTAGAAGCGTGTAAGAGTAACGGAGTCGTAGTATTCAATGCGCCATTTAGCAACACCCGATCTGTGGTTGAACTGGCCATAGGGCAGGTGATTATGCTGATGCGCAGTGTATTTGAACGTTCTTCTGAAATGCACCAAGGGGTTTGGAATAAAACAGCCTCTGGTTCTAAAGAGGTTAGAGGAAAGACCTTGGGGATAGTTGGATACGGAAATATTGGTAAACAACTTTCCATTTTAGCAGAAGGAATGGGAATGCGTGTTTGCTATTACGATGTTCAAGATGCATTGGCACTAGGGAATGCCCAAAAAATTGACGATCTAGACGAATTGTTGCGCCAAAGTGATGTGGTTTCTTTGCACGTGGATGATAATCCGCAAAACAAAAATCTCATTGGAGATAGAGAACTTTCTCTGATGAAGCCGGGGTCCATCCTTGTTAATTTGTCTAGAGGTTTTGTAGTGGATATTGACGCCTTGGCAAAACACTTAAAATCAGGTCACATTTCAGGGGCAGCAGTAGATGTTTTTCCGGTTGAACCAAAGGCAAATGGTGACTTTAGCACCCCGCTTCAAGGAATTCCGAATGTGATTCTCACTCCACACGTTGGTGGGTCGACGATTGAAGCTCAAAAGGATATTGCAGATTTCGTTCCAAAAAAGATTTTAGGATATATCAATTCTGGTACCACAGAAGATGCGGTGAACTTCCCGACTATCCGATTGCCGCAACAGAAAGATCGACACCGTTTTCTACATATCCATAGAAATGTTCCCGGAGTTATGGCTGAAATCAACAAGGTTTTAGCCTCCTATCAACTGAACTTAGTAGGGCAGTATTTATCCACAGATCCTGAGGTAGGCTATGTGATATCTGATGTGAATAACGCGTATAATCCCGAAGTGGTTTCGGCGCTTAAGGCGATTCCGAACACCATCAAATTCAGAGTGCTTTATTAATAGCTTATTCGTGGTGGTAGGGCTCATTGTTTAAAATG
The DNA here is from genome assembly GCA_913060705.1 of uncultured Bacteroidota bacterium. Classification (GTDB taxonomy): domain Bacteria; phylum Bacteroidota; class Bacteroidia; order Flavobacteriales; family Flavobacteriaceae; genus UBA3478. The sequence continues at coordinate 180,587 of CAJXTX010000001.1, read as the reverse complement.
GTAAAAGCCCTATACAGTTGTTCTAAAAAAATCGGACGAACCATTTGATGGGTAAATGTCATTTTAGAAAGCGAAAGTTTTGCTTGAATGAAAGGTTCTAGGTGGGATGAAAACCCATAAGCACCTCCAATTAAAAAACACCATTCAGAGATGCCAGAGTCTCGCTTTTGCGCTATGAATTTGGCAAAATCAACGGAGGATTTCACCTGCCCCTTATCGTCCAAAGCGATGACAAAAGCTTTCGGACTGAGGTGCTTTATAATTTCTTTTGCCTCGTAGTCTAGAATCTCTTTTTCAGAAAGGTTTTTAGATTTTGTAAGTGTTTTTGCAATGCGTAAGGTAAAATTACAATAGCGACTTAAGCGTTTCTGGTATTCATCTGACAGCTCACTGATGGCGCCAGTGTCGGTCTTTCCGACGGCTACAAGGGTCACCTTCATTTTTACTAATTTCGTTTTGTTAAAGGTAAGGCCATCGGTTAAGCTTGAAAAATTATGAAACAGCACCTGTTAAAATCAATTGACCGATTCTATCGTTTTGCTTCCTTATGGTTGAAACGTGTCAGCTTACCTGGCTATAAGGGCTTTACGCTCTTTGATTTGATTTCTCTTTATTGGTCTGGGCTCATTAAAGGCGCGCTTAGTTCTAGGGCTAGTGCCATTGCGTTTAGCCTATTTACGGCTTTATTTCCCCTTTTGATTTTCTTATTGACCTTGATGCCGCATTTGTTCGAGCTCGTTCAAGCAAATGCCTCGTATGACTTGACCCTTTTTCGATTTTTAGAAGCGTTCTTGCCCGAGGCTACTGCCGATTATTTCTCACAGATCTTTACCGAACTCAAAGAAAAGAATACAGGTACATTACTGTCTTCAACCTTTGTACTCTCGATATTTTTAGTAGCAAACGGTGTGAATAGCATATTCAGTGAATTCGCTCACTCTTACCATGTAGCTTTCACGCGTAATTTTTTCAAACAGTACCTTTATTCTTTTGCGGTAGGCGTGTCCTTAGCGCTAGGAGTGAGTCTTGGAGCTCTTGGATTTGTATATTCTGAATGGTACTTGAATCAACTCAGTGTGTCTACGGATTTCTTCTCTGCGCGATTATTGCAGCGGTTTTTGGTAGTCTTCGTTATTTTTTTAGCTACGGCCTCTCTTTATTTTTTCGGAACCGCCCGAAAGGCGCGTACTTCATTTTTTTCATGGGGTCCACTCATGACTACTGTGCTCATTGTTATTACCTCTTATTTCTTCGGAATATACGTAGACGAATTTGCGAGCTACAATGAATTGTATGGAGCACTTGGAGGATTGTTGATTCTTATGTTTTACCTCTGGCTAAACTCCAATATACTGCTCTTAGGATATGAACTTAATGTGCTTCTGGCCCGATTTAAAAGAGGAGAAGACCCTTCGGTAACCTCTTGATCATGTTTGTTGAGATTCTGCTTCCGCTTAAACTAGCGAGACCTTTTACCTACAGCGTAAATGCTGCTCTTCATGTGGAGCGGGGTCAGCGCGTTATTGTTCCTTTTGGAAAGCAAAAACGCTATACCGGAATTGTATGGCGCGTTGGCGTTTCTGAGCCAACTTATGAAACGAAGACCATTGAAGGTGTTTACGAAGATTATCCCATTGTTACACCCCATCAATTAGCGCTCTGGGAGTGGATGGCACAACACTACATGTGTAGCCTTGGAGAGGTAATGCGAACGGCTTTAGTTCCCGGTTTACTTATTGAAAGTAAATGGGACAAATCAGAGACTGAGCAAGATCCGTTACACCTTATGTTGGATGAAGCCAAAACGGCCCAAGAGTATTGGGTTCAGCTCATTGATCAATCCAAGGCATTAAGTATCCTAGAAGCCAATAAATCAGCACGTCAGATTGCATTGCTAAAGACTCTTATGGAGTTGAGCCCTGATGGTGCACCTATTTCATGGAAAAGACTTCGAAAGCACGCTGGGGTGAGCACAGCGGTTCGTCATGCGTTGTGCGAAAAAGAAGTAATCGCTCTAACCGAGCGGCCTACCTCTTTTATTGAGCCCATAGCCTCTGAACTTCATGAGTTTAAGCTTTCATCAGCACAAGAAGAGGCCTTTGTACAAATTAAGTCAGGGTTTTCCGCCAATAAACCTGTTCTTCTCAAGGGGGTTACAGGCTCCGGAAAGACAGAGATTTACATGAAACTTATTGAAGAGGTGATCGGTCGCTCTCAGCAAGTGTTGTTTTTACTCCCGGAGATTGCGTTGACCACAGAGTTAACTATGCGCATCAACCGCCGTTTTCCAGAACAAGTACTCGCTTACAATTCTTCGATGAGTTCGGCCCAGCGCGTTGAAGCCTGGGAAAAAATTCTGAATCAAGATCCAAGCGTTCAAATTGTAGTAGGCTCGCGTTCGGCATTGTTTTTGCCCTTTCGTGAATTGGGAATGATCGTCGTTGATGAGGAGCACGATTATTCTTATAAACAATCAGATCCGGCTCCGCGTTATCATGCCCGTGATGTGGCAGTATACCTCGGTCATCTAACCAAAGCCTCGATTTTATTAGGATCAGCTACACCAAGTATTGAAAGTATTTTTAATGCTCAACCTAAAAAGGGGGGGGAGAAGTACGCGAGAGTGGATCTCAATTCAAGATACGCAGAAGCCTTGCCAACTCAACTCAAACTGATCGATCTAAGAGAAGAATACAAACGCAAGCGAATGCATGGATTTTTCTCTCAAACATTACTTTCGGCCATAGAGAGTACCCTTGAAGAGCGCAAGCAAATCTTGTTTTTCCAAAACCGAAGGGGTTATGCCACTCTGGTGTCATGTCATAGTTGTGGAGCAGTGAAACGCTGCAAACATTGCGATGTGGGTTTAACCTATCACAAAAGAGAATCGATGCTGCGTTGTCATTATTGTGGCTACGAAGAGCGTTATACGATCGAATGCGGAGATTGCGGCCAATTCGATAGTGTGGCCCAAGGGTTGGGCACAGAACAGATTGAACACTTTCTCAAAGAACAGTATCCCAGTCATTCTGTCCTTCGCGTTGATAGCGATTCGAGTGCATCCTTGTCAAAACGGAGAAAAGCCTTAAGTGCTTTTGAGGCACAAGAATACGATATGCTCGTGGGTACCCAGATGATTAGTAAGGGTATTGATTTTTCAAATATTGGTTTAGTGGCAGTGGTCCAGGCAGATCAGATGCTTTACAGAGCTGATTACCGTGCTCAGGAACAGGCTTTTCAATTGATTCTTCAAGTGGCCGGAAGAGGCGGAAGGCGATCCGCCACCCCAGCGTCGATGCTGTTGCAGACCTTCAATCCAGAACACCGTGTGCTACAGCAGCTCTTAAATTATGACGACGCTTCTTTCTACAAGGACGAACTGCTAGAACGCAAACAGTTTTTTTATCCGCCTTTTGCTCGGATGATTCGTATACAATTTAGAGCCAAAAGTGAGTCAACAGTATGGGAAGCTGCTTCTTGGTTTGCGAAAGCCTTGCGTCAACTTCAGGGGATTGAGGTTTTGGGGAATGACAGTCCCATTGTATCAAAAATTAGGGGTCAACATTACCAGCAAATTGTGGTAAAGTATCCCCGCACGGTGTCCCCTAATAAACTGAAAGAGGCTATTATGCGTATACAACGTTCTTTTGAAGGGATAGGAGCTTTTCAGTCTGTTCGTTTCGGCTACCATGTAGACCATATATAGAAACTATTCTATACGCTTGTAAAGGAGAAATGCTTTACCTATTTTTGCACTCCTTTTAAAACACTATTATGAACCAATACGAAACTGTTTTCATTTTGAATCCCGTTCTATCTGATACTCAGGTGGAGGAAACAGCGAAGAAATTTCAAGATTTCTTGACAAGCCGTGGCGCGTCAATGGTTGCGAAAGAAAACTGGGGGCTTAAAAAGTTGGCCTACCCAATTCAGAACAAAAAGAGTGGTTTTTACCACTTGTTTGAGTTCACCGCACCCGCTGAAGTTATTACTGAATTCGAACTAGAATTCAGAAGAGACGAGCGCGTAATGCGTTATTTGACTGTTAAACTCGACAAGCACGCAGTAGCTTGGGCGGAGAAAAGAAGACAAAAACTTAAAACGGCTTAATTATGTCATCGATTGAACAACAAGCAAAAGGTAAGAAAGACGGAGAGATTCGTTATTTGACTCCTTTAAACATCGACACTCAGAAGGACAAAAAATACTGTCGCTTCAAGAAATCTGGTATCAAGTATATCGATTACAAAGACCCAGACTTTCTTCTAAAGCTCGTAAACGAGCAAGGAAAGATTCTTCCAAGAAGACTTACCGGAACATCGTTGAAGTATCAGCGTAAAGTCTCTCAGGCTATCAAGAGAGCAAGACATTTGGCACTTATGCCATATGTAGGAGATATGTTAAAATAATTACGCGAGGAACTATGGAAATTATTTTAAAAGAAGACGTTCAAAACCTAGGGTTTAAAGACGATATTATCTCAGTAAAAAACGGTTACGGCCGAAACTTTTTGATTCCTCAAGGACTTGCTGTTCTAGCGACTCCTTCAGCGAAAAAAGTACACGCCGAAAACTTAAGACAACGCGCTCATAAGGAAGCTCAGTTAGTAAAAGATGCACAAGCAATCGCTGATCGAATTGCTGCGCTTCAATTGAAGCTTCAGGCCAAAGTAGGGGCTGGTGACAAATTGTTCGGATCTATTTCGAATATTGACATTGCCGCGGCACTAGAAAAGCAAAACGAGTCTATCGACAAGAAATATATTCTTGTTCAGGGTGGTTCTGTGAAGCGTTTAGGATCATACACTGCGAAAGTTAGACTTCACCGCGAGGTGATTGCAGATCTTGCGTTTGAGGTTGTTCCTGAGGCAAACTAGTTTGCACTAAATACAAATTTAAAGGGGCCTTATTTAGGCCCCTTTTTAGTTTAAAGATGAATTTTAGAAGATTAACAAAAGAACAGTTTGAGGACATGCATGAGGAGTTCTCAACCTTCTTAGCAACCCAGGGCATAGATCGTGCCGCTTGGGAAATCAAAAAGGAGCAAGAGGCTGACCAAGTGGATCAATTGCTAGATCAGTTTAGTGATTTGGTTTGGGATGCCGTTTTAGAGCGTGCTCATTACATTGAAAATATCTCAGCTAATCATATGTATTTGTTCAAGTGCCTCGATCAAGAAATTAAATTGATTGCAGTAGAGGTGGCGAATTCAGCCATAGATTTAAGAGAAAAGGACGGATTCGATTGGTTTAAGCAGCATTACAATTCTGATTATGTTACTTACAAAAGAGCCTCTAAGGCCTATGCTGGTAACAAAAACTCTGATAAATTTGAGCTCATTGAAAAAGGCGGAGTAATCACAAAGGGTGCTCTTTACGATTGGTTTGAAGATCTTTTAGATAGCGCTGAGGAATAATATACGTAACCAACTATGGCGACACAAGCAAGCTTAGCAAAAGGAACACGAGACTTTTATGGAGATGAATTGAGTAAACGTCAATTCATGATTGCCATTATAGAAAAGCATTTCAAGCGCTTTGGTTTTTCAAGAATTGAGACCCCTAGTTTCGAGAACTATGCCACCTTGATGGGAAAGTATGGCGAGGAGGGTGACCGATTGATTTTTAAAATTCTTAAGTCAGGAGACTATTTGGCCAAAGCCAATACTTCTGCCTTAGAAGCCCAAGATAGTCAAGCCTTAACTTCTTCAATAAGTGACAAGGCTTTACGTTACGACCTAACGGTACCTTTCGCACGTTTTGTGGTACAACACCAGAATGAGCTCGCTTTTCCATTTAAGCGTTATCAGATTCAGCCAGTGTGGCGTGCGGATCGCCCACAAAAGGGGAGATTCCGCGAGTTCACCCAGTGCGATGCTGATGTTGTTGGTGCAGATTCGCTCTGGCAAGAGGTTGAACTCTTGCAGCTCTATAATTCCATTTTTTCAGACTTAGGATTAAAGGAGCAGCATAAAGTAACCGTTAAACTTAACAACAGAAAACTGCTTAGTGGTATTGCTGAAGCTTTTGGCATTCAGGAGCGGCTTTCAAGCTTTATGGTTATTCTGGATAAACTCGATAAGATAGGTTCAGAAGGTGTAGCTACAGAGCTAAAGTCACAAGGATTTGATCCCTCTATTTGGGAGACCTTGGCTACGTTTCTAGATCAAAACGTATCTGTTGAGTCGCGATTAGAACGCCTCAGAACACTCTTTGCCTCTTCTGAAATAGGAGCTAAAGGCATTGAAGAAATGCAATTTGTTTTGGATCAAACCGCTCAACTTTCTCTTGATTCCCTTTCGCTTTCTTTTGACCTTACATTAGCACGGGGCCTGCATTATTATACGGGCACCTTGTTTGAAGTAAGCGCTCCTAATAGCGTTCAATTAGGTGCCATCGGAGGTGGTGGGCGTTATGATGACCTGACCGCTTCATTTGGTGGGAAAGATTTAAGTGGGGTAGGGATTTCGTTTGGATTAGATAGGATTTATCTCGTTTTAGAAGAGCTCGGCTTGTTCCCTTCAACTATTGGGGATCAAATTGAAGTTTTGGTTCTTCACCTCACGGATACAGATCCTTTGATGGCGTTGGACTTGGTTGCGAAGCTGCGCGCTGAAGGGGTGTCCTCAGAATTTTACCCCGAAGCCGCAAAGCCCGCCAAACAGTATAAGTACGCTGAAAAGCGTAAAGCCATGAATGTCGCTTTTTGGAATACCGAGGCAAATTCCTGGGTCATAAAAAATATGAAGACCTCCGAGCAGCAAGAATTTCAGCTCGAAAGTCTTCAAACCATACTTCCGTTAAACCGCGACTAAGGGTTTATTCGAAATACGAGAATTCATCTCCGTCTTTCATGTTTAGGAGCGATTGATAGATCAATCGTATCACATTGGCTACATCTTCTTTGTGTACTGTTTCAACGGTAGTGTGCATATAGCGCAAAGGAAGCGAAATGAGCGCAGAGGCAACCCCTCCGTTGCTGTATGCGAAGGCATCCGTGTCTGTGCCAGTATAACGTGACGAGGCGTTACGCTGAAATGGAATCTTGTGTTGCTCAGCCGAGTCGATGATTAAATCTCTCAACTTGTGCTGAATGGCTGGTGCGTATGAGATCACCGGCCCTGAACCCATTTTAATTTCACCTTGTTCGATTTTGCTAATCATTGGTGTGGTCGTATCATGCGTAACGTCCGTGACGATCGCGGCATTAGGCTTTAATCTCGCCGTAATCATTTCAGCTCCTCTCAAACCGATTTCTTCTTGGACTGAGTTCGTGATATACAATCCGAAAGGAAGTTCCACCTTATTTTCTTTTAGGAGTCTTCCGACTTGAGCGATCATAAATCCTCCTGCTCTGTTGTCTAAAGCACGGCAAACAAAGTGGTTTTTATTGAGGACCTTAAATTGATCTGGGTACGTAATCACGCATCCTACATGCACCCCCATTTTTTCAACTTCTTCTTTATCCTTAGCTCCTATGTCGATAAAAATATTTTCAAGCTTAGGAGTTTCTTCTTTACCTGGTTTTCTGGTGTGAATAGCTGGCCACCCGAATACGCCTTCTACGATTCCGTTTTTTGTGTGAATATTTACCCATTTAGAGGGAGCAATCTGGTGGTCGCTACCTCCGTTTCTAATGACGTAAATCAGTCCATTTTCAGTAATGTAGTTGACATACCATGAGATCTCATCTGAGTGAGCCTCAATCACCACCTTATACGCTGCTTTAGGATTGATGACTCCGACTGCCGTTCCGTAGGTGTCCGTAATAAATTCATCTACATAGGGCTTGAGGTAATCCATCCAGATTTTTTGTCCTTGTGCCTCATAGCCTGTTGGAGAGGCGTTATTGAGGTATTTTTCTAAAAAGGTTAATGCTTTTTTGTCTAGAATTTCTGCAGTCTTCATGTTCCTGTAATTTTGCTCTAATTTAGCGAATATCTAACGGTATGAGATACGGTATTCTATTGATTTTTGGGTTGTGTTTGGCCTCTTCGACCTTAATGGTAGGGCAAGAAACTATGCGCTATAAACTCGAGAATGATTCGGTCTTTTCTGAGACTATCGAGCTTGATGAGGTCTATGTTTTAGCACCTTTAAAATTTGAGGATGAGGCAGCGCGTATTGCCTATTTGAGACACCAATACCGCATTTTTAAAGTATACCGCTATGCTATTATGGCCTCGCATCGGTTAGATAGTTTACGCAATCGCTTAGAAAAGATGGGTTCTAAGCGCAAAAAGCGACTGTACACCAAGCAGGTAAAAGAATATCTTCAAGAGGAGCTTACAGATGAGCTCAAAAAATTGTCGAGGAACGACGGCAGAGTTTTAATTTCTTTGATTGATCGTCAAACAGGGATCAGTGCGTTTGACCTTGTTAAAGATTATCGAAACGGGTTTACCGCCTTTTGGTATCAAACGGCGGCCAAGCTTTATGACATGGATCTTAAATCGACCTATGATCCTTACAGTAATAAATTAGACTACTGGACTGAAGATATATTGCAACGCGCCTATTTAAGAGGTTTGTTGCCATACGAGGAAGCTGAGGAACCCGTCGATTTGAAAAGGATGGAAGCTATTTGGTTGGATCAGAAGAATCAAATAGGAAGCTCACAATAAGCTTTATAGCCTTAAATCCGAAGTAAAGCGCCGCGAGACATATAAGTCCTCCAATAATCGCAACCACCCAGAATAGGGGGTGACCTTCGTTTTTAAAAGCACTGCTTAATACCACAGGTCCTGTTGCCATCAGGAGCAGAGTAATCAACCACGTTTTTATTCCCTTTCTGAGTTTACCCACGAACTACCCTTAGAATTCTTCAATCAGTGCGTTCAAGGTGTTACTCGGACGCATTGCCGCTGAGGCTAAGCTAGGATCGGGAGCGTAATAGCCACCAATTTCTTGTGCCTTACCTTGAGTGTTATTAATCTCACTTAAAATAGTTTCTTCTTTAGAATTCAAAGTCTCGCTAAGACGCTTGAACCTGTCTCGCTGTGTGGGCTCAAGATTCGATTGTCCTAAGGCTTCAATCCAGAATTTAATCAAGTGAAAATGGCTACCTCGAGTATCTAAAGAACCCACACTTCTCTGAGGGCCTAGATTTTCATTCAGTAAGCGTTCAACGGCATCCCCCAAACAGTTAGCATAAATAGCAAGGCTGTCTAAATTGTTCTTTTGAGCAATAAACTCAAGCGCAACTTCTAGTGCTAAAAATTCACCTAGTGAATCCCAACGTAGGTGCCCTTCTTCTAGGAACTGCTCAACGTGTTTAGGAGCTGATCCACCTGCACCCGTTTCGAAAAGGCCTCCTCCGTTCATCAGAGGAACTATTGATAGCATTTTAGCTGAGGTTCCTACTTCTAAAATAGGGAAGAGATCAGTTAGATAATCTCTCAATACGTTTCCGGTAACAGAGATCGTATCTTTTCCGTCTTTCAATCGTTTTAGGGTTTCTAGGGTGGCTTCTGCTACGCCAAGAATTCTTATGTCTAGTCCCGTTGTATCTTCTTCAGCGAGATAGGTTTTTACCTTCTTGATCAATTCTGCATCATGGGCTCGAGTCTCATCTAACCAAAAAATGGCAGGGGTATCTGAAAGTCTTGCACGTTCAACAGCCAAAGAAACCCAATTTCTTACTGGAGCATCTTTAACCTGGCACATTCTCCAAATGTCTCCTTCTTCCACTTTGGTTTCGGCTAAGACCTCTTTGGTGGTTTCATCGACTACTTTTACTGTACCCCTATGGGCGATCTCGAAGGTTTTGTCATGCGAACCGTACTCCTCTGCCTTTTGGGCCATAAGACCAACATTAGGAACCGTTCCCATCGTAGACGGATCAAAAGCCCCATTCTCTTTGCAAAAATCAATAGTACTTTGATACACTGCAGCATAAGAGCTGTCAGGAATAATCGCTAGAGTATCTTGTAATTGTCCCTTGGCGTCGTACATTTTACCTGAGTTGCGAATCATCGCGGGCATCGAGGCATCAATTATCACATCACTCGGAACGTGAAGGTTTGAAATTCCTTTATCCGAATTCACCATAGCCCAAGGCGCTTGTGTATGTAGCTGATCTAGTAGTGCTTTGTGAAGGGAATTGGCGTCTTCAGATTCATCTTGTGCTAGACGATTTAAAATACTTTGGAGTCCTTCATTTGAATTGATTTTCAATCGCTCTATAGTGCTTGCATACTCAGAAAAAAGCGATTCAAAATAAACGTTAATACCGTGACCAAAGATGATCGGGTCAGACACCTTCATCATTGTTGCTTTCATGTGAAGCGAAAGCAAAAGGTTTTCTGAGGCTCCTTCTTTGTACGCCTCTCTGAAGAAGTCTGTGAGTGCACTGCGTTGCATGACGCTCATGTCTATAATTTCTTCGGCGATTAGTTTGAGGTTAGACCTCAAGCTAATCTCTTCACCTTTATCGGTTTTTAAGATCAGAGACACCGTACGGTCTCTATCGAGAGTTAAAGATTTCTCATTTGACCTGAAATCTCCTGAAGACATTGTTTTTACACGTGTACCGCTGTTTGTCTCCCATGCGCCCATGTGGTGCGGATTGTTTTTAGCAAAGTTCTTTACAGCTCTTGGAGCACGTCTGTCAGAGTTTCCTTCACGAAGGACCGGATTCACAGCGCTACCCTTTACCTTGTCGTAACGTGCTTTAAAATCTTCTTCTTCTGGGGTTGAAGGAGAATCGGGATAATCAGGAACAGCAATCCCTTTTTCTTGTAATTCCTTAATGGCTGCTTTTAATTGCGCCATTGAAGCGCTGATATTAGGGAGTTTTATTATGGTTGTGTCTTCTTGCTTTGCCAATTCACCTAGTTTCGAAAGGGCGTCTTCAGTTCTTTGATCTTCTGGTAATAGATCTGAGAAGACCGCGATGATACGACTTGATAGCGAGATGTCTTTTAAAATGAATTGAATACCAGCCTCTTTTGTAATCTTTTTAATAAGGGGTAAAAATGAATTGGTAGCCAACGCAGGGGCCTCATCGGTCATTGTGTAATAAATCGTCTTCATCTTGCTTTAGGTTTGGTTAAGCGCGGTAAATATATCGCACAAAAAATGCCGTGAAGCTAAACTTAACACGGCATTAAAAAGTTTTCAAATATAAAGGTGTTTAGTTTCTTTCTTCTTTGATTCTTGCCTTTTTACCTGTCAGATTTCTAAAATAGAAAATACGTGATCTTCTAACTTTACCACGCTTATTTACTTCTATTTTCTGAAGGGCTGGCATATTGATTGGAAATACGCGCTCTACACCGACAGTTCCAGACATTTTACGGATAGTAAAGGTTTCAGTAGCACCTGAACCTCTTCTCTGAATCACTACGCCTTTGAAGAACTGTGTTCTTGTTTTTTCACCTTCCTTAATCTCGTAATACACAGTGATGGTATCACCAGAACCAAAGTCTGGAAAGTCTTTTTTATCTATGAACGTGTTCTCAACGTATTGTACTAAGTTCTCCATGACGGAATTTTCTTTAAAACTGACCGCAAAAATAATACTTTATTTTGGTTTTTGCCACAGTCAATATTTTTCTTCAATCACTTAATAAATCTGGCCTTCTTTCTTGAGTTCTGCGTAATGCTTCAGCTTCTCTCCACGTTTCAATCGCTTTAAAATTACCACTGAGCAGCACCTCGGGTACTTTGAGTCCTTTAAATTCTGACGGTCTAGTGTAAACGGGTGGGGCCAGTAATTTGTCTTGAAAAGAATCGCTTAAAGCTGATCCGGCATCATTCAATACCCCTGGAATCAAACGTATGATACTGTCTGAAACTACTGATGCTGCCAATTCTCCACCTGAGAGCACGTAATCTCCTATAGAAACCTCGTGTGTTACCCATAGGTCTCTGATGCGCTGATCGATTCCTTTGTAATGACCGCAGATGAGAATGATGCGCTCTTCGAGTGAAAAGGCATTCGCCATAGACTGGTTCCATGTTTTACCGTCAGGGGTTAGGTAAACGATAGCATCGGCAGGCTTTTCTTTGGTGAGACTCGTCAGCAGCTGATCTAAAGGTTCGGCCATAAGTACCATTCCTGCTCCACCTCCGAATTGGTAGTCGTCTACTTGTCGATAATTTCCAAGACCGAACGCTCTTAGATCGTGAATATCAAGTGTAACTAAGCCCTTGTCAATCGCTCTCATCAAAATAGAGTGACTGAAAGGGCTTTCGAGTAATTCTGGAACAACAGAAATGATGTCTATATGCAAAGCAGCGTAATTAGGCCCTAAAACTAGTTAAATATTAGGGTTTCTTTTTCACCTGTGCTGTTCAATATGGTAATAGCTCTTCGTGAACTTCTTTTTGCTTCAGCCAGTCGTTCTGCATCCTCGATAGAGTTTACCGGGTTGCCGTCGATGGCTATGATGACTTTATCTTCTAAATTGTAAGATTTGTAGTATTCGGCTACCGCGATGATTTTGACACCACCATCTATATTCAATCGCTTTTTATCTTCTTTACTCAAGTTTTCAACCCGCATTCCGAGATAGGGTAGGTCAATAATTTCGTTTTTGCCCAGACGAACCTCTTTCTCTAGTAGTTTGCCATCTCTATCCACGGTTACGCGAACGACGTCTCCAGGTCTTTTTGAAGAAAGATGTCCGGTAAGACCTGTAAAGTTTTTGATGGTCACCCCGTCTACTGAACGAATAATATCTCCCGACTCTAATCCGGCTTTTTCGGCTCCAGAATTTTCCGAAACCCCAGCGATGTAAACCCCTTCAATATGATCCAATCCCTGCTCGATCGCCTCTTTTGAATTTGCTCTTAGAGTGGTGATACCCAAAATTCCTTTTTGAACAGTTCCGAATTCAAGTAAATCTTCAACCACTTTTTTTGCAATATTGCTCGGAACGGCAAAAGAATAGCCCACATAAGAGCCTGTTCTTGATTTGATGGCAGTATTGATTCCAATGAGGTCTCCTCGAGTATTTACTAATGCCCCTCCGCTATTACCAGGATTTACAGCGGCGTCTGTTTGAATAAAAGACATTGAATTCATAGGAGAAATGGAACGTGCTTTAGCGCTAATTATTCCTGCGGTCACGGTAGAAGTTAAATTGAATGGGTTTCCGACCGCCAACACCCATTCGCCTACAGCCGATCCGTCAGAATCGCCAAATGCGAGATAGGGTAATTCTCTTTCAGCGTCTATTTTTAGTAAAGCTATGTCTGATGAGGCGTCTGAGCCAATAATTTGGGCTTCATACGATTGGTTGTTGTTTAAGGTAATCTCCAAGGATTCGGTATCTTCGATAACGTGGTGATTGGTGACAATGTAGCCGTCAGGAGAGATAATCACCCCAGAACCGGTGCCAATTTGCGGCTGTTGAAAAGACTCGTATCCATAAAAGAAATCAAAAAGTGATTGAGGAGAACGCTCTAAAGAGACGTTCTTTACATGAACCACCGCGTTCACTGTCTTCTCAGCAGCCTCAACAAAGTTACTGTCTGAAGGAGAAGCTCCGAATGAAGTTTTAAAAACGGGCTCTTCATAAGAAGAGTTTACCGTAATGGGTTGTTCAGAAAAAAAATAGTGATGCGCTAGAAGAGTTACCAACGCTGCACTAATTCCTACAAATGCATAACTGATGTATTTTTTCATAACGCGTAAAATTTTTCACAAAGTTTACATTCTTTTACAAGGTATGAAACTGCTTTAACGCTGCTTTAACGCATTCCATAAGCAACAAAATCAATTATCTTGCAGAACTATGACCGAATCATTTAAATTCTCTAAATACCATGGCGCGGGTAATGATTTTATTATTGCGGATGCCCAGGATTTAGGCGCTATTGATCTTACCGAGTCTCAAATCGCTTTATGGTGTCACCGCCGTTATGGAATAGGGGCCGATGGATTTATGATCTACGTGGGTTCAACTGATTCAGATAAGGCCTTTACGATGCGCTACTTCAATGCAGATGGCAAAGAAGGTACTATGTGCGGTAATGGAGGGCGTTGCATGGCACGCTATGCTTATGAGCAAAAGAGGGCTCCATCATCTATGCACTTTAAATTTGGTGAAGACCTATATCGGGCTGAGGTGCATGCTGTGGATAACATATCTCTCACAATGAAACCTGTTCATGCTATTGACATCCAAGATGATTTAAGTTGCTTCTGTGACACGGGTTCGCCTCATCATATAGAATGGGTTGATTCAGACCTTCAAAAGCTTGATGTTTTTCAGAAGGGTAGATCGATGCGTAATCGATACGGTATAGAGGGCTGTAACATAAATTTTGTCCAAATTATAAATGATGCCGAGCTTGCCATACGCACTTATGAAAGAGGTGTCGAAGACGAAACGCTTGCTTGCGGTACAGGTGTTACTGCGGCCGTTTTGAGCGCACACCGTATGGGAAAAATAAAAGGAAGTTCGGTTAAAGCAAATGCTCTTGGCGGAATATTAGAGCTAACCTTCAAGTTAGCTGAATCCGGTTATGAAGACATTGTACTGACGGGTCCGGCACAACACGTATTTGACGGAAAAATATTAGTGTAATGAGTCAGCTTCTTAAGGATAATGACATGATTTTAAGAGCGATAGAGCCCATTGACTTAGAGTGGTTATATCAGCTTGAAAATGACACTTCGCTTTGGAAGGTGTCAGATACACACAAACCTTTTTCAAGAGACGTTCTCGTTCGTTATTTAGAAAACGCACATCAAGACATATATACTGCAAAACAGTTGCGTTTGGTGATTGAGTGGTCTGCCCAAGCTATAGGTTTGATCGATCTTTTCGATTTCGATCCCAAACACAAAAGAGCATCTTTAGGAATTGTCGTGAAGGAGGCCTTCAGAAAGAAGGGGATGGCAAAACGTGCGTTAGCCCTAATCATAGACTACGCAAAAGACATACTCGATTGTCACCAACTGGTAGCAACGATGACCGAAGACAATGAGGAGAGTATAAGGTTATTTGAATCCGCTGGTTTTAAGCGCACAGGTGTTCGTGAAGATTGGGTGTTTGAGAAAGGCCTCTACAAAAGCGAATACTTTTATCAACGTATATTGTAGTATGCAAAAGAAAATAGTTTCAGCTATTGCCGTGATTGCACTCATCGCATTAAGTGTGGGCGCCTATCTAAGTTACCGTGTCGTAATGGCTGATAACACCAACTTTGACCAAGAAGAACGGGTTGTTTTTATACAAACGGATGCCACTATTGATGACGTTTTGAATGCGTTAACACCCTTGCTCAAGAATCCCTCTGACTTTGTTAGGCTAGCAAAACAGAAAGGCTATTACGACTATTTTAAACCTGGTAGATTCGTTTTGGTGAAGGGGATGAGTAATAATGACATCATCAATGTGTTGCGGTCTGAAAATAAGCCGATTCAGGTAATTGTTCCTTCTATGGAGCGTCTTGAGGATGTGTTGGGCTATGTAAGTCAATTTATTGAAGCTGACAGCTTGGACCTTCTGCGTTCATTTAACGAACGCGACTTTCTATTTCAGACGAGGTTGAACAGTTACAACGTGTTATCATTGGTCATACCGAACACCTATGAATTTTATTGGAATACTTCTGCCGCTCAATTTAGATCTCGAATGCTAAAGGAGCATGGGGCTTTTTGGAACGATAAGCGTTTGGCCAGTGCTCACGACAAGAAGCTCTCTCCTGCAGAGGTTTATACGTTGGCCTCTATTGTGGCTAAGGAGTCTGTGAAGCCAGAAGAATCTCGTACGATTGCTGGTGTTTATCTCAACCGACTAAAACGAAAAATGAAGCTTCAGGCAGATCCTACCGTGATCTACGCTTTAAAAGAACGCTATCAAAGCTTTGATACTGTAATTCGTCGAGTGCTGTATAAAGATTTACGCATTGAATCACCTTATAACACCTATCAGATTAGTGGGTTGCCTGTGGGCCCGATTACCATGCCAGAGATCAGCTACATTGATGCTGTTTTAGAAGCTGAAAAACACGATTATCTCTTTTTTGTTGCGGACAGTACGCGTATTGGATATCATGACTTTTCTAAGAATTTATCAGAACACAAAGCGAAAGCCAAAGCCTATTCTGCGTGGCTAAATAGTCGTCAAATAAGAAGGTAGTTATACCTTTAATATCCCAAAGATGCACGGTCTTTTATGCATTTTTGGTGCAGGTGAGGCGAGCCATTCAGCAACCGTCTTTGTTTTAATCTCTTCAGTGTCTAAACTCACTTCAATTCCTAAAGTCAAAAGCGTATCTAGATTAAGTTGATCTAACAGTTCTTGAAAGAGCTTTTCATTTCTGTAGGGGGTTTCCATAAAGAGCTGAGTTTGCTTCTTTTGAAGGGATTCTCGCTCTAATGTTTTTAAAATCTTTTTACGGTCAGACTTTTCATGAGGTAAGTACCCATTAAATGCAAAATTTTGTCCGCCTAATCCGCTGGCCATTAGTGTAAGAAGTATTGAGGAAGGGCCAATGAGCGGCTGTACTCTGATATCGTTTTCGTGGCACAAACGCACCAATTGAGAACCCGGATCGGCTACTGCTGGACATCCTGCCTCAGAAAGTAATCCCATATCATTACCATTTAAGCAGGGTTCAATAAACGCGTTTATGGAAGTTTCTGGTGTATGCTGATTGAGTATCTCGATTTTGAGTGATGGTTGATCTATCTGAGGATAGATATAACGCAAATGCCTTCTCGCTGTTTTCTCATTTTCAACCACAAAATACTTAAGCGATTGAACGATGTGAGAAATATCTAATGGTAGGGTGTAGGATAGAGGGGAATCTCCAAGAGGAACAGGTATGAGGTAGAGCGTTCCCTTTTTCATGAAAGCCTGTATTGTGTGGTGTTAAGAAAACTTCTTAGAGAGGTCTTCGATATACTTCTTGAACTGCTTATCGGTATCCGCAAGGTTTTCAACGGTTCTACAGGCATGAAGAACTGTAGCGTGATCGCGTTTGCCTATCTGGGATCCAATACTAGCCAAGGAGGCTTTAGTATAGCGCTTCGCAAAATACATAGCCAATTGACGCGCTTGAACAATATGACGTTTGCGCGTTTTAGACTGCAAAGTGTCTAAGTCCATTTCGAAGTAATCTGCAACCATCTTTTGGATGTACTCAATAGATACTTCTTTCTTCGTGTTTTTAACGAATTTGTCGACTACCTGCTGCGCGAGTTCTAAGTTGATCTCCTTTTTATTAAAAGAAGCTTGTGCGATGAGTGAAATAATAGCCCCTTCTAATTCTCGAATGTTGCTTTTAATGTTTTGAGCAATATAGTCGATGATCTCTTCAGGCATCGTCATACCGTCCAAATACAATTTGTTCTTTAAAATAGAAACACGAGTGTGATAGTCCGGAGGGCTGAGTTCCGCTGAAAGTCCCCATTTAAAGCGAGAGAGCAAACGTTGCTCTATATCTTGCATGTCAACAGGGGCTTTATCTGAGGTTAAGACAACTTGCTTGCCGTTTTGATGCAAATGGTTGAATATGTGAAAAAACACATCCTGCGTACCACTTTTTCCGGCTAAGAATTGCACATCGTCGATAAGGAGTACATCGATGAGCTGATAAAAATGAATGAAATCATTTCTTGTGTTGTTCTTGACCGATTCGATGTATTGTTGGGTAAACTTTTCTGCCGATATGTAAAGAATAGTCTTGTCCGCGTGTTTTTCTTTAATATCTACCCCTATCGCATGTAACAGGTGCGTTTTACCTAAACCTACATTACCAAAGATTAATAGCGGATTGAATGAAGTCCCTCCTGGTTTATTCGCTACCGCTTGACCCGCCGAACGTGCTAAGCGATTCGATTCACCCTCTAAAAAATTTTCAAAACTGTAAGAGGCGTTTAATTGAGCATCAATCTTAATATTTCGAATACCTGGAATGATAAACGGATTCTTAAGACTGGGATCTTTACTTACAACAGGGATATCAATCTCCTGCGGAGCAAATAAACTTTTTTGCTTACTCGGTATCTGTTCAGTAAAAGAACTCGATTTGTCAGCATTCTCCATTTTGATGACATAAACGAGTTTGGCATTTTCACCAAGTTCCTTTCGTAACGCTACGCGTAGCAACTTGACGTAATGCTCTTCTAACCATTCGTAGAAAAATTTACTGGGAACCTGAATGCTCAGTGCGTTGTCTTGAAGTTTAACCGGATGAATAGGTTCAAACCATGTCTTGAACGCTTGAGGTTGAATGTTATCCTCAATAAAGGATAAGCATTGACTCCAAACTTGTTCAGCTGACATCTTCAAGAGACCGATTTTAGGTGTTTAATTATGATACAAGTAACTGTATGAAATAGCTCAGATGGTTAACCTAAGTATTAAGACAAATATGTTCACTTCTTTTGGTTAAAAAAAATAAAAAAGGGGTTGTAATTATACTTTTTTTATCATAACTCTTAGCCAGTTGAACTTACATTTGCCTAACCTAAACTTTACGTAATGAAAAAGGGAATTATTGAGGTGCGAGTGCGGTATGCGGAGACCGATCAAATGGGCGTTGTGTATCATTCTAACTATCTAAATTACTTAGAGTTAGGTAGGGTAGAATGGTTAAGGTCTTTAGGTTATTCTTATGCTGAACTTGAGAAAAAAGGAGTGTTATTACCTGTCGTTCATGCTGAATTAAACTACCGATTTCCAGCGCGTTACGATGAACTGATTCGGGTCGAAACAGAGGTGAGTTCTATAGGGAAGTCTTCGATTGAATTTAGTAGTCAGCTTTACAACGAAAGTGACGCCTTAGTGCTTGAAGGAAAGATCAAGTTAGTTTGTTTAAATGCAGATACCTTTAAGCCAATATCAATACCGGCCAATTTGAGAAATCTTATGAGTGAAGTAATGAACGTCTAAGACCAAAAATTTCGTCCTTATTGCTCTTAGCTAGCCGTTCAAGTTGGGGAGTTTTTGGACCTTTGATTCCTGCCTTTATTTCGTTTGAAGATTTGAAACAAATCATTTCATCCCAAAGATCCTCTTCTATAAAAGATTGAATGACCTGAGTTCCGCCTTCGACCAATACTGAAGTGTATCCCATTGAATAAAGTTTGTAGAGGGCTTCACTTAAGGATGTTGCTTGAATGAAAGGTGAAGACTCATCGCTTAAGAAGTGTTGCGTTCTTTTTTCAACACAGACTTCTATAACGCCATAAGCATTGCCTGCTTCTTGAATATTTCTATGATCCCGAGTCAGAACAAAGGGTTTTGGAGATGGCCCTGAAACATGTCGTGTAGTCAGTGTTGGACGATCCTTCTTTAGGGTTTCAGTGCCAATGAGTATGGCAGCGTGATTCGCTCTCAAAAGATGTGCATGTTGTTGTGACCAGCTGTTTGACAACCAAAAGATTTTTTCTTCTCCATCTTGTGTCGGAAGCGGAGCGATAAATCCGTCAGCGGATTCAGCCCATTTTAGTGTGATGTATGGTGTTTGAGTTTGAATACCCTTTAAAAATACACGATGGTGATAAAGGCATTGATCTTTTAAAACTCCGACTTGTACGTTGATGCCAGCTTTTTTGAGGATGTCAACTCCTTTTCCAGATACTTTCGGGTTAGGGTCTTTACATCCAATAATAACAGTTGCTGGTTGTTCTTCTGCAATACGAATAGCGCAGGGTGGTGTTTTTCCGTAATGTGAGCAGGGCTCTAAGGTTACGTAAAGTGTTGAATCAGGTAAAAATGCTTTGTCAACTGATTTTACGCTATTCAGCGCGTTAATTTCGGCATGATCTTTTCCGAATGAACTCGTAAAACCTTCTCCAATAATGCGATTCTGGTGAACGATAACACAGCCTACAGAAGGGTTTGGGTGAGCCAAAACGGTTCCCTTTCGACCCAACTCTAGAGCTCTTTTCATGTAGATTTCGTGTATCTTCACGAGGTAAAATTAACGAATTGAATTCGTTGAATCTCTTAGGTATGAATCCGATTGAAATTCGTGCGATACGTCCAGAAGACGATGTTGAGGTGGGCAACTTGATCCGTGAGGTTCTGGAGGAAATGGATGCCCCAAAAACCGGTACGGCATATGCCGATCCTTATTTATTTCAATTGTCTGATTATTACAATGCTCCTAGAAGGTCTTATTATGTTCTTACCGATGGCCTTAAAATATTCGGAGGAGGTGGATACGGAGATTTACCTGGGGCAGAGCAAACCACCTGCGAAATACAGAAGATGTACTTCGATAAAGCAATAAGAGGAAAAGGTTGGGGTAGGCGATTGATTGAGTATGTGATGGAAGAGGCTAGGGCAGAAGGGTATAAAAGAGCCTATATAGAAACGTTAGAGTCGATGATTTCGGCACAAAAACTATACGAGAAGATTGGATTCAAGGCATTGCCGGGACCACTCGGAAGTACTGGGCATTGCTCGTGCCCAATACACTTGATAAAAGACTTATGACGTATCACGAGTTACTGCACTGGGCACGAATAGAGTTAAGTGTATTGTATAATGTCGAGGAGGCTAGAATGCTTTTGCGCTACTGGGCAGATGATTGTGATGCTAACCTATACACAAAGTTACTTGCTGATCCTTCACTAGTTCTTGATGAACCTCTTCAAAAGAAGGTGAGAACTTATGTGCAAGCCTTAAAATCTGGTATCCCCTACCAGTATGTTTTAGGCAGTGCTTGGTTTAGGGGCTTAGCGTTTGAGGTGACCGAAGGCGTATTAATTCCAAGGCCCGAGACTGAAGAGCTTGTAGATTGGATCTGCGCTACCTATTCAAGTGATAGTCCAATAGCCATCCTAGATATAGGTACAGGAAGCGGTTGTATAGCCGTCAGTCTGGCAAAGTATTTTGTGAACGCGCGGATTCGCGCTATCGATTTAAGTGAAAAAGCTGTAGTGTGTGCTCGTCGAAATGCAGTAAAACATCAGGTGAGTGTGGATGTTGAACGCGCCGATCTTTTTGAGTACAACGCAAAACAGTCGTACGATGTAATAGTTTCGAATCCGCCTTACGTGAGAGTCTCTGAAAAAGAGGTTATGGATGCCAATGTCCTTGATCATGAGCCTCATGAAGCGCTTTTCGTAAATGATGACGACCCGCTAGTTTACTATCAACACATAGCGGATTGGTCCTTCCATGCTTTGAGTGAAAATGGTACATTATTTTTAGAGATCAATGAAGATTTTGGTTCCGAAGTGAAAAGCTTATGCCAGAAGTACGCTTATGTTGAATTAAGGAATGATTTTAGGGGTAAACCTAGAATGATTCACGCTAAAAAACGAAATTTATAGGATGTCTGAACAGGATAAAATTCATGCCCTTCGTCAAGAATTACATGATCATAATTATAGATATTATATTCTTGATAATCCAATAATTACGGATTTTGAGTTTGATCAAAAATTGAAGGAACTACAGGTGCTTGAAAATGCTCATCCTGAAGTGTTTGATCCCAACTCGCCCACACAGCGTGTAGGAGGAGGACTCACCAAGAATTTCGAGACGGCTGCACACCAGTTTCCTATGTATAGTCTAGACAATAGTTATTCTTTTGAAGAACTAAAGCTGTGGATTGATCGCATCAAAAAGCGTCTCAATGAAGATTCACTTGAACTTTTCGCTCCTGAACTAAATTTTAACTGTGAATTAAAGTACGATGGGGCATCGATTTCATTGAAGTATAAAGCCGGTCGTCTCATTCGTGCGTTGACAAGAGGGGATGGTATTCATGGTGATGATGTTACTCAAAACATCAAGAAAATCAAGACAGTGCCTTTGGTATTGCAAGGCGATTATCCAGAAGAATTTGAGATAAGAGGAGAAATTGTGCTTCCGAAAGATGCGTTTGAAGCGCTCAATAAAAAAAGACAAGAGGCGGGTGAGCCCTTGTTTATGAACCCTAGAAATACAGCCTCAGGGACTTTAAAACTTCAGGATTCATCTATAGTCGCTTCTAGGGGGCTCCAATGCATCGTATATGCTATGGTTTCAGAACAAGCGGTATATACCTCTCAGTATGAAATGTTGAATAAGGCTAAGAAAATGGGCTTCTATGTGGCAGATACTGCGCAATTGTGTCATAGTGTAGAGGATATAGAGTCTTTTATCAATCACTGGGATACTCAAAGATCCACTTTGCCTTTTGATATTGATGGGGTTGTCGTTAAAGTAGATCGTATTGAATTGCAGGAGCGGCTTGGGTTTACCGCAAAAGCTCCGCGATGGGCCATGGCATTCAAGTTTAAGGCTGAACAGGTGCTCACCACATTATCCTCGGTTTCGTATCAAGTAGGACGTACGGGTGCTATTACCCCTGTAGCGAACTTAGAGCCTGTTTTGGTGGCTGGAACGACGGTAAAGAGAGCTTCTTTGCACAATGCCGATCAAATCGAAAAACTTGATTTACACCTCGGTGACACTGTTTTTCTAGAAAAAGGAGGCGAAATAATTCCTAAGGTAACCGGGGTAGATCGAACAAAGCGCAGAAGCGATTCGAGTCCTATTCAGTTTCCCGATTGCTGTCCCGAATGTCATACTCCTTTAGTTAGAAAGGTGGGCGAGGCACAACATTATTGTCCTAACGAAGAAAGTTGTCCGCCGCAAATCACCGGTCGTATTCAGCACTTTTGTTCCCGAAAGGCTATGGATATTGAAGGTATCGGAGAAGAGACGGTGGTGCTGCTTGTTCAAGAAGGTCTCATTAAGGACGTCGCCGATCTCTATGTACTTTCAGCAGATCAGCTTACAGGAATTCCTCGATTAGGAGATGTGTCGATTCAAAATCTTTTAGAAGGCATAGAGAAGAGTAAGTCTCAGCCTTTTCAAAAAGTTTTATTCGGTTTGGGGATTCGCTATGTCGGTGAAACCGTAGCGAAGAAATTAGTGAAAGCCTTTGGAGCTATAGAACGCATGCAAGAGGCTACTATCGAGGAACTCGAAGCTATAGACGATGTAGGACAGAGAATCGCAGAAAGCGTCTACAACTACCTCAGCACTGAAGAAAATAAGCGTTTAATTCATCGATTGAGATCGGCAGGACTTCACTTGGAATCCACGAATAGCAAAGAAGAACAAAGCAGTGGCATTTTGGAAGGCAAAAAAGTAGTGGTTTCTGGAGTTTTTGAGCGTTTTAGTCGCAACGAAATAAAGGATCTTATTGAGCAGCATGGGGGAGAAAATAGTTCTAGCATATCCGCTAAAACAGATTATATCATAGCAGGAGCGCAAATGGGTCCGAGTAAAAAAGCCAAGGCTGAACAGCTAGGAGTACCCCTTTTAAGCGAAAATGAGTTTGTCGAAATGTTAGGGATATGACGTTTTGATGAAAACCTGTGAATAACCCCCCAAATCGCCTATATATTTAGCTAAGGTCTCAGGTCGGTGGTTAAATAGCGTATAAATTTGTTGTGTTCAAAACAATACGTTATGAATCTGAATGGTTTGGGCGTGGCACTGATTACGCCATTCACACAACAAGACGAAATTGACGAGCTAGCCTTGAGTCAACTCACCGAACGTGTTATCAACGAAGGAGTAGACTATATAGTGGCTCTGGGAACCACGGCAGAAACACCTACGCTTACCGATGAAGAAAAGAAGCGTGTACTCTCGATAGTCGCTGAAGCCAATGGTAAGCGTGTACCTCTTGTTTTAGGAATGGGCTCCAATGCTACAAAAAGTCTATGCACAGAACTAAAACAAATAGATACCCGTCGATTTGATGCGGTTCTATCCGTCACTCCCTTTTACAATAAACCTTCTCAACAAGGTCTGATCGCTCATTACACAGCGGTTGCTTCGGCTTCTCCACTACCCCTAATTCTTTACAATGTTCCTTCACGAACCGGAGTGAATATGACCCCTGAAACGGTATTGGAGTTAGCGCACTCCACTTCACAAATCATCGGAGTTAAAGAAGCGTGCGGAGATTATGCCCAAATAGATGCCTTGACGCTGCATGCACCAGATGGATTTAGTGTATTGTCTGGCGATGATGCCACAGCAATACCTTCTATCTTGAACGGGGCCAATGGAGTTATTTCTGTTGTTGGACAAGGAATGATAGACCATACGGTAACAGCGGTTAAGCTGGCTTTGCAGAAAAATGAAGATGCTTTAGGATTACACCATGCGCTTTTACCTATGATTGATTTGATTTTTGAGCAAGGCAATCCTTCAGGAATTAAGGCCCTGTTATCAAAACAAAGCGATATACTCCCGAATGTTCGATTACCCCTTATGCCGGCAACATCAGATCTAGTAGCTCGCATAGGAGAGGAATTGCAAAAACTGCGATCTATTACCGTTTAAAAGTTTAATTTTGACCCCATGAAATTGAGGTCTTTACTGTTACTGGCTGCAATAGGGTTGATGCTTCTCACCTCATGCAGTGAATATCAACAGGTACTTAAGAATAACGATTTGACAGAAATGTATGAGCTGGCGAATCGATACTATCAAGAAGAAGAGTTTGTCAAGGCTAAACGCCTTTATGAGTTAATCGCACCTAAGTATGCAGGACGACCTCAAGGAGAGCGCTTGAGTTTCTTTTTTGCAGATGCACAATTCAAAACCAAAGCGTATTACTTGTCAAGCTACCAGTTTGAACGTTTTATTAAAGCCTATCCCAATAGCGACAAAAGAGAGGAGGCTAGCTTTTTAGAAGCGGAAAGTTACTATCATATGAGCCCTCGTTTCAGTTTGGATCAAACGGATACAGATAAGGCCTTGGAGAAACTGCAAAATTTCATCAATAACTATCCGAATTCAGAATATTTCAATAGAGCCAACGAACGTGTTCAAGAATTGAAAATTAAAAAAGAACGAAAGGCCTTTGAGATCGCAAAGCAATACGATAACCTAGGAGAGTTCAACCTTCCGGTCTTGTTTTCAGCTATTAAATCGCTAAACAACTTCATCATTGAATATCCAGGATCAATCTTTAGAGAAGAAGCGCTGTTTATTCGTATTAAATCTGCAACAGTTTTAGCAGAGAATTCTACGGCAAACAGAATGATGGAGCGCTATGAAGAAGCTTTAGATTATTACAAAGACTTCAGAAGATATTACGAGCGTTCAAAATTTGACGAGGAAGTGGAATATTACTACTCTAAGATACAATCCGGATTAGAATTTGTAAATTCGCTGAATTAATTTAGCTATCGTGAAAGAAACTAAAGCTGCACTTACTACTAAAACCTTCGATAAGAACGTTTTAGATCAAAAAACCTCTAACATTTACGAGGCGTTATCGATCGTTGCAAAGCGTTCGGTTCAAATTAATGCTGAGATCAAAAAAGAGCTTGTGGACAAACTTGAAGAGTTTGCTACCTACACGGATAGTTTAGAGGAGGTATTCGAGAACAAAGAGCAGATCGAGGTGTCTAAGTTCTACGAAAAAATGCCAAAGCCACACGCGATGGCCATCGAAGAATGGCTTAACGACCGTATCTACTACAGAAATACCCTTTCAGAGGAGTAAAAAACTTCTTATGCTTGCGGGAAAACATATTCTGCTCGGCGTCACTGGCGGAATAGCCGCTTACAAAACTACTTTTTTAGTCCGCCTTCTTGTTCGCCAAGGTGCGAAAGTGAAGGTGATTATGACATCGTCAGCAAAAGACTTTGTTAGCCCTTTAACCCTAAGCACCCTAAGCCAACACCCTGCCTATTTAGATTTTGTTGATGAACTAGAAGGCACCCTTCAGTGGAACAATCACGTTGAGTTGGCTAAATGGGCTGACCTCTTCTTAATTGCACCGCTAACGTCTAATACCTTAGCGAAAATGGTTTCAGGTGCTTGTGATAATCTCTTGCTTGCTACTTATATGTCATCGAGTTGTAAGGTATTTGTAGCCCCTGCTATGGATCTAGATATGTATGCTCACCCTGCCACTCATGAGAACCTTTCGGTATTGCGTTCTAGAGGGGTTGAGGTGATTCCTGCAACCTCTGGATTCTTAGCTTCTGGTTTAGAAGGAGAAGGACGCATGGCCGAACCAGAATCTATTGTTGAGCAGCTTATTGATCGACTTCAGACCGAGGCTCCTCTGCACCAGAAAAAGGTATTGATCAATGCAGGGCCCACTCGTGAATCGCTAGATCCAGTCCGTTTTATGTCGAATCATTCAACCGGTACAATGGGCTATGAATTGGCTCTAAGCGCCTACGAATTGGGCGCAGAGGTAACATTGATAAGTGGTCCTGTTCGCCCGATAGTGTTGCCGGAAGGAATAAACTGTATCCGCATAAATACGGCTGCTGAAATGCACGACGAGGTGATGGCTCATTTTTCGACTGTAGATATTTTCATCGCCTCTGCTGCTGTTGCCGATTATACTTTTGAAAAGACGCATCCGCATAAACTTAAGAAAGGAGAAGAGGTACTATCCCTAAATCTCGTTCGCACAAAGGATATTCTTACGAACTTGGCCACACTGAAGAAAAGTCAGGTAGTCGTTGGTTTTGCCTTAGAGAGCAGCAATGATCCTTCAAAAGCGCTATCAAAAATGAAAGCCAAGGGGCTCGATGCTATTGTCTACAATACACTGAGCGATTCTGGGGCCGGTTTTGGCACAGACACGAATAAGGTGACACTTTACAAAAAAGACGGATCGCATACTGATTTCCCGCTTCAGTCTAAGCGTCAGCTTGCAAAGGCGCTTTGGATTGACTTTATCGAACAATGGTTTTAAGAAAGATACTTGTTGGATTCTTCGTAGTGTTCTACGGAGCGCTTTCGGCCCAGCAAGCCCGTATTCAGGTTAAACTTGAGAATCGAACCCAAAACAACGCCTATCAGATCCAATACCGGCAAATAGAAAGGGACCTTTCTAAAATGCTCACCTCAACCTTAAACGGTACAACGTTTGGTAGAGTAGAGAAGCCTTCGTTGGAGCTCAGTTATACGTTTTCAGTTCTTGAACATCGTAACACTGGTATACGTGCTGCTTTGAGTGTGGGGATTTATAAACTGAATTCCTCAGGATACCGAACGTTGCTCTTCCGCTGGTATGAACCTTCTTTAGGGTTTACCTACATACCTGGAACACCTCTTTTTTTTAATCTGAATACTATCCAATCAAATTTAGTTGCGAATGCTGTATTCTTTGCTTACGTAGGCCTTGGGTTTTATGCTGATTCAGAGTCTATTAATGGGGGTACGGCCTATTTCCGAAAGGCGGATGAACTGCTTACACGAATGCAATCAACTTCCTTTGCAGGTTGGGAAATGAGAAGAGGCGGCACTTCAAAGTATCGCTTGATTTATGAACTGCTCAATCCTGCTTATACCTCGATCAGGCTTTTTTACTTTCAGTTAAATAGCGCCTGTATCTTAATGGATTCAAAAAGAACCGCCTATGATCAATCCTGCATTAAGGAGAGTCTTTTGGTAATAGATGATCAGGATGTTTTAGTGGCAAACTCACTTTTATTGCAACGAATTAAGGATGCACACCCAAAACTCTTCTAATTACCATACAAGGTTTGCCTCATCGCGCAAGTAAAGTGCACTCTACTCTACTTATATTTACGGTGCTAAAAGAAATAAATGCTTGTTTCGCTTTACATAAAGAATTTTGCGCTCATCGACGAACTACGCATTGAGTTTGGCCCTGGTTTTAATGTAGTTACAGGAGAAACAGGATCAGGAAAATCTGTAGTACTTCAGGCACTTCAGTTGGCTTTAGGTGCACGAGCAGAAGGAGTTTCTTTTTATGACCCAGATGCAAAGTGTGTACTTGAGTTAGAAATAGCCATTAGTAAGCATTACAAGCAGTGGTTTGAAGCGTACGATCTTGATTACGATAAATATTGTATAATTCGAAGAGAAATGGGTAAGACCCAGAAGTCTCGAATTTTTATCAACGATACTCCTGTAAAACAGACCGTTTTGAACCAATTGACGGATAAACTGTTCTCATTTCATTCTCAAAATGAATCCTATTCTTTTTTAAAGAATGCTGAGCAGCTTGATTTTTTAGACGAGCAGGCCCAACATCAGGATGTAGTAGACGAATACCGCAAAAAATACAGGAGCTATAAAGCATTAAGTGACGAGTTTGAGGCATTGACAGATCGATCTGAGGAAATGGAGCGCGAATGGGCCTATCAGCAGCATTTAAAAAGTGAACTTGACGCCTTAAATCTCGAGCACCTCAATCAGGAAGATCTAGAAAGTCGTTATGAGATTCTAAGTCAGGGAGAGAAGATTCAGTCCATCATCGATGAGCTCAACGGTTTGTTTGAATCTGAACCCTACGGGTTAAATGAACAGTTGCGTCAAGCACAGCGGTTGAGTTCATCTCTATTAAAAGCTTCAGAATCATTTTCGGAGATTAACAATCGCATGCAGTCTTTGGCTATTGAGGCCCAGGATTTGTATGAAGAGATTAATCAGTCTCTAGAATCAATGGATTTAGAGCCCAGTGCTTTAGAAGAGGTTTCTGAACTCTTGTCAGAATTGCATCGCCTTCAGCAAAAGCATGGGGTAAGCACTGTAGAGGGGTTAAAGGCAAAGCGTGATGCTTTTGCTACGAGCTTAGGTGAGGACGGTAGTTATGCTGATCGCATAAAGGCACTTGAAAGCGCACTGCTTAAAGCACGTGAAGAAATAGAACCGTTGGCAGGCCAAATCAGTGATGGACGTAAAAAAGCAGCTACAGTCTTAAGTGCTTCTATCGAAAAGGTGTTGTCTTCTTTAGAAATGCCTGGGTCGCGTATCGCTATAGAAGTTTACGAGACTGAGCATTTGGGTAGTAATGGAATTAACGAGGTTAATTTTAAATTCCAGGCCAATAAGGGATCTGATCTTCTCGAGCTTAAAAAGGTGGTTTCCGGAGGGGAACTTTCACGGTTGGCGCTGGCCATCCAATATATTAAGGGAGAGAAAAACTCAATTCCGACTCAAGTCTTTGATGAAATAGATACCGGGGTTTCGGGTCAAGTAGCAGAGCGCGTTGCCCAACTTTTTGAAGCGATGGGTGCGCGAAATCAGCTTCTGGTAATTACTCACCTTCCACAAGTCGCCGCAAAAGGATCTACTCACCTCAAGGTATTTAAGAAAGAAGCTGACGGACGTGTCAATACACGTGTGATGCAGTTAACTGAAAATGCCCGTCAAGAAGAAATCGCATCGATGATAGAAGGGAATAATCCTTCTGAAACGGCGTTAAGCCATGCAAGAACGCTATTGACAAGACATTAGTGGTGTTGAATCTTGCTATATTTGAGCATTCATTAAATAAACAATCATGAATTACAATCTTTTAAAGGGTAAACGCGGAATCATATTTGGAGCTTTAGATGAAAATTCTATCGCTTGGAAAACCGCAGAACGCGTTCACGAAGAGGGGGGTGCATTTGTATTAACTAATGCTCCTATTGCATTGAGAATGGGGGAGTTGAATGCACTTGCAGAGAAAACAGGTGCCACGATAATTGGAGCTGATGCGACCTCTACGGAAGATTTAGAGAAATTGATTACAGAATCGATACAGATTCTAGGTGGTAAGCTTGATTTTGTTTTGCACTCTATAGGAATGTCTGTTAATGTGAGAAAAGGACGTCACTACACCGATGAGAACTACGATTTTACTGCCAAGGGATGGGATGTTTCTGCCTTGTCTTTTCATAAACTCCTTCAACAGTTATATAAGGCTGATGCGATGAATGAGTGGGGGAGTATTTTGGCGCTTACCTATATGGCCGCTCAGAGAACTTTTCCGGACTATAACGATATGGCCGACAATAAGGCTTATTTAGAGTCAGTGGCTAGAAGTTTTGGCTATTTCTTCGGAAAGGAAAAGAAAGTGCGTGTGAACACGATCTCACAATCTCCAACGGTGACAACGGCAGGTAAAGGAGTGAAAGGTTTTGATGCCTTCTTAAACTATGCCGAGAAAATGTCTCCACTTGGAAATGCTTCGGCTGATGATTGCGCAGACTATGCGGTGACCTTATTTTCAGATCTTACACGTAAAGTCACCATGCAAAACCTGTTTCACGATGGGGGGTTCTCAACGACCGGTGTGAGCCAAGAAATCGTTGACTTCTTTTCTGAAAAGTAACAGTGGTTCGCTTCAAGGGTTAGCATGAATCAGTCACCCTTATACTATTCTATCATTGTGCCGGTATACAATCGGCCAGAAGAATTAGATCAATTATTACACTCTATTGCTCTTCAAGAGTTTAAAGGAGAATTTGAAATTGTGGTAGTTGAAGACGGTTCTCAAAAACCTGCGATAGAGGTTGTTGAGCGCAGCCCGTTACGCTCTAGAATATCCTATTATCAAAAAAAGAACACGGGTCCTGGAGACAGCAGAAATTACGGAATGTCACGTGCTAAGGGTTCCTATTATTTGCTCTTTGACTCAGATTGTATCTTACCCAAGGACTATTTAGCTACACTTGATCGAGAGCTCACTTCTAGGTATGTTGATTTTTTTGGTGGACCAGATGATGCCTTACCTTCTTTCTCGCCACTGCAGCGTGCTATTAACTTTGTGATGACTTCAAAAGTTACCACAGGGGGTGTTAGAGGGGGGGCTTCGAATCGATTTGAGCCAAGGAGCTTCAATATGGGATTATCAAAAGAGGTGTTTGAATCTACGGGCGGTTTTGGTGTGATGCATCCAGGTGAGGATCCTGAACTCAGCATGCGCGCATGGAAGAGCGGTTTTAAGTCTAGGCTAATCCCATCTGTTAAGGTATATCATCAAAGAAGGATCTCTTTTTTTTCCTTTGCTAGGCAGGTTTTTAAGTTTGGTGCTGTACGGCCAATATTAGAGCAAATGCATCCGGAGTTCAAGAGAAGTGTATATGTCTTACCTTCTTTATTTACCCTCTATATTGTTATTCTTGTTTTGTCTTTAATCATGACATTTTCAGGTGAACTCCATGAGCTGATTATGCTGATTATGAGCGCTCCTCTTATACTGTATGTAGGGGCCCTGAAAATGGATGTTTTGCTAAAATCCAGATCCTTACACTTAACGGCCCTCACAGTAGCCGCTCTTTTCATCCAAATGGGTTCATATGGCGTGGGGTATTTTTTAACGTATATTAAACTAAGGACTTCATCACATAAAAGTGTTCAAGAGTTGTTCCCACAGTATTTCTTTACTGTTGAATCTAAAGTGTCTTAGCCATGCGTAAAATAGGATTTAAGCAATTCGTGTATTTCTTTTTTATCGCAGCACTTATCTGGTTTTTTAACCAATTAAGTAAACCCGTAACACTAAGCTCATCGGTAAAGATTCGATTTTCTGAGGTTCCAGATTCACTCTTATTAGAGTCAAATGAGGCTTTTGATATTCCCCTTCGTATAAGTGGTACTGGGTTCAGAGTGCTTTTTGACTTTTCGTCAAACAAGGAATTAGAAATTCCTCTTACGCCATTAGAGTATGTTAATGGAACTTACCTAATGCCTGCCGAGGCTATCGAAGACGCTATATTTTCTCAAACCCCTGAAACCATTTCGATTGATTATGTTTCAGCAACAGACATTGTGGTTCAAGCGTCTCTTTTGAAAACGAAGCGAATTAAAGTCATTCCAAGGGTGTTTACTTCATTTGTTCCAAACTATGTAGCCATTGACTCGGTAAGAATAGATCCTCCTTTCGTAGAAGTTAGAGGTACAGAAAAAAGCTTAGAAGGTGTAGATAAGATCTTAACAGAACCTCTGCGCCTAGAAAACATTAAGGCTTCAATCAACATCAAGCTGCCCTTGGATCTAAAAGGTTTAGAAGAATTGAGAATTTCAGATTCTGAGATCCTTTTTACACAAGAGGTGGCACGGTTTTCAGAGCGCATCTTTAAGGTTCCCGTCCTCTTGCCAACTCTAGAAGATGGTAGCAGAGTGCAACTATTTCCCAATACAATTTCGGTATTGTGTAAAGCGCCGACCACATTGTTAAATAACTGGTCTTACAGAGATTTTGAGGTCAGTGTTGTGATCGATTCTACCTTTATGAAAGAGGATAAGCAATTACCGCTGAAATTAACCAAAGCACCAAAAGGAGTTTTATATACTGAACTCCTGACTTCAACCGTAGACTTTTTAATTGAGAGATAATGAAGAAAGTTGCAATTACTGGGGGTATTGGTTCGGGGAAGTCACGGGTATGTAATCTGCTTCAAGAAAAAGGTTATTCTGTTTATCCTTCAGACGACAGAGCCAAATATCTCATGGTTCACCATGAAGGATTAAGGACTGAACTGATCGCCTTGTTAGGCTCAGAGGCTTATTCATTTGATGGAGAAGGGGAGGCTCAGGATCTTAACAGGGGTTTTATTAGTGCCGCTATTTTTGAAAATCCTTCGTTGAAGACGCAACTAGAATCTTTGGTACATCCGGTAGTGAGAGAAGATTTTGAAAAGTGGTCAAAGGAACAAGTTTCTTCAATAGTATTTCATGAATCAGCTTTGGTGTTACTTACAGCCTATTATACCCAATTTGATGCTGTTGTTCTTGTAGTTGCACCTGAGTCTATTCGATTAGAGCGTGTAATGAAAAGGGATGGGTTGAGCAGAGAAGCCGTACTCAAGAGAATTCAAAGCCAGCCTATTTATGAAGAACTCGCAGAACGAGCTACCTATCTCATCGATAACTCTGGAACAATTGCTCTTGAAGACCAAGTCGCGGCTTTACTGGAGGACCTCATCTAGGCTTCAGATTTCTAACATTAGCCCTAACTTTAAGGGAGATAAACCTGTTAATAGATGAATAAAAGAGGTCTTTATGCGACTATAGCACTTATGTCTATAGCTTTATTGGGTTCAATATTGGTTCAGGGCTATTGGATCAAGTTGTCTTTACAAAGTAGATCTGAAGAATTTACTACGGCAATGGTGGACGTTATGGAGCACGCTGCTGATCTCGTAGAACAGCGCGAGCGCAATGACTACTATTCAAAATTAGCGGTATTGATTGATAGTGTAGGGGCCCCTAAGTCTACTCAAATTCGAAATTTCTTTTTTGTAGATAGAGGACTGTCTAATGATGAAATCATCTACTATTCCCATGGGATTTTAGAACAAGGGTACGATGTCGCTACCAGTTCTTTGCCAGGTTTCAGGGCACTCAATTCGAGCGATACTACGCGAATTTATAATTATACCTCAAGACGAAGTAGAAAGACATTTCGCACTGAATCCTCACTAGACGGTTCTTCGGTTTCTTTAGAACCTATTGATGTTATAGATAAAATAGGAGGCCTCAGTAGCATTGAAAAAGCACAATACGAGGATGTTTTTTTAGAGGCGGCAAAACTTACACCAATACATCAGCGTGTCTCGGCCTCTGAGATTCGATTCGTTTTAGAACAAGAAATGGCGAAGCGCGGGATTAAAAGCGATTTTGAGTTTGGAATAGAACGTTTAGGCTATCCAACCGCAATTAAATCTGATGCTTTTGATTTTGCGGTAGATCCTGAATTTTCAGTCACTTTTTTTAAGGATAGTGAGGGCGTTAGTGAGTATACGTTAAACATAAGCATTCCAAACCGTGAAGCCCTCATTTGGCGAGATGTTATCGGTTTAGTAGCGATTTCTATTGTATTTACGCTTATCATTTTAGTTGCTTTTAGTGTGGCCTTGCATCAGCTTTTTACCCAAAAGAAAATTGCAGAGATAAAATCAGACTTCATCAATAATATGACCCATGAGTTTAAGACACCTATTGCAACGATAAACCTAGCAGTAGAGGCGCTTAAAGCTTCTTCTTCGTTAGTCCCTTCAAGTAGGCCAGAAAACTTTGATCGGTATATTAAGATGATTAAAGATGAAAACAAGAGGATGAACGCTCAGGTTGAAAATGTTTTGCAAATTTCTCAGCTCGAAAAAGACCAGCTAACTATAGAAAAAGAAGAGATTAATCTTAACGGAGTTCTTGATGAGGCGATAGATAGAGTAAAATTATTTGTTGCTGAAAAAAATGGCACAATAATTGTTAAGAAAGAGGCAGAAGATGAAATCATTTGGGGAAATGCTATGCATCTCATCAATGTTTTTGTCAATATTTTAGATAATGCTCTAAAATATGCTGATACAGATAGACCTCTTGAAATAGAAGTTAAAACGTTTAATGTAAACAGAACAGTGGTTACCACAATTAAAGACAATGGTAAAGGAATGAGCCGGTCTTCTCTAAAACATGTTTTTGAGAAGTTCTACCGTGAAAATACGGGGAACCTGCACAATGTAAAGGGGCATGGACTTGGTCTTGCATACGTCAAACAAATTGTAGAAGCACATTCTGGTGAGGTGAATGTTGAAAGCGAAAAGGGCATTGGAACTGAATTTTCAATTAAACTCAATTTACATTAAGAGCCCATGAGTGATGCAAAGAGAATTTTACTCGTTGAAGACGATCCTAATTTTGGTATTGTTTTAAAGGATTACCTAGGATTAAATGGATTTGACGTGACCCTCGCAAAGAATGGAATGGAAGGCTTTGATAAGTACAAGAAAGGAGCGTACGATGCCTGCATTCTTGATGTCATGATGCCGTTCAAAGATGGGTTTACTCTTGCTAAGGAAATTAGAGAAGACAATGCCTTTATACCTATCATTTTTCTAACCGCTAAAAGCCTTAAAGAAGATGTGCTAAAAGGTTACAAATCAGGAGCGGATGATTATCTGAACAAGCCCTTTGATTCGGAAGTATTACTCGTGAAGCTCAAAACTCTTTTAAAGCGCAAGGCGGTAGGTGTTGTTGCTAATAATCAACAGGTCGACTTTCAAATAGGTGACTTTAATCTCAATGCAAAGCTTCGTTTTCTAACTTATAAAGATGAGGAGCCTATCAAACTTTCTCCAAAAGAAAACGAGCTTTTAAAGATGCTGGCTCTTCACCTTAATGACCTAATGCCTAGAGAGCGCGCTCTTACGCAGATCTGGAGAGATGACAACTACTTCACCTCTAGGAGTATGGATGTTTATATTGCGAAGCTGCGCAAATACCTAAAGAAAGATGAAAAGGTTGAAATTCTCAACATCCATGGAGAAGGATTCCGATTGGTAGTTAACCCTTAATACGTTCTAAAAGTTGCGATAAGGGTTCTCGATTTGAAAGAACTTCCATTTCACGTGCTTTTCTGTACCAGGTGAGTTGGCGTTTAGCAAAGTTTCTACTGTGTTGTTTTATGGCGGCAATAGCCTCTTCTCTAGAACATTGCTTTTCGAAATAATTAAACCATTCGTAGTAACCAACGGTTGCTTTTACTAATTCGTTGTCCTCCGCCCAAAGCCTTTGCGCCTCTTGCTCTAGTCCGTGATCGATCATGAGGTTAACCCTTTTATTGATTCGATCGTATAGCTCTTCTCTTTCCCAGTCGATTCTGAAGCGCTTAATCTGAAAATCTAATTTTTTCTGAGGTCGATTTAAATAATAGCTAATGGGTTTACCTGTTTGTTCATACACCTGAATCGCTCGTTCAAGACGCCTTCGATTCATCATATCTATGGTGGTGTAGGATTGAGGGTCACACGCTTTTAACTGCTGCTGAAGTTCTTCGAGTGTCCGGTTTCGAGTCGATTCAACAATAGCCTTATCAATGTGAGGAAGTTCGTCCAAGCCAAATAAAAGGGCTTCAGCGTAGAGAGGGCTGCCCCCGACGAGTACTACCACCTGGTTTTTCTTAAAGAGTTCGTCGATGTGTTTTTTCGCTTCTATTGAAAAGGTTCCAGCGTTAAGAGGTTGCTCTATGCTATGACTGTGTATCATATAGTGCTTTACTACGGCTCTTTCTTCAAGACTAGGTACTGCAGTTCCAACCTCCATTTCTTTATAACATTGTCTAGAGTCGGTTGAGACAATTTCAGTGCCCAGCGTTTGAGCTAACTCAATGCTTAAGGCGGTTTTACCACTTGCGGTAGGTCCTTCTATGGATAGGATGGTTTTTGGACTACTCAATGATCTTGTATGAATTTTGATTCAGTTGAAAAGCGATGATACTCATAAAGAAAGGATCGTTTGGAACTTTGGTAAGTCTATGTTCTATAACAGATGCTTTGGTAGACTGAAAATTCAAGTCTGTATACCCATAGGCAATCAGAACCCCTTCTGAGACTTTCATTAAAGCGGTTTCCCCTTCCGTTCGCCCCTTATCAACGATCAATCCGCTTAGACCGTTGTAAGAGCCAATCTCTTCTCTTTCTTTAATAGTGAATCGGATGAGGGGTCTCTGGGTCTTTTGGTAGTGATACGTTTTAATTAGACCTAGAAGTTTACTCGGACACTCTTCATAGGTGAGCCTTTTTACAGATCTAAACAATGGCTTTTTCGAATAATTAGCGGCAGACAACAGGGTTTCAACGGTGTTTTTAATAGAAGAGGTATAGGCGCAATAAACAAGCTTGTCTTTCTTTCCATAGAGTTGCAATACCCCGGGTACATCAGGTGCTGAGCGCACCATTTCAAGATGCGAAGGCAGAGTGTCAGATTCCTTGATGGTTTTTGTG
The DNA here is from genome assembly GCA_913060705.1 of uncultured Bacteroidota bacterium. Taxonomy (GTDB): domain Bacteria; phylum Bacteroidota; class Bacteroidia; order Flavobacteriales; family Flavobacteriaceae; genus UBA3478. The sequence continues at coordinate 144,167 of CAJXTX010000001.1, read as the reverse complement.
ATCAGTCTCTCAGCCTCACTTAGGGGGTCTTTTTCTCGCAGTATCTTCAATAGAGACAGTGTCGCTTCGGCATCACCTAGAGCACGATGGCGATTACTGATAGGTATGCCCAAAGCCTTTGCCAACTTGTCTAATTTAAAGCTCTCTTGGTCTTTTAAGAGGCGTTGTGCCAACTCGACGGTGCACAAGGTGGCTGATTTGAAGTCGAAACCTAAACGTTGAAACTCTTCTTTAAGAATACGGTAATCGAATTGAGTGTTGTGCGCAACAAGAACGGCATCATTGGTAATCTCAACGATTCGTTTCGCTAATTCATAAAATTTGGGTGCGGTTTGGACCATTTTAGGAGTGATTCCAGTTAAGGAGGTCACAAAGGGTTGGATTTCGCGCTCTGGGTTGACAAGGCTGTGGAACTGATCGACAACACGGTGACCGTCAAATCGAAGGATGGCAATATCTATGATGGCCTCTTCCTCAATTTTACCTCCAGTGCTCTCAATGTCGATTATAGCATATGTCACTCGAGTGGGCGGTTTAGCGATGTCCAAAAATAGCACTTCCTATGCGGACCATGTTACTTCCGCACGCTATGGCAATCTGATAATCAGAACTCATTCCAATCGATAGAACGGGGTCTTTTTCCCATGAGTGTAGGTGCTTGTCGAATAGGGTTTTTATAGTGTTGAACTCACTTTGAATTATGGCACTATCGTCAGTGAAGGTGGCCATCCCCATCAAACCCTTGAAGTCGATGTGGCTATAGTGTTCCTTTTGTTCCAATAAAGCTTCTAATTCCTCTTCGTCTAGTCCAAACTTAGAAGTTTCTTTTGCAATATGTATTTGTAGCAAAACAGCGACCCGCTTATTGATTTTTTGCGCTTGTTTTTGAATTTCGTCTAACAGCCGTTTCGAATCTACAGAGTGAATGAGGTGCACGAAGGGAACAATGTATTTTACCTTGTTTCGCTGAAGATGACCAATCATATGCCATCGGATGTCCTTGGGTAGTTGCTCGTGTTTACTTGTTAGTTCCTGAACCTTGTTTTCTCCAAAATCTCGATGCCCCGATTCATAGGCTTCCAAAATAAGGCCGTTAGGCTTGGTTTTAGAAACTGCAACGAGTGTTACAGATTGAGGCAGGTTGGTTTTTAGCGCTATGAGTTGTTGAGTTACGCTCATGTGATGGGGTAAAGAATTAGACCGGTTAATAGTTTAGGTTCAATATACGTCGACTTAGGTGTAAGCGGTTCATTGAAATCTGCCGCTCGTTTGAGCTCTTTAACGGTGTATTTCTTGGGCTTTAATGTGAGGGTAGTCTTATTGTCGTCGGTTTTTTTATGACTCACATGGGCTTTTAGGTCGACCTTTAAATCTGGTAGACTCGAAGAAGGTTTAAGTCTAAAATTATAGGGAATTTCTGCTAAAAGTATTTGGTCAGTACTCTCGTCTACTTCTGCTGCTTTTGTTAGTGATAGGTGATGCTGTAAAAATAGTATGCATTCTTCATTGGAGAGGTTTAAGATATAAGTATCAACGGGTGCCTTAATGTTGAGTTCATTCTCAGGTATTAGAAAACTCAAAAAGTGAGCAGGGGGTGAATCAGTACTTGCAGTTTGCTGTCGTTGTGAATAATGTAAGACCGATTCTATCCGGTGGTGTCCGTCGATTAAATAGAGTGTGTGATTCGCGTTAATCAGCGTTGAAATTTGATCTACAATAAGAGGGTCTGATAGTTGCCATAACTCATGACGTTCACGGTGAATGTTTAGCGCAATAGTCGGTTTTGTTTCACCTGCATAACCCTCGACTAAAGACTGAAATTTTTGCTGTTGATTTTCAAAGGACAAAACCACGGGGTCAGCATGAATGCCCACTTCCTCTAGGTATAAAGAGAGGTTGTTTCTTCTTGATCTCTGGGTTTCTTCATGGCGCTTTATCCGACGTTCGATATAGGCTTCAATTGGGGTTACACCAACAACACCAGTTGCGGAATGATGAGTGCTTGATACGCGATAGATCCACAATGAGTTGGTGTTAAACCTTTGGTATGTAGCGGTGGATAATTGTTCTAGCAATCGTTCTCTGACTAACGCAAATCGTTCTTGAAGATCAATTTGATCGCATCCAAATAAGCTAGGTTCTAACACCTTAAAGAAAGACTGCTCATTTGAAGTTAGAACAGATTCAATATCCTCTTTTGAGTACGTATCGATATGCTTTATGGGTACCTTTTCTGAGGATTCAGCAGCCGAAACCCACCCTTTAAAGGCTTTTAGTAAAGTCATAGCGTTTTAGCTTCTAGCTGCTCTATGATTTCTTGAGCAACTTCTAAGGCTTTAAGACCATCCTTAAAGGTGACACGCGGATGTTGATTTGTTCGTATGGCCTCTGCAAAATTGTTGTGTTCTTCTTCGATGGCATTTGTAGGAGTCACAGGAGGATTTTCAAAATAGATTTGTTTCTTAACACCCTCCGCTGTTGAGAGTATCATATCAAAGGGCTCTGGGTTTGAGGGGGCCTCTTTCATACGAACGAGCTCAGTTTTCTTTTCGAGTAAATCTATTGTGATGTAAGCATCTTTTTGAAAACATCTTAGCCTTCTCATGTTTTTAAGAGATATTCGACTTGCGGTAAGATTAGCCACACAGCCGTCTTCGAATTCGATACGTGCCGTTGCAATATCAACGGAATTGCTAATAACCGCCGCTCCATTGGCATCTACCTTCTTGATTGCAGCCTTTGAACATTGAAGCACGAGATCAATGTCGTGTATCATAAGATCAAGAATTACAGAGACATCTGTTCCTCTAGGGTTAAACTCTGCGAGGCGGTGTACCTCGATAAATTTGGGTTGGTCTAGATGCGGAAGTGCTGCTAAAAAGGCCGGATTAAAGCGCTCCACATGGCCCACCTGACCGACGCGTTGTTTTTCTTGAGCCAATCGAACCATTTCTTGAGCTTCTTCAATGGTCTCGCAAATGGGTTTTTCAACGAAAACGTGTTTGTTTTTATGCAGTGCTGATTTGGTCAGATCAAAATGAAAAGGGGTAGGGGTGATTACAAAAGCAGCTTCAATAGCATCTAATAAATCACCCGATTTCGAAAAGGAAACGTATCCTAATTCATTCTGAAGTTGCTGTGCATGAGACTGGTCAGGGTCGAAAAATCCAATGAGCTCAAAATGGGGAGACGCCTGTAGTAGTTTAAGGTGAATTTTTCCAAGATGGCCTGCTCCAAAAACTCCTGCACGAATCATAGTTCACTATTTTGATCAAATTTACGTAGAAGCGCTTTATTTTAGGCGTGAAAATAGCGTGGTGCGAAAAGATAGTTTAAAGCATAGTGGGTTAAGAAATCTATTGGCAACTCAATTAGAGGCCAGGGGGATTCACAATGAGGGAGTTTTGGAGGCCATACGAACCGTACCCAGACATCTATTTTTAGACAAAACGCTTGAGGCGTACGCTTACGAAGATCGCGCCTTTCCAATCGGCGCAGAGCAGACCATTTCACATCCATATACCGTTGCTTTTCAGACTGAATTACTAGAGCTGCAGCCGAAGATGAAGGTCCTTGAAATAGGAACGGGTAGTGGGTACCAAACTGCAATCTTGAGTTTTTTAAAGGCTGAGGTATATTCGATTGAACGCCAATTGGAACTTTTTAGAAAAGCCGAAGTGTTCTTTAGCACCTTTAGGTGGAAGCCTAAGCTCATCCGTTATGCGGATGGATATAAGGGGTTGCCCGAGTTTGCTCCATTTGACCGGATTGTAGTAACTGCAGGGGCGAAAGAGGTACCTAAAGCGCTCTTGGCTCAATTAAAAATTGGCGGAATCCTCGTTATTCCTGTTGGGGAAGAGCAACAAAAAATGACTGTTATTGAACGAAAAGGGAGTAAAGAGTTTCACAAAACGGTTTACGGAGATTTTCAATTTGTACCACTCCTCAATAGCACCGAAGGTGTTAAACGCTAATCATCTTGTGTTGTGTTGTTTTTTAACTCGATCTAGATCACGTTGGTTTTCGCGGTCTTTAAGTGTTTCTCGCTTATCGTAGTTTTTCTTTCCTTTTGCGAGGGCAATTTCAATTTTTGCACGTCCGCTTTGATTAATAAATAGACTCAACGGAACAATAGCCATTCCTTTTTGCGAGACCTCTTTTTCAAGTTTGCGCAATTCTCGTTTCTGCAGCAGTAATTTTCGAGATGCTTTGGGTAAGTGGTTGACATATCCGCCATTGGCATACGGATCGATGTGCATATTGATGATAAACAATTCACCGTTGTCGTTGAACTCGCAGAAGCTATCTGTAATCCGGGCCTTACTTGCTCGGATCGATTTAATTTCAGTCCCAGCTAAAACGATCCCTGCTGTATACGTTTCGATTAATTCATAATCAAACCGTGCCCTTTTATTCTTTATAGAAACCGCTGTTTTCATGACAAAACCCTAATTTTTTGAGGCGCTTTCAAACAGGTATTCCAGGTAAGAAGCGGTATTCTTTAAATACTTCATGTCATTGGTTATAAGTGACTGACTTACACCGCCTTGCATTAACGCGAATAGTTGTTTTGCAAAGACTGATTCAGGAATTCCTAAATAGAACTCATTGGTGCTAACACCCGCCTTTAGGACCTCGGTTAGGTAAGCCTCGATACGATGAACGGCTTCATTTACTTTTTCTAAAAGTTGAGGAGAATTATAGGTGCTGTGGATTCCAAAGCTTACTAATGGGCAAGAGCCCCATTTATCAATAATATTGGGGTAAGAACGATAGAAATCAAAGAAGGCACGCATCTTTCCTCTGTTATTACCTTCACGTTGTAATGCGTCTTTAATATTCTCTTCAATGGCGCTAAAGCTGTATTCAAAACAAGCAAGTCCGAGATCGGCCTTGTCAGTGAAGTTACCATAGATCGCTCCTTTTGTCAATCCTGTTGCCTTGGTAATCATGCTCAAAGAGGTAGCCTCAAAACCGTGCTTAACAAAAAGCACGGCTGAGGTTTCTATGATAAAAAGTCTTGTATTTTTAAGCCTTTTCATTTTTTCAAAGTTCAAGGCTAAATTACATAATACTAATCGGTATCTAGCTCGCGTACCACTAATTTGTCATCAAAGGCGTCTAGTAAGAGGACAGAACCTTCTTTAATCTTTTGCGAAATAAGATCCTTAGAAATGACATTCATCACTTCTTTTTGAATTAAGCGTCTGATAGGTCTTGCCCCAAAATCGGGATCGTATCCTTTTTTCCCCAAATATTCTAATGCTTCTGGCGTTGCATCGAGAGTGATATTCATCTGTGCGAGTTTGTCTTTGACCTCTTCGAGCTGAAGACTTACAATGCCGCTAATAGCATTTTTTCCAAGGGGATTAAAGCTTACGATTTCATCGATTCGATTTAAGAATTCGGGACGCAATCGTTGTTTCAACTCTTGCATTACTTGAGCTTCTAGACGTGTTAGTTGAGCGTCTAGTTCATCGCTGTTTTGATCGATTGTTGCCCAAAGCTCACTTCCTAGATTACTAGTCATGATGATCAAGGTATTCTTGAAATCCACTATTCTTCCTTGAGAATCGGTGAGGCGTCCATCATCTAAGACTTGCAGCAAAACGTTGAATATCTCAGGATGCGCCTTTTCAATTTCATCGAGAAGTACTACGGAGTAGGGCTTGCGTCTAACGGCTTCGGTGAGTTGACCTCCTTCTTCGTATCCGATATATCCTGGAGGAGCTCCGATTAATCTACTTACACTGTGGCGCTCACTGTATTCGCTCATATCAATACGCGTCATCGCATTCTCATCATCAAACAGGACGTGGGTAATGGCCTTGGCTAAAGCGGTTTTTCCTACACCTGTACTTCCTAAAAATAGAAAGCTACCAATAGGTCTATTCGGGTCTTGAAGTCCTGAGCGGCTTCGTCTGATAGCGTCAGCCAGTAGAGTGATGGCCCGGTCTTGCCCGACAATCTTTTTCTTAAGGTCAGATTCCAGGGTCAAGAGTTTCTGGCGTTCAGAACCCAACAGTTTTTGAACGGGAATACCTGTCCATTTAGCAACTACCTCTGCGATATCATCACTTGAAACTTCTTCTTTGATTAAGGTGTTTTTCGCTTTTTGAGCCTCTTGCTCAAGACGGTTTAACTGATCTTCAAGGGCCTTGCTGCTGCCATATCGTATCTCGGCTACTTTTGCATAATCGCCATTACGCTCGGCTCGCTCTGCTTCGATTGAGAGTGCTTCAATCTCATTCTTTACTTTCTGTATTTCGTCAATAACACTGCGTTCTTGTTGCCATTTTCCGAACAAGCTATTTCGCTCTTCTTTAAGCTCTGTGAGCTCTAGATTGAGTGCCTTTAACTTATCGGTATCGTCCTCTTTTTTCAAGGCTTCAATTTCAATTTCTAATTGCATCACCTTGCGATCCATGACGTCTAGTTCTTCGGGCTTAGAATTGATTTCCATTCGAATTTTGGATGCAGCTTCATCCATTAAATCAATGGCTTTGTCGGGTAAAAATCTAGAGGTAATATAACGCTCCGATAGTACCACGGCACTGATCACGGCCTCGTCTTTAATACGCACCTTATGGTGTGCTTCGTATTTGTCTTTTAATCCCCTTAAGATTGAAATGGCGTTTTCAGTGTTTGGCTCATTGACCGTCACCTTCTGAAAACGTCTTTCTAGCGCTTTGTCTTTCTCGAAATGCTTTTGAAATTCGTCTAAGGTGGTTGCTCCAATCGTTCTAAGTGCTCCTCTTGATAATGCTGGTTTTAAAATATTGGCAGCGTCCATAGCTCCCGATCCTCCGCCTGCTCCAACCAAAGTGTGAATCTCGTCTATGAAGAGCACGATTTCACCATCCGCCTCGGTGACTTCTTTGACGACAGCTTTTAGGCGCTCTTCGAATTCACCCTTGTACTTTGCGCCTGCAAGCAAAAGTCCCATGTCAAGACTGTAGATTTCTTTCTCTTTTAGGTTTTCAGGTACATCTTGACTTACAATGCGTTGAGCAATGCCTTCAACAATGGCGGTTTTACCCACCCCAGGATCTCCCACGAGTATCGGATTGTTTTTTGAACGTCGCGACAAGATTTGCAAGACCCTTCTGATCTCCTCGTCCCTTCCGATGACGGGATCTAGTTCGTTTTTATCAGCCAGTTCATTGAGGTTTTTAGCATATTTATTGAGGTTTTCTCGGCCTTTGACATGGTCTGACTTAACCTGCTGTGTTTTCTGATGGTCAATGCTATTTTCTGTTACGCCAGCATCCTTTAAGATGCGAGAGGCTACCGACTCCTTCATGACTAGGGCCTTTAAAAAGTGATTGAAATTGGCTATGGATTCTTCATCCTTACGTGCCTCAGCGATTGCCTTTGTGAGAATTGAAACAGCTTCTTGACTGAGCCCTTTCTGTACACCGCTGCTCTTGCCCATACTATTGAGTTGAGCTTGAACTGCAGTGGACAGCTTTTGCAGGCGCTCTGTGGATGACTCGACAATGAGTCCGATTTCTTCTTTAGCCTTGTTTAAGGCAGCTTGAAGTAAATGGATACCGTCGATAACCGGATGCTCGTGACTTTCGGCAACAATATGTGCCTCGCCAATAATATCTTGAACTTTAGAACTGAATGCGTTTATATCTAACATGATGATTACTTTTTTACTCTTAGAATGTCAAAAAACGAGCCCATTTAGGAAGATTGCTATCTATCTAGAGGATTCGTGCCGTAATGGCATGTTTTGTGAAGTTTTTACTGACTTTATGTCAGAGATTTCGTGAATGATAATGTTTATAAGTGTCGCAAATAGACACCTTATTCTTAGGGCTAGTTTGTATTTTTATCCCTCAATTTTATGGTATGAAAAGAGATCAACAACTATTTGATTTAATTGAATTAGAACACGAACGTCAACTCCGCGGGATAGAATTAATTGCCTCTGAGAATTTCACTTCAGAAAGTGTTATGGAGGCAGCAGGTTCGGTGTTGACGAATAAATATGCAGAGGGCTATCCGTCTAAACGTTATTACGGCGGATGTGAAGTTGTTGATCAGGTTGAAACCCTCGCGATAGATAGAGCCAAGGCTCTCTTTGGTGCTGATTATGTGAATGTGCAACCACATTCAGGTTCACAAGCTAATGCATCCGTGTTTCACGCATTGCTTACGCCAGGGGATACCATATTAGGATTTGACCTGTCTCATGGTGGACACTTGACACACGGTTCTCCGGTCAATTTTTCAGGAAGATTGTATCGTGCAACCTTTTATGGAGTCGATAAAGAAACAGGACTCTTAGATTACGACGAAATTGAAAAGATTGCGGTAAAGGAGTCACCAAAGCTCATTATTGCTGGTGCTTCAGCGTATTCAAGAGATATAGACTTCAAGAGATTCAGAGCTATTGCTGATAAGGTAGGGGCAATGCTTATGGCAGATATTTCGCACCCTTCTGGTCTAATTGCAAAAGGTGTTCTTTCGGATCCCGTTCCGCATTGCCATGTGGTTACCACCACTACACACAAAACGCTTAGAGGTCCGAGAGGAGGAATGATCATGATGGGTAAAGATTTCGAAAACCCATTTGGTATTAAGCTGAAGGATGGATCATTACGTATGATGTCTGCACTGATGGATCTCGCAGTGTTTCCTGGAAATCAAGGCGGACCTTTAGAGCATATCATTGCTGCAAAGGCTGTGGCTTATGGAGAGGCTTTAACGGATGAATTTTTGCACTACATCATACAGGTTAAAAAGAATGCGGCTACACTGAGCGATACCTTGACTTCAATGGGATACAACATTATCTCTGGAGGAACAGATAACCACATGATTCTTATAGATTTAAGAAACAAGAACATCACCGGAAAGGCTGCTGAAAAAGCCTTAGAACACGCTGATATTACCGCGAATAAAAACATGGTTCCTTTTGATGACAAGTCTCCTTTTGTTACTTCGGGTATACGTTTCGGTACTCCTGCGATTACTACAAGAGGACTCAAAGAAGCAGAAATTATCCAGGTGGCTCAACTCATCGATAGAGTGCTAATGGCTCCAGAAGATACAGCCTCACTAAAACAGATCAAGTCAGAGGTAAATGAATTGATGAGCGGTAGACCTTTATTTGCAGGCTAAGCACTTATTCTTCGCTAAAGCGCATCTCAAATAGGAGATTCCAATTTTTACCCGTCACGAAGAAGGTGCCTCTTTCTTTGTGGTAAGCAATGCCGTTCAGTACCGAATTTAGGGCATCGAAATCTGCTGTTTTTTGGATTTTATCTGCTAAAAACCCTAAATCTAAAACACCTACAAGCGCACCAGAATCTTTCTGAATTACCATGATGCTATTCTTTTGATAGACATTGGCGAACAGATAGTCATTGACAATTTCTAGTTCATTGGCATTCTTAAAATAAGCCTTATCAGAACTAATGGTTCTGGTGGCCTTTTCTTCTAACGTTATAGGGTCTAACAAGAAGATCGTCGCGCTACCGTCACTTTTATAAACGTATTGATTATCATGACTCAGTCCCCATCCTTCTTGAGAAGCTCCGTAAGAAAATTCACCTACACGTTCGAGTGATTTTAGATCATAAATAAAACCTTTTTTGGCCAGCCACGTAAGCTGGATAATACGATCGTTTGTAATGGTGATCCCCTCACCGAAATAAGAGTCCTCAAGAGGGAGGGTCTTATAAGTTTCGCCACGGAACGGATTGTAGCTCGTGATCAGAGACTTACCTCGTTGCCCCGTACTTTCATAAAGGATGTCGCCTACAAATTCAAGCCCTTGTGTGTAAAATGAGGTATCGTGACTGTAGGTATTGACAAGTTCTGCCTTCCATTTACTAGGAGGCTCTTGAGCATACAGATTAAGTGGTTTTTTTTGAAGTTGCGCCTTGTCCGCTATGGAGTAACGAACGACGAGTTCACCCTTTCCTAAGGGTAAGTCTTCGAGTGCAATTATACCTTTTGAGAAGGGTAAGGTTTGTCCTTGATAGGTGAAGTTTAAGTTCGTAATGCTTGTGTCTAGTACTTTAAATCTAAGGGTGTCTGAAGGGCTAAGAAATTCTTCGTGACTAAGAAATTCAATAGCATTTTTTGGTGTCTCCACTTTTGATTCACATGCTGATAAAATAGCCAGCATTCCTGAGAGACTTATGAGGATCCATTTCATGCTGAAAATTACAGTTTAGTTGATCGGCTAACAAATTTAAAAGACCTTATCTTTGCACGGGCAAGGCCTACACGACCAGCTCCTACAGAACTCCCCCAGGGCGGGAACGCAGCAAGGGTATGTGGTTGTAGCGGTGCGATGTAGGATTCTTGCCTTTTTTTGTATGAAAACATCAAAAGTCATTCTAGTTACGGGGGCCTCTTCTGGTATAGGGAGATCTATTGCGACTCATCTTGCCTCAAAAGGTCACAAGGTCTACGGTACCTCTAGAAACCCTGAAAATAGTGTCGATACTCTTGGTTATACCTTACTACCGTTTGATGCGACGAAAGAGGAGAGTGCAAAAGCGCTTGTAGATGCTGTTTTAAAGGAAGAAAGTTCTATAGATGTACTGATTAATAATGCAGGGAAAGGAATGACGGGTGCTGTGGAAGAAACACCTTTAACTGAGGCACGAGACTTGTTCGAGCTCAATTATTTTGGAGCTATTGGTTTAATCCAAGAGGTGTTGCCTTGCATGCGTGAACAAAAGAGCGGTTTGATCGTGAATATCACCTCCATAGCTGGATATATGGGTTTACCTTATCGCGCACATTACTCTGCCGTCAAGTCGGCACTTAGTATGTTGACAGAAGGCCTTCGATTAGAGGTTAAATCTTTTGGTATAGATGTCGTAAATGTGGCGCCAGGAGATTTCGCAACAAACATAGCGGCGGGCAGATACCATGCTCCTTTAAGAGAAGAATCAGCGTATTATTCTATATACAAGAATCAATTAGAGCAATTTGACGGCCATGTGACCAAGGCAGCATCGCCAATTGCCGTTGCCATAGCTATTGAAGGAATACTTGAAAAAAGGAACACAAAACCGCACTATTTTGTAGCTTCGACGCTGCAAAAACTGTCTGCTCAAGTTCTTAAAAAAATCTTACCCCAAAGGTGGTATGAAAAGATGTTAGCTAATCATTATAATCTTCCTTTATGAAATTTTTTATCGACACAGCCAATCTAGATCAAATTAAAGAAGCCCAAGACTTAGGTATCATTGATGGGGTGACTACAAACCCTTCACTTATGGCGAAGGAAGGTATTGCCGGTGAACAAAATATCCTCGATCACTATAAGGCTATTTGCGAAATTGTAGATGGAGATGTCTCAGCCGAGGTTATCGGAACCGATTTTGAAACCATGATTAAAGAAGGGGAGATGCTTGCCGAATTGCATCCCCAAATTGTGGTTAAAGTTCCAATTATTCGTGAGGGACTAAAGGCAATCTCTTATTTTTCAAAAAAGGGAATTCGCACCAACTGCACCCTAATTTTTTCTTCAGGACAGGCCTTGCTTGCGGCCAAGGCGGGTGCTAGTTATGTTTCGCCATTTATCGGTAGATTAGATGATATTTCTTCTGATGGTTTGCAATTGATCGAAGATATCCGCTCGATTTATGATAACTACGATTTTGAGACAGAGATTTTAGCGGCTTCTGTACGTAACGCCATGCACATTATTGAGTGTGCACATATCGGAGCTGATGTAATGACAGGCCCTTTATCTGCTATGGTGTCGCTATTAAATCATCCGCTAACGGATAAAGGCCTTGCAACCTTTTTGGCGGATCATAAAAAATTAAACGGATAGGTCTTAATGTTATCAGTATCTAACCTTTCAATTCAGTTTGGAAAGCGCGTCTTATTCGATGAAGTAAATGTAAGCTTCACCCAAGGAAATTGCTACGGTATCATTGGCGCCAATGGAGCAGGGAAGTCGACCTTTATGAAGGTGCTTTCGAAGAAGATGGAGCCTACTTCGGGGCATGTGATCCTAGAGCCAGGAAAGCGCATGTCTGTACTTGAGCAAAATCATAATGCTTGTGATGATTTTCCGGTTTTAGAAACCGTATTACGTGGCAATCAGCCCTTGTTTAACGTGAAACAAGAAATGGATGCCTTATATGCGGACTACAACGATGCTAACGCTGATCGCATTGGTGAATTACAAGTTCAATTCGAAGAAATGAACGGTTGGAATGCTGAAAGTGATGCTGCAGCCTTACTTTCTAATCTTGGGATTAAAGAAGACTATCATTATCAAATGATGTCTGATATTGACCCTAAGGTAAAGGTGAGGATTTTATTAGCGCAAGCGTTGTTCGGAAATCCTGATGTGTTAATCATGGATGAGCCTACCAACGATCTTGACTATGATACAATTAGTTGGTTAGAGGATTTTTTAGCGAACTACGAGAATACGGTTTTAGTCGTTTCTCACGATCGACATTTTTTAGACGCGGTATGTACACATATTGCCGATATTGATTTCGGTAAGATCAACTTGTTTAGCGGTAACTATACTTTCTGGTATGAGAGCAGTCAGTTAGCAGCAAGACAAAGAGCCCAGCAAAATAAGAAGGCAGAAGAAAAGGCGAAAGAATTACAGGAGTTTATTCAGCGCTTTAGCGCTAATGTGGCTAAAAGCAAGCAGGCTACTTCACGTAAGAAGATGCTTGAGAAACTTAAGGTTGACGATATCAAGCCTTCTTCTAGACGCTATCCGGCTATTATTTTTGAAAAAGAACGTGAAGCCGGAGATCAGATTTTAAATATCACTGGCCTTGAGGCACATTCTGAAGAGGGAGAATGTCTTTTCAAAGGAATAGATCTCAATCTGGTGAAATCGGACAAGGTTGCTGTGATCTCGAAAGATTCTAGAGCTTCTACAGCGTTTTATCAAATTATTTCAGGAGAACAAAAAGCGGTTCAAGGAAAGGTGGAGTGGGGGATTACTACTACACAATCCTATTTGCCAGCTGATAATGAGTCTTATTTTACTGATCCCGTGAGTCTTGTAGATTGGCTTCGTACCTACGCCAAGACGGAAGAAGAAAAAGAAGAGGTTCACCTAAGAGGGTTTCTTGGTAAGATGCTTTTTAGTGGAGAAGAAGCGCTTAAAAAGTGCAATGTACTCTCAGGAGGAGAAAAGGTACGTTGTATGCTCAGTAAGATGATGTTACAAAGAGCTAATGTTCTTCTTTTAGACGAACCTACCAATCACTTAGACCTAGAAAGCATTACGGCATTCAACAACTCATTGAAGCAATTTAAGGGTACGGTATTACTTACAACCCATGATCATGAATTTGTCAATACGGTTGCGAACCGTATGATAGAATTAACCCCAAAAGGTGTTATAGATCGCTACATGACGTTCGACGAGTATATGGAGAGCAAAGACATTAAGGCTCTTCGCGAAAAGATGTATGCTTAAACCTTTAAACGCCGATTAAGCGTTAAAGTATTTTGAATTCCAAATAAAGGGATTGAAGTTTTTTCCCATTGCAAACCCATAAAAGATTGCAAGGCCTACCACTCCTTTGAAGAAAAAGAAGAAGAGAATCCAAAATTCAGCCGTTGAATTTTCTTTAGAGAACATTCCATCCGGAATCAATAGCGTTAATACAAAACTGATTGCGGCCAAAAGCGTAAGCAAATGAGCGGGTCCTCTAAATGGCCATACAAGCCATTTTCTTAATGGATGTAAGTCGCTTCCCCATTGTGCCACTAGGTAGTAATATCCATTCCCCATAGGAGCAAACAATACGGGATCGTCTTTATCCTCTAGTTTGAAAAGCTTGGATGGCGCCATGATCTGAAGACCTTCTAATTCAATGCCGTGGTTTTTTTCTAGTTCTAGAATTGCTTCTTTGGCAAGCTCTGGAAGTTCTGGCTTAAAATACTTTAACGGTAAAAACCTTAAGCGGTAGGTCGTTGCCACTTCTTTGATGGCGCTAATATGGAAAATTCTTGAGGTATCTAATCGGTCAAACTGGAAGGAGTTAGTCCCGTCTTTCTGCTTCTTTAAGCGTTCATCAAGATTTTCATCCGCAAAAGAAATAGTGCTTTTAAAAAGCGATTCTAAAGCAGACTTTTCAAGTGAAGAAGCGTGTTCTTCTTGAGCAATGTGGAGCTTCTCTCTGAGGTTAAGACCTTTTAGATTCATCAGATTTTCTTTTATAGCGCCATAAAATTAACGAATGAATCAATAAAGTGAAAGGGGTTAACTCCTTAAAACTGCTCCAAAATCACTTTCTAGCTTCTTAAAGATCCTAGAAACTGATTTATCGATTTCTTTATCCGTAAGTGTTTTTCTAGGATCATTGAATTGAAGCTGTATAGCATACGACTTCTTATCGCTCGGAACGCCCTTGCCCGTGTATACATCAAATAAACGCACACCTTTTAATAGCTTTGATTCAGCCTTGTGGCAAGCCTCTAGAAGTTGACCGAATTCGATATGCTTATTGAGAATTAGGGCTAAGTCTCTGTAAACTTGAGGGTGTTTTGAAATTTCTTTCAGATCAAACTCCTTTTTATGAGCGGTATGAATCACATTATCCCAATGAATGAGAATAGAAACGACGTCTTGTGTCAGGCCAAAAGATTTGGAATATTCTTTAGAGATCATTCCAATTTCGGCAAGAAGTTTATCACTCCTTAAACTAACCCCTTCGACGAAAAAAGGATGCGCTTCTAAATTTTGTTCTGAATAATCGGTGATTTCTAAACGATGTAAAAGGGTAGCGCAAATACTCTTTAAATCATAAAATGAGATATGCTCATCTCCAGTAAGCCAATGTTGAATATGTTTTCGACCCGTTGCCATGATAAGCAACTGCTGCTGTTCACAACGTTCATTGCCTTCTTGATGGTACACTTTACCGAACTCGAAAATCTTTAAGTCTTTTTGCTGACGGTTCGCATTGTAGGCTAAGGTTTTTAATCCGCTGCTAAACATTTCAGTGCGAAGAGACTCAAGATCAGAACTCAGTGCATTCTTAAGTAAGATGCTTCGGGGGTCATTACTTGCGAGGGTTAGACTGTTGGACAAGGTCTCTACATAGCCTAAGGCAACAAGGTGGTCTGAAACCTCATTCTGGAATTTTAAATTTTGATTTTCGGCAGAAGAAGCGTGCGTGTAGCTGAATTTTTCTGGAACAGGGATGTTGTTGTATCCATAAACTCTAAATACCTCTTCGATAACATCGATTTCACGCGTTACATCATTTCGGTAGGTTGGAACGACAATACCTAAACCTGCTTCTGTTTCATTGAGTACCTTGAATTCTAGATGAACCAATATATTTTTTACATGATCTTTAGGTAGTTCTGCACCTGCTATACGATTAAGTGTAGCGTAATTCAAGAATAGACTAATTGGTTCAGCTTCTTTTGGATAGCTTTCAATAAGATCACTGCTCACCGTACCACCTGCTATTTCTTTGAGGATAATGGCGGCACGTTTCAAGGCGATTTCACACGTATTGATATCGACCCCTCGTTCAAACCTAAAAGAAGCATCTGTGTGTAACCCATGTCTTTTGGAAGTCTTTCGAACACTTACAGGATCAAAATAGGCGCTCTCAATCAACACAGAAGTTGTGTTTTCGGTAACACCAGAGTGTAAACCGCCAAAAACACCTGCGATACACATTGGCTTCTTGGAGTCACAAATGACCAAGTCTTCTGTGTGAAGTTCACGCTCAACACCATCTAGGGTGAGTAATTTTTCTCCTTTTTCTGCTGTCCGAACGACAACCTTTTTTCCTTCAATTTTATCGTAATCAAAGGCATGTAGCGGCTGTCCAAGTCCATGAAGGATATAGTTGGTACAGTCTACAACATTGTTGATGGGATTTAATCCAATCGCCTTTAATCTATGTTGCAACCAAGCCGGCGAGGGGGCTACACGGATATCACTCACTACAATACCGAGATATCGGGGCGCTTTTTCTTGGGACTGCACGGTGATTTCTATGGGTGTGCTGTAATTCTCAATGGAGAAGCTTGAAGTACTCACCGTATTTAAGGGCGCTAATTGATTGTTTTTCGCTATACCCGCTCTTAAATCTCGAGCAACACCGTAATGACCCATAGCATCTGCTCGATTTGGGGTGAGTCCTATTTCGTAGACGGTGTCGGAGTAATTTTCAAAAACAGAAGCTAGGGGTTGACCTGGTTTTAAATCCGAGTCCAAAACCATGATGCCATCGTGACTTTGCCCCAATCCTAGCTCGTCTTCTGCACATAGCATCCCTTCACTAGACTCGCCTCTGATCTTCGTCTTTTTTAACGTGATGGGCGCTCCACTTGAAGGATAAATGGTCGTGCCAACTAAGGCTACGGCTACCTTTTGACCTTTTGCGACATTTGGTGCGCCACAAATAATTTGAAGCGTTTCTTTTCCGGCAGAAACGCGAGTGATTTTTAATCGATCTGCATTAGGATGTGGATCGCACTCTAGTACTTCGCCCACAACAACGCCATCAAGCCCTCCTTTAATTGATTCGTAGGTGGTAACACCTTCTACTTCTAACCCTAAATCGGTTAGAATCGCGGCATTTTCACTTGGGTCTAATTGGCTATCAAAATAATCTTTCAGCCATTGATCAGAGATAAGCATAGTTTTTGGCGTTTTGGGGCGTAAATATACTACGAATCGAACGGTTCGTCTACTTTGATAGACAGTGACGGGTTTTTTAAGCTAAGTACCACTTTGACGTCTTGAACCGGGTGTTGAAATTCAAGGTGTTGCGCGACAAGGTCAATACTTCCGTTTGGGTTACTGCGTTTAGCACCGTATTTGAGGTCTCCTTTAATGGGGTGACCCAAAGCCGAAAGCTGAGCTCTAATTTGATGATGCCTTCCGGTATGCAGTTTGACTTGTAATAAACTAAATCGTTCGAACTTGTGAATGCTTTTGTAGGATAAATGAGCGCGTTTTGCGTTGGGAACGGACTTTTGGTAGGCAAAAGATTTATTTTTTTCGGGATTACGCACTAGGTAATGTTCAAGGTCTGCTTCGGTCAGATCAGGATGACCTTCTACTAGCGCCCAATAGGTTTTATTTATTTTTCTTTCAGCAAAAAGTTTATTCATTCGAGTAAGCGCCTTCGAAGTCTTTCCAAATACTACAATTCCAGAGGTGGGCCTATCTATGCGGTGAATAACCCCTAGAAAAGCAGCCCCCGGCTTGTTGTATTTTTGAACGATATAGGCTTTGACAAGATCGACCAAAGGTGTGTCACCAGTTTTGTCACCTTGCACCAACACTCCAGAGGGTTTGTAGACCGCAATGAGATGATTGTCTTCAAAGAGTACCTCTAAATCAATACTGTTCATCTTTGCTTGGAAAGGCAACCGATTTTACATCGGATACATATTGGCTTAGTGCTCCTCCGATTTGTTCATCTAAATTGAGGTAACGCCTTAAAAAACGCGGACTGAATTCTGTGGTCATTCCCAACATGTCGTGAAGAACCAATACCTGTCCGTCGACTCCAGACCCAGCACCAATTCCGATTACAGGAATATGAAGCGATTCAGCAACAGTTTGCGCTAAAGCTGCAGGAACCTTTTCTAACACAATACCAAAACAGCCCTGCTCTTGAAGAAAAAGGGCGTCGGCTATTAATTTTTCGGCTTCAGCTTCTTGTTTGGCGCGAACGGTATATGAACCGAACTGATAAATGGATTGCGGAGTGAGTCCTAGATGACCCATTACGGGTATTCCTGCGCCTAAGATTCTTTTGAGAGCATCACCGTTTTCGGTACCCCCTTCTAATTTTACAGTATGGGCTCCACTCTCTTTCATGATCCTAATCGCAGAACGCAGTGCCTCTTTTGAATCACTTTGGTAGCTTCCAAAAGGAAGATCTACCACAACTAAAGCACGTTTAGTGCCCCGAACTACGGCACTCGCATGGTAAATCATTTGATCAAGGGTGATCGGCAGGGTGGTCTCGTGACCAGCAATTACATTACTCGCTGAATCTCCCACTAATATGACATCGACTCCTGCCTTATCTACCATTTGTGCCATGGTAAAATCGTACGCGGTGAGCATGGCAATCTTTTCATTTGACGCCTTCATCTCACTTAAGGTTTTTACCGTGATGCGCTTGTATTCTTTCTTTGCTGTTGACATAAGATGTAATGCTAAAGCCTGTCTTCAAAGGTACTCTGAAAAAAAGAAACGCGATGTATTATGACAGCTTGTCATGAATTGTGGTATGGCATAATGATTGCCCAGTAGAGAAGAAAAAAGTAATCATTCAGTTATGAGCAAAATTATAGGTATCGACTTAGGAACTACAAACTCTTGTGTTTCGGTGATGGAAGGTAATGACCCTGTTGTTATTCCAAACGCTGAAGGAAAGAGAACCACTCCGTCAATGATCGCATTCGTTGAAGGAGGAGAAATCAAGGTGGGTGATCCGGCAAAAAGACAGGCGGTAACCAATCCACATAAAACCATTTATTCGGTGAAGCGTTTCATGGGAAATAAATTCTCAGAATCTTCTAAAGAAGTAAATCGCGTTCCTTATGAAGTGGTAAAAGGAGACAATGATACGCCAAGAGTTAAAATTGACGATCGCCTTTACACACCTCAAGAACTTTCGGCAATGATTCTTCAGAAAATGAAGAAGACTGCAGAAGACTATCTTGGACAATCTGTGACGCGTGCCGTAATTACCGTACCGGCCTATTTTAACGATGCACAGCGTCAAGCGACTAAGGAGGCAGGGGAAATTGCCGGATTAACCGTAGAGCGTATCATTAACGAGCCTACCGCAGCTTCTTTAGCATACGGATTAGATAAGAAAAATAGCGACCAGAAAATTGTAGTATTCGACTTCGGAGGAGGTACACATGACGTTTCTATTCTAGAATTAGGGGACGGAGTTTTTGAAGTACTTGCTACGGATGGTGATACCCACTTAGGAGGAGACGACGTTGATCAGAAAATCATCGATTGGTTGGCAGAAGAATTTAAGGCCGATGAGTCTATCGATCTTCGTGAAGATTCAATGGCTCTGCAACGTTTGCGTGAAGCAGCTGAAAAGGCTAAAATCGAGCTTTCTTCTTCGAATCAAACAGAAATCAACCTTCCTTATGTGACAGCAACCGCTTCAGGGCCTAAACACCTTGTTCGTACGCTATCTAAGGCGAAGTTTGAACAACTTATTGCAGATTTAGTAGAGCGCACGATCAAACCTTGTGAATCTGCTTTAAAGGCTGCAGGTCTCTCGAAAAGCGATATAGACGAAATTATTTTAGTAGGGGGATCAACCCGTATTCCTGCCGTACAAGCCGCTGTAGAAAAGTTCTTCGGAAAAGCTCCATCAAAAGGAGTGAACCCTGACGAAGTAGTTGCCGTAGGTGCTGCAATTCAAGGAGGTGTGCTGACAGGTGATGTCAAAGATGTTCTTCTTTTAGATGTAACCCCTCTGTCTCTTGGAATTGAGACTATGGGAGGTGTAGCCACTAAATTAATTGAGTCAAATACGACTATTCCAACGAAGAAATCTCAGGTGTTCTCGACTGCTGCTGACAATCAGCCATCAGTTGAAATCCATGTAATTCAAGGGGAGCGACCCATGGCTGCAGACAACAAAACGATCGGACGCTTTCACTTAGACGGTATCCCGCCTGCACCAAGAGGAACACCTCAAATTGAAGTGACCTTTGATATTGATGCTAACGGTATCATTAAGGTTTCTGCGACAGACAAGGCTACAGGTAAGTCTCAGGACATTAGAATTGAAGCTTCTTCTGGTTTGACCCAAGAAGAAATCGAGAAGATGAAGGCTGAGGCTGAGGCAAATGCAGAGGCGGATAATCTAGCTAAAGAGAATGCTGAAACCTTAAACCAAGCGGATCAAATGATCTTCCAAACCGAAAAGCAATTGTCTGAATTTGGAGATAAATTGTCTGAAGACAAGAAGAAACCAATTACAGAAGGACTTGAGGGACTCAAGAAGGCCTTTGAATCTAAAGATGTAGCTGCGATTAAACCTGCCTTAGATGCTATCAACGAAGCATGGAAAAATGCTTCTGAAGAAATGTATAAGGCACAAGCTGACGCTGCTGGTTCAGCAGAAAATGGAGGCGGTTCAGCAGATGCAAATACTTCACAAGACGCGTCTGATAATGTAGAAGATGTGGATTTTGAAGAGGTGAAATAATCTAACTTTTTCATTTGAACAGAAATGCCGCGCTTTTTTGTGCGGCATTTTTTATTTTATGATTAAATCGATTTATATTTGCCCCCCAATAGGAGAGATGGCAGAGTGGTCGAATGCGGCGGTCTTGAAAACCGTTGAGGGTCACACCTCCGGGGGTTCGAATCCCTCTCTCTCCGCTCCCAAAAAGCCCTTGCACCAAACGGTGTGAGGGCTTTTTCTTTTCGGCCTGTTGAGCTTGCTCAACACAGGCGAGAAATGAAGAAGCACACCGCGGCACGAAGTGCTGCGGGAGGGCTTTTTGGGAGTAGGATCTCCCTTTCTGGATCAAGCGCTTTTGCGCTTAATCCCAAAGTATCCTTTAACTAAAACATTATCATTAAAACTTATGTAACCGTTGTCACACATAAGAAAATACGATAATGAAATAAAATCAAAGGATTGAAGCTTTCCAGATAACCTAACCACTCCAGGTACCTTTGTACTATAAAATAATCCCAAAAACACTATCCAATGGAATCAAATCAAGAAATCTATAGTATGCCTAGAATCGGAGATACCGCTCCTGATTTTGAGGCCGTAACTACTACAGGAAAGATGAAATTTTCTGACTATGCACCGGGTAAATGGAAAGTTCTATTCTCACATCCCGCTGACTTTACTCCAGTGTGTACCACAGAGATGAGCGGCTTTGCCGAAAATCAATCCACCTTTGATGAGCATAATACCGCTTTAATAGGACTTTCAATTGACTCTATTCACTCGCATTTGGCTTGGGTGAATAATGTACGTGAAAAGACAGGTGTTTATTTTCAATTTCCGATCATCGCTGACTTAGACATGAAAGTTTCTAAGCTTTATGGAATGCTTCAGCCGAACGAAAGTGAAACAGCTGCTGTGCGCGCCGTTTTCTTCATTGATCCTGAGCAAAAGATTCGACTCATCATGTATTATCCCTTAAATGTGGGGCGTAATATGGATGAGATCGTAAGAGCCCTTAAGGCACTTCAATACAGTGACGCAAATAAAGTGGCTATTCCTTTAAATTGGCAACCAGGTGACAAGGTGATCGTTCCACCGCCTAAGACACTTGAAGAGATGGATGCTAGAATTGCCGATACAAGCGTAGAGAAAATTGATTTTTATCTCGCCAAAAAGCAACTCTAATAGTATCAAAAAGAAAAAGCGCCTACAAGGCGCTTTTTTATTTTAGGTAGTATAGTGTTTAGTCTTCCGCGTCAAAACTCTCGGCAATAAGCTCTAATCCTTCGTGAGAGATTACAATAGCTTCCATTGGACTGATTTCACCGGTGTAATCTTGTTCCGCCACAAAAAACTCTAAACCGGCTTTCTCGCGCAGCGTAAAAATAGTTGCAAAGTCGATCTTACCCTGACCCACAGGCGCCATGCTTCCATCTTCGTTCATGTCCTTCACATGAAATGCTTTTATACGACCTTGGTACTTATTGATGAATCCTTTGATGTCAGCTCCGGCTACAGTTGCCCAATACAGATCAAGTTGAAAGTTGACATAGCGAGGATCTGTGTTTTCAAGAATGTATTCTGCTAAAACAAGACCATCTTCGTTTGGTTTAAATTCAAAGTCGTGATTGTGGTATAGCAGAGACAATCCTGCTTTTGATGCTTTTTCTCCGACTGTATTTAAAAAGTTGACAAGTTCCTCTGGACTCCCTTTCATTCCCATAGTACGCGTTTCAAAGTTGTACGTAAACATGCCCATTGGAGGTACAGGAATCACGACAAATTTGAATCCAGCGGCAACCGCGTCTGCAATTTCTTGATCAGCATTTTCGTAAGTCATTGAGCCTTGGTGCGAACTCATGGGTTCAAGATCAATCGACTTCATGTAGTCATTAAAATCATTTGGGGTCATCCCGTAATAAAGACCGTTCTCATATCCCGCTGACTCAACATAATCGTAACCAATCTCAGCCACACGAGTTAGTTTTTCTTTTGGATTATCTTTCATTTCTTCTCTGATCGTGTAGAGCATAAGGCCTAAGTCATCATCTAATTCTTTTGTGGGTGATGTGCCACAAGCGCTTATAAGTATCAGAAGAATAAAGAGGTTTGTGAATTTCATGATTAGATATTTGAGCTAAATATACTCAAATGCGGGTATCTTTGGTCCATGGTTGAAGAACTTCAATGGCTTCTTATTACCGTGGTGGGGTTCATAGCGGGCTTTGTAAACACGGTAGCTGGAGGAGGATCGATTATCACTTTACCTGCAATGATTCTTGTGGGGCTTGATCCTACCGTTGCCAACGCCACCAATCGCCTTGGAATTATGCTATCTGCCCTTTCTGCAGCCGCAGGTTTTAAAAGTAAGAAGGTAAGCGTAATGCCTTTTAGCCTTTACTTAGGATTGGCAGCTACTATTGGGGCGGTATTCGGGGCCATGATTGCTGTTGAATTTGACAAGAGTCTCTTTAACAAGGTGTTGGCGATCATCATGATTATTATTGTGGTACTGATGATTTTACAGCCCAGAATTAAGCGGGCTGTAAGCCTAGAGCGATTAAATGGGAAGCCCCTTTGGTTAACCTTAGTTGTCTTTTTGTTACTAGGAGTCTATGGAGGATTTATAAACGCGGGTATGGGGTTGCTTATGATTCTATGGCTTAATCTCTTTAACGGGCTAAACCTTATTCGAACCAACGCTACTAAGATGCTCGTGACAGCAATCTACACGAGTGCTGCGCTTGCTGTTTTCATTTGGAACGATTTGATCGATTGGCTAATAGGCCTTCTATTGGCTTTTGGTAATATGCTAGGAGGGTGGATTGCTGCTCGACTATCTGTCAAGAAAGGCGAAGGCTTTATACGAGCCTCTCTCTTTGTAATGGTGGTATTAATGGCCGTTAAACTCTGGTTCTTTTAGTAGGGTTGAACCTCATCAATCTGAAGGCCGTAACCACTGAGTCCGACCCGGTGGATAGGTGAAGAATTAGACATTAAGCGGAGCGATACTAGATTGAGGTCATGTAGTATTTGCGCCCCAATTCCAAAGTCTTTGTCATCCATGTTTCGGATTTCTTCGTCATTACGCGTTCCAATGAGCTCTTGAATATGGTATTGAAAATCTGAGGCATTGGACTGTTTATTGATAAAGAGCAGAGCGACCTTATCTGCGTCAGCGGCGAGTTTAAAGATACGTTCTAGGCTTTTATTTTGATCTCCTTTTAAAAACGAAACGAAAGACATCGCGCTATCATAGGGCTGAATACGAGTAAGCACAGATTCACCTCTCTTCCAAACCCCTCTGGTTAGGGCAACGTGAATGGCATCATTAGTAGTCTGCCTATAAGTAGTCAATAAATATTTGCCGTATATCGTATCAATATCTTTGGTGAAAACACGCTCAATAAGGCTGTCGTTCATCATACGGTAGGCGACGAGATCCTCAATACTGATCATCTTCAAATTGAATTCATCCCGAACCTTTAGCAGGTCGTCAAATCGGGCCATGCTTCCGTCTTCATTCATGATTTCAACGATTACACCCGCAGGCGAAAGGCCTGCTAGCTTTGCCATGTCGATTGCTGCTTCAGTGTGCCCTGTTCTTCGCAACACTCCTCCTTCTTTTGCAATCAAAGGAAAAATATGACCTGGACGCGTGAGATCTTCTGGTTTTGTTTCATTTTGGGTGAGGGCCATGATCGTCTTCGATCGGTCACTTGCAGATATACCCGTGGTTACGCCATTTCCTTTGAGGTCTACTGAAACCGTGAAGGCGGTTTTCATAGGGTCGGTGTTGTCGTTGACCATCTTAGACAAACCAAGCTGTTCACACCTGGTTCCGGTGAGAGGCGCACAGATCAGGCCTCTTCCATACTTCGACATAAAATTGATCGCCTCAGGAGTGACTTTTTCTGCAGCCATTACAAAATCACCCTCGTTCTCGCGATTCTCATCGTCAACAACGATTATGATTTCACCATTCTTAATGGCATCAATGGCTGAACGTATACTATCTAAGCTAGAATTCATGTATTATCGTCTTTTTCTAAGGAGTTCCCAGAGGTATTTAAAACTTAAAGAACCTCCTTTGATTCCTCTGTCGAGTACTGCCATTCGAGTGACATAAATACTCACAGGGAGCATGACAAAGGTAGAAAACCAGGCTCCGATAATAGGGTGGATATTTCCTCTTTTTGCATAATTCTCTGCAAATACTCCTAGGAAATAGTAGCTCAGGAATAACACAATGGCAATCACCATAGGTAAGCCGAGACCACCTTTTCGAATGAGCGCTCCAATCGGAGCTCCAACGAAAAATAAGAGTATGCACGAAAGGGCGAGGGCAAACTTTTTATGAAGTGATATGATATGACGGTTGTAGAATTCAAATCGCTTTCCCATCTCTGTTGATTTGGTTGAAGCGATGATTCTCAGGTTATCTAACTGATTGGTTGCTGATCGTATAGCACTAGAGCGCTGATAAGTGGGGAGCACAGAAAGGAGCTCGGCCTGCGCATAATTTTTAAAGAATAAAGAATCACGATCAGATACCGGAAGGTATTGTGAGATCCATTCCTCGTGATAGGCCACCTCATTTTCGTCTTCAGTACGCTCTTTAAGTCTAAATGTAGCCGCCATACGTCTCATCGTAGACTCAGAATATTGGACAAGTTGTTCTTTGGTGTCTATTTCTAGAGAGTCTATATCTCTTAACAGTTGACGTGTGGGCTTCATCTTGTCTGTTGTAATTGAAGATTGCTCTTCAAGATCGATTTCATTCAAGCTTGAGAGATCAATAAACTTGATATACGTGTCAAACGATGCTCTTGCAAAGGGTTGTTTCTTAATGTCTTCCGGTTTCTTCAACAGAATCTCCTCATAGTAGTATCCGTTGTACAAGACGAGTTTTAAAAGCTCAGACTCTTTACTACTTATAAATTCGCCTTCTTTGGCGCTAATCACCACGGTGTTCTGCTGATTCGCCGCCTTTTGATGAATGAGAACATCCCTTAGGTAGCGATCGTTTTCACCGTATTTCTCACGCACCTTCATGTTCATGTTGGTTCCTTCAATGTCAGTGAAGATACCCTCAACTAAAGCTGCAGAGGGCTTTACTTTTGCAATATTTCGTCTAAGATTGAAAATTTTCTGCTCGGCTGCAGGGATGAGATTGTTTGATACAAAGAATGCAGCGATACCAAGGAAGACGGAAAAAACAAGGGTGCTACGCATCGCCCTTAAAAAAGAGATTCCAGAAGCTTTAATGGCAGCAAATTCGTAGTGCTCAGCAAATGACCCGTAAGTCAAGATAGAGGTGACTAAGACCGCTAGCGGGAGCACGTCATCAATGATGGTAGGCATGTAATAGAGTAAAAACTTGCCTATGATTTCAAGATCTAGATCTTTTCCTGCGAGTTCATCAATAAAAAGCCAAATCGCCTGAAAAATGAAAATAAAGAGTACGATCAGAAATACACTAAAGAAGGTGCGAACAAATTGATGGAGTAAGTATCGGTCTAAAATCCGCATTCAGTGCTTATTCGATGATGTAAAATCCTTGACTTTCGTAAGCGGCCTTGTCGAAGACAAAAAGGCCTTGGTCTACGGATGAGTCCGTGTCGTATTGAGTTACCGTGATGGTGGTCTGCGTTTGATTAAAGCCAAATTGTACCAATGCATTTATGCGGTAGTTGAGCGGGTCTATTTTTGCGATCACCTTTTCGATTTCTGCCTCTGAATCGATAGGATATAAGACGACCTCGGCTTGGTTCACAGACCATTCAACGCCTTCTTCAATGCGGTACCCTTCTTTGTAGAACGAAAAGAGTTCAGAAGGATTGATTTGACCTGATTCATCTGTGCGCGATGCTGGGGTGATAACGACTTCTTGATTTTCAGGAATAATACTGTAAGTTGTTGAACCGTCAAAGAGTTGCGTACTGCCGAAGAGTTCTAGTCTATATTTCGAACCTGAGATATATACCTTACCGGGTGTGCTTTGTCGAATGTCAGCCTCTTTATTTTCTAACACGTATTCAAATTCGAGCGCCACATGATCGTAACGAGACATCTTACTGTATACGCTATCGAGTAAGGCTTCTGCCTTAATACTCGAGCTCTGAGCGTTAAGATTTGAAAGGTTCAAAACGAAAAATGCACCGAGTGCACCAAAAAATAAGTTCAACTTCATATTAGGATTCTGTATCGAAAAATGATTGTAAGCTAGTGAGATCTTTAAATAAAACTTGTCTCGCGCGAGAACCTTCAAAGGGTCCTACTATTCCAGCAGCTTCAAGTTGATCAATAATTCTACCCGCTCGATTGTATCCGATTTTCATTTTGCGCTGAATGAGTGAAGTAGATCCTTGTTGAGCACCAACAACAATTTCTGCTGCTTCTTTAAATAAGGGATCGCGTTCATCTACAGAATCACTCAGCAATGTAGAGCTTTCATCTGCCTCGTATTCCGGAAGCAAATAGGCATCTGCATAGGCACGTTGTGAACCGATGTAGTCTGTGATTTTCTCTACTTCAGGAGTGTCCACGAAAGCACATTGCAATCTGATCATTTCATTTCCCTGCGTATAAAGCATATCACCTCTACCGATAAGTTGATCTGCGCCCGACGCATCTAGAATCGTTCTAGAATCTATTTTTGAAGTTACCCTGAAGGCTAATCGTGCCGGGAAATTAGCCTTAATGATACCAGTAATTACATTTACTGAAGGCCTTTGCGTAGCAATGATTAAGTGAATCCCAATCGCTCGAGCAAGTTGAGCTAAACGTGCAATGGGAGTTTCAACTTCTTTACCTGCCGTCATGATCAAATCTGCAAACTCGTCGATCACTAGGACTAAATAGGGTAAAAAGCGATGTCCGTCATTAGGGTTAAGCTTACGCTTTACGAATTTCGCGTTGTACTCTTTGATATTGCGCACCATTGCCGCCTTTAGTAAGTCGTAGCGATCGTCCATCTCTAAGCAGAGAGAATTGAGCGTATTGATTACCTTTTTGGTATCTGTAATAATGGCATCCTCTGAATTGGGAAGTTTGGCTAGAAAATGACGTTCTATTTTATTGTAAAGTGTCAGCTCGACCTTTTTGGGATCGACGAGGACAAACTTGATTTCTGCAGGATGTTTTTTGTAAAGCAGCGAAGTTAGTACGGCGTTGAGCCCCACACTTTTTCCTTGTCCGGTGGCACCAGCCATCAATAAGTGAGGCATTTTGGCCAGATCGACCACGAAGGTCTCATTGGAGATTGTCTTACCGAACGCGATGGGAAGGTCAAAGGGGGCTGCGCTAAACTTTTTCGAAGCGATGACTGATCGCATACTTACGATAGCCGCATGCTTATTAGGAACCTCGATACCAATAGTCCCTTTGCCAGGAATAGGAGCTATTATGCGTATACCAAGGGCAGATAGCGATAGCGCTATATCATCCTCTAGATTCTTGATTTTTGAAATACGAATCCCCGCTTCAGGTACAATTTCATAAAGGGTTACTGTCGGGCCCACCGTAGCAGTAATGCGCTCAATGGCAATATTGTAATTATTTAAGGTGTCAACAATGCGATTTTTGTTGGCCTCTAACTCTTCTTTATCAATCTCTATATGTGATTGGTCTCCTCCGTGCTTGTCCAGTAAGTCAATGTGAGGAGCCTGGTATTTGCTCAGTTCAAGGGTAGGATCGAACTCGCCAAAATCTTCTACAAGTTGTTTCGATTTCTTTTCAAATTCGTCCTCCTCGGACGCATTGATTTCTAGAGCTACTTCTTCGGTTGAAGTTTCTTCTGATTTTTGAGGTGTTGTACTAACGGTTGCTGGTGTGGACTCAAGGATGAGTTCTTCTTGAAGAGGGACTTCTTCCTTTTCGATAGAATCGATGGTTTCTTCTGATGCTGACTCGTCTTCGGTTGGCTGCTCTTTAAGCCTATCACCTCGCTTTAAAGAGGGTAGACTGATTTTGGGTAATGAAAAATGGATCCTCGGAAACTGTAGTTGAGGGGTCCACGACCAAGCTACAACCGTATAAACGATAGCTGAGAATAATAAAGTAAAGAGTAAACCTAGACTTCCTATATAGCTGGTAATTAGCTGACCAACTTCAAATCCTACCACTCCCGAAAAGATGGATCCCGCTTCTAAAACGAGATAGAACAAAAAAGTGATCCATAGCATCCAAAACAAAGACGTAGACCACCAATTTAGAAACCGTTTAGGGGTAAGGGTATCAAAAAATAAAGAGAATCCAGTAAGAGTTACAGTCAAAGGGACGAGCATAGCTGCAATGCCAAACCCTCTATAAACCAATATATAACCGATCCATACTCCAAGATGATTGAGCGTATTTTGAACGATTTGAGAGGTGTTACCAATGGCCTCTATAGCACTGAGATCGGTTTTCCAATGAAGCAGAAAAGAAATGCTTGCGATAAGACTCGCCAATCCTACAAAGAAGAGAAAGGCCCCAAAAACGATGCGGAACTTGGCTTTTTTTGTGGTTGATTTTGCTGCTCGACTCATGGACGTCTAAATTACGACAATTCCTTGCTGGGTGCAGGGATAAGTGCGGACTTAGGTGCTTGGAACTAATTTTCGGATTTTAAGTGACAAAGCAGCAAATAGTAAGGTCATGAATGGGCTAACATAGTTGAAGACCGCATAAGCGAAATATTCGAAGACTGAAACTCCTAAAACACTGCTGTGGTATGCTCCACAGGTATTCCAAGGAACTAGTACAGAAGTAACTGTCCCTGAATCTTCAATGGTTCGGCTGAGATTTTCAGGGGCTAGTCCTTTTTGCTCGTAAGCTTTAGCAAACATCTTCCCCGGAACGACAATTGCTAAGTATTGATCTGAAGCCGTTACGTTTAATGCCAAACAACTTCCCACGGTATTAGCCACCAGACCAAAAGTCGATTTTGAAAGTTTGAGTAAAGCGGCTGTAATTTTTGAAAGCGCCCCTATAGACTCCATAACGCCTCCAAAAACCATCGCACAGATGATGAGCCATATCGTTCCTAACATACCCGCCATTCCACCAGAAGTGAACAGATCATTGAGCACTGTATTTGAGCTTTCTACAGCAAGGTCTACGGTGATTGCATTTAAAAGGGTGATATAAACCGATTCAAAATTAAGCTCAGTACTTCCGCTTAAGGCGAGAATGAGTTCAGGTTGAAATAGTAATGCCGCAACGGCTCCTCCTAAGGTTCCTATTAAAAGGGCTGCCAGTGGGGGAGTTTTACGAACAATTAAAGCTATCACAAGTACAGGAACGGCAAAGAGCCAAGGAGTAATGGTAAAGGATTCGGTAATGGCGTTGAGAAGGCCAGCTGTTTCAACAGCGGCAGCAGGTTCAATATTAAAACTTAAAATACCGAAAACAATAAGTGTAATCACCAGTGTAGGAACGGTGGTGTAAAGCATATAACGGATATGGGTAAACAAATCTGTCCCCGCCATCGCTGCGGCAAGGTTTGTGGTGTCACTTAAAGGAGACATTTTATCTCCAAAATAGGCTCCTGAGAGAATAGCGCCAGCAGTCATCCCCATAGGGATTCCCATCGCGTTACCCACTCCAATTAATGCGATCCCTACGGTTGCCGAGGTGGTCCAAGAGCTACCGGTAGCAACAGAAATTAGCGCACAAACTAAGACGCTGACTAGGAGAAAAATACTCGGATTTAAGAGCTGAATACCGTAGTAAATCATAGTGGGTATGATCCCGCTCAATAACCAAGTTCCAGAAAGGGCGCCCACCATGAGTAGAATGAGTAAGGCTGAAGAAGTTGACTTTAAATTTTCCGCCACAGCATTCATCATTTCTTCGTAAGAAACACCTTTGGCGAATCCGACTATAGCCGCTACGGCTCCGCCTAACAAGAGAACAAATTGATTGGATCCGTCTAGACTAGCATCTTTAAAATAAAAGACGTTGATCGCTAGCATTACGATTAAAGCAATCAATGGAAAAAGGGCCTCACTAAGACGGATAGATCGAGAAGAACTCATAGGCAAGTGATTATCTTGCGATATTACGACAAATAGCCTGTTTCTGCCAATTTATACTGCGGTGCATTAACAAAGATCTGCTAGCGTTTACCGTTAAAACGTCTTAATTTTGCAGGACAATTATAGATCCATTATGCAAAAGTTTGATGTTATCGTTATCGGTGCTGGACCTGGAGGATATGTAGCTGCAATCCGTTGCGCACAACTCGGGATGAATACCGCTATTGTTGAAAAGGAAAACACTTTAGGAGGTACCTGTTTGAATGTGGGATGTATTCCTTCAAAAGCCTTGTTAGATTCTTCTCATCATTATGAGACGATTTTGCACGATAGTAAAGCACATGGTATTGACATTGAAGGTAAGATTTCATTAGACTTTGAAGCTATGATTGCTCGAAAGCAATCCGTTGTTGATCAGACCGTTAAGGGTATCGACTTTTTAATGGATAAAAACAAGATTACCGTTTTAAGGGGGCTAGGGAGCTTTAAAGATTCGAATACGCTTACGGTTAGTGGTTCTGAAGGAACTCAAGAATATACAGCAGACAAGTTCATCATCGCTACGGGATCAAAACCCGGTAGTCTCAACTTTATAGCACTTGATAAGGAGCGGATTATCACTTCGACTGAAGCCTTGTCTCTCAAAGAGATACCAAAGCATCTTGTGGTGATAGGAGGAGGAGTAATTGGCCTTGAATTGGGTCAGGTATATCGAAGATTAGGTGCAGAAGTAAGTGTGGTGGAATACGCTGATCGTATTACACCTTCTATGGATAGCGCTCTTTCTAAAGAGCTCATGAAGGTCTTAAAGAAACAAGGAATTAAATTCTACATTTCTCATGCCGTTCAAAAGGTAGAGAGAAACGGAGATCTTGTAGTTGTGGAGGCCTTATCGAAAAAAGAAGAAAAAGTAGTTCTTGAAGGAGATTACGCTTTGGTTTCAGTGGGTAGAGTTCCAAATACCGAAGGTTTAGGACTTGAAAACACCTCGTTAGCACTTGATGAAAGAGGACGAATCGCGGTAAACGAGCATTTGCAAACTGCTGAGAAACACATTTATGCTATCGGCGATGTGATACAAGGAGCCATGCTCGCCCACAAGGCAGAAGAGGAGGGCGTTTTTGTCGCTGAAGTACTAGCAGGACAAAAACCCCACATCAACTACAATCTTATACCTTCTGTGGTGTACACTTGGCCAGAGGTGGCTTCGGTAGGCCAGACCGAAGAACAACTGAAAGCATCAGGTGTTTCCTATAAATCTGGTTCATTCCCGATGCGTGCGTTGGGAAGATCTAGAGCAAGCGGTGATATAGATGGGTTCATTAAAATTTTAGCAGATCAGCAAACCGATGAAGTGTTGGGTATTCATATGATTGGTGCGCGTTGTGCCGACCTAATTGCAGAAGCCGTGACCGCTATGGAATTTAGAGCTTCAGCTGAAGATATTGCGCGCATGTCACACGCGCACCCAACCTATGCAGAAGCCGTTAAAGAAGCTGCCCTTGCGGCTACAGAAAACAGGGCCCTTCATGTTTAGTGTCTGAAAAAATCCATATTGAAGAGGTTTTTGAAAAAAGCCTAGAATCGTTCCGCTCTAAAAACCTCCTTTTAGCGTGTAGTGGAGGAGTGGACAGTGTGGTGCTCGGACATCTTCTTCATCGAAAGGGATTTACTTTTGGAATTGCCCATGCCAACTATCAATTGCGGGCTGAAGAGAGTGAGTTCGATGCTCTTTTTGTTCAAAACCTGGCGAGAGATTTCAATGTTCCGTACTTCAGTAAAGTATTTCAGCTTGACCAGTCAAAAAGTATTCAAGAAGAGGCAAGAAATCTTCGATACAACTGGTTTAACGCATTGCTTAAAAGTAAGGGGTATGACTTTGTGCTAACAGCACATCACGAAGATGACAGTATTGAAGGAATGCTGATGAGCGTTTTTAGTGGCGCCTCGTTGCATCGCTTAAGTGGAATTGATCATAATCAATGGGTATTGAGACCCTTAAAAGATGTTTCTAAACTTCAGCTCATTGATTATGCTCACCGTAACCAAATTGAGCACAGAACAGATTCCAGTAATGCAAAGAATGAGTATCTAAGAAACTTTGTGCGAAACCAAATCCTTAACGATTTAAACAAACAGCTCTCTCATTCCGACGAAAAGCTGCGCTATAGTCTTTCTTACTTTAAGCGAACACTAAGGCTTCAAGATGCGTATAGAAGACTTCTCTTCGATGAAGTTTGCACTCAAGGCGCCTATTGGGAGGCTTTCAGTATTGATAAACTGAAAGCGTATGAGAACCATTTAGATCTTCTTCAGTTGTTATTTGAGCCTTATGGATTTAAAGATTTTAAGGCATTAAGCCAACTATTGGATGCTGAAAACGGAAAAGAGGTAAGTTCTTTGTCGCATAGGGTTTATACCTTTAATCAACAGTTGTTACTCACCTCTCTTGCAACTTTAAAGCTTCACTACACGCTTTCGTTTGACGACCCTCGTAAGGACCGTAAAGCTTTTAAAACTCGGGTTTATGAGGTAAAAGTGCGTAACGAAGCGGAACTATCAGCTATTGAGGTTAGAAAGTGGAGTACCTCAGACACGGTCCTCTTGCGGCAATATAAAAGCCCTAAGAAACTCTCAAAAGTTTTAAGAGATATGAAGGTCAATCCCATTTTAAAAGAAAGACTTCATGTGGTCAAATACAAAAACCAAACCTTAAGTTGCCTAGGCTATGATGGGATCGATATTCAAAACGATAGTACCTTTCCATCCAGTAAAACCTTATACGTATGGCAAGAATAGCAGTTTTCTTTCTGGCATTATGCCTATGGTTTTCGGGTTACACCCAATTTAGTGCGACTCAGGTTTCTTGGGATACGCAGTGGGAAGAAATAGAGGACTCTCGATACAGATTAATCTTCAATGCAACGATTGAAGAGGGTTGGCATATCTTCTCTCAGTATTCACCTGAAGGGGGCAGTCAACCGGCATTTTTTGAATTCATCGAGACCGATGCTTATAAACGGATAGGACCTGTATTGGAACCTACTCCGGAGGCCTATTATAACGACGTTTTTGAAGTCACCGAACAAATCTTCAGTAATGAAGTACGCTTTGAACAAGTGGTGGAGATATACGACCTATCGAAGCCTATCGAAATCACGCTGTATTACCAGGTTTGTAAAGAGCTGTGTATTTCTGCAAGTGAAGATTTTGTGTTCCAAATTGAGCCGACTCCTGCTACTCTTAACGTTGAAAATTTGGTGGAAGCTAAGGATGAAAAAAAATTGGCACTTGATCTTAAACTCGACCTTAAGGACGAACATCATCTTGAGCGTATTGGGTCTGAAGACAGTCCCTTGAATTTATGGAGCCTTGCTTTATTAGGATTTGCTGGAGGGCTATTAGCACTTTTAACCCCCTGTGTACTTCCTATCATTCCACTAACGGTTTCGTATTTTAATCAAAAGAAGAATGCCAAACCCTGGGCTTTACTCTACGGGGCTTCTATCGTTGTATTATATGTAAGCCTAGGACTTCCATTCCTCTTAGGATCAAAGGCAGATCCCCAATTATTTAATGAGATCGCCAGTCATCCAGTGGTGAATTTCTTGCTATTTCTTGTGCTATTACTCTTTGCACTATCGTTTATTTTTCGCTTCGAATTGAATCTTCCCTCTAGTTGGATTCGTATCACCGATCAAAAGAGTGATCGAACCAAAGGCTTTGTTTCAGTGCTTTTCATGGCATTAACCTTAGTTTTAGCCTCTTTTTCATGTACTGGACCTATACTAGGAGGAGTGTTAGGTGCCTTAGCGACCCAAACAGAAGCGGGAACTTTTGGAGTTTCATTGCTAGTCATATTAACTGCTTTTGGGTTAGCATTAGCACTCCCGTTCATGCTTTTAGCCCTTTTTCCTAGTGCCTTATCGAAACTTCCGAAAAGTGGAGAATGGATGAATACCGTGAAGTTCGTGTTAGGGGTTATCGAGCTTGTTCTAGCATTTAAATTTTTATCGAATACCGATCTGGTCGCGGGTTGGTCGCTATTCAAGTATGAGGTTATCGTCGGTATCTGGTTTGTCATTGGAGTGAGTGCCACGCTCTACTTACTTGTTGGGGTTTTTAAGGACGCCTCGAATCGAATAGTAAGAATACTTTTTCTATTGCCTGTATTGTGGCTCGCCATTGTTAGTGGGGTTTCACTGAAGGATCCCTTAAGAGGAGGTGTCATAAATACGTTTGCTCCTCCGTTGTATTATACTTTGAACGCCGAAGAAACGCCATGTCCTTTAGGTCTTGATTGCGCGCTGAATTTCGAAGAAGGCTTGCAGAGAGCTCAAGATGAAAACAAACCTATTTTGATTGACTTTACAGGGTATTCGTGCGTGAATTGTCGCAGAATGGAAGCTGAGGTTTGGAGCGACCCACGTATCTATTCATACCTCAAAGAAGAAGTTATTCTTGTTAGTTTGTATGTTGACGATAGAACTGACTTGCTGCCTTCTTTAAAAGGAAAATACCAATTACCGGATGGTCGCATTAAATCGATACGCACCGTAGGGCAGTATTGGTCCTTATTTCAGGCGGTAAACTTTAAGTCCATTTCACAGCCTTTCTACGTACTACTGGATCCAGACTTGACCGTGATTCAAGAGCCCATTCAATTCAGTTCGAGAAGCACCTTTTTGGCCTGGATAGAGCGTGCTTTATCTGAAAAGCACTAACACCTTTAGCTACTGAATGAATTTTGCGGTAAGCTATCCTTTCTTTGGAGGATGGTTTATGCTCAAAAGACTGTGGTTCAAAAAGGTATTGATGTAGAAATAAGCACGATCTCTCTCACCTTGCAAAAGGGATTCGGTGTGCGTAGTTCAGGTATACCTTTAGCCTTAATAAAAGATCAGTTTGATCGGGCTAGGATCTTATTAGATCGAATGAGCCTTCGTCTCAAAGGAGTAAGATATGTTTTTCAAGCCTCAATTTCTGGGAACAGCACCTCCTATAAAGCATCAGAGATGGCTGTTTTTGCCCTTTTGATTGTTGCATTAAAAGGTCAGAAACATGTCGGCAAGTACAAGGATGTTTTTGTAGGTAGCTTTGATCTCAATGGCAGTGCCATCAAACTAGAGTACCCAGAGAAATTTTATGTAGCTGCGCTCAAAGCTAAAGCAACGCATCTCATTTTACCAGAAGCAAACATCCAGCAGCTTCCCAAATCGAAGAGGATAATCCTCGTCGGAATTCGTACGCTTACAGATCTCTTGCAATTTTTAGAAACGCGACGCATTCGTCCTGTTGAGGTTAAACAGGTAAAGGCCTCTAGCGATAGTGAGCTGACACCTTACTTTTCTCAACCTATGGCAACTCGAGCCTTAGAATTGGCGATTGTCGGAAGGCATCATTTAGTATTATTCGGAAAACCAGGAATAGGCAAGACCTCAATCATACAACACTATATGAAGGTTTTACCTGCCTTAAACGAAGAACAAAAGAATAGCCTTTGGCCCATTCAGATTAAGAGAAATAAACCGCTGTCCGAATGCCTTCCGGTCGCCCACATACACCCTAAAATGAGCGTGGCTGAAATTTATGGGGGAGGACGCCAGGCCTATCCTGGAGCAATTTCTTTGGCCCATCATGGACTGGTCGTTGCTGATGAATTGGATCATTTTTCGAAACTTAAACTTGAAACCATAAAATTGGGACTTGAGGACACTGCAGCCATTTTAGATACAAATCAAAGCACGGCACGTTATCCCGCATTATTTACGCTTGTCGGTAGTTGTAATGAGGATCTACGAGAACTAAGTACTTCTTCATTCTCATCCTCTTTTTTAGATCGTATTGACCTCATTGTTCAGGTCCACAAACCCAATCTGGACGACAAGTTTGACTTACTTGATTCTGCAAAAGTTCGTTACAAGCTAGAACAAGCAATTGCCTATAGAAATGAGATGAAAATGAAATATTCGTTCGATTCACCCGTTACCTCTTACCGCGAATTGCCTATTTCAAAAGATGGGATGTCGTTTATTCGAGAAGTTTTGGGGGCTGATAAAGGATCAGTGAGAAGCTTAAATCGTTGGCTTCAAACATCGTTTTCAATGATGTTCTTAGATCAGAGTTCTCACCTTTTGGAAGAACAATTGGCAGAAGCTTTGAGTTTTAGAAGGTTAAACTAACTGATATAACTCCAGAGCAATTTTCCTCTCACCAGCATTTGCAGGGTGGATCTCACACACTCGTGTTCTTGTAACGCTAGGGTTTCGTCTTTCTCAAGAAGAGCTTGGACAAGTGCTCGAATAGTGCTCATCAGAGCCACGTCATCGACTAAATCAGCGAACTTTAATTGAAGGGAGCCACTTTGCTGTGTTCCCATTAGATCTCCAGGCCCTCTCAGTCTCAGATCAATTTCGGAGAGGTCAAATCCACTACTGTATTTCACCATACTTTGAATTCGAGTTCTTGCATCTTCTGATAAGTTGTCTTTCGTCATAAGTATACAGTACGATTGATGTGCACCTCTACCGACACGACCTCGTAGCTGATGCAATTGAGCCAAACCAAAGCGCTCTGCGCTCTCGATAATCATGACCGTGGCGTTTGGAACATTCACCCCAACCTCAATGACAGTAGTCGCCACCATAATTTGAGTGGTTCCATTCTCGAATTGATTCATTTCATACTGCTTGGCCTCTGCGCCCATTTGTCCATGTAAAATGGATAGGGCATACTCAGGACTTGGAAATTCGCGACATAGACTCTCGTATCCGTCCATTAAATCTTTATAATCTAATGCAGCGGATTCTTGGATGAGGGGGTATACAATGTATACCTGACGACCTAGCTTAATTTGTTCGCGAATGAATCCGAAAACCTTTAATCTTGAACGATCTGTTCTATGTGAAGTAATGATAGGAGATCTTCCAGGAGGTAGCTCATCAATGATTGAGATGTCAAGGTCTCCGTAGGTGCTCATGGCTAAGGTTCTAGGAATGGGAGTTGCCGTCATTACTAGAATATGTGGAGGTACTTTAGCCTTTTTCCACAGTTTAGAGCGTTGTGCGACTCCAAAGCGATGTTGTTCATCAATAATCGCCAGTCCAAGATTTTTAAACATCACCGTATCTTCAAAAACAGCGTGCGTTCCGATCAAAATATGTAGCGCTCCCGAACGAAGCTCTTCGTGTAATACGGTACGTTCTTTTTTAGGTGTTGAACCGGTTAAGAGCTTAACTGATATCTTTAAGGTAGCCAGTTTTGAGGCTATATCTTGGTAGTGTTGTTGTGCTAAAATCTCTGTCGGAGCCACAATACAAGCTTGAGACTCATTACCTATTGCAATGAGACAGGCCATAAGCGCAACCATGGTTTTTCCGGACCCTACATCACCTTGAAGTAAGCGATTCATTTGAAGCCCTGAACCCATGTCGTTTCGTATTTCACGTAGCACACGTTTTTGAGCTCCTGTTAATTCAAAAGGTAAATGAGATTCGTAGAAGGTTAGAAAGGGTGTCCCAACCGCCTCAAATCGTTGGCCCTTGATGGCAGTTTTCTGTTGGATTTTTCGATAAAGCAGCCCCAATTGCATGTAAAATAGCTCTTCAAACTTTAGCCGATCTAAAGCCCGTTGTGTTTCTTGCATCTGAGTAGGTGCATGAAGATGTACCAAAGCCGAGGTTTTATCTATGAGTAGCTGTTCCTTTATGATGTAAGCAGGTAGGGTCTCGTAAAGTTTAAAGTCAATGGATTTAACAATGGGTTGAAGAATGGAGCGGAGGAGGCGTTGGGTAATCCCAGCCTTCTGTAATTTCTCGGGAATGGGGTAGAGGGGTTCGATATGACCTCTAAAGTCTTGCTCCGGTTGAATCGAAATTTGACTTAGCTCTGGGTGTGCCATGCTAAATCGATCCTGAAAACGCGACACTTTACCATAAACCTTATAGCTCTGGCCCTCCTTGAGTTGTTTTTCGATATACTGATGTCCCTTGAACCACACCAATTCAAGACGATGATTGTTATCGATCAATTCTGCCGACAATCGATATCCTTTTGCCTGTTTGACAAGTTTTATGTTTTGCAGTATTCCTTGAGTCTGTACGATGCTATTTTCAAGTGTGATAGATGAGATCGGAGTTAATGCTCTCTTATCGATATAGCGATTAGGAATAAAGAATAGAAGCTCATAAACTGTTCGAATACTTAGCTCCCTCTCTATGATCACAGCACGCTTTGGTCCAAGCCCTTTGATGGCTGATATTGGGGACGCTAAGATGGAAGAGGCTTGCATACGCACAAACTTATCTAAATTAGAGCGTTGAATGAAATAATCCATTTGAATGCGAGCGATAGTAATATCAGGGGGCGGCAGTAAAGGAGCTTTTGCCGGAGGAGTAGCCCAATATCTAATAGAAGAACAAAAAAGAAAATACGATCTTTTTGTTGGCACCTCTACAGGTAGTCTTCTACTTATTCATTTGGCATTAGGAAAAATAGAGAAACTCCATTCAGTGTACAAAGAAGTGAATAGTTCTCAAATCTTTAATCTAAATCCCTTTTACACGAGAAAAAATGATGGAGTTGTTCAACTAGAGATGAATCACTTAAATGTTTTACGCAGTTTTCTGCGTGGAAATAAAACCTTCGGAGAGAGCAAAAATCTACGTGCATTTCTAGAACGACATATTACCGCCTTCGAATTCGAGTCCGTTAAGAAAAGCAGTATGGATGTCATCGTCACGGTATCTAATCTGAGTAAGAATGGAGTAGAATATAAATCGATTAAAGATTTTAATTACGAAGACTTTCTAGATTGGATCTGGATATCGGCCAATTATATTCCTTTCATGTCGTTGGTTTCAAAAAATGGCTATGAGTATGCTGATGGTGGATTAGGAAGTATTGTTTCAGTTGATCGTGCCATCGAAGCAGGTGCAAAGGAGATCGATATCATTGTCTTAAGGCAAGAAAAGAAACAAGCACACCGACTGCCCACCTCCAATGCCTTTGACTTAATGCTAGGTATGTTTGGTTTTTCACTTGACCAAATTGAAGAACACAATATTTCTCTAGGAGAATTAAGGGCAAAGTCAAAAGGGGTGAAGCTAAATTTCATCTATACCCCGACCCTTCTAACGCAGAACCCTTTACTTTTTGATCAAAAAAGAATGATTCGTTGGTGGCAAAGAGGGTACTTGCATGCGAAGCAGCACTTTACTCCCTAAGTTTATTGTAACATCGCCCTAACTTCTTTGTAGAAGGTGGTATGGTTTGGCGCTAACCTTAAATACAACGTATCCGCAAGTGTGCGAGAGAAACTGAAGCGTTCAACCGGTTGATTCAGTGTTTCTGTAAACGTTTTAAACAGGGCATCTTTAAAAGAGGTGTTAGGCGCATTGTGAATGATTTCGAGCTGATAAAAAGGATGAAGATTTAGCACAGAATCAATACTTTGAATACGCTTATCGGTATGTAATGAGTCTAGCACAATTTGGGCGTTTTGAGCAAAAGGAAAACGCACTCCACCAGGTTCAAGTACCATTCCTTTTGCCTTTGATACAAACGGCCTAAGTTTTTTTAGCGTTTCAATGAGAATCGAATCATGTCTTGTAAGTGTACTCTTCAAAAAT
This sequence comes from uncultured Bacteroidota bacterium, assembly GCA_913060705.1. GTDB lineage: Bacteria > Bacteroidota > Bacteroidia > Flavobacteriales > Flavobacteriaceae > UBA3478. The sequence continues at coordinate 104,339 of CAJXTX010000001.1, read as the reverse complement.
TGATTTTGTTTCTCTAAAGATCGCATGCTTTCAATCTGATCACCTATATTCATAATGTTGGTCACCGATTGGTTGGCGAATTTGCTCAAACGCTCCATAAGAGCTTTATTGGTGGTCTTTAGATTGTCCGATTCAAACTTATAGGTTTCGTTAATGGCCTCAAGTCTTGAGATGTTTTGTTGGAGCTCGCGAATGGTAGCTTCGTTACGTTCTACTAGAGCATTTAAGGCACGATTATCCTCTAATAAATCTGCTTTTTTTTGCGCAGCTACAAAAGGAATAAAGAGTAAACCAAGTATGAAGAGTGAGATTCTTTTCATTTAATCGTTAGCATTTAAGTAATCCAAGGTCATTTGACTTAACACTTTTACCCCATAGATCATTCCTGACTCATCTATTTTAAAATCTGGAGTGTGATGTGGGTAAGGGGTCTGATTTCCGGGAGTCATTCCACCTAAAAAGAAAAAGAACCCTGGGACATCACGCACAAAGTAAGAGAAATCTTCTGCTCCGGTAGTGGCTTTGGTAAGCTTTACATTCTCTTTACCTAACACTTTCTCTACACTAGGAAGCATCTGGGCTACAAGATCAGCATCGTTATAGGTGATATCTGTCATTTCTGTGATCTCAACTTCAGCGGTACCACCAAAAGCATTTGCTATTTGTGGAACCATCTCATGCATCCGTTCTTCGATTAGATCTCTCATGTCATAATCTAACGTTCGAATGGTACCAATGATCTCTGCTGATTCGGGAATGATGTTGAATCGCAGCCCAGCTTTTATTTTTCCTACGCTAATAACAGCCGCTTCTTTGAGGAGATTGGATTCTCTGCTGATTAACGATTGAAGGCCATCAATGATTTGTGAACTAATGTAAATGGGATCTACTCCAGACCAAGGTTGAGATCCATGCGTTTGTTTACCATGAACGTTGATCACAAATCGTTGTGCGGAGGCCATGAGGCCTCCAGTTTTGTAACGTATGGTGCCTACTGGAGTTTCTGAATTAATATGGAGGCCGAACACGGCATCTACTTTTGGGTTTTCAAGAACGCCTTCTTTGACCATGAGCAGTGCACCTCCTTCTTCACCCGGAGGAGGACCTTCTTCAGCGGGTTGAAAGATGAATTTAACGGTACCTTTTAATTGGTCTTTGTGCCTTGTAAGGATTTCGGCAACCCCCATGAGTATAGCCGTATGCGTATCGTGTCCACATGCATGCATAACACCAGTCTCTTCACCCAAAAACTGAGCCTTGACTGTTGATTTAAAAGGTAAATCGTTTCTTTCAGTTACAGGTAAGGCATCAATATCGGCGCGTAATGCTATAACGGGCCCAGGTTGATTTCCCTTTAATAGTCCAACAACTCCATTGTGAGCAACTCCTGTTGTGACCTCGATGCCTAATCCTTTGAGGTGTTTTGCTATTTTCTTTGCCGTTTCAACCTCTCTATTACTGAGTTCAGGGTGTTGGTGAAAATCTCTTCGCCATTCGATTACTTTTTTCTCAATAGAACTAAACTCTTGATCTGAAAGCGATTGACCGTATGTCGCAGAGAGGATAAGAAAGAAAATTGAACTGCAAGCAGCTCTTGAAATAAGTTGCATAAAAGAAGATTAAAAACTTGTTACTAAATATATAAAGAAGAAAGGGCACGACCTTAGCAAATTCAATAATTTCACTGTGCGAAAGAGAAAGGAATATGAAGTTTTTAGACGCTTTAAATGAGGCCCAACGAAATGCTGCTTTGCATAAGGATGGGCCTTCAATGGTGATTGCTGGCGCCGGCTCAGGAAAGACGCGAGTGCTTACCTATCGCATCGCTCATTTAATCGAAAACGGTGTAGATTCATTTTCGATCTTAGCCCTTACATTCACCAATAAGGCTGCGCGTGAGATGAAATCGAGAATAGGCGCTTTGGTAGGCGAGTCTGAGGCTAAGAATCTATGGATGGGCACCTTTCACTCCGTTTTTGCCAGATTGCTGCGTTCGGATGGTCATCATTTAGGCTTTCCGAGTAACTTCAGTATATACGACACCCAAGATTCACAGCGACTTATCAACTCGATTATTAAAGAAATGGGGCTTGATAAGGACGTTTACAAATACAAGCAAATACAACAGCGCATCTCGTCGTATAAAAATAACCTGATAACGGTAAAGGCGTATTTTCAAAATCCTGAACTTCAAGAGGCTGACGCTATTGCTAGACGCCCTCGTCTAGGAGAAATCTACAAGGAGTATGTTGATCGTTGTTTTCGTGCTGGCGCCATGGATTTTGATGATCTTTTACTTCGCACCAATGAACTCCTTAATCGTTTTCCTGAGGTACTGTTGAAGTACCAAGAAAGGTTCAAGTATATTCTGGTAGACGAGTACCAGGATACCAATCATTCGCAGTATTTAATCGTAAGAGCCTTATCAGATCGCTATCAAAATATTTGTGTGGTAGGGGACGACGCGCAAAGTATCTATTCTTTTAGAGGTGCTAATCTTGATAATATGTTGAATTTTCAGCGGGATTACGAAGGAGTAGAGGTGTATAGACTCGAACAGAACTACCGATCTACTTCTACTATTGTAAGTGCTGCTAATTCTGTGATTAAGAATAACAGAGACCAGTTAGAGAAGAATGTTTGGACTTCAAATGATCTTGGGAATAAAATTGTGGTTCACAGAAGTCCTACAGATGCAGATGAAGGGCGTTATGTCGCAAGCACCATCTTTGAAACTAAGATGAATACACAATCCTCAAATGGGGATTTTGCCATACTCTACCGCACGAATTCGCAGTCTAGAGCGATAGAGGATGCTTTGAGAAAAAGAGACATTCCGTACAGGATTTACGGTGGTCTTTCGTTTTATCAGCGCAAAGAAATAAAGGATGTCCTTGCATATTTGCGCCTAGTAGTGAATCCAAAAGATGAAGAAGCCTTCATGAGAGTAGTGAATTTTCCTGCTCGTGGTATTGGGCAAACCACTCTTGAAAAACTTTCAGTTGCGGCAAGAGCCAATGGACAATCAATTTTTGAATTTGCAGAGGATCAAAATCAATTAAAATCCGCCTCTATTAGTTCTTCAATACGATCAAAACTAGAGCAGTTCTGTATTATGGTAAGGAGCTTCCAGATTTTTAGTAACGAACACAACGCCTTTGAAACTGCCGATCACATTGCCCGAAAGACAGGTCTCATTCAAGAGTTTAAAAAAGACGGCACTCCAGAGGGTATAACCCGGCTTGAAAATATTGAGGAATTGCTTAATGGTATTCAAGATTTTGTAGAAGGTCAAAAGGAGATTGATGGAGCTACTGGATCTATACAAGAGTTTTTAGAAGATGTAGCTCTTGCTACTGACCTTGACAACGCTACAGAGAATGATGATCGAGTTGCATTAATGACTATCCACCTCGCAAAGGGACTCGAATTTAAGACTGTCTTCGTGGTGGGTATGGAAGAAGATTTGTTTCCTTCAGCCATGAGCATGAACACGCGTTCTGAATTAGAAGAAGAAAGACGTCTGTTTTATGTGGCTTTAACCAGGGCAGAGGAGCAAGCTTACCTCACTTACACCATTAATAGATACCGATGGGGAAAACTCATTGACGCAGAACCTAGTCGATTCATTGCAGAGATTGACGATCAATATGTAGATAATCAGGCTGTAGATTTTGGCGGTGCAGTTCGTCGATTCGTAGACCCGTCACTTTTTGGGGAAGTTGATCGTAGTAAATTGCGAACAGTAAAGCCTAAAGGCAGTATGCCAGAGGGGCGCAAAAAACCTACTGAGGATCAACTTAGACGATTGAGAAAATTAAAGCCGCAATCCTCTAGTGTTACATCTGCAGCGTCCCAATACGATGATCTTGTGATAGGTTCTAAAGTGAATCATGAGCGTTTTGGTCACGGCGTAGTGAAAGCTATCGAAGGACTTGGTCCAGAACGTAAGGCCGAAATAGCATTTGATTCGGGTGGAGTCAAAAAATTGTTACTGCGCTTCGCTAAACTTACCTTACTCTCATAAAAAAACCCCCCAAAATTGGAGGGTTTTTGTTTTAGTAGTAAAGGAATCTCGCTTATTGAATGGCAGGATCCTTCATGCCGTCTTCAATCATTGAATAAAACTGATCCAATTTTGGTAAAACAACAATTCTAGTTCTTCTGTTACGCGCACGATTCGCCGCTGAGTTGTTTTCAACTAGAGGAGCGTAATAACTTCTTCCCGCAGCAGTCATGCGTTTTGGGTCTACCTTAAACTCGTTCTGTAAAATGCGAACAATAGCAGTTGCACGTTTTACTGATAAGTCCCAATTGTCTTTGATTTCAGCATTTGTTTTGTAAGGAACATTATCCGTGTGTCCTTCAACCATAAATTCGAAATCAGGCTTTGCATTGACCACAGTAGCTACTTTTCCTAAAACACGCTTCGCTTCAGCTGATACGCTGTAACTTCCGCTTTGGAACAAAAGCTTATCGGCGATTGAAACGAAAACTACTCCTTTCTCTACGTTGATCTCAATGTCTTGGTCGTTTAAGTTTCCGAGTGCACCTTTAAGACTAGCGACTAAGGCAAGGTTTACAGAATCTCTTCTTGTAATAGCACTTTGAAGCTTGTTAATGGTTAACTCTTTCTCTTTAAGACTTTCGAGAGTTTTTTCAAGGTTTTCAGCCCCTTTTGAGGTAAGGGTGGTGAAATTGTCCATATTATTGATCAAATCTTGATTGTTTGATCTTAAGAAACTGTTCTGTTCTGAAAGGGCTTTAACCTGAGCCTCATACTTTCCTATTTCAGAAGCATAATCGTTCATGGTTCTTTTAGTTGAAGCCAATTCAGCCTTTGTACTTTCTAAATCTTTGTTTACGGTATTGAATCGTTTTGAAGAGACACAAGACCCTAAAGTGAGTGCAGCAATTGCAACAGTTAAAACTTTTAATTTCATGAGAATATATTTTTCACCCTTAAAAGTAGCAAATACTTTGCCAAACACAGAATACCTTCCTAGTATTTTAAAATCTTTTTGCGATTTAGCACAAAGTGCTGAATTACAATAGATAAAGGTTTTCGAGTTCGATACTTAGGTTGAATGCTACGCCTTTGTTTCATGAGTCGAGGGAGGGCATAATAAAAGCTGAAATGAGCTTTTAAAATTGCAAAGGTGTGCTTGGGTTTACCTTGAAAGAGAAAAACAATTCCGGCAATACCGTCTAATAGCAGTCGATTCAGTATAATAAGTGGTAGTTCAAAGGCAAGGAGGTTCTTGACTAAGGTAAAGAGCGAGTTTCTAAAATTAAGATAGGTTTTAAAGGGATTCTGGTTTGTCAAAGTTGAACCACCCAAATGATAGACTGTACTTTTTGAGGTGTATAGAAATTTAAGGCCTTTGTGGTGAAGTCTCCAGCACAAATCGATTTCTTCTTGATGTGCGAAATAAGCGGAGTCAAAGCCCCCCACATTTTCAAAGGCTGAGCGTTTTATGAACATACATGCTCCTGTGGTCCAAAAGACCTCTATTTCGTCATCGTATTGTCCGTTATCCTTCTCGATGTGCTGAAAGAGCCTTCCACGACAAAAAGGGTATCCAAAATAATCTAAAAATCCCCCTGCCGCGCCTGCGTATTCAAGAAAGTCCGGGCGCTTTTCGCTTTTAATTTTTGGTTGGACAGCAGCTATAGTAGCATTCTCTTTTAATAGTTCAAGAGGCCGTACGGTATAATTCTCGGTGACGCGAACATCTGAATTGAGCAGGCACCAATAGGGTTCATTTACTCGTTTAAGACCTTCATTGTACCCTCCGGCGAATCCGTGATTTTTAGCTAAAGGAATAATGGTCAACTGGTCATTGTATTGTGCTTCAAGCCAGTCGATAGAATCGTCCTCAGATTTATTGTCAATTACATAAACAGAGGCTTCGTTAGAATGCGAAATGACGGAGGGAAGGAATTCTTCTAACAGCTTCCTTCCGTTGTAATTCAAAATAACGATCGCTAATTCTTTCATGGACTATACTAGGGTCGGTGCCGAATTGATCTGATGGTATTCTAATGTATCTGAATCCCATTCAAAATAAAAGTGCTGCATGCCATTGGTCAGCGCTAAATATCGCGATTTTAATTCGTAGGCATAGCGCAGAAGTTGAGCTATTGCATCCTCATTAAGGGATATTTCACTAGCCTTACACTCTACAATTAGGGAAATGGAGCGGTCGCTATTTACGACTGCAATATCAAATCGAGAAGCCTTCATTGCTGTCATTACTTTCTTTTCCAATAAAATACGCTGAGGCCTTACCCCACAATGATGGACCAAATAATGCACAAAGTGCTGACGAACCCATTCTTCTGAAGTTAATGGGAGATATTTTTTTCGGATATTATCCCAGATGAGCGTTCGGTTTTCGGTATTTTTAACCCTAAACCGAGCCGAGGGTAAATTCAAAATGGCGAGTTCCATAAGGCGATCAAAAGTACCATTTTCCTATGCGATTTGAGCAATTAAAAAGACATCTTGAGGCGAAGACGTTCGCCCCTTGCTATCTGATATATGGCGAAGAGTCTTTCTTTGTAGAAGAAATTGGTCAATGGTTTGAAGACCGTGTCATTCCAAAAGATTTAAGAGATTTTAATCAAACGGTTTTGTATGGTTCGGACACTAGCATGAGTGAAGTCGTCGAACGAGCCAGGCAACTGCCAATGATGTATGAATATACTGCGGTTATTGTACGTCAAGCCCAAAGTCTGATCCGTCAACTTGCTGATTTAGAGGCGTATTTAGAGCATCCAAATCCTCAATGTATACTGGTATTATTAATACATAGCGGATCGATAGATAAACGCAAGAAAATAGTAAAACAGGTAGATAAGCTTCAAGGACTTTATGAATGTAAACCCCTGTATGAAAATGAACTTCCTGGATGGTTAGAAACTCATTTATCGCAACATAATATAGCGATGGATGTTGAAGCGAAGCAATTGTTGCTTTCGTTTATAGGGGCGGACCTTAGACGCATCAAAAGTGAAATCGAAAAAATACAGCTTGCCATTCCTGATCTTACTACTATAAAACTTGAACACATTGAAAAGTATGTGGGTATTCACAGAAACTATAATGTATTTGAGATGCAAAAAGCCCTCAGTGCTGGTCAGCTTCAAAAGGCCGTAGGTATTTTGAACTATTTCTCAGAAAACTCTAAGGATTACCCCATTCAAATGACTTTGCCGGTGCTTTCGTCTTTTTTTTCAAAGGTGTTTAAATACCATGCACTTTCGAATAAAGCTGAAGCGGCCAAAGCCCTTGGTGTCTCTCCTTATTTTATTAAAGATTATCAAAATGCAGCTCGAATTTATTCTATGAAGCGTTTAACTAGAATTATGAGTGGATTAAAACAAATTGATTTGGCTTCTAAAGGAGTAGGACAGGTGAATTCAGCAAATAGCACTGCTCAACTCTATCAAGAATTGAGTCTGGTTATGCGACCTTAGAATAGTTTTTCAAATCGCGACGGATTTGACTCATACATAAGAGTGTAGAGTTTTTCAAATATCTCGTCCGCATTGGGTTTAGAAAAATAATCACCGTCAGATCCATATGCAGGCCGATGTTCTTTAGCACTTATAGTGATAGGCTTGCTATCCAAAAATCGGTAACCTTCTTGGTGTTCAAGAATCTGTTGCAGTAAGAAGGCTGAGTATCCTCCAGGTACATCTTCATCGATGATGGCGAGTCGATTGGTTTTCTTTAAACTCTCAACGCATGCCTTGGCTTGATCAAAGGGCCAAAGGGTTTGAACATCGATTAGCTCAATCGAGATTCCGTAAGTCTCAAGCTGATGAATGACTTCTTGTACAATCCTCAATGTTGAACCGTAACTCACTACCGTTATATCCGTTCCGTTTGATAGTATTTCAACCTCGCCAATCGGAACAGTGAATTGACCAAGGTTGTTAGGTAGCTTCTCTTTTAGGCGGTAGGCATTTAGAGGTTCAATGACTAATCCTGGTTCATTGGCTTTTAAGAGTGCGTTGTACATGCCAGCAGCCTGCGTCATGTTTCGAGGCGAAAGGATGTGGATTCCTCTTAACAAATGTACCAAACCACCCATGGGCGAACCTGAATGCCAAATTCCTTCTAAACGGTGTCCACGCGTCCTGATGATTAAAGGTGCAATTTGTTGTCCAACTGAGCGGTACCTTAAGGTGGCTAGATCATCCGTTAAGATGTTCAAAGCATAGAAAATATAATCGAGATATTGTATTTCTGCTATAGGTCGTAACCCCCGCATTGCCAACCCGAGGCCTTGACCAATAATAGTTGCTTCGCGAATACTGGTGTCAAAAACGCGTTCGACCCCAAACATTTCCTGAAGTCCTTCAAGAGACTTATTCACACCACCAATTTGCCCCGAATCCTCCCCGAAAATGAGTACTCGAGCATCTTGGTGCATTATAGCTTTAAAATTTTCAAGTAAGATCTGTCGGCCATCAACCGTTTCTGCGTCTTGATCATAGGTTGCTTTAAGGTGGTGAACCTTCATAAGAGCCTTGTCGGTATGATCTATCAATTCAGAACTGTAGTGACGCTGTTCTGCTTCTTGTATAGAGAGAATTAATTCATTGAGTGAATGTTTAGCAGCTGCACTTAACTGTGATCCTTGCTTAATGAGCATTCCTTTAGCCAATGAAAGTACATCGCGTTTTAAAACCAATTTTTTCACCTTCAAGGCTTTAAGACTATCTGATAAAGGTGCTTCTAAAGAAATGTTATTCTTTTCAATAGTCTGAATCAATTCATTTCTATAGTGCAAGGCTGGTTGCTGGAACTCTGCGAAAGCTGTTTTTTTGGCTTCAGCAACGTTAATTTCGATTTCGCGTTCTAATTCTTCAATGGCTGTTTCATCTGAAAAGCCTTTCTCAATAATCCATTCTTTGAACCGCTTAAGACAGTCGTTTTCGCGCTCCCATTCGAGTCGTTCTTCACTCTTATAACGTTCATGAGAACCAGAGGTGCTGTGTCCCTGGGGTTGGGTTAATTCAATGACGTGAACAAGTACAGGAATATGTTGCTCCCGGCATAACTGCTCAGCCTTCTGATAGGCTTCAACAAGCGCTGCATAATCCCATCCTTTAACCTCTATAATCTCTAGGCCCTTATACTTGTCGTTTCTTTTAAACCCTTTGAGCGCCTTTGAAATACTTTGTTTTACCGTGTGATACTCGGGGCCAACTGAAATTCCGTATTCATCGTCCCATACACTCATTAGCATAGGAACTTGCATTACTGCAGCGGCATTCATGGCTTCAAAGAATACGCCTTCAGAAGTAGAGGCGTTACCGATGGTTCCCCATGCAATCTCGTTTCCGTTGTTTGAAAAATATGCCGAGTCAACCTTATCCGATTGCGAGCGATAAAATGAAGACGCTTGGGCAAGACCAAGTAAACGTGGCATTTGTCCACCTGTTGAAGACACATCAGAGGTGGAGTTGAATTGTTGTGTTTGATCTAACCAACCCACCTGATCGTTCCACATTGGGCTTGAAAAATGTCCGGTCATTTGACGTCCACCGTGCATGGGTTCATGCTCTAAATCAGTGGTGCCAAAGAGCGTGTGAAAGAAAGAAACAGGGGTCAGTAATCCTTGGGCAAGATGAAAGGTCTGGTCTCTGTAATAGCCACTGCGATAGTCTCCTTTTTTGAAAAACTTACTCATGGCAATTTGAGGAAGCTCTTTTCCGTCCCCAAAAATTCCAAACTTCGCTCTTCCGAGTAACACTTCTTTTCGCCCTAGTATGCTACATATACGACTCGTATATGCAGTCTTGTAGTCGTTAAGAATTTCGTCTCGAAACTCTTGAAATGTCATCTCGCTGTTTCCCATAAGATCGCGTAGAATGCGCCAGGCAAAAATACACAATTATGGGGCTTAGAAGAGTGAGCGCGTAAACAATCTGCTTAAGGTCTCTATTTCAAGACTTAAGACAAACCGAATCTTTGAACTATAGTCTTTGTCAAAGGCTTCAAAGCCCGTATGGTTGTGAACCGGAAGGTAGATCTCTAAATAATCAGGAACGAGATTTAAACGCAGTCCTGAACCGTATAAATAGCGTGCTTTTTCACCCTTGTTTTTTAAGTATCCAAGCTCTGTGTACACCTCTATGAAGCGCCAAAGGTTGACGGCTACATTTGACGCTGCAATAGCCCCATTTGAAAATCCTTGATCTACAGAGGATACAAATCCTCCTTCTCCACGAATAAGCTGTTGTGCAGACAATCCCTCTGATTCAGATCGACCGATGAGACTGTAGTCGTACAAATAGTCATTGGGTCTTCCGATAGAGAAATCAAAATACCCATTGGATTGAATGTTTTTTAGAAAGACACCTCCGTACAAACGAAAGCTGAGTTGAGTGTTGTTGTCAAAGAGTTTTCGGTATTCCGTAGAGGACGAGAGTTTAATGAATTCTGGAGTAAGCTGAAGATCCCCTAAAAGACTGCGGTAATCGAAAAGACTTTGTTTTGTTTTTTGATAGCGCAGATTAAACACAACATAATCCGGATTATCTAAGGGTTGAGTTTCAATACTGTTTTGGTCTATAGAACGGCTAACAGATCGCAGTCTAGCAAGAAAAGATTGGTTCGTTCTAGAAGTGATTCCGGATACATTTTGACTAATCGCTACATAAGGAGTTACGGTACTGTATCTCGAGTTGATGTCAAAATGCTGACTGAGCCCGAAAATACCAGCTGAAATACGACTTCTATTCTTGTCATTTACCCAGAAATTACTTGAAAACTTAAATGCCCCAATCAAGGCCTTTTCTTTTCTAGAATAATAAGGAGATAGTTCGTATTCAAAGGGCTTAGTAACCAATGTATTATTAGAGAGTTGAGCACCTAAAGATACCCCGTCATAAATGTTAAATAAAACTTGTGGGGTTACGAATAACTGACTGTATCTCAAGTCGTCAAGATCGGTAATAGGTAATATTTTTATTGGCTTTTTAAGAATACCGCCTCGGGGATTATAGGTGTTGTTAATGGTTGTAAATTCAGGAGACTCCAATTCGGGGTTGACAATGTATCGTGACCTCTTTTGGGTGTCGAACGAAACCCAAGTTTCATGATTCTCATTAGAAATCCATTTAGAATCTACCTCTTGATCACCGACGTATTGCGACACCTTAACCGGTAAGGGGTATGCGCCGTTATAGTGAAGAAGGATTGAATCTTTGTTCTTCGCTCTCTTAAAATCCGTGAATTTGAAATCAATTCGTTGACGGTTTTGCAGTAAGCGCTCCGATACTACTGGTACCGTTGATTGAGGATTGAAAAACCATTTCAAATCAAAACCTGAAACACCGGGTGTAAGAGCAGATGCCCTTTGAAAATCTAAAAGTGCAGCACTACTTTCAGGTGATGTTCGTGGATTAAAACTCATGTGAAAGAGCTGTGCCGCGCGGACAGGATTAGCAATACTGTAATTATAATTTAACAACGCTGATGTTGACGTTAATAAGGGCTGGTCTAGGTTTTTATTATCGATGTAACGGGCAAGCCATTTAAAGTAGTCTTTGAGCTGAATTTCTCCCAAAGTGTAGCGATTAAGCGGCCACAATCTGTTGAATTTTCCTATGAGTTTAATTCCTGGATAATATGTTTCGATGTAGCGTTCTAGGAGGTATTGGACAAAGCCGTCTAAATAAAAGTGTTCCTCGCTCATATTGCTATCAAACTTCAGCAGGAGTTGTTTGCGCAATAACGTCTTTACAAGTTTTAATTCTTCAATGAATCCCTCGGGATAGGGAGATAAGAGTGCGGGGATATCTGCAATGAGAGAAATTGGAGCTTCATTGTATTCATTAACCGTTAGAACCAAATTGTCCGTTTCAGTTCCTGGCAAGTAATCTTCAACGAAATCAATAATGCGGCTCAAATGCGGTTTGGGTTCGGAGAGTCCTTTTATCAATTCATCATCGAGATGTATAGACCATTCAGAGGTTCTATAATGAATGAGGCTCGTGTCGTCGTGATCAATAATGAAAAGGGGTGGGCTTGCAACTATTCCTTGAAAATCAAAATACGAAATTGGAGATAAATCGCTATGAATAAAATGGTTATCTCCTCGATCAAAACGAATAGTGTACGCGACCAAACCCGTTCGTTGATTGATTTTGTTTTGATGATGATATACTCGAGAACTTCCATTTTCTAGTGGAATAGGAAGGATCAAATTGTTTTTCAACACCAAAGTTCCTTCTTCATTAATACCGTAGCCCGTAAACTTAGAACTAGGAAGTTTGAGGGAGTAATTGAGTTCCAATAGAGTAAAGTCTTCTTCTGCACCTTGAATTGCAAGCTTTAGAACGTCATAATCGATGCGCTCGTAAGGCAGAGACACTCCATTGAGTAAGATTTCTAAATCGGTGGTGTAGCCTCTTTCTTCCTCCCGAGCCCAATGAAAACCGCGGTCAAAGCGCTGTTGAAAGGCGCGTCCTAATGAAGAATTTTTTGATGAAAAAGCGTGATTCCAATCGTAAAGATAGAGCGTGTCGTTGCGAATGAAATCTGAATTTTTAAAACGTACGATGCTCTGAACCTCTAAGCTTTCTTCTGAGTGATTAGGATATAAATAGGCTTCTATTGTTGTGTATTCACACTTTTCTTGAGCGATAAGGAGAGGTACGACTCCTAGTAGAGACCACAACAACAGAAGAATGTTTCTCATTTAGAAGTTCGGTCTTAGCTCTTTCCCTTTGTAGAATTCTAGTATGGTTTCAACGACTTGGTCAGCGGTGTCTACCATCTTAAATAGATCTAAATCTTCTTTGGAAATGGTTTTTTGAGCAAGAAGCGTGTTTTGAATCCATTCTAATAGCCCACTCCAAAATGAAGTTCCCACTAGGATTATGGGAAAATGCTGAATTTTATGCGTCTGAATGAGGGTTAGGGCTTCGAAAAGCTCGTCTAACGTTCCAAAACCTCCTGGCATAACAACAAAGCCCTGGGCATACTTTACAAACATCACTTTACGGACAAAAAAATAGTCGAAGTAAATACTCTTATCAATATCGATGTATTCATTTGGATGCTGTTCAAAAGGAAGTTTAATATTTAGTCCTACTGAAATTCCCTTAGCTTCTGTCGCCCCTTTGTTTGCAGCTTTCATGATCCCAGGACCACCACCCGTAATGATGCCAAATCCTTGTTCTGAAAGCTTTTTAGCGATTTCAGAGGTCAAAGCAAATGTCTCTGTATCTTCAGGAGTACGCGCCGAACCGAAGATAGAAACACAAGGACCAATTTTGGCCATGCGATCGTATCCCTCAACAAATTCGCCCATTATCTTAAACAGGGCCCATGAGTCGTTCGACTTAATTTCGTTCCAATCTTTGGTTGAATATGACATTATGTTATGGCTACGGGTTTAAACGAATCTAATTCATTTTTTAAGAAAGCAGCGGTTAGGCTGTCTTTTGCCTTAATGATTTCTTCAGGAGTTCCTGTAGCAACAATGCAACCACCGGCTTCCCCACCTTCAGGCCCTACGTCTATGATGTAGTCGGCTTGCCGTATTACGTCTAAATTGTGTTCAATTACAATGACCGTATTGCCCTTGTTTACCAATTTATTCAGCACCTCTAAAAGAATCCGAACATCTTCAAAATGAAGTCCTGTAGTAGGCTCGTCCAAGATATAAATAGTCTTCCCTGTGTCTCGCTTGGCTAATTCTGTGGCTAGTTTAACGCGTTGTGCCTCACCCCCTGAAAGGGTTGTTGAAGATTGTCCAAGGGTGATGTAACCCAATCCGACGTCGTTCAATGTTTTCAGAATACGGTGAATCTTAGGAATGGCTTCAAAAAAAGCACATGCCTCTTCAATGGTCATCTCAAGCACGTCTGAAATGCTCTTGCCTTTGTATCGGATTTCTAATGTTTCGCGATTAAAGCGTTTTCCGCGACATGTCTCACATTCTACCAATACATCCGGTAAAAAGTTCATCTCAATCACTTTTTGGCCGCCACCTCCACAGGTTTCGCAACGTCCACCTGTAACATTGAAACTGAAGCGTCCGGGTTTGTACCCACGAATAACGGCTTCAGTCGTTTTAGCAAAGAGCGAACGGATTTCTGAGAAGACACCCGTATAGGTGGCCGGATTAGACCTTGGAGTTCTTCCGATGGGTGCTTGATTGACGTCAATAACCTTATCACAATGATCAAGTCCCTTTACCTTCAGGTAGGGCAAAGGTTTTTGAACCCCATTGAAGTAATGATTGTTTAAAATAGGGTAGAGGGTTTCGTTGATGAGCGTAGACTTACCACTGCCTGAAACCCCTGTTACAAGCGTTAAGGTTCCTAAGGGAATTTTTACGGTTACATTTTTCAAATTGTTTCCGGTGCATCCTGAGAGTTGTACGAAATCTCCCGATCCCTTTCTGCGTGTAGAAGGTGTAGCAATACTTTTTTGGTTATTCAGGTATTGTGCTGTTAAGGTATTAGTAGCCTTCATCTCTGCAGGAGATCCTTCAAATACAATTTCTCCACCATGTCTTCCGGCACCTGGTCCAATGTCGATCACATGATCTGCACATTCAATCATATCGCGGTCGTGCTCAACTACCAATACTGAATTCCCTATATCTCGTAACTCCTCTAAAGCGCCAATAAGTCTCATATTGTCACGTTGATGCAGTCCTATACTAGGTTCGTCTAAAATATAGAGCACATCAACAAGTTGAGAACCTATTTGAGTCGCTAGACGGATCCGCTGTGCCTCTCCACCCGATAAAGAGCGTGCACTTCTATTAAGGGTAAGGTAGCTCAGTCCGACCTCGTCGAGAAATCGCAGTCTCATTTTGATCTCTTTGAGCACATCCGCTGCAATGACGGCTTGCTGTGATTCAAGTCTGCTTTCTATGTTTTCAAAGAAGGAATGTAAATCAGAGATAGAATAATTCACTAAATCCGTTATGGTTTTTCCATCAATTTTAAAAAGTTGAGCTTCATGCTTTAGTCTCGAACCATTGCAAGAGGTACAATGTGCATCTTCAAGAAAATCCGAGGCCCAGCGCTTTATTGAGGCTGAATCCGAGTCGTAATATTGCTGTAAGATAAAGGTCTCTAAGCCGTCAAAATCAATAGCATACTCCCTTGTGACTCCTAGGGTTTTAGACGGAATGGTGATGCGCTCCTTTATTCCCTTTAAAAGCGCAGTTCTAGCCTCTTCTGATAACGATTCAATGGTGCTATCTAAGGTAAAATTGTACAAATGACCAATGTGTTCAATCTGGGTAAAGGACCAATTTTTTTTAAAGCTCCCTAATGGACCTATGCCACCCTTTCGAATACTCAACTTCTTGTCGGGAAACATTTTTTGTGTGTCAATCACCTTAATTTGTCCTAAACCTCTGCAGGAGGGACACATTCCTTTGGGAGAGTTAAATGAGAAACTATTGGGTTCTGGTATATCAAGAGAAACTCCAGATTCGGGACACATAAGGGCTGAACTGAAATAGTGAATTTCACCTTCAGCGGTCTCTAACATGAGCACTTGGTTCCCTTTTTTAAGTGCAAGTTCTACACTTTGTGTTAATCGCTTGATGTCTTGGCTGCTCACACTGATGCGATCAATCACCATTTCAATGTCGTGAATCTTGTAGCGATCGAGTTTTAAGCCCGGTTGAATCGATTGAATTTCTCCGTCTACGCGAACCTTTAGAAATCCTTGTTTTAAAATGGTTTCAAAGAGCTCTCGGTAATGTCCTTTACGTGAGCGGATAATCGGAGAAAGGACAGTAACCGTTTGACCACTGAACTGCTCGAGAATACGCGAAACTATTTCTTCATTAGTATAGCGAACCATGCGCTTTCCGGTTTCAGGAGAGTAGGCGTCTGAGGCCCGAGCAAAGAGCAAGCGAAGAAAATCATAAATCTCGGTAACGGTGCCGACCGTAGAGCGAGGTGACCTGGACGTGGTCTTTTGTTCGATGGCTATAACCGGTGAAAGACCTTCAATAGCGTCTACATCTGGACGTTCTAGATTGCCTAAAAACTGTCTTGCATAGGCTGAGAAGGTTTCGATATACCTGCGTTGCCCTTCTGCATATATGGTGTCAAAGGCGAGTGAAGATTTACCACTACCCGATAAGCCAGTGAGTACAACAAGCTTCTCTCTAGGAATAGTAATAGAGATATCCTTGAGATTATGGGTTTTAGCATTGGTAATGCGGATCGATGACAATTCGGAAAATTTGATTCAAAAATACGGTATTACTATTGGAATATTTCCTAATTCATTCGGAATAAATCCGTACTTTTAAGGCATGACTTTATCAGATTCTGCGCAAAGATTTGCCCTTTTACGAAAAGAATTAGGCTTTACCCAGTCTGAATTTGGAAGCTATTTAGGACTGAGTGGCTCAACGGCGGATATAGAACGTGCAAAAACGAAGCTGCCGGGTTATGTAGTAGCTAAACTTTATGAAGAGCACAACATCAATCCCTCTTGGTTATTTGGGGCGAGCGATAAAATGCGTTTAGGGGGGCAATCGGTTCAGACCCTTCCGAAGGTAGTCACTGTAAACTCAGAGCAAAAGGAAAATGTATTACTCGTAGAGGCTAAGGCAGCGGCAGGATATCCTCAGAATATTTTAGATAGAAATTGGTATCAAAAATTACCTGCGTTCGATTTGCCACTGAAAGAATTCAGAAACGCTACCTATAGAGGTTTTCAGGTAGAAGGAGAGAGTATGATGCCAGCTTTAAACCCAGGCGATTGGGTGTTAGCTAGAGCTGTCGAGTCATTAGATACCCTAAGACCTTCAAAAATGTATGTAGTGGTGCTTGAAGATAGTGTGATGGTCAAAAAGGTAATCCAGTATCCAATGAACAACAGATTGACCTTACAATCGATAAATCCTAATTATGAACCTTATGAGGTCCATGCTTACCAAATTCAAGAACTATGGGAGGTGAGTAGCAAGATTACTTTTGTTCTTGAACAAGATCAGAGTCTACAACTACTTAACGAATTAAAAGATTCTATGCGCGAATTAAAGGAGCGCATGGTGCGTAAGGCCTAGGTCTAAGCGATTAAAATCCTGCAGCAGCTTCATCCCCTCTTGAATCAGCTCCAACTTCTATTCCTTTTTCTGAGTGAATCTTTAGTGCATTTACCTTGCCTATGATGCGGTTAGTCTCTTCTGAAATTCGATGTCCTTTCGCCTGAAGCGATTCAATAGTTTCAGGACTAAAGCGGTTGGGTTCAAGGATCAGTATATCGGGTTTCCATTGATGGTGAAAACGTCCAGCATCCACAGACTCTTGCATCGGTCTATTGTAAAGCGCTGCCCTTAAGAAGGTTTGAGCTACTGCTGTTATGATCGTGGAGCCTCCAGGTGTTCCGATCACCATAAAGAGTTCACCGTCCTTTTCTACGATTGTAGGGGTCATACTGCTGAGCATTCGTTTTCCGGGAGCAATCTCATTCGCCTTTGAGCCAATCAGACCAAACATATTAGGGACGCCTGGTTTTGCACTAAAATCATCCATTTCATTGTTGTAGAAGAAGCCTAGTTCTTCATGAAACAATTTTGAACCATAGCCTCCGTTTAGAGTAGTGGTTACCGACACGGCGTTGCCGTAACTATCGATAATGGAATAATGCGTGGTTTCATCTGACTCAAATATCGGGGTGATCTCACCATGGGTAACCTCAGATGAAGGCGTGGCTTTCTCAGGGTTGAAAGTAGCCATACGTTCTTCTAGATATTCACTTGAGCTCATGTCGTTTGCAGGAATACTCACAAAGTCTGGATCTCCAAGAAAATGATTGCGATCAGCATAAGCCCTTCTAAACGATTCGGTTAACAAATGAATATATTCCGGACTGTCTAGGGCTATTTCAGGCGTAAGAGGACGATCTAGCATACCGAAAATTTGAGCCATGGTGATTCCACCACTACTAGGTGGGGCCATAGAAATTAGATCATAGCCTTTAAAATGAATGAAAACAGGCGTTCTCCATTTAGCCTCATAAGCTGCTAAATCTGCAACCTCAATAATCCCTCCATTACTTTGAATAAAGGCAGCGATTTTCTCGGCAATTTCTCCCTTGTAAAACACATCACGTCCATGATCTCTTAATTTCTCCATAGTAGACGCAAGTTCAGGATACACAAGGGTGTCTCCAGCCACGCTACCAGAAAAGCGTGTCAATACACGTCCATTCACGGTGGTGAATAACGAATCGTAATAGGCCAAGCGACGCGCTTGATTTTCAGTTACAACAACTCCTTTTCTTGCAAGATCGATAGCAGGTTGAATCAAGCGTTCAAAGGGCAGTGACGCCAACGAATCGTACACAGCGAAAAGTCCCGCTACTGTGCCAGGAACTCCCACAGCATTTGCACCAAGTGTGCTTTTGCCACGAATTACATTTCCGTTATCATCAAGATAAAAGTTAGCCCCAGCCTTAAGAGGAGCCATTTCTCTGTAATCAAGACTACCTGTAGCTCCGTCAGCCTTTCTAAATACCATAAATCCACCCCCAGAAATATTACCTGCAAAAGGATAGGCAACAGCCAACGCCAATTCTGTGGCAATCATGGCGTCAAAAGCATTTCCTCCTTCCTTTAAAATGGCTGCTCCGATCTCTGAAGCCTCTATTCGTGAGCTGACAACCGCGGCCTGAGTGAAGTGTTCTTGAGAAGACGATGTGGGGTTTTGACAGCCTGAAAGGATCAACAGACTCAAAAAGATAGTGGTGATGCGCATAATAGCCTTATTAACGGACCTAATTTAATTGAAATCTAGGGTATCTTTGAAGAACACCAAGCAATTATGACTTTAATTAAATCAATTTCAGGGCTAAGGGGGACGATAGGCGGCAGTCCTGGTGATAATCTGACTCCATTAGATGTTGTAAAGTTTACCTCCGCATTTGCCCGAATGATTCAAATAAAGCATAAGGCTGCTGAAGAAATCAAGGTAGTGGTCGGACGAGATGCTAGGGTCTCTGGTGAAACGGTCCAAGGCTTAGTGATGCATACACTTATAAGTATGGGGATCGATGTAATCGATTTAGGGTTGTCTACTACACCAACAGTCGAATTTGCCACAGTGAATGAGAAGGCGCATGGCGGCGTGATTTTAACGGCTAGCCACAATCCTGCCCAATGGAATGCCCTTAAGTTATTGAATGAACACGGAGAATTCTTAAGTGCGGCAGACGGTCAAAAATTACTTCAAATTGCTAAAGATGAAGCCTTCACTTACTGCAGTTACGATGCGTTAGGAAAACATACGCTAAAGCTTGGCTACATTCAAAAGCACATAGAGAAGATCAAGAAACTTGATGGGATAGATCCGTCACTTATACGTTCTAAAAAATTCAAGGTTGTTACGGATAGTGTTCACTCAAGTGGAGGAATCTCAGTTCCGGTTTTATTGCGTGATTTAGGAGCAGAGGTTGTTGAGTTGTTTTCTGAGCCACATGGAAAATTCCCTCATGATCCAGAGCCATTAGAACGCAACTTGCAGGAGTTAATGCAAACGGTAAAGAAAGAGGGAGCCGATTTTGGAATTGCTGTTGATCCAGATGTCGATCGACTGGCTATAGTGGATGAAAAAGGAGAAATGTTTGGTGAAGAATACACTTTGGTGGCTTGTGCGGATTACATTTTGAGTAAGACAAAAGGGCCATGTGTTTCTAACTTATCCTCTACACGGGCACTTAAAGACCTCTCGGCTTCCTATGATGTTAGCTATCATGCTTCGGCCGTAGGAGAGGTTAATGTGGTGGCTAAAATGAAAGAAGTCGGTGCGGTGATCGGAGGCGAAGGAAATGGAGGGGTTATTTATCCAAAGAATCATTACGGACGAGATGCCCTACTTGGAATCGCTCTTTTCTTGATGCTGTTAAGCGAAAGAGAGATTGCGGTCTCAACGCTTCGGACTTCTTATACAAGTTATTTTATGACCAAAGAAAAGCTAGTGCTTCAGCTCAAGGACGAAGAGTTATCGAAGGTTTTAAATGAAGTGGCTCAGCGCTATAAGCATCTAAAACCCTCTACTATTGACGGAGTAAAAATAGATTTTGAAGAGTCCTGGGTACATCTCAGAAAATCTAACACTGAACCAATTGTTCGCATCTATACCGAGGCTAAAACTCAGAATCAAGCGGATGCGCTTGCTGAAGATTTCAAAAAGATGATGAGTGAAATAAGCGCTGAATTCTAGGAGTTTTCTTTTATTCTCTCGTGCTTGAACCTACGATGCGTCCATAAATAGGTCTCAGGTTGTTCTTTTACACTGGTTTCGACCTTTGACAAAAACTTTTTGGTAAGCACAAAAGGTTCTAATGTCGCTGGATGCTCAGCAAGTAGCGAGAAATGGGCGTGGTAATGGGAGCGCTTTACCTTTTTTAAATCCATATAAAAAACCGCTAAATCGAATTCTCGTGCCAATTCTTCTGCTCCTGTGTGCACGGGTACGTAGCGCCCGAAGAATTCAGTCCACAACTTAGTTTTTTTAAGGGTTGGAGATTGGTCGCTTAGAAATCCATACAGTCCAACTTCTTTCTTTTCGTGATGCTCGGCAATGGTCTTCTTTGTGAGATAGGTGGGGAGAAGATGTAGACCTGTTCTTGCTCTATTTTTTCGCATAAAAGCGTCAAAATACTTATTGTTTATTTTCTGGTAAATGGCATAAAAACGATGCGTTGTGTAGAGCGATAAGGCCGAGGTCCATTCCCAATTGCTTTGATGACCTGCCATAATGATGGCAGATCTATTTTGATTGAGAACCTGTTCTATTTGATCAAAACCACTTACAGTGTAGCGCTTTTTAAAGGCGCGATTGCTCAAGGTTATGGCCTTGATAATTTCAATAAAGAGGTCTGAGAAGTGCAGGTAAAACTTTTTAGAGATTTCTTTGATTTGCTTGGAGGAGTATTGAGGAAAAGCCTTTGCTATGTTCTCCTCGACCAGAGTTCGTCTGTAGTTTAAAACAGTGTTGAGTAAAAAGGACAACAATCGCGCTAGTCCGTGAAGAATAGAAAAGGGCGCCAACGATAGGGTATAGATCAAAGGAAGTACCAGAATAAATACGAGGAAGGCTATCATATTGGCGGGTAAAGATAAGTATATTTGAAGCCTATACGATGCTTCAAACACTATCACATCCGACTACATTATTATTAGTGCTTATAGCACTCATTTCATTAAAAGGGTTTAATGATGAGGAGTGGTTCAACCGCTATACATTCAGTATCAACGCTATTCGTTCAGGACAGTGGTATCGCATGTTGAGTTCTGGATTTTTACATGTTGGATATTGGCATCTTCTTGTTAATGGAATTAGTTATTATTTTTTCGCCCCAACCGTTTATGGCTTATTAGGCGGGTGGAAGTTTTATTCGGTTTTTCTGCTGAGCTTAATATTTGGAAACCTCTTCACCCTTTGGGTACACCGAAACGATAGTTATTACTCTGCAGTTGGCGCTTCGGGAGCTGTCTCTGGTATAGTCTATTCTTCAATATTACTATATCCCGGAATGCAGCTTATGATTATGCCCATACCACTCCCTATTCCTGCACCACTCTTTGGTTTTGGGTTTTTGATGTATTCTGTCTACGGAATGTACAAAAACAATGATGGGATAGGACACGCAGCACATTTCGGAGGTGCCATAGGAGGCTTTTTATTTACCGCTTTGTTAAGGCCTGGAACATTATTCTCAAATCCATTGTTACTTGCAGCATTGTTGGTGCCTCTGTTATTGTTTTTCTGGGTGTTAAATAGAAAAAATTAAATGAATAGTTTAAGCATTTTTAGCGCATTGAAAGCTTCGTTTAAAGGAGAACTCTTAGACGATGAACTCTATCGTGCGATCTATGCCACCGATGCATCGGTGTATCAAATGACTCCTATGGGAGTTGCTTTTCCTAAAGATGAAGAAGACTTAAAGCTCATTGTGCGTTGGGCGAAAGATAATCAAGTGCCGTTAATTCCTAGAGCAGCAGGTACCTCTTTGGCTGGCCAATGTGTTGGTGAGGGTGTTGTGGTAGATACCTCCAAACACATGAATCAGATTTTATCTTTTGATGAAAAGAATAAGACGATCCGCGTTCAGCCTGGAGTCATCCGCGACGAGTTGAATGCTTATCTAAAGCCCTTTGGGTTATTCTTTGGCCCGAACACCTCTACGGCGAATCGGTGCACTATCGGGGGAATGGTTGGAAATAATAGTTCTGGAACAACCTCAATTCGTTACGGCGTAACACGTGATAAGGTGTTACGCGTCAGAACCGTACTTTCAGATGCAACGATCCATGAATTTGGGAGGACAGCATCGTCTACTGATCAAAGTGAATTTGGTCAACATATAGAAGAAGGATTGAAGTCGTTACTTGCTCCAGAGGAAGTCGGTGAAGAAATCAGATCAAATTTTCCGAAACCAGAGATTCATAGAAGAAATACTGGTTATGCCATCGACTTGCTTAAAGCGCGTTTAGATGCAAGTTCTGGACAGCATTTAGACATTACGCCACTGCTTTGTGGAAGTGAAGGGACCTTGGCTTTCACTACCGAAATAGAGGTTGCGCTTGATCACTTACCCCCGGAATATGGGGCGATGGTGGTCACTCACTACCATACTTTGGAAGCGTGTTTGTCAGATGTAGCAATAGTGATGGAACACGAGCTATACACCTGCGAAATGATGGACAAGGTGATTTTAGATTGCACGAAGGGAAATAAGTTGTACGCTGAAACGCGTTCTTTCGTTGAGAATGACCCTGAAGCCTTACTTATGCTTGAGGTTAGAGCTCATTCAGAAGAAGCTCTTGAAGAAAAAACAAATGCTTTACTTCTCCATATTGAAAAGCACTCCGAAAGCTATGCAGCTCCTATTCTACAGGGAGAGGATATTAACAAGGCTCATGAGTTGAGAAAAGCAGGACTAGGGCTTTTAGGAAATATGATTGGTGATAAAAAGGCGGTAGCCTGTATAGAAGATACCGCCGTGGCATTAAATGATTTGAAGCCTTTCATTATGGAGTTTTCAACCCTTATGAAAGGGTATGATCAAAAGGCAGTTTATTATGCCCATGCAGGGGCCGGAGAATTACATCTTAGACCCATTTTGAATTTAAAGAAGAGCGAAGATGTTGCTTTATTTCGGGCGATCACCACGGATGTAATGCGCTTGACTAAGAAATATAAAGGAAGTTTCAGTGGGGAGCACGGGGACGGTATTGTTCGAGCGGAGTTTCTGCCTGAACTCGTAGGTGAAAAGAATTATACACTTTTCAAAGAAATCAAGAAACTGTTCGATCCTAATGGAATCTTTAATCCTGGTAAAATAGTCAATTCGTATCCTATGGATCGCAACTTGCGCTATGAGCCTGAGCGCAAAGAACCTAAAATCAGCACCTTCCTAGACTTTTCTGATACTCAAGGATACCTGCGTGCGGTCGAACAGTGCAATGGTAGTGGGGATTGTAGAAAGACAGCATCAGCAAAAGGAGGAATGTGTCCGAGTTATCATGCAAGTTTAGATGAAAAGGATACAACGCGTGCACGTGCGAATGCCTTACGCATGTTCATGACCCAACAAAGTGAAAGTGAAGCCTTTAATCAAAAAGAAGTTGTTGACGCATTAGACTTGTGTTTGAGTTGTAAAGCTTGCGCGAGCGAGTGTCCTTCAAATGTAGACATGTCTACACTAAAGGCCGAGTACCTCTTTCAATTCCAAGAGCAGAATGGCTACTCCATTAGAAGCCGATTTTTTGCCTACAGCACTCAATTAAATCGTTTGGCAGCCTTCACCCCAACGCTGTCTAATGCCCTTTTAAAAGGTCCGGTAGGTTTGTTGTTAAAGAAGGCACTCGGAATTGCAAAAAAACGATCCCTACCTAAAGTACACGCTTTCAACTATCACTCTTATTATGCTTCTTTAAAGAAACCCAATGTAGTTCAACAAGAAATTGTACTCTATATTGATGAGTTTACCCGTTATTTAGACACTTCTTTACTTAAGGCTTCTATAGATGTGTTGAACAGCTTAGGGTATGGGTTGCATCTTGTTTATGCCGAAAGTGGGCGCTCCTTCTTGTCTAAAGGATTTTTAAAACAAGCCAAAGTATGCGCAAATAATAGTCTTTCTGTCTTTAAACCTTATCTAGAGCGTGAGTTGCCTATTGTGGGATTAGAGCCTTCCGGGATACTTAGTTTTCGAGACGAATACCCACGTTTACTATCTGATCCCTTAGTAGAGACCTTAAAAAAGCGCAGTTTTCTTATCGAAGAGTTTCTATTAAACGAATTGAAATCGGAAAAAATTAGTCTGAATCGTTTCACTGACCGCAATCGGAAAGTAAAGGTTCACGTACATTGCCATCAGAAAGCCCATTCCAACCAAAAGATCACCTTTGATCTTCTAAATGCCTTTCCGTTTTATGAGGTCACCTTAATGGCTACGGGTTGTTGTGGAATGGCGGGCTCTTTTGGCTACGAAAAAGAGCACTATGATCTTTCTATGAAAATAGGAGGTTTGAAATTATTTAAGGCGGTGAACTCTGCTGAAGAAGAAACCTTGATTGTTGCCAACGGAACGAGTTGCAGGCATCAAATAAAAGACGGAACTCAGAAAAAAGCATTGCATCCTATTGAGGTGTTGGCAACGGCCTTAAAGACCTAATCGTCGTCTCTTGAGTCATCTACAATTTCAATATTTCTTAGCCCTTCTTCTTTTTTAGTAATCGAGGCGATGAGTTCATCCAGGTCCATTTCTTTTAGGTCTTCGTCCACAAAGAAAGGAGAGAGTTTGTCATGATTATAGTTATAGATCCTCCAGCGTTTAAGGCTGTACTCAAGTGCGGTTAAATTTTCTACCCAGTCTCCAGAATTGAGATAGGTTGTTCTTCCTTTGTTGTTTTGGTAAACCTCCTTTTTTGGTTGATGGATGTGTCCACATATCACATAATCATATTCATTATCTATCGCTAATTCAGCGGCAACCTTTTCGAAGCTCTGTATGTACTTTACGGCACCTTTTACGCTGTTTTTTATGCGTTTTGATAAGGAATACTTTTCACGGCCCATCTTAAGTAAGATCCAGTTGACGAAACGATTGATAAGAATGAGTAGATCGTATCCCCATCCGCCAAGTTTTGCAAGCCATTTGGCATTTTGAATAGAAATATCGAATACATCACCGTGAAAGATCCAGGCCTTCTCATTACCCAGTTCTAGGACCAACTTATCTACCAATTTGAAACGTCCCATAGAATGTCCCGAAAACTTTCTAAGCATCTCATCGTGATTACCAGTAATGTAATAGACATCGGTACCCTTTGAAGCCATACCGATAATTTTCTTTAATACTTTGAGGTGAGAGGAAGGAAAAAATCGCTTGCGAAACTGCCAAATATCGATAATATCACCATTTAGAATAAGCTTTTTGGGCTCAATGCTATTGAGATAGGTGAGGAGTTCATCTGCATGACATCCATAGGTTCCTAAGTGAACGTCAGAGATGACAGAAATATCTATTTTTCTTTTTTTCAATACGATATGATTGCAAAATCGAAATTACTGAAGTGTACATCACACAAAACTTAATTAATCATGAAGGCTGTGATAATAAATCGTTAACAAGGCTTTCTAGAAAAAGTGCGCTATTTTAGCTTGCTCAACCTTATTCGTATTCCATGGCCTCAAATAGTTTTGGGAACTTATTTCGGCTCACAACCTTCGGTGAATCGCACGGACCAGCGCTCGGAGGTATAATCGACGGATGCCCTGCGGGAGTTCGTATCGATGAATCAATGGTGCAAAAAGACCTCGAAAGGCGTAGGCCAGGTCAATCTAAAATAACTACACAACGAAAAGAACCTGATGCAGTAGTTTTCCACTCAGGAATTTTCGAAGGCGTAACAACCGGAACGCCCATCGGTTTCACTATTCAGAATACCAATCAAAAATCAAAGGACTATTCGCACATACAAAACTCGTATAGACCCTCTCATGCCGATTTTGTTTACGATAAGAAATATGGCTTTAGAGATTATAGAGGAGGAGGTCGCTCATCTGCGCGAGAAACGGTATCTAGAGTGGTGGCCGGTGCAATTGCTAAACAATACATAAGCCCCATAGCCATTAAAGCATTTGTCATCCAAGTGGGCTCTTTAAAGTTAGAACAGCCCTATCAAGAGTTAGAACTTGAGCGTGCTGAAGAAAATGTAGTTCGCTGTCCGGATCCAGGAATGGCTGAGAAAATGATCTCCTATATCAGTGAGGTTAAGAAGAAAGGCGATACTGTAGGCGGTGTGATACGATGTGTTATTCAAAATGTGCCGGTTGGATTGGGTGAGCCCGTATTTGAAAAGTTACATGCCAATCTAGGGGCGGCTATGCTTTCTATAAATGCAGTAAAAGGCTTTGCTTATGGAAGTGGATTTGAGGGGGCTGCTATGCTTGGAAGTGATCACAATGACTATTTCAACGAGGATGGTACCACAAAAACGAATTTCAGTGGAGGAATTCAGGGAGGCATCTCAAACGGCATGGATATTTATTTTGACGTAGCTTTCAAGCCGGTGGCAACTCTATTACAATCCTACGAATCACTCACCAATGAGGGTAAGATTGAAACCAACCATGGCAAGGGTCGTCACGATCCATGTGTGGTTCCGAGAGCCGTGCCTATAGTAGAAGCTATGGCCGCATTGGTGCTCGCAGATCACATTATGATGGCAAAAACCTCTAAAATTTAATAGCTATGGCATTGCATTGGAAAATCGTGATTGGAATGGTAGCCGGAGTCATCTTTGGCTTTGTAATGACCTTCTTCGATTGGGGTTCATCTTTCGTTTCAGATTGGGTCCTTCCAATTGGAACCATATTTGTGCGTCTGTTGAAACTGATTGCAGTACCGCTAATCCTAGCCTCTCTGATTAAAGGGATTTCAGATTTAAAGGACATTGCCAAGTTTAAGGATATGGGGCTTCGCACCTTTGGACTCTACATGATGACCACCGTTGTCGCTATTTTTATCGGTCTTGGATTGGTAAATACCTTTAATCCTGGTAATGGAATTAGTGAAGAAACAATCTCGAGCTTAACAGATACCTACGCTTCAGACAGTGGGGTTACCTCAAAGATTGCCACAGCTAGCGCTCAAAAAGAAGCCGGACCACTTCAGTTTGTAGTCGACATGGTACCCGATAATTTATTTGCAGCGCTTTCGAACAATGGCTTAATGCTTCAGGTTATCTTTTTTGCCATTTTTTTCGCCATCTCAATGCTCTTAATTGGAGAGAAGAAGGCGAAACCGATAAAGCAGCTTTTTGATACACTGAATGATGTGATACTAAAGATGGTCGATTTGATCATGCTCTTTGCTCCCTATGCGGTGTTTGCATTATTATCAAGCGTAGTAGTTTCTAGTAACAATCCTGAGCTACTTGTGGCCTTAATGAAGTATTCATTCTTACTCGTCTTCGGGCTATTCGTAATGATCTTATTCTACATGGTATTGGTCAAGTTCGTTGTGAAAAAAAATCCTTTCTGGTTTATCAAACAAATGAGTCCAGCGCAATTGTTGGCTTTTTCAACCTCCTCTAGTGCTGCAACCCTTCCGGTAACCATGGAACGTCTTGAAGAGCACGTAGGTGTAGATCAGGAGGTGAGCAGTTTTGTCTTACCTGTGGGTGCTACAATCAATATGGATGGAACCAGTGTGTATCAGGCTATCGCAGCAGTTTTTATTTCACAAGCACTTGGCTTTGATTTAACTTTAGGCAACCAATTAACGATTATATTGACCGCCTTATTGGCTTCCATTGGAGCAGCTGCAGTGCCGGGAGCGGGTATGGTCATGTTAGTTATCGTTTTAGAATCCATTGGCTTTCCGTCAGAAAAGTTAGCGATCGGACTGGCTTTGATTTTTGCTGTTGATAGGCCATTAGATATGTGCAGAACAGTGGTAAATGTGACGGGTGATGCAACCGTAGCCTCTATTGTAGCTAAAAAGCTGAATAAGTTACATGATCCTAAACCTAAAAATTGGGACGATCATTTAGACGCAATTAAAAAGTAACACGCTCTATTTTATGTACATCTGTTTTTTAATGTATCCATGGGAAAGCATTAACCCTGAACGAGATACCACCCTTACTTTTATTCACGAGTGTGTTTCAAGAGGACACAAAGTTGCGATTTGTACACCCGGAAACTTGACCATTCGAGATCGTGTTACATCTGCTTTTTGTCAGGTGATAAAAAGTCCTGATAAGGTTCCGGCAAGCATCAAAACCTTTTACAAGGGGTGTTCTTTCAGACACCAAATGCTTCCTCTAGCCGGATTTGATTGCATCTTTATGCGGGCAAATCCACCCATGGATCCGTTGATGCTCAATTTCTTAGATAGTGTTAAGGACGATGTATTCATCCTTAACTCTATTGAAGGTTTAAGAGAGGCGAACAACAAGTTGTATACAGCAGCCTTTGGTAATATTCATGAAGATGTGATACCCAATACGCACGTTTCTAAAAACAAGGACTATCTCGTGCGTCAAATAGAAGAGTCAAAATCAGATAAAATGATTTTGAAGCCACTCAATGGTTACGGGGGCTCAGGGGTTATACTCATTGAAAAGTCAGCGATGAAAAATATCAATTCACTCCTTGACTTTTACCTGACCAATTCAGACGGCTCTTCAAACTATGTGATATTGCAAGAATACGTTGAAGGAGCTGAGAAAGGAGATATCCGAATCTTACTCCTTAATGGAGAGCCTATAGGTGCGGTCCGTCGTGTTCCAGATGCTAAAGACCACCGTTCAAATCTTTCTGTAGGAGGAACGTATGAAAAGCACAGTTTGACCAAACACGAGTTGACTATTTGTAAGAAGATTGGTCCTAAACTCGTTAAAGACGGGTTATACTTTGTAGGGATAGACGTTATCAATGGTAAGCTTATTGAAGTGAATGTGATGTCTCCTGGTGGAGTAGTGCCGGTGAATAAAATGAACAAGACAAAGGTTCAAAGAAAGGTGATCGATTTTATTGAGGAGAAAGTAGATGATATGCTCTTTAAGATCAATAGACGCTCAAAATTGCGCTCTGAGGTTCAAGATTCATAGAGAAGTACTATGCAACAAGAACTATCTCTAGAAGAGATTTGTGCGTTGATCGCAAAGAGAATACCGTTTGAGGCTATAGACTCAGAGCACTGTTTTCACCTTAAAATTTCCTCCTACGAACCCATAATAGGGGCTGCCATACATGACGGACACCACTTTCCGCATCATCTTCAGCAGAATTGCGTGCTTTCAGAGCAAGAGCGTTGGTACGAGGAAGATCCTTGTACAGCACGTTTTTTAGGAGATATACCCATTTTGTTTAAGGGCTTAGACAGCAGGTATTATTACGATCTGAATCGAACAGAATCAGAGGCAGTTTATGAAACCGCCTGGGGAAAAACTATTTGGAGTCGTCCGCTTACTGCCAAAGAGCGAGAAGAGGCTTTAAAACGGTATAGAAGATGTTATCAGGTAATAGATTGCCTTGTAAAGTCCCTTGTCAACTATTTCTCTGAACAACCTATACTGGTTTTCGATATTCATAGCTATAATTTTAAAAGATGGGATAGAGCTGTTCCTGAAATTAATATTGGAACAAGTCAAATCGACATGCAGAAATGGAGCGGCGTAATGAATACTTATCTCAAGACACTCACCAGAGTATTTGATACCTACTGGGTGGCTGAAAACGATACATTTTATGGTAAAGGGGCGTTCTTGAAACACCTCTCTACGCACTATAAAAATGTACTAGTATTTGCCACTGAATTTAAAAAGTTTTATTGCGATGAGCTTACAGGTGAATTGTATGAGAACGCTATTCAAGACACCACCACTAAGATGCAAATGGTAGTTGATCAAATGCGTGCTAATTGAGCTTATGAAGGTAGCATTTGAGAAACTTCAGGAGATTGACTCGAGCTTGCATAAACTTCTCGGAAAAGTAGAATTGTTGCTCTACATAAATCCAATCAATACTGAGAAGGTCAAACAGCAGTTCTTTAAAAGCAAGTTTATCGAGTCTCCGCAATTTAGATACCCCAAATGCCCACTTAATATTGAGCGCATTCGGAAGGAACTCTTCAAATTAAAAATCCAAAAAATTGAAGAACAAGGTGTTGCAGACTTTTATCAGGAGGTTAGATGGTATTTTAGTGGTGTTTTGGATTGCCTCCAACATGTAGGGAAAGAACCTCTCTTTTTGCGATCAAGTTTGAAAACTTTTGGAGCGCCAACACAGAAGGAATTAGAGTGGGCTTCAATTATAGTGAACGCAGCTCCGAATTTTAACGACCAAACTCCCGCAATCAAAAATTTCTCAGCGGAAGAAGCAGTGCAATTCATGAAAGAGTTTGTATCAAATTACGGATTCGAGGTCACTGTAAAAGCGGTGACACACATGAGTTCTAAGGCTATGGTGAGTAATAGCCAAAAAGCCGTATTGATCAAGAAGGGAGAACGTTTTTCGGCTCAAGAACTTAAGTCGTTGGCTCATCACGAAATCGGGGTACATCTCGTGACCACCTTCAATGCAGAAAAGCAGCAATTAAAAATCTTTTCTTTGGGATTTCCGTTTAACGTACAAACTCAAGAGGGACTCGCCGTATTATCTGAATATTATTGTGGAGCTCTAGACTATGACCGCTTATTTGAGTTAGCCTTAAGAGTGATTACGGCCGATTATGTGGTGAAAGGAGTGACCTTTGTAGAAGCCTTTGACGCCCTTACCAAAACATTTGGGCTTTCTAATGATAGAGCCTTTAATATGGTCACACGCCTTTATCGTGGAGGTGGTTTTACAAAAGATCGATTGTATTTACCCGGATTTGTGGAGCTCTACCAACAGCGTAACGCTTTAGACAAAGACCTACTTTTTTCGGGAAAGACCTCCTCAGAATACGCAGCGCTTGTACAGAACCTAAAATCAAACGGCCTCTTTTCGTCGCTTGAATACATGAGTCATTCCTTTGATCGTCAAGAGCCTGTAGATCAACGACTAGATCATCTAATCGAGCTTCTGAAATAAGCGATAATCTTATATCCGATATCGAGAAAAGAGTAAGGAAGTAGATTGAAAATAAAGTTCCACCACGGTTTGGGCTGAAGTTTTATACAGATCCTGTGTAAGGCTTCAGAACGTATATACCATCCTTCTTTAGGCACAACCAGAATCACCGTTTTATCGGCCAGAATAGGGTTTACACCTCTAGATTTCATCCAATCAATCGCTAATTCAGATGTTGATGAGGCGTAGTTAAAGTAGTGTTTTGGATCTCGCTTGGCCACCCATTCTATAGAGCCCGAGCAAAAAGCACATGTTGAGTCGTAGATGATAGTAGGGGCATCCATTACGTTTTTTCTAGCTTCGACAAATGAACCTTTGTTGTGAACATACCATAATTGACTGTCGCAATTTCCTTCTCAATAGCATCTATCGTTCCAGTTGATTTGCTCTCCTCTAATCGAACACGATCCCCAATTTTAAAACTCTTAATATTCGGCTTGGCTTTTTTCGTTTTATCGGTCTTGGGCTTTGACTGTTTGGGCAGCTCTTTGATTTCTTGCTTTAGAGACCGCTCTTGAACCTTTTTAGTCTTTCGTTCGGCTTTAACTTCTGTAGCGTTTTTCTTCTTTCGCTTACTGTTCTCAGTCTCTACCAAATGTAAGACCCCACTGATCAGAGTCCGCTTCTTTTGATCTACAAAATAGCGTTCCGATAGCTCATCAAGCTTTTGACCAAGCTGAATCATTCGCTGGTGGTAATCGTATAATTGTTGGTAACTTCTCAATTTGTCGTCGAGTTTTTCATTGAGTTTCTCGAGTCGCTCTGCCTCTTTTTTGGCGCGTTGGGCCTGCTCGTCTAAGGCTGATTCAGTCTTAGTCATCTTTGAGCGCTCTTTCTGAAGCTTTGCTATGGTTTGATCAAATCGAACCTTTCCGCGTTCAATCTTTTTCTTTGCTCGATTCAAAAAGCGGTAGGGGATACCGTTCTTTTCAGCAACCTCAAATGTAAATGAGCTACCTGCCTCACCTAAAACCAATTGATAAATGGGCTCAAGGCTCTTATTATCGAATAACATATTCGCATTAGTAGCATGCTCTAGCTCGTTTGCCAATAATTTAAGATTCGAATAATGCGTAGTAATTACGCCGAAGGATTTGCGCTCATAAAATTCTTCTAAAAACGCCTCAGCAAGAGCTCCGCCAAGTTCTGGATCAGAACCTGTACCAAATTCATCAATCAAAAACAGGGTAGACTCGTCGCATTTCTGCAAAAACTGTCGCATATTTTTGAGTCTAAAGCTATAGGTGCTAAGGTGGTTTTCAATAGACTGATTATCGCCTATATCGGTCATAAAATTTTCAAACAAGCATACTGTACTGCTTCTGTGAACAGGTATTAGTATCCCAGCTTGAATCATGAGCTGAAGGAGTCCAACGGTTTTAAGCGTAATACTCTTACCCCCCGCATTTGGTCCAGAAATAACAATAATTCTATTTTCAGGATGAAGCTCAATGGTTTGAGGTTTTGTCACTCTGTTTTCTTTACGATTCTGGATAAGAAGCAATGGATGATAAGCATCCTTTAAAAACAAGTGTTGCGATGAGTTCACCTCAGGCATAATCCCATTGATCTTTTGAGCGTACCTCGCTTTTGCTGCAATAATATCAATCTGAATAAGATAACGTGTGTATAGCTCTAGATCTCTGCGAAATGGACGTATAAATGATGTGAGAAGCAATAAGATCCTTCTAATTTCTTGACCTTCTTCGTAGAGTAAATCGGCCAATGCACGAGAGTGCTGTTGGGTAGATTCAGGAACGATATAAACAATAGATCCTGTTTTAGATGACCCTAGAAGACTTCCTTTGACCTTTCTACGGTACATGGCTTTCACCGCCAAAACCCGTTGATTTTCAATCACTGATTCTCTGATGTCATCCAGGTAGTCCAATTTGGTGTAATGACTTAATGAGGCACCAAAACTTTGGTTGATTTTTGCGCGCACCTCATTAATCGAGCGCCTTAAGTCGTTTAATACAGGAGAGGCATTCGATTTGATAACCCCAAAACGATCTATTACCTCACCAATTTGTTTTTTGATCTCCGCCTCATACACTAGGGAATCAAGCCTAGAAGCTAGGGTAGGATAGTAGGTGTTGAATTTCTTAAAGAACTTGTAATGCGCTTCAAAAAGCGTGCAAACTTGTGCGATGCGCTGAAGCCCTTCAGGCTCAATAGCTGTATTCTCAATTCTCAATAATCCGAGTTCTTCGCTAATGCTGTCAAACCCGTGGTTTGGAATACGGTTTTCATTCTCAAAACTCGAGAGATATTCTGAAGTATAGCGTAGTGTTCGCATTACCTCATCTTCTGAAAAGTAAATGGGTAGTGCAACTGCATCTTCTTTTGCCTTCTCATTGGTGCATAGAAGGGCTATTTGATTGCAAACAGCATCAAACTCAAGATCTACAAGGGCCTTTTTAAAAACTGCATTCATTCTTAGGAGCACAAAGATACAGGCTTTGGCTATCTTTAACTGTGTTTTTTAAATTGCCCATTCAAGGTTGGAATGAGTTCTTAAGTAGCGAGGAAATCTCTAGTCGCATTCAAGAAATAGAGACAGCTATCAAAGAAGCCTATAGCGAGCATCAATGCATGCCTCCTGCAGACAACATTTTTCGTGCATTTGAACGTTGTGATGCATCAGCTGTGAAGGTAATTATACTTGGTCAGGATCCCTATCCATCACCAGGCATTGCCGATGGATTGGCCTTCTCAACGGCAAAAAAAGGACATATTCCGGCATCCCTAAAGAATATACTCAAAGAGAGCGGTAATGAGGCGGTAAGCAATGGAGACCTTACGTATTGGGCAGATCAAGGTGTTCTTTTACTTAACACTGTTTTGTCTGTTGAATGCGGTTTACCAAACAGTCATAAAGGAATGGGTTGGGAGCGAATCACTCAAAAGGCACTTTCTTTTTTAGTAGAGATGAAGAAGCCTATGGTGCTTATGCTTTGGGGGAACCAAGCTCAAAAATTAGGAGTCCCATTTTTGGATCAAAATCACCTCCTGATTCTAAAATCAGGACATCCCTCACCATTAAGTGCTAATAGAGGCTTATGGTTCGGAAACGATCATTTCAATAAAGCCAATCAATTTTTAGAAAAACATCACCTTAAACCCATAGATTGGAAATTACCCACCAACCCGCTTTACAGTGAACCCACACTCTTTTAAATAGGTCATTATTTTATCTCGGTAGTCTCCTTGGATAACGATAGTTTCTTGAGCAATTCCTCCGCCTACATTAAGCATAGATTTTAGGGCACTGCTTAACTGCTTAAAGTCTTGATTCGCTCCTTGGTACCCTTTAATCACCGTTGTAGGTTTTCCCTTTCTTTTTTCATAAACACATTCTAAAGGTGGGGTTTGATGAATGTAAAAGGGTAGGGAGGTATGAGTGGATCCAGTATCTGCATCATCTTCAGGAATGTGATCGGGAAATAGATTTTTAAGTTGATCTGATAGATCCATAGCTTATTTCATCAATCCTAATTCACGTAGGCGTTCGTTTAGAAATTCTCCAGCGGTAATATCCTCGTACTGTTTGGGGTGCTCCTCGCTGATGCAGTGAGGTAAGACGTTCAGTGGCATATCGCGTTTAGGATGCATAAAGAACGGAATAGAATATCTAGACGCGTTCTGAGTACGTTCTGGATTGATAACACGGTGAATGGTAGACTTTAAACGATTGTTTGTATGTCTTGAAAGCATATCACCCACATTAATCATAAGCTCATCAGGAGCGGCGATGGCGTCGATCCATTCTCCATCTAAGCGTTGTACTTGCAAACCTTTACCATGAGCTCCCATCAATAGCGTAATCAGATTAATGTCTCCATGTGCCGCAGCGCGAACTGCATTTTGGGCGTTTTGACCGACGGGAGGATAGTGAATAGGGCGTAGAATAGAATTACCACCAATGATGAATTCGTCAAAGTAATGCTTTGGTAGTTCTAGGTATTCTGATAGTGCCCTTAGAAGCTCTAAAGCGGTTTTTTCTAAAGCCTCAAAAGCTAATTGGCCATAGGTATTGAACTCAGGAAGCTCTTTAACCATGCAATTGGGAGGATAAATACCATCAGGATCCAAGTATTGACCGAAATGCCAAAACTCTTTTAGGTCTGGCACTTTAAAACCCTTTGCGGTTTCTTTTCCGAACGAGGTGTAGCCACGTTGGCCGGCTAAGCCTTCTATTTCGTAGTTCTTTTTAGTTTCTTCTGGCAGCGCAAAGAATTCCTTTACTACGCGGTATAAGTTATCCGTGAGTTCTTGATCTAGGTAATGTCCTGATAGTGCTACAAATCCGATAGTCGAAAAAGCATTACCTGTTTCTTCAATAAATCGTAGTTGGTCATTGCGATCGCCTGAAACGTAGTGGGTGAGATTTACTGAAGGTACTTGTGAGATACTCATATTTTCTATTTTACATAATATAAATTATAGGACTATTTCAGATATTACGAATTCTTCGCATGGCGCGTCTTCTTAGGTATACGGCCGGACTACGCTTCATATTGATGAAATAAACTCCTGTCAACAAAATTAATGCAGCCATTATGCTTTGGCCACTTAAGGTTTCATTCAGTACTACAGCCCCTAGGATCATAGCAACGATTGGATTGATATAGGTTGAGGTAGCTACTTTTTCAGGACTCACCGTTTTCAATAAATAATTAAACGATGTAAACGCCACAAGACTTCCGAACACGATCAAGCCCAACATTGACCATAGTACTGGGGTGCTCCAAAGCGTTGGAATAATCCAATCTTCATTTTTAATAAGACTCATCAGCACTAGACTGATTCCCCCAAAGACCATCTGATATCCCGAATTCACTAAATAATTTCTTGGCAAGTCTGCCTTACCCACAAAAATACTAGCATAACCCCAAGTGATGACACAGCCTATAATCATGAGTATACCTAAAAGGCTAGATTCATCTTGTCTAATTTGCTTTTGCGTTACCAACAAGAGCATCCCTATAAATCCTATACCGACACCTATCCATGAGAGTTTTTTGATAGGTTTCTTTTCAATGATGCGAAGTAGCAACAAAACAATCAAGGGTTGAGAAGCAATAACGAGAGCAGCGAAACCACTGTCTACGTAAGAGAGAGCCCATACGACAACACCGTTTCCGATCGCTAGGAATAAGAAGCCTGCAATCATGCTATTTTTCATCTGTCGTAATGAGATTCGGATATCCTTCTTTAGTGAACGCGCAAGAAATAGCATGAGCACTCCAGCAGTACAAAATCGAATCCCTGCCAACATAAACGGTGGTAACTCTGAAACCGCTACTTTATTTAACATATACGTGGATCCCCATATCGTATAGATCGAAAAAAAGGCTAAGTATTTGATTATGTTAGACTTAGGTTTCAAGTATTGAATATTTAATTAAGGTAAATTAAATTATTTAAGTAATGGTATTTAAATCACTAATAATCAGATAGTTTTATTATTTCACCGTTCAATACCAATATCTCTAGTTTTCCGTCTTTTTGTAAAAAGAAGGTAACATGTGTATAGGCATCCTCTAATGAAGGTTTGACGGATTGAAGCCCGGTAAATCCAAAGTTTCCTTCTTTATTCAATCTACTAAAGGCATATCCTTCACGTATGAGCTTATTTCTCTGCTTATTCGTTTTAATTTTTTTAGGATAACGTTTTGGGACAATGAGTTCATAACCCTCGGCATCTATTACTTCGTAGGCATAATAAGTACTGAGATCTCCCCTATCTTCTATACTCGCATCAAGTACAAAACCTGATTGTACATCCTCTTCATTTAAATTAATCCCTAAATCTAAGACAAACGATTGCTGCGCTACAGTAACCAGAACCTTCTCAATTTTAAGATCAAAAAGTTTTCTGTCGTTTTCAGGAATATTCCAATAGACTGATGCCTCTACTTGCTCAAATGAAGAAGTTGCTACAGCCTCAAGAGCTGATCCTATAAGGACATAATTCATTTTTCTTCCCATAGATTTTTCGCGATCCTCTGGGAATCCTCCGGTTTCAACTAAAATGAGACGCGTGCCCCATAATTGAATGTTATCTCCAAAGGCGCGTGGTTCAAAGTCATCATTGTACCGCCCTGTGTGTCCGGGTATAAATTGTTCATTTATAGCGTGAAGGTAACCGATCAACTGAGCAGCATCTGTGCGCTTCTCGTTCATCTCTTTCTCATAATTGTAGGCGGTGGCCAAGAATGAAATGCTTGCCTGCTTTGGCGTGCGCTCTACATTGTAATACCTGCTTTGATCGTGAAGATTAAATCCATAATCAGCATCTAGACTATCCCTAATACGCTTAAGGGTTTGCGCTTCTGGAGAAACGAGGCGTAGAGCGTCCCTGTTCAGGTCTATCCCTAATGCGTTTTCACGCTGAAATTCCTGAGCACCATCTGGATTGAGCATAGGAATGATGTGAATACGCAAAGCACTCAATATATTTTTAACGCGAGGGGTGTCTTGTTGATCTCCAATGAAATGTAAAAGATCAAAAAGGGCCCGAGTTGCCGTTGATTCATTGCCGTGCATCTGAGACCACATCAATACATCTATAGCCCCGTTTCCAAAACTCAACATAGGCAAGGGTCTTCCCTGTACGGATTTGCCAACGATTCGAGATTGAAAAACACCAGGGTATTGCGTAACGGTCTTCTCAATAGCTGATAACACTTCGGCTTGTTTTATTCGCCTTTGCTCAAACCCTTCTACCTTATAGGTTTCGTGATTTTCAAAGAGCTCCTTTGCAAAACTTAAATCTTGCGAATAACTGTGGACGAAACACGCCAGAATATATACTAGGGGATGTCTAAATACGTTCATTATGAAATCCATTTATCTTTATCAAAATTGGGCTTTCTCTTCTCTAAGAAAGCATCTCTACCTTCTTTAGCCTCATCTGTCATGTAGGCCAAACGCGTAGCCTCTCCTGCAAAGAGTTGCTGCCCTACCATCCCATCATCTGTTAAATTCATCGCATACTTAAGCATTTTTATAGAGGTAGGCGATTTTTCTAAAATCTCATTTGCCCATTCTATAGCAGTCTGCTCGAGCCTTTGATGAGGAACTACCTTATTCACCATGCCCATTTCATAGGCTTCTTGAGCCGAGTAGGTTTTGCCTAAAAAGAAAATTTCACGAGCACGTTTCTGCCCTACCATTTTTGCTAAATAGGCCGATCCATACCCTCCGTCAAATGAGGTGACGTCTGCATCCGTCTGTTTGAATTTTGCATGCTCTTCACTGGCCAGGGTGAGATCGCAAGTAACGTGCAAACTATGCCCTCCGCCTACTGCCCATCCAGGAACCACTGCAATAACCACTTTAGGCATAAAACGAATAAGTCGCTGAACTTCAAGGATATTTAAACGATGTTTTCCATCATCTCCTACGTATCCTCGATCACCCCTTGATTTTTGATCTCCTCCACTACAAAAGGCAAAAACACCATCTTTCGGAGAAGGACCCTCACCTGTTAAGAGTACGACTCCAATAGTCGGATCTTCTGAAACCGCATAAAAGGCGTCGTACAATTCACTAGTTGTAGACGGACGAAAGGCGTTTCTAACCTCGGGTCTGTTGATGGCGATTCTCGCAATAGCACCAGAACGCTTAAAGGTGATGTCTTTGTATTCCTTTACCGTTTCGAATAGTGTTTCCATAAGCTCTAATTGTGAGGTGAGGTCCTTTAAGACTCTATCCGAGCATAACTTTGAACAAGCTTAATTCTAAGCTTACGGACATAATCTTCTTCTAACCACTCTCTATAGTTTTTCGTCGTGTTCATGATACAATAGGTGTATTGTTTGACACGATTCTTAATATCCTCATCAAGCAAAATCATCAATTGTCGCGCTTCTGTAATCGTATTGCTGTTTTCAATACACATGTGAGCATGCTGTTCGATACTTTCTTCAAGCACCTTCTTAGGTCGCTCTCCCCTGGCAAACAATTCTTTGTAGCGCTCTTTGATATCAAAGGTAACAGAAGAAGACTTAGAAAACTTCGCCCTTACCTCTGCAGGAATTTCATATTCAAAATTGCGTTCAATCTCTTCATCACTTTTGATGCTTTCGAGGTAAAAATCCGGAAAGTGAAAAATATCGTTCCAGTCAATAGGGTCACTCCAAGGCCCGAATCGTAAGGTGTTGTTCCCTAAATCAATAATAGAGAAGGTGTCTTTGTTTTTCAGCACCCTTGAACCTCGTCCTATCATCTGAAAATACAAAGTCAGCGAACGCGTGGCACGATTCAATATCACTGTCTCGACCGAGGGTTCATCAAAGCCAGTAGTTAAAATGCTGACAGACGTTAAAATGGCGTCAGGTGTCTGTTTAAACCAAGAGAGTATTTCTTGTCGCTCTTTCGAAGAATGCTTGTTATCGAGGTGTCGAATTGGAAGGCCTACACGCTTAAAGGTCTCATAGACGGCTACAGAAGCATTGATTCCGTTATTAAATATAAGCGTTTTACTCCCTTTTGCATTCTCATTATAGGCCGTAAGGAGCTTGCCTAACATTCCATAGTTCGCATAAAAAGCATCACTACTTTTAACCGTATAATCGCCATTGATCCCAAGCTTTAATCCCTGTAAACTCAAATCGTAACGATGTACCACTGCTTTTGCCAAAAAGCCTTTATCTATAAGAGATTGAATGGACTCCCCTACAATTAATTTCCTGTAGAAATCTTTCATCGGAAGTTTAATATTTGAACTGAGCGGTGTCGCTGTTACTCCGAGCACGTAGGGCTGTTCAAAATATTTGAAGAGTTTTCTGAAAGAGTTGTAGTGCGCTTCGTCTATAATAACAAGTCCAATATTTTCGAGGACGATCTTTTCATCATTCAATCGGTTATTCAGGGTTTCAACCATCGCCACATAACACATATGTGGATCGTTTCGTTCTATCTCCTTAACCGAAGAATTGATGACCTTATTGGTAACACCAAAGTCATTGAGCATCTTTGAAGTTTGAGCGCTCAACTCGATACGATGCGTAAGTACAACCACCTTTTTATTTCGCTCTTGAATGAAGCGCTTGGCAATTTCACTAAACACTACGGTTTTACCCCCGCCTGTGGGCAGTTGATAGAGTAGATTTGTGCCCTCTTCTACAGAATCAAGCGCGTCAAAGATCCTCAAAAGGTCTTTCTTCTGATACGCATAGAGTTCTTTAGAATTAGATGGGCTGTTGGCCATTTTTAAGGGGTCTAATTTTGCAAAAATAGCCATAAATAGATGTAGTACGAATGACTTTATTCAAATAAATCGCTTGGTGATAACTTCTTGATAAACCAACCAAGGTTCTATTGATTAGGCCTATTAAGGGTTGTAATATGTATTCAAATTTCAAGCCCATGAGACAACTTAAAATCGTTAAGCAGGTCACGAATAGAGAATCTAAATCGCTAGATAAGTACCTTCAAGATATCAGCCGTATCGATTTAATTACCGCCGAAGAAGAGGTTGAACTCGCACAGAAAATAAAGAAGGGTGACCAAAGAGCGCTTGAAATTTTAGTAAATGCCAATCTGAGATTTGTAGTCTCTGTAGCTAAACAATATCAGAATCAAGGCTTAACGCTTCCCGACCTTATCAATGAAGGAAATCTAGGCCTAGTGAAGGCCGCTCAGCGATTCGATGAAACACGTGGTTTTAAGTTTATATCTTATGCCGTTTGGTGGATTCGTCAGAGCATACTGCAAGCCTTGGCAGAGCAATCTCGTGTAGTACGTCTGCCCTTGAATAAGATTGGTTCAATCAATAAAATAAATAAGACCTTTTCATATCTCGAACAAGCTCATGAACGTCCCCCATCGGCTGAAGAGATTGCAGAAGAGCTTGGATTGACAGTTACTGAGGTAAAACAATCTTTAAAAAATTCCGGAAGACACATTTCGATGGACGCTCCATTCGAGCAAGGAGAAGATTCAAACCTATATGATGTCATGTCATCAGACGTTTCGCCCCAACCTGACCATGATCTTATCAATGAATCGCTGAGTACAGAGATTCACCGTGTTTTAGATACACTGTCAGAAAGAGAGGCTGATGTCCTTCGTTTGTATTACGGCATAGGCCAGAACGCTACAATGACATTAGATGAAATAGGGAGTGCCTTTGATTTGACGCGTGAAAGGGTTAGGCAGATAAGAGAAAAAGCTATTCGCAAACTTCGAAAATCAGCAAAAAACGATCTATTGCAATCCTATCTTGATTAAGAGGTTTCTCCTTTTAACCTAAATTTTGCCCAATCATGTCAACACGTTCTGAAAAAATTCTTCAGCAGCGCCCACAGATCCCCACTTCTAAGATTCATGATAACATGAGTAGGGATGAGTATTTTCAAAATGCGACTTTAAGACCTATCCTTAAACTTCAGAATGAGCTGTTTATATCGGCGTTCAAAAATTACACCAAGAAACATAAAAGCGTTTTTCACGAACTGAGTCTTCCCAAAAAATTAGAGTATATCGAAAACAGTATTCAGCGGGATCAAAAATTCAGGAACAAATTAAAAGGCATGATTATAGGCCAATTCACTGTGGAAGAATTTGAGACGTATAGTGAAGACTCTTCCTCTTTAAATAAACGCATGATGAATCTGCTCATTGAACGATTGAAAGATCAAATACAGCTCATAGACACTAGTGCTCAGGTTTTATCCGCCTAAACCTTACTCTAAACCTGAAAAATAACTGTTATAGAGGTCGTTAAAGGATGTTTTGTCGTCGATACGGCTACTATTCAGTTTATCTTTAGCGACTAATCCCCAGAGGATGATTTCTTTAAAAAAATACCGTTCCTCTTTACTACAATCAGGATAGTGCTCTTTAAGCAGCTCATCTAACGGCTTAATTCGATCAAGTTCACTTCGGTAAAAATCATCGGGAGCATCATCTAACAATTCAATAGGGTCGTTTTCAAAGAACCAGGTGTAAAGAGAATCGTAAGGAGTGGCTACACCTTTCTTTTCTAATTTATCAATCTTTGGAAAATGCTGTTCAAAAAGATGGAGAACAGCCTTCTTAATTAACTCTTGAGCTACAAAATCAGCCCCCTCTTGTTCTCCTTCATAAACCAACTCAACCTTTCCGGTTATGGCCGAATTACTATTCATGATATCAAGAACCCTAAGGCTTGATTCAGACTCATTATTCTGAAGCATTCTTAACTCAGCCCCACTTATTGCATTTTCAAAGGCACTTATACTCAGTCGAGCAGATACCCCACTCTTAGCATCTACATATTCACTCTTTCTAGCTTCGAAAGCTATACTTTCAATTAAATCGCGAGCCGCTTCACTAATGTGAAGTCCTGCAATGGCTGGTTTTGCTTCTTGACGTGTTATTTCCTTGGCTATTTCAATAGTTTTCGGATAGTGAGTGAGTATTTGGGATCCGATCCTGTCCTTTAATGGAGTGACAATACTACCTCTGTTAGTGTAGTCCTCTGGGTTTGCCGTAAAGACAAAAGAAACATCAAGGGGCATTTTTAATTTAAATCCCCTTATTTGAATTTCTCCTTCTTGCAATATTGAAAAGAGCCCTACCTGAATTCTGGCCTGCAGATCAGGAAGTTCGTTAATGACAAAGAGGCACCGATTTGCCCTAGGAACCATTCCGTAATGAATTACCTCTTCATCAGCATAAGAAAGTTTAAGGTTTGCGGCCTTAATTGGATCAATGTCTCCAATGAGGTCAGCTACACTTACATCAGGCGTGGCGAGTTTCTCAAAAAAACGCTCTGATCGATGAAGCCATTCAATGGGTGTGTCCTCTCCTTTTTCACGGATGAGTTCAACGGCATATTTAGAAATGGGCTTTAGGGGGTCGTCGTTAATAGGAGAACCTTTTACCACAGGAATTTCTTCATCGAGCAATTCAGTCATTAATCGTGCGATTCTAGTTTTTGCCTGACCTCGAAGCCCAAGAAGATTAATATTATGCTTTGAAAGAATGGCTCTTTTTAATTGAGGAATGACGGAGTGTTCATACCCAATAATACCTTCAAACAACGGTTTATCATTTTTGATTCGATCAATCAGATTCTTTCTTAACTCATCTTTAATGGTCTGATATTCGTATCCAGCACTTTTCAAAGCGCCCAATGTCATTGGCTTTTTCATAGCAGATTATTTAATCCTTCTTTTTCGGTTCGCATTATAGTCCTCAAAAATCATTTCTCCTAAATGATCGAGGCCTGTGTAAAAAGCTTTCCCTTTATTGGCTTCGGTAAAACTTCGCACAAACTCCATGAGGTAAGGATCTTGTGCGATCATAAAGGTGGTAACTTGAATATTATTTTTTGCTGCATTTCTTGCGCGATTGTAACATTGCGCTACAATTTCAGGGTCTAAGCCTGCACTGTTTTTATAATAAGATCCATCTGGTAAGTGCAAGCAACTTGGCTTACCATCCGTAATCATGAAGATTTGTTTGTTGGCATGTTTTTTTCGCGCAAGGATCTTCATAGCAAGATCCAATCCGGCTACAGTATTGGTGTGATAAGGTCCAACATTGAGATAAGGAAGTTCTGCAATTTTGATTGGCCAAGCGTCGTTTCCAAATACCAATATATCTAGCGTGTCTTTTGGATAGCGGGTGGTGATCATTTCGGCCAATGCCATGGCCACTTTCTTCGCTGGGGTGATTCGATCCTCACCATAGAGTATCATACTGTGACTGATATCGATCATGAGAACCGTACTCATTTGACTCTTGTGTTCAGTCTCTTTAATCACC
The DNA here is from genome assembly GCA_913060705.1 of uncultured Bacteroidota bacterium. Classification (GTDB taxonomy): domain Bacteria; phylum Bacteroidota; class Bacteroidia; order Flavobacteriales; family Flavobacteriaceae; genus UBA3478. The sequence goes on along the minus strand of CAJXTX010000001.1, from coordinate 60,425 downwards.
AAATCGTCTTCTTGCATATTGCTCAAGTCGAGCCCATGATTTCTCATAGCGTTCTGAACCGAAGCTTGCATATCGATGTGCTCAATACTATCTCCAAACCTGAATTCACGAACATCTCCAGAGTATTGATCACCCTGACCTATAGCAGAGGTTTTATGATTTCCAGCACTCTTACGTTTAAGATTTCCAAAAAGTTGCTCTAAGGCTCTCTTTCGAAGCTCCCGTTCTAGTTTTGCGGTCATCTTTAGGGCCCGCTTCTGTGCCTCGTTTGCCTCATTAGACGGATCTCCCCCAGATGGAACTAACTCTTCTCTTAAAAATCCTTTTTCTAAAAGATCTTCAAGAAAGTCATCAATGGTGTAGTTTTCGTCTGTGAGCTCGTATTCACGATCCAATTGTCGAAGCCAATCTATAGCCTCGTCAACATCTCCTGAAGTATGGGTGATAAGCTCTTGAAAGATATCGTACAGGCGCTCAAATGGAGTCTTGTTTTGTTCGTTTCCTAGCGTAAAACGGTACCCAGCGTTTAAATTCATAGCACCATTAAAGATACAATATTACGCGCCTTTTATCGATGACGTCCTTCAAGGATTTTTACTACATCTTCTAAGGTAAATCCCTTTTGCTCCAATAAAATCATATAGTGAAATAACAAATCAGCAGATTCATTTAAGAACAGTTCATCGTTCGTGTCCTTGGCCTCAATAACTACTTCTACAGCCTCCTCTCCGACCTTTTGTGCGATCTTATTGGTGCCCTTGGCGAAAAGTGAGCTGACATAACTTTTTGTGTCAGGGTTTTGACGACGTTGTTGAATAATACTTTTAAGGGTGTTCAAAAATTGAAGCCCGGTGGAATTTTCATCCTTAAAACAGGTGGCACTTCCTGTGTGACATACCGGTCCATTGGGATGGGCTTGAATCAAGATGCTATCCGCATCACAATCGATTTGGTGCGATACATAATCAAGGGTATTCTCACTCGTTTCTCCCTTCATCCAAAGGCGTTGTTTAGAACGGGAGTAAAACCATACCTTGTTCGATTCAAGTGTTTTTTGAAAGGCCTCTTCATTCATATAACCCTGCATTAAGACATTGCGGGTTGTCGCGTCTTGAATGATCGCAGGTATCAAGTTGTTTTTAGTAAAATCAGGCGTTTTCATAGGCGCACGGGTATATGGGCAGAAGCCAATTCTTGTTTTAATTGTTGAATCTCAATTTCCTCAAAATGAAAGACACTAGCCGCCAACGCAGCATCGGCCTTTCCATTTGAAAATACATTTATAAAATCTTGAATAGTGCCAGCTCCTCCAGAGGCAATAATGGGGATACTTAAGCATTGCGATAACTCAGAAAGGACATCGTTTGCAAAACCTGCCTTTGTCCCGTCGTGGTCCATTGAGGTAAATAAAATCTCTCCAGCACCGCGTTCTTCACATTCTTTAGCCCAGGATAGTAGTTTAAGATTAGTTTTCTTTTTTCCTCCTGTCGTATACACCCACCAATCTCCGTTTTCAAATCTGGCATCAATGGCCACAACTAGACATTGTGATCCATAAACATTAGAGATTTGACTCACTAACTCTGGATTCATAACCGCTGAAGAATTGACTGAAACCTTATCAACTCCCTGGTGCAATAAACGACCCACCTTTTCAACGGATCTTATCCCTCCCCCTACCGTAAAAGGAATAGAAAGGGTCTTGGCTACTTCATAAACCAAAGGTTCGAAAGCATCTCTTTGTTCTTCGGTTGCTGATATGTCTAAGAAAACGAGTTCGTCTGCACCTTTTTCACTGTACATTGAGGCTAAAACTACGGGGTCTCCAGCGTCCTTCAGACCTACGAAATTCACGCCTTTCACAGTTCTACCGCCTAATATATCCAAACAGGGGATTATGCGTTTAGCTACCATCCTATGAATTGTAACTTTTAATTTCTTCCAATTTCAATGTTTCTTCGTAAATCGCTTTTCCTACAATGGCTCCGTAGCAACCGATGCGACTCAAGGATTCAATATCTTCAATGGATCTTACCCCTCCACTTGCAATCAAATTCCATGGCCGATCAATAGCTTGTATTAGTGATTCGTATAAGGATAATGAGGGTCCTTGTAACATCCCATCCTTTGCTATATCGGTAGCAATGACCGTCTGGATTCCTTTCTCAATGTAATCGCGAATAAAGGGTTCTACCTTCAATTCGGAAGCCTCCTGCCAACCTGAAACGGCAATTTGCTCGTGATGCGAATCAGCTCCTAATAGGATACGCTCTGAAGAATACTCTTGAATCCATTGCTCGAATAATTTGGGATTTTTAACGGCAATACTCCCTCCTGTTACCTGATCAGCACCGCTTTCAAAAGCAATCTTTAAATCTTCGCTACTTTGAACCCCGCCCCCGAAATCTATTCGCATACTTGTCTTTGAGGCGAGTTGCTCTAAGACCTTATAGTTTACAATGTGTTTTTCTCGAGCTCCATCAAGATCCACGACATGTAAGTGTGTTACGCCGAGATCTTCAAATCTCATCGCCACATCAACCGGATTGTTGTCGTAAATTTTTGCTGAGCTGTAATCGCCTTTCGTCAATCGCACACATTTACCCGCAATCAAATCAATTGCTGGTATAATAATAGTTCTCATAGGTTTAAAAAGTTCTTCAAAATTTGTTCTCCAACCTCTCCACTTCGTTCAGGGTGGAATTGCACCCCAAAAAAATTGTCATTTTGTAAGGCAGCGCTATAAGACAGCCCATAGTTAGCGACAGCTATTGTTTGCTCTGAGAGAGGAGCGTAATAGCTATGAACAAAGTAAACATGATTTTGAGGCTCTAGTCCAGTAAATAAGGGTGAATTAAGTTGCTCAAGTTTGTTCCATCCTACGCAAGGTACTTTTAGCCCTTCATCGAATCGCTTAATCTCGAGGTCAAATAACCCTAAACCCGTTGTGTCTCCTTCTTCAGAAGATGTACACATCAGTTGCATTCCTAAACAGATGCCTAATACGGGTTGAGTCAACTGTTTCAATACGCTGTCTAAGCCTGAGGCCTTAAGTTGTTTTGCAGCAACTTCTGCGTGTCCAACACCAGGAAATATAACGTGTTTGGCAGTTTCAATGGTTTGAACGTCTGAAGTTAACACACCTTCACATCCCAATCGGTTCAAAGCAAAACGGATACTTTGAACGTTTCCTACTCCGTAGTCTACTATGACGACTTCATTTCTCATAACAATCCCTTTGTACTAGGCAATTGCATATGTGATACATCCTTACGTATAGCCATTTTAACTGATTTAGCGAAAGCCTTGAAGATCGCTTCGATTTTATGATGTTCATTGATACCACTAGCCTTTATGTTTAGATTGGCTCCTGAGGCATCAGCGAATGATTTGAAAAAATGAAAGAACATCTCTGTGGGTAACTCTCCTATTTTCTCTCTCTGAAATTTGGCATCCCACATCAGCCATGGCCTTCCACCGAAATCGAGCGCCACTTGAGCGAGGCAATCGTCCATTGGGAGGGTATACCCATAACGTTCAATTCCGGCCTTATTTCCTAAAGCTTTTTTAAAGGCCTCTCCCAATGCAATCGCGGTATCTTCTACAGTATGGTGCTCATCGATATGCAAGTCTCCTTTACACGTTAAGGTCAACGAAATTTGAGCGTGTTTAGCCAATTGCTCAAGCATGTGATCAAAAAATCCAATTCCGGTGTCAATCTGTGCCGGATCATTACTATCAAGATCTAATGCGATTTCAATTTTTGTTTCGTTTGTAGTGCGCTGGTGAATAACCTTTCGACTAAGGCTCGCTAACTGAAGATAAATAGCTCCCCAATCGTTTGCTTTGGTCACTATGATTTCTTCTAGCTTCTTCGGACTCGCTTTTACTTCTTGATCTCCTAATGTATTCAAGTTGATCGTTATTGCACGAATTCCAAGGTTATAGGCTAGTTCTACGTCGGTGAGCCTATCGCCGATTACAAAGCTGTTTTCTAGATCAAATCCTTGGGTTAAATACCCCTCTAACAACTTAGTCGATGGTTTACGGGTGTCTGATGGATTTTTAGCGAAGCTCTTGTCGATATATACATTCTCAAAATGTACTCCTTCGCTTTCTAACATCCGGATCATGGCATTATGTGCTGGCCAAAAATCAGCTTCAGGAAAACTAGAAGTACCCAATCCATCTTGATTTGTGATCATTACAAGCGTATAACCCAGTTGGCGTTGAATCTTATTCAGATTCGACACAACTCCCTTTAAAAATTCAAGCTTGTCAATGTGATCTACCTGATAGTCTTTTGGCTCTTTAATCAACGTGCCATCACGATCAACAAATAGTATTTTTTTCATGCTACCTCTCTGTTAGATATGAGATTAAGTTCTTGTTTTCTTCAACTGTTCCGACTGAAATTCTAAGGGTATTCTCGCAGTTGAATTGAGTGCTTCTATTGCGAACAACAAAACCCTTTTCAACCAGCTCATTGTATCTAGTTTTAGCGTCATCTACGCGTACTAATAGAAAATTAGAATCCGATGGAAACACCTTAAACACCCAAGGACATAGTTCAAGAGCCTTTATTAAATCATCCCTTTGTTCCTTGAGCAAGGCGATTTCTTGAGCAACTTCGTTTGTTGCATTTAGGCGTTCTAAAGCAGCCCTTTGACTCAATGTATTTACATTATACGGAGGTTTAATACGGTTCATCCAATTGACCAATTCTGAAGATGTTACTGCTATACCAAGTCGCGCACCTGCTAACCCATAGGCCTTAGAAAGTGTTCGTACCACGATTAGATTTGAATACTTCCCTAGTAATTGCACAAGCGAAGGACGCTCACTAAAGTCAACATAAGCTTCATCTACTACCACAAGGGTGTTGGCTTGTTCAATAACTTGAATAATTTGCTCAACATCCAAATGATTCCCCGTTGGATTATTAGGTGAACAGATGAACACCATAGCCGTCATTGGGTCTACCCTAAGTAACAATTCTTTTGCACTGAGATCGAATTGTTCATTTAAACCCACTCGACGATAATCAACGTTGTATTTTTCTGCTAAGACTTGATACATGCCATATGAGGGGTCAATGGCTACAACATTGCTTTTGGAAGGCCTTGCAAACAACTGAAATAACAATTCTAGTACCTCGTCACTGCCATTACCGATGAAGAGTTGGCTGAGATCAACCTTCCATATTTCGGCTAGTTTCTCTTTCAATACTAGTTGTTGCGGATCAGGATAACGATTGTAATCCGTATTAAACGGATTCTCGTTTGCATCTAACCAGATGTAGTCTTTGCTATCCTTTTTAAATTCATCTCTAGCAGAACTGTAAACTTCTGCCGTTCTCAAATGAGGTTGAATTCGATCCTTAATGGTGAACTTTTGTTCTTGAACAGGCACCTCTTTAAGGAACTCAAGGCGTTTAGTGACAGCTCTTTCATGAGCCGTTAAAGATTCAGCTCGAGCCATCTGCTCTATTGTAGGTCCGAGTGTTGCAATACCCTGAGGACTAATGCGTTGAAATGTTATTGCCTTTAGATAACTGTCTAGGTTTACACCACTATATTGTCTTGCAAATCCATTGGTTGGTAATGTGTGATTCGTTCCAGAAGCATAATCGCCTGCACTTTCAGGAGTATAATTACCAACAAAAACCGATCCGGCGTTCTTTACCTGATCAAGCATAACCTCAGGGTGCTCACTAGCAATGATATAATGCTCTGGTGCATAATAATTGATAAAGTCAGCAGCAGTCGTAGTATCACTGAAAATAAGTGTTCTGCTATGTTCTAAGGCATCTTGAGCGAACCCTTTTCGACTCAGAGATTCAAGCTGTACTTCAAGCTCCTTATTCACTTTTTCAGAAAGCGTAGCATCGGTAGTAACCAATACAACCTGGCTGTCAGAACCGTGCTCGGCTTGACTTAATAAGTCAGCTGCTATGAAAGAAGGTATAGAGGTCTCATCTCCATAAACCAACAATTCACTGGGGCCAGCAGGCATATCAATGGCTGCCCATTTTTGAGCCGCGTACTGTTTTGCAGCCGTGACATATTGATTTCCAGGGCCAAAAATCTTGAAAACTTTAGAAACAGATTCAGTACCAATAGCCATTGCAGCAATAGCTTGAACTCCGCCTAAAGGGTGAACGGATGAAACTCCACATAACTTTGCGGCATATAAAATTTCAGGAGCAATAGGCCTATCTGCTTGCTGTGGGGTGCAGAGTACAATTTCTTCACAGCCCGCAATGGCGGCTGGGATAGCGAGCATTAAAACTGTAGAAAACAAAGGAGCTGTTCCTCCGGGAATATAAATACCAACCTTTTCTATAGGTGTCTTTTTTTGCCAACATGAAACACCCTTTTGTGTTTCTATAAATACCTCCGGAGTGCGTTGTGCCTCATGAAAGTGCCTAATATTTTTTGCTGCAGTCTGAATAGCATCTTTTAGTTCTGATGAGAGTTTTTGGTCTGCCCCATCTATTTCTGAAGCACTAATTCGAAGTGCAGACAGCTCAACCTTATCGTATTTAAGTGCCAATTGAATGAGGGCCTCATCTCCTCGACGCTCAACCTCCTGAAAGACACCCTCGACTAGAGTATTAAGCTCACTATAATCTCGTGTCGGACGCTCGATTAAGTCGTCCCAACGCTCCTGTTCTGGATTAACAAAACACTTCATTACAAGAACATTTTTTCAATACTGCTAACCAAAATTCCTTCGGCGCCATTTTCCTTGAGCTTTTCAATGACTTGCCAAAATGTCTTTTCTTCAATTACCGTGTGCACTGAGACCCAATCTTTGTCGGCCAAAGGAAGTACACTTGGACTACGCATTCCTGGAAGGAGTTTTACGACAGCGTCGAGATTGGCCTTTGGAACGTTCATAAGTACATATTTATGTCCCCGTGCCCGTAAGACACCTCTAAGTCTAAAAAGAAGGTCTACAATTCGAGGGTCTTCTGCCTTACACAACGGAGACAAGGCAAGAACGGCTTGGCTTTTTAGTAATACTTCGACCTCTTTTAAGTTGTTCTTAAAGAGTGTGCTTCCACTGCTTACAATATCACAGATAGCATCTGACAAACCTATATTTGGAGCGATCTCAACAGATCCATTGATTACGTGAATGTCTGCATCGATACCGTTTTTAGTTAGAAATCCTCTAACTGTATTAGGATAAGAGGTAGCAATACGTTTACCGTCCAACTCATTTACTGAAGTATAACTACTTCCTTTAGGGACAGCAATAGAAACGCGACACTTCGAAAACCCAAGATGCTCAATGATTGGTATTTGATCTCCTTTCTCCACCAAAAGATTTTCTCCGATAATAGCCAGGTCTACCACCCCATCTTTTAAATAATTAGGAATATCTCCGTTTCTGAGGTAGTATACCTCCAATGGGTACGTATGCGACTCAACTCTTAGCTGGTCCTTTCCATTAAACAAAGAGATGCCAGCCTCTTTCAATAAGGCAAGAGAGTCTTCATTCAGTCTCCCTGATTTTTGAATTGCGATTTTTAATCTCTCACTCATAGGTAAAAAATTAAGGCCCGATTGAATGCTTCAAACGGGCCTTTAGTGAATATAATATACAACACCATTAACTCGTCTGAGCGGAGCAAAAAACGTGGTGATGTGTATGATTTAAAAACATAAAGCAAAAGTAAGCTTCTATTTTGACTTACAAAATTTAATTATTCCCAAGAATTAAAGGCAAACCACTATCCCCAGATCCTACAACAACCACTTTGCTATTTGGAGATTCAGAAAGCTTTAGGGTAGCATCAATCCCCTTGTCTTGCAAAATTTTATCCGTTAATGATGCACTCAGAATACGGTTTGCGTCAGCCTTACCTTTCGCTTCAATACGCTGACGTTCTGCCTCTTTCTCAGCTGTTACGAGACGGAATTCGTATTCCAGTGCGGCCTGCTCTTGTTTTAGCTTACGTTCAATGGCCTCACGAATGGTTGGAGGTAGCGTGACATCCCTAACCAAAATTTCATTCAATTGAATATACTGATCGTCAACGATCATTTTAGTTTCAGTGAATATTTCTTGTTGAATGGCATCTCGCTTAGAAGAATAAAGTTGTTCCGGAGTATAGCGCCCAACAACACTTCGTGCTGCTGATCGAATAGCAGGCAGTAAAATACGATTAACGTATTGTTCACTCTTTTCTTGATGGAGCTTTCCTAGGGTCTCGTACTTTGGCTGAAACCATGCAGAAGCATCAATTTGAATTTCAAGTCCATTCGAAGAAAGCACCTTCATCTTCTCAAAGAGCTCTTGTTGACGTACCTCGTAAACAAAGACACGGTTCCAGGGTGCAACAATATGAAACCCTTCTCCTAAGGGGCCCTCGTCAGTGACTACCCCACCACCAAAAGTTCTATACAATACTCCCGCCTGACCTGAGCCAATGGTAATTGCAGATTTAGAAATCAGGATAATTAAGACAAAGAAGCCTAAGATTCCTGGTAATACATACTTCGGTAATCGTTCCATACTAATAGTTTAAGTTAACATTCCGCCATCAACCAGAAGCACCTGTCCCGTAACATAGGTAGATAGATCTGACGCGAAAAATAGGCAGGCATTCGCTACATCTGTAACGGTACCACCTCTTTTTAGTGGAATTCCATCTCTCCATTGTTGAACTACGGCATCATCAAGTTGTGCGGTCATTTCTGTTTCTATAAATCCAGGTGCGATGGCATTAGATCTAATATTTCTAGACCCTAGCTCTAATGCAATTGATTTGGTAAACCCAATAATCCCTGCTTTTGAAGCTGCATAGTTAGCCTGACCCGCATTGCCTTTGACTCCTACTATTGAACTAACATTAATGATCGACCCAGATCGCTGTTTTAGAAATCCGCGTTGAAAGGCTTTTGTCATGTTAAACACCGACTTTAAGTTCACGCGGATGACATCGTCAAAATCTTCTTCTGACATGCGCATCAATAGGTTGTCTCTGGTAATACCTGCATTGTTGATAAGAACATCAACGGTTTCGAAGTCAGAGGTAACCTCACTAGCCAATAGCTCGCAAGCTTCAAAACTTGCTGCATCGCTTTTGTAGGACTTCACTTTTACACCGTAGGATGAAAGCTCTTTTTCAAGCTCTAAAGCCTTACTTTCGCTAGAGCTATAGGTGAAGGCTACATTTGCTCCATTTTGCGCAAATACCTCGGCGATTCCTCTTCCGATTCCTCTACTCGCACCTGTTATGACTGCAGTTTTACCTTTTAAAAGCATATCCGTGAGATTAAGATAAAACTTCTTTAACCTTTTCCCCAATCAGAGCAGGAGAATCTACTACATGAATTCCACATTCGCGCATGATGCGCTTTTTGGCTTGAGCCGTGTCGTCACTTCCGCCTACAATCGCACCAGCATGTCCCATTGTTCTACCTGCAGGGGCAGTCTCTCCTGCAATAAAACCGATAACGGGTTTCTTGATCCCACTATTTTTATACCAATGAGCAGCATCTGATTCTAATTGACCGCCAATTTCGCCGATCATGACTACCGCATCTGTTTCTTCGTCATTCATCAATAGCTCTAAGGCTTCTTTGGTTGTGGTTCCGATAATCGGATCTCCACCAATACCGATTGCTGTTGAAATCCCTAAGCCTTGTCGCACCACTTGATCTGCTGCTTCGTAGGTAAGTGTCCCTGATTTTGATACCAATCCCACACGGCCTTTCTTGAATACAAAGCCTGGCATAATACCAACTTTAGCCTCTTCTGGTGTAATTACTCCAGGACAGTTAGGGCCAATCATACGGCAGTCGTGCTTTTTAAGATAGTCGTACACCTTTACCATATCGGCAACGGGAATACCTTCGGTTATAGTGATGATGACTTTGATTCCTGCATTGGCTGCTTCCATGATAGCATCGGCTGCGAAAGCCGGCGGAACAAATAGGATTGAGGTATCTGCACCTGTCGCTTTTACAGCATCTCTCACTGTATTAAAAACGGGCAAGTTTAAATGTGTTTGACCTCCTTTTCCGGGAGTTACACCACCCACAACGGGTGATCCATATTCAATCATCTGCTCGGCATGGAAAGTACCTTCGGTTCCGGTGAAACCTTGTACAATAATCTTTGAATCTTTATTAACGAGTACGCTCATGTTGTATAATTTGTTGCAAAAATAGGATGTATAGTTTGAACGAGAAGGCGTTCTTTACTCTTTAACGCGTTCGATGTAGGTACCTTTTTCAGTGTCTACTTTTACCTTGTCTCCTTCATTAATAAACAAGGGCACATTAATTCGAGCTCCAGTTTCGAGTACCGCTGGTTTCGTTGCATTCGTCGCAGTATTCCCTTTAACGCCTGGTTCAGAAGAACTTACCTCTAAAACCACACTGGCAGGCATTTCTATACTCAAAGGCATATTGTCTTCTGCGCTGAACAGTACAGAAACCACTTCTCCTTCTTTTAAAAGATCTGCGGCTTCTAATAAAGAGCGCTGAAACTCCATCTGATCGTAATCCTCGGTATTCATAAAGTGAAACGTGTCTCCTTCAGCGTAAAGAAATTGAAAGCTACGGGTCTCAACACGCACGTCCTCAATCTTGTGTCCGGCCGAAAAGGTGTTGTCTAAAACTTTACCGTTGGTTACACTTTTTAGTTTTGTACGCACAAAAGCAGGTCCTTTTCCGGGCTTAACGTGTAGAAATTCAATGATTTTATAAATATCGTTGTTGTATCGAATGCACAACCCTTTTCTAATGTCTGATGTACTTGCCATAAGTTATGAGTGATTAAAATAGCCTTTCATAATACCGCGCTTAGAGGCACGGATAAATTCCAAGATCTCGTCGCGTTCTTCGGTGGCTTCCATTTCGGCCTCAAGAATTTGAACTGCTTGTGTATTATTGTAATTCTTTTGGTAAAGAATGCGATAAATATCCTGTATCTCACGGACCTTTTCAGTAGAGAATCCATTTCGTCTTAATCCAACCGAATTCACTCCAACAAACGAGAGAGGTTCACGAGCCGCTTTAACGAAAGGAGGAACATCCTTTCTCACAAGTGCACCACCTGTAACAAACGCATGGTGACCTATAGAGACAAACTGATGGACTGCAACCATACCTGCCATAACAACATTCTTTCCAACCACGACGTGTCCGGCAAGTGTTGAATTATTACTAAAAATACATCCGTCTGATACAATGCAATCGTGAGCGATATGGCAATACGCCATAATCAAACAATTTGAACCCACCTGCGTTTTATAGCGATCGGTGGTGCCTCTGTTGATGGTAACACACTCTCGAATAGTAGTGTAATCCCCTATTTCAGTGGTCGTATCTTCACCCTTATATTTTAAATCTTGTGGGGGTGCCGAAATAACAGAACCCGGAAAAATATTACAATTCTTTCCAATACGTGCGCCTTCCATGATCGTTACATTCGATCCAATCCATGTGCCCTCTCCGATCTCAACGTTATTGTGAATCATCGCGAAAGGTTCGATTACTACGTTTTTGGCAATTTTAGCACCGGGATGAACGTAGGCTAAAGGTTGATTCATATATAGTTGAGCTTATTTAGTTTTAACGATTTGAGCCATCAACTCGGCTTCTGAAACCAACTTCTCTCCTACAAAAGCTGTGGCTCTCATGTGACAGATACCTCTTCGTATGGGGGTAACCAACTCACAATTAAAGACAAGTGTGTCACCAGGGTTTACTTGATGTTTAAATCTCACATTATCCATCTTCATGAAAAATGTAAGGTAGTTTTCAGGGTCGGGAACGGTACTTAAGACCAAAATACCTCCCGTTTGCGCCATGGCCTCCACTTGAAGTACTCCTGGCATCACTGGAGCTCCAGGAAAGTGACCCACAAAGAACGATTCATTCATGGTTACGTTTTTTAAGCCAACCACGTGAGAATCACTAAGCTCAAGAATCTTATCGATTAACAGAAACGGAGGACGATGCGGTAGGATCTCCATTATCTTCACAGTATCCATTAAAGGCTCTGCGTTTACATCCACTTTGGGCCTTCCTATACGGCGGTCTTCCTTAATTTTTTTATGGAGAAGTTTAGCGAACTCTGTATTGACCAAATGACCGGGCTTACAAGCAATAATTCTGCCCTTAAACTTGGTCCCAGCTAGTGCTAAATCTCCAATAACATCCAGTAATTTGTGTCGAGCTGCTTCGTTGGAATACTTTAGCTCAAGATTGTTTAATATCCCGTTTGGTGTTACCTGAATATCGTCACGGTTAAAGGCCTTTTTCAATTTCTCCAACGTTGAGTCCGAAAGCTCTTTATCCACATATACAATCGCATTATTCAGATCTCCTCCTTTGATCAACCCTTCATCTAAAAGGGTTTCTATATCGTGTAAGAAGCTGAAGGTTCTAGCATCAGCAATATCGGTCGCAAATTCCTTTAAAGAATTCATGCTCGCATTTTGCGTACCTAGAACGTTTGTTCCAAAATCAACGAGCACAGAAATCTCGTAGGTATCAGAGGGTAAAACAATAACCTCACTGCCTGTTTTTTCGTCTTTAAAATGAATCGGATCTAAAACCTCATAGATGTCTCGCTCCTCATCCTGTTCAACGTATCCGGCTTTTTCAAGTGCTTCAACAAATGCAATGGCTGAACCATCCATTATTGGAGGTTCACTCGCGTCTAACTCAATAATTGCATTATCGTAATCGAGACCCGTAAGCGCGGCTAAAACGTGTTCTGATGTATGAATTTCAACCCCTTCTTTATCTAGAACTGTACTGCGCTGAGTGCGTGTCACATACTTGGATAACGCCGGAACCTCAGGAGATCCAGGAAGATCCATACGTCTAAAAACAAATCCGGTACTTGGTTCTGCAGGACAAAAGGTCATCGTCACCTTTTTTCCGGTATGTAGCCCAATTCCAGACAGAGAAACGGGTTTTGCTAACGTTTTCTGATTCACGAGTCTAGTGTTTTGAGTTGTTGCTCTAATTCTCTTATTCGTTGCTCTAATTTGGCAAGATTCTTAAACAGTACATAGGACTTGTTGTAATTCGTATAGTCAATAGCAGGAGTCCCCTGTAGTTTTTCATTGTCCTTAACATTCCGAGCAATTCCGGTCTGTGCCTGAACCTTAACATCATTTCCGATGGAGAGGTGCCCGACAATACCCACCTGCCCTCCTATCAAAGCACGCTTTCCTAGTTTGGTAGAACCTGCGATACCTGTTTGAGCAGCGATTGCCGAATGTGCTCCAATGGTCACGTTATGGGCTAAGTGCACTTGATTATCAAGTTTAACACCCTCCTCAATTATGGTGCTACCAAAGGTTGCACGATCTATCGTACAGCACGCTCCAATCTCAACGTGATCTTTTACGACTACATTTCCTAATTGCGGAATCTTAGAATAAATCCCTTCAGCGTCTGGAGCAAACCCGAAACCATCTGATCCTAAAACTGCATTGGCGTGAACAATCACATATTCACCAAGCTGTGTACCATGATATATTTTAGCTCCCGTATATAAAATGCTGTGACGACCTATTTTAACACCCTCACCAACAAATACTTGAGGGTGAATTTCTACACCCTCTTCAATAACTGCACCTTTTGAAATAACGGCACCTTCTCCAATATAACAACTCGCATCTACATGAGCCTCTTCATGGATGAACGCAGACGGACTAATCCCTTCGTAGGTTGGCCTTACCATCTTTTCGTACATACGTAGTAATGCAGTGAAACTGGCATATGGATTTTTGACCTTTAGCAATACGGCTTTAACCGGATGCTTGAGTTCTATGCCTTCATCTACAATAACAGCCGAAGCCTCTGTTGTATATAAGTAATTCTCGTATTTCGGATTCGCTAAAAAGGATAAACCCTTTTGGTTTCCTTGTTCAATGGCTGAGAAGTGGTCTATTTCAACAGAAGGGTCTCCAACTACCTTTGCATCAATCCATTCTGCTATTTGTTCAACCTTGAAAATCATAGAGCGCAAAGTTAAACAATTCTAGGCTTTAGAGTGCCGGAGAACACAGGTAGTTTTTGCGGTGTATCGCAGAGAATGCTTGAGTTCCCAAATACTTACTCGCCTTCATAAAATCCTGTACGGACTGATCTCTAAACAAGATGCGGATAGGTTCCTTTGATTCGTCATAAGCCCTATTCCATAACGCTCCCTCATATACGAGATAAGAAGATTGATGTTCGTCTAGTCCAAATCGCTGGCCTACCTGGTGTAATGTTTGTTTAAGATGTTCCTCAGATACAGGATCTTCTGTGAACCGGACTTCGAGTAAGGTTCGGTCCAAAATGGAAGAACTCAAAAAAGACAAGACAAAATCATTTGAGTGCTTCCAGTGCTTTAAAGCACAGATCACGTCATAATCATCTAATGCCGCAAACCCATTTAGATCAATGCTTTCAAGGTCAAATTCTTCAGATTTTGATATCGAATTTAGAAAACCATCAAGTGGTGAAGCCACATAATTTCTATCTTTTTGAAGGAGTAACTCTCTTGCACGTTCAATAACTTTTGACAACATGAGTTCTGCAACAATGCTTGTTTTGTGAAGGTAGACTTGCCAATACATAAAGCGCCTTGCCATTAAAAACTTCTCAACAGAATAAATTCCTTTTTCTTCGATAACAAGCTGGTCATCGACTACGTAAAAAGTATTGATTAAACGTTCTGAGTTGATATTTCCTTCAGTTACACCCGCATAAAAACTATCCCGCTTCAAATAATCCAAACGATCCACATCTAATTGACTTGAAACGAGCTGATTTAAAAATGCACGAGGATATTCCCCTTTAAATATGGCAATGGCTGTGTTAAGAGCTCCTTTAAACTCCTTGTTAAGCTCTTGCATGAAAGCGAGAGTCAACATTTCATGATGGGTATAAATCAGCTTGTATTCTAGAGCATGAGAAAAGGGTCCATGTCCAATATCGTGCAATAATATCGCAATCAATAATCCTTCTTCTTCCTGATCGTTAATGGCTACCCCCTTAGCTCGAAGCGTGCGGATGGCTTTTTCCATGAGGTGCATAGCCCCCAATGCATGATGAAACCTTGTATGGTGAGCACCAGGATAAACGAGATAAGAAAGTCCCATTTGAGAAATCCGTCTTAACCTTTGAAAATAAGGATGACTAATAATATCAAAGATGAGTGGGCTTGAAATACGAACAGCATTATATACGGGATCGTTTATAACCTTTAACTTTCTAGGCGTACTCACTATCTTTAAATTTGGGCTGTAAAGATCCATAGAATATGTCAGAAACCAAATCGGACTCAGAATACCCACCATATGCATTCACTTTAAATACGATCGACTCGATTGCAGAAACACTTGTTGGGCACATGAAGCATAAGGTCGTAACAGTAGAGGGTGTAATGGGTGCTGGAAAGACGACTTTAATCAAGGCGTTGGCCAAAAAATTGGGAAGTGTCGACGAAGTTTCTAGTCCGACCTTTTCAATTGTAAATACGTATTTGACCCAGTCTGAACATCACATCTTTCATTTTGATTTGTATCGTATTCGAACCATTGAAGAACTGTTTGAACTCGGATTTGAGGCGTATTTTGAGAAGAATGGGTTTATCTTTATCGAGTGGCCTGAACATTTATTTGGCTTCAGACTTCCTGAACACCATAGTGTTGATCTAGAAGTTCTTTCAAACGAAAAAAGAAGGGTAATTCTAAAGTAATAGCCCAAGCACTAAACAAATGAGTAAATCTCCATTTTCTAGACAAGAGTTGATTCCTCAAGAAGAGCGGCTGGCGATTTTAGCGTCTTCTTCAGCTTTAAACATTTCGTTTGCAAAGTCTTCATCTCTTCAAGAACGAAGAGCACCAATTTCACCGGATGGCGTATCTATTCTTACTTCACATCAACACCAAGTGACTGTAGAATCTGGAATTGGGATAGCTGCGGGTTATTCAGACAGAAGCTACGCAGAAGCAGGTGCAAAAATCACCTCAGATCTTACAGAGCTTTATCAATCCCAGATCATTGTAAAAGTGGACCCCCCTTCACTCGATGAGATTAGGGTAATACGAAAAGGTGCGACTTTAATCTCTGCACTCCAGATAAAAACGCGAGAAAAACGATTTTTTGAGGAGCTATTCAAAAAGCAAATCGTTGCTATAGCCCTGGAGTTTATTCAAGGAAGTCAGGGCAGCTATCCCTTTGTGGAGAGCCTCGGTGAAATATCAGGGGTAAGCTCTGTTCTTACCGCCGCTGAATTATTGGCGTCGTCCTCGCATTCAAAAGGGATGTTATTCGGAAATATAAGTGGTGTCAAACCTTTAAAAACCGTCGTTGTAGGTGCATCTGCACCCGGTTTGGTGGCCGCTCGAACCGCCCAAGCATTAGGTAGTACGGTTGAACTCTTCGATCTTGATATCTCTAAATTGCGAAAGGCAAAGCTCGAAATCTCTCCACAATTATCAACTCAACTTATCGCCGATGCAGCCCTCTACGAATCTCTAAAAACCGCAGATGTAGTCATCGGGGCTCTTTTTGGTGAGCGTCGTGCGCCTGTGGTGATACGGAGCACAATGGTTGATCAGATGCAAGAAGGATCTGTGATCATCGATATTTCAATTGACAGTGGTGGATGTGTAGAGACTTCGGAACTCACGACTCATGATAAACCCGTTTCGGTATACAATGGCGTCATTCATTACGGAGTGCCTAATATCCCTTCTAGATACCCTAAAAGTTCTACTGATGCTTTGAATGCTCTTTTAACTCCGTTTGTGATGAAATTGGCTAATGGTGGATCTATTGAAGAGGCTATGAGTAAAGAGCCTTATTTAGCTTCAGGAGTGTATAGCTACAAAGGGAAAGCAACAAACTTAAGCCTTACGGATTGGTTTGATTTTGAGTACCACGATCTTAAACTCTACTTGATTTGAAGCTGACTCTTTCTACCTTTTTTAAGCGACTGTTATACTTTTCAATAGGCCTTTCTATTGGTATGGTATTTTTAAACTTTATCGTGGACAAAAAAACCAATGGCCAAGGAATGGAGTTTTGTTACTTGCCCAATTGTAGAGTCTTAAAAGAGCTTAGAAACACCCCCTTAAGGCCTATTCAAGATACTGCTGTAATTGCTCCTGTACTTCTAAACGGAAAAGTTATTTTTTCAGAGAGTGATCCTAGAAGAGAGCCGTGCAAGCAATATATGGTCAAGTATGAAGGAGAACGCTATGTTTTTGAGCGCTGCGACACCTATCTTACCTATTACCAACCTTAAGAACTTCTTCTTTTCTGTTCGGCTCTTAACAGCTTCAACTCACGCCCGGTTTGACCAGCAATAGAGGTGTTTTCTTCAGCTCTACGAATTAAATAAGGTAATACTTCTTTCACCGGCCCGTAAGGGATCAATTTTGCTACACTCGCTCCCACGTGCGATAAATTATAGGTAATCTGATCGCTCATCCCCTGAAGCTGTCCAAACCAAATATTAGGGTGATTCAATGTGCCAAAGGTTTTTAAGGCTAATGAAGCGGCCTTTTCTGTACTCATTTCATTGTGTGTACCCAAAAAGATAGAGACGCGTTCCGTGTTTTCAAAAGCTAGAGCCACGCCTTTGTCAAATAGTTGATCCGTCGCGTCTTTTGAAATGCATACTGCAGAAGGAATTCCCATTTTTTTAGCATATGCTCGTTCCTTCTCCATGTAGGCGCCACGAACAAACTTTACGCCTAACTTAAAGTTTCGAGACTTCGCACGCTCAATCCACGCTTCTAAACGTCCGTAACTATCCGCTAAGTACATTTGAAGCGTATTGTAGACAAGCACTTCTTCTTGATTAAAGTGCTCCATGAGGGCTAACGCCAATTCATCAGCAGATGCTTGCATCCAACTCTCTTCAGCATCGATCATGATGGGTTGTTTCAATGCTTTAGCGGTTTCTCCAATTAAGAAGTAGCGCTCTTTAATACGATTAAATTCAGTTGATTCTACTGTTGGATCTTTTGAGAGAAGTTCAAAAGTTTCTAAACGCCCTACGGATGTAGGTTTAAAAACCGCAAACGCCACCTGCTCATTCGATGCGGCATTTTTTATTTCTTCTTGAATCAATCGTGTATTTTGATCAAACTGCTCCTCTGAATCTTGTCCTTCAACTGAATGATCTAAAATGGCATAAACCCCAGATTCACCGAGTTTTTCCACTAAAGGAGTACAGTGTATTAAGGATACTCCTCCACAAAAATGCTTAAAGACTGTGGCTTTAATAATCCACTCAACGGGTAGTTTTAAAGCCAAGGCCCATTGCAGAAGTTTATTCGAAAAATTAACCAGTCTCTTGTTCTTTAGAATTTCAAAAAGAAAGCGTGCCCGGATGAGTTCCGAATTTGATTTAGAAGCAAAGGCTATTTCGGTGTTTTGAAAATCGATGATCTTATCCATTCTCAATGTGCAATTTTTGCGCAAATATACCCTAATTGGGTCTTGGAATAATGCAGAGAATGTATCTTTAAATCATGATTCAGCCTCCAGAACTTTATTTTAATGCAGCAGCTCAGTCGTATTTGAACGATTTGAAAGAAAGATTAAGTTTTTCAAAGCTGTTTGTTTTAACCGACACAAACACTTCAAACAAATGTTTACCAACATTTAAGAAGCATCTTGGACATTCAGATTTCGTTGAAATCACCTGCGAAGCTGGTGAGTTGCACAAAAATCTTCAAAGTTGTTCTGCCATTTGGAGCACTCTTACAGCGCATAAGGCAGATCGAAATGCCTTAATGGTATTATTGGGGGGTGGAGTCTTAACTGACATGGGGGCTTTTGCAGCAAGCTGTTATAAAAGAGGAATACGCTTTTTAAATATCCCCACTACATTATTGGCTATGGTTGATGCTTCTACCGGGTCAAAAACAGGAATTGATTTTGAGGGACTTAAAAATCATATCGGCTTATTTTCTTCGCCTGTAGCTACACTAGTAGATCAGCACTACTTGAACACCCTTGACCAGCGAAACTTAAAGAGTGGTGTAGCTGAAATGTTTAAGCACGGTTTAATCTACAATTCAGACCATTGGAGAAATCTTACTGAGAATCACTCAAAGCCTGAACGTTTAATTGAAGATTCGGTGGCCATCAAAATAGAAATCGTTACTCAAGATCCTACTGAAAAAGGTTTGCGTAAAATTTTAAATTTTGGCCACACTTTAGGTCATGCGATAGAGACTCATTTTCTAGAAACCTCAGAACAACTACTTCATGGAGAGGCGATTGCACTAGGAATGATTCTCGAAGCTTATTTGTCGCACAGCAATGGTTCATTAACCAAAGATGAACTCGACGAAATTACAAGGATGTTGTGTGTCTTCTATGAGTTGCCGAAACTAACGGAAGCTGATCGTAAAGCCATCATTCCTCTTCTACAACACGATAAAAAGAACTCAGCAAATGCGATTCAATTCGTCGGTTTAAAACGAATTGGTGAAGCGATTTATGATGTGCAATACAGTGCAAAAGCCATCGATGAGGCCTTCGACTTTTACGACAGGTCTACATGTCGTTGAAGATTCTATGCATCAATCGCTTCTTATCATTAATCGACTCTTCCATAGAAATCATGGTCTCGGTGCGGCTCACACCATCAATATCGTCGATTTTAAAGATGATATTCTTCGCATGAGTGGTATCTCGAGCTCTAATCTTACAAAAGATATTGAACTTGCCTGTCGTGATGTGCGCTACAGTTACGAAAGGTATTTCTTCAAGGCGCTCTAAAACAAATTTCGTTTGGTGCGTCTTTTCTAGGTATATGCCTATGTAGGCGATAAAAGAGTATCCTAATTTGACGTAGTCCAATGTTAATGAAGAACCTTGAATGAGTTCCGCATCCTCCATCTTTTTAACACGAACGTGAACGGTTCCAGCAGATATGAGCAATTTTTTGGCAATATCCGTGTAAGGTACACGAGTGTTTTCAATGAGCATATCAAGAATCTGATGGTCTATTTCGTCAAGTTTAATCTTTGCCATAAATGCAGTTCTATTAGTATTTATTCTAAATTCTAGAATTATTATCGATGAAAAGCAAAAATAATTAAGAATTATTCGAAAATCGAAACTATTACTAACTTTATTTTAATTCACGAAAAAAGAAGAAATCATCGGCCGCAGGATCTAGTTCTTCATATCCCTCTTCTTCAAATACCACCCTTTCATTCTGCAATTGTTCTGAATAGCGCATCCCAAGCCAGAGCTGCTTAAGCGGATCAAAATACCCCACATCGTATCCGTATTGCGTGTTTTCTGGTATGTTCAAATACGTTTCGAGTGCATCCGTTTCTATTGGAGCTATACAAAAACCATCTACTAGGTGATGTAAAGATTCATAAACCAGGCGACGGGTAATCACGCGATCATAGTCACTCCCCCATTGACCTGCCTCTACTAAAATGGTGGGCACTCCTTTTTGAGTAAGATAATCGCCAAAACACTGTGGATCGAAACGATCATCGAACCTTCCAATTCGATGTTGTACGGAGCGATTGAACTGTCGGTAAACGTGACTAATGATCCTAACCGCCTCTAAACGCGCCTTTGTCCATGTTCTGTCAGTGTCGGCTGAAGGTGCTAAAAATGAAAGTGCCGCTTCTTTTTTTGTAGTCCCTACTGTAAATCGTGTTCTTTGATCGTGAAGGTTGAGGCAAAGATCAGGCGCAAAGCCTTCAAAAAAATTCATAAAAGCCTTTGTCTCGGGCTGAGAAACATCTATAGCGTCGCGATTTAGGTCTACCCCGTTGGCATTTACTCGCGTATAGCGAAAGGCACCATCCGGATTCAATTGAAGTATTAAGGCAAAGTTGCATTGACTCAATAGCTGTTGATCGCCTTTTAAACGCTCAATAAAATCAAAAAGACCTCTTGTGGTTGTAGTTTCATTTCCGTGCATCTGAGCCCAAGCAAGTATCTTTTTAGTTCCAGTTCCGAGGCGCAAACAGTAAATAGAGCGTCCTTCTACCGACTGACCAATTGAAACGCATTCCAACTCAGGATCAATAGCTTCCATAAGCATGTCTTGCGAAAGGTATCGATGCGGAAAGACAGAAAACGCTTTGGTCATTCTAAAAGGGTTTAGGAATGTATCTTTGTTCTATGAAACAAATGAAAGCTACAAAAATAGGATTCGCAACATTAATACTTGCGCTTACAGGCTGTTATTCTTTGCCTGAAAGGGATTGTGCTGCCTATAGAACAGGTTCTTTTGAGTTTGTCTCTATAGTTGAAGGAGATACGCTGAGAAGCACTTTTGAACGCTTCGATGATTACGAAATTGATTTTTATGAAGGTAAGACGGATACTTCAAGTGTAAAATGGATCAACGATTGCGAATTTGTACTTCGTAATCAACATCCTAAATCGATCAGCGAACAGCAAGCCGTTCACATAAAGATTTTAAGTACTGATGAGGAAGGATATTCTTTTGAATACGGTGTGCTAAAAGATACCAAACGGCTCAAAGGTTATGCTCGTGCCTTAGAATAACCGAAGGTCACCGTTTTCTGTTTCTTCACTATCCTCTTCTGCTACCGCCTCGTTAGGAGTTTCTTCAACCTCTTCTTCATAGGGAAGCGGCTCATTTACAACGATCTGCTTAATTTTGTGTGTAGTGAGTTGATTTCCAATTGCTTTGATACCCTTAACGGCAATAAATTCAGCAACATCTACTTCTAATGGGGGGAGTTCGTCTTTGCCCCTTGGTTTAACAAACTCTACTCTTATTGAGGGGCGATAATCTGATAGTATTGCCAGTAAAGTAGCCCCTTTGGTATCAGTGAGTACAGACTCTTCTTTCTCCTCTTGTTCAATTAAAAAGCGCTTGATATAAGTACGATCACGTTCAGGATCATAGTGAACTACTGATAGGGGTTTTTGAGGAATCCACTTTTCAATCAGAACCGTATTTTCTGCAATGTGAAGGCTAAGGTCTGGCATAACCGTCTTAACCAATCCATCTTGTGTTGCAATGAGCAATAAATCATTCGAGGTGAAATCACCTAAATAACGCCCTCGTTTATCTGTGTTGAGCCTTAAAGTAACATCATCGAACCAAATTGACCTTGGTTTAAGTGTACTCTTTCCAGAAGACTTAAACTCTACTCTCTTAACGGGATACTTAGAGACAATATTCCCTTTGGAGGCTCTACCCTTAATGAGGATATCTGAAAAATCTATATCCCATTTAAGTTTCTTAACGCTTCCGGTTTGCCTTAACAACACGGTTACAACCTCTGCTTCTCCGTTAGGGTTTGCAGAGAAATAGAGCACTGAAGCACCTTCAACACCCCCCACCAGGCTATACGATTTATCTCGCGTGATTGAAGTAACATTAAAGCGCTTAATATATGATGCTCCTCCTTTTGGAAGTTTATAGATCATATTGTACACCATCCGCTGATCGTTCTTTTTAAAGATCCCAGCATAGAGGATGTCCTTTCCTACAAAAACCTTAGCATCCACCTTCGTGACCATCATTGTTCCGTTTTGCAAAAAGACAATAACATCGTCTATATCACTGCACTCTGTGACGTACTCGTCTTTTTTCAATCCCGTACCAATGAATCCCTCTTCTCTGTTCATGTAGAGCTTAAGGTTGCGGATAACCACTTTGGTGGCTTCTATGGCGTCGAAGACCCTGATTTCTGATTTACGCTCTTTCCCTTCGCCGTATTTCTTCTTTAATGCTTTGAAGTACTGTATCGCAAAGTCAACGATATTATCTAGGTGACTCTTCACCTCTAAGATGTCACCCTCTAAAGACTCGATAAGAGCGGCCGCTTTGTCAATATCGAACTTAGAAATTCTCTTGATGCGAATCTCTGTCAACTTCTCAATATCCTGTTCGGTGACAGCTCTCTTCAGGTTTTTCACGTGAGGCTCTAACCCCTTGCTAATTGCCTTTAAAACGCCCTCCCAGGTTTCTTCTTCTTCTATGTCGCGATAGATTCTATTCTCTATAAAGATGCGCTCAAGAGATGCAAAATGCCATTGCTCTTCGAGTTCTTGAAGCTGAATATTGAGTTCTGCTTTCAAAAGCTCAACCGTTCTATCGGTAGAACGCTTTAAGATGGTTTTTACGTCTAAGAATGCAGGCTTATTATCTTCAATCACACAAGCTAGAGGAGCAATAGATTGTTCACAGCCAGTAAATGCATACAAGGCATCTAATGTTTTATCAGGTGATATACCTGAAGGAAGATGAATGAGGATTTCTACATTTTCAGCCGTATTGTCCTCTATTTTTTTGATTTTGATTTTCCCCTTCTCATTCGCCTTCAGGATAGATTCAATTAAAGAAGAGGTATTGGTTCCAAATGGAATTTCTCGAACTACCAAGGTATTCTTGTCTTGAATATCAATTTTGGCACGCACCCTGATGCGTCCTCCCCTTAAACCGTTATTGTAATTTTCAACATCTATTAAACCTCCTGTCGGAAAGTCTGGAACCAATGTGAACGAACGGTTGTTCAAATAAGCAACACTGGCATCTATAAGCTCGTTAAAGTTATGTGGTAAGATTTTTGTCGATAAACCCACTGCGATACCCTCTGCACCTTGCGCGAGCAACATAGGGAACTTTACGGGTAAATTAACGGGTTCCTTTTTTCTGCCATCATATGACATTTGCCACTCAGTGACCTTAGGGCTAAAAACAACCTCTAAGGCAAATTTAGACAGTCGCGCTTCTATGTAGCGGGATGCTGCCGCACTATCTCCTGTAAGAATATTCCCCCAGTTTCCTTGAGTGTCAATTAATAGGTCTTTTTGACCCATTTGAACCATTGCATCTGAAATACTGGCATCTCCGTGTGGATGGTATTGCATCGTATGTCCAACTACATTTGCCACCTTATTGTATCGACCATCATCGAGCTCTTTCAATGCGTGCATGATGCGTCTTTGCACCGGCTTGAATCCGTCTTCAATTGCAGGTACGGCACGTTCAAGAATTACATAAGATGCATAATCTAAGAACCAGTCTTTGTACATACCGGTTACGGTAATCATACGCTCCTGGTTAAGCTCTTGAGCTTCTTCTGCATTATGTAGCGATTCATCACTCATCGGCAACGTCCAATTCTACTTTTAGGTTCTGTATTACAAACTCCTGGCGCTCAGGCGTATTTTTACCCATATAGAAATCCAGTAATTGATCGATACTCATTGCTCGATCTAACAGTATGGGTTCAAGACGGATTTCTTCTCCTATGAAGTGCTTGAATTCGTCTGGAGAAATCTCTCCTAGTCCCTTAAATCGTGTAATTTCAGGCTTTCCGGTAAGTGCCTGAAGAGCATCCTTACGTTCTTTCTCACTGTAACAGTAATACGTCGTCTTTTTGTCCCGCACTCGAAATAAAGGAGTCTGCAATATATACAGGTGGTTTTCTTTGATAAGCTCAGGGAAGAACTGAAGGAAAAAAGTAATAAGCAAAAGGCGAATATGCATTCCATCTACATCGGCATCTGTGGCAATCACAATGTTGTTGTAGCGCAGATTTTCTATAGACTCTTCAATGTCTAAAGCCGATTGAAGCAGGTTAAACTCTTCATTCTCGTAGACGATCTTTTTTGACATCCCGAACGAATTAAGAGGTTTTCCTCTCAAGCTGAAAACGGCTTGGGTATTCACATCCCTAGATTTAGTAATCGACCCAGAAGCCGAGTCACCCTCAGTAATAAAAAGGGTGCTCTCTAATCTTCTATCGTTTTTAAGATCCGTAAGGTGAACACGGCAATCACGTAATTTCTTATTGTGTAAACTCGCCTTTTTGGCGCGCTCTTTTGCCAACTTACGTATTCCAGACAGCTCCTTGCGCTCACGTTCTGCTTGAATAATTTTACGCTGAATAGCCTCTGCCGTCTCTGGGTTTTTATGGAGGTAGTTGTCTAAGTGATGGCCTACAAAATCATTGACATAGGTTCTTACCGTTGGAAGCTCTCCACCCATATCGGTAGACCCTAATTTTGTTTTGGTTTGGCTCTCAAAAACGGGCTCCATCACCTTAATAGCTACCGCAGAAATAATAGATTTTCGAATGTCTGAGGCATCGTAATTTTTTCCGTAGAAATCTCGAATAGTCTTTACTACCGCTTCTCTAAAGGCAGATTGGTGCGTACCTCCTTGGGTGGTGTGCTGACCATTGACAAATGAATGATATTCTTCACTGTATTGCGATTTACTATGAGTGATTGCAATTTCAATGTCCTCTCCCTTTAGGTGTATTATTGGATATAAGAAATCATCACTCGAGTTCTGATCCTCTAGCAGATCCTTCAATCCGTTCTCAGAATAGAATTTTTGACCGTTGTATTGAATGGTCAATCCCGGATTTAGAAACACATAATTTTTGAGCATGCGCTCTACGTATTCGTCTCGAAAGCGATAATTTTTAAAGATGGTTGCGTCTGGAACAAACTCGATAAGCGTGCCGCTTCGCTGTTGTTTTTCTTCTTGAAGCTCCTCAACCAACACGCCTTGTTCAAAAGAAGCGATTTTGCGCTGACCGTCTCTAAAAGAAGAGACTTTAAAACTACTAGAAAGCGCATTTACCGCTTTGGTCCCTACCCCATTTAACCCCACCGATTTTTTAAAGGCTCGTGTGTCGTATTTACCCCCTGTATTCATTTTTGACACCACATCAACTACCTTACCAAGTGGAATTCCGCGACCGTAATCGCGAACACTCATATGTCTTTCGTTCAACGTGATTTCAATGGTCTTTCCAGCCCCCATTACAAACTCATCGATGCTATTATCAATGATTTCTTTTAAAAGGATGTAAATACCGTCATCCGCAGAAGACCCGTCACCCAGTTTACCGATATACATACCCGGACGCAAACGAATATGCTCGCGCCAATCCAGAGAACGGATATTATCTTCAGTGTAGGTGTTTTGCGACATGAGAACGGTCAGGGAAAAAACTAAGATGCAATATACTTGACCAGAGCCCTTGAAGTAAAAGGGTTCCCATTAAAGTAATTAACAAAACGGACTGAAGTTTTACACATTAAAACGAAAATGCATCACATCTCCGTCTTTCACGACATATTCTTTTCCTTCGACACGCATTTTTCCGGCTTCTTTAACCTTTTGCTCACTCTGATAAGTGATGAAATCATCAAAAGCAATTACCTCTGCTCTAATAAAGCCTTTTTCAAAATCGGTATGAATTACCCCAGCTGCCTCTGGAGCTGTGCAACCCGCAGGAATCGTCCAAGCTCTTACCTCTTTCTTGCCTGCTGTAAAGTAAGTTTCAAGTCTGAGCAATTCATAGGCCTTACGTATGAGTTTAGCTGATCCTGGTTCATCTAAGCCTACATCTTCGAGAAAAAGTTGCTGCTCTTCATGCGTCTCTAATTCTGCGATATCAGCCTCTAAACCAACTGCCAAAACCAGCACCTGAGCATTTTCTAGTGCAACAGCTTCCTTTACACGCTCTACATGAGTATTGGTTCCGCTAGCTGAAGACTCATCTACATTGCAAACATAGAGCACCGGCTTATCTGTAATGAATTGAAGAGGAGTGACAAACTCTTCACGCTCAGCATCTGAGAGTTCAACAGCTCTTACAGATGTTCCTTGAAGTAAGGCCTCTCTAATCTTATCCAGTGTATTTTTTTCGTTCTGGGCCTCCTTATTACCTGTTTTTGCTGCACGCGAAACTTTATCTAGTCGTTTTTCTACCGTTTCAAGGTCTTTGAGTTGAAGCTCAAGGTCGATCGTTTCTTTGTCCCGAATGGGATCAACCGAGCCGTCAACATGAACGATATTGTCATTGTCAAAACAGCGCAAAACATGAAGAATAGCATCTGTTTCTCTGATGTTTCCTAAAAACTGATTTCCAAGACCCTCTCCTTTACTCGCGCCTTTTACCAGTCCCGCAATATCAACGATTTCGACCGTCGCGGGTATCACGCGTTCTGGTTGAACCAAAGCCTCTAATTGTTTTAATCTAGGATCTGGAACGTTGACTACCCCAATATTGGGCTCAATGGTACAAAACGGAAAATTAGCACTCTGTGCTTTCGCATTAGACAAACAATTGAATAAGGTGGATTTTCCCACATTGGGCAATCCAACAATGCCTGCTTTCATATTTTAAGGTTAGGAGTTAGGATGCATCAACTGTTGCTTACCCAAAAGTTGGGCTTCAGTCTCTACATGATTTGGATCTGGCACACAACAGTCAACTGGACATACGGCAGCACATTGAGGTTCTTCGTGAAATCCCATACATTCTGTGCACTTGTCTGGGACGATATAGTACAGTTCATCGTTCAAGGCTTCATTCACTGCATCCGCATTGATAGTTTTGCCAGAGAGTAAGTCTACAGAACCTTTCAAACTAGTGCCATCACTATATCTCCAAGAATCTGCACCTTCGTAAATAGCTGTATTCGGGCATTCTGGTTCGCATGCCCCACAGTTAATACACTCATCGGTAATAACGATTGCCATAGTCTTTAATTACTTTTGCAAAAGTACTTCTGACCTCAGATAAAAACAAATGCAAGAAACCGCTTTACAAAAGAGAATCACTGTGCTTGATCAATTGGGCAAAACCCTAGGCCGATTGCTTCAGGTTCCCCTTTCAGAAAATGAGTCATTGGCGGCACTTATTCGCACTGCTGAGGCCGAGAATAAGTGGTTTACATCAGATTACATTCTTAAGGCTTTAAACTATTGGAGTCAACAACTAACCTCCAACAAGCTGCTCGATTGGATTACTCCATATACCTTAAATCCTCATCAAGAAAAGCGGATTTTATTGATTATGGCGGGAAATATTCCCCTAGTGGGTTTTCACGATCTGTTAAGTGTCTATCTCTCGGGGCATCATTGCCTTATTAAACCTTCACAAAAAGACAGCACTTTGATTCGATTCATGGTGGAGCACATACATCATTTGGATAGTGCATCAACTCAATCACTACAAATTCGACTTGATCCTGGAGCGGATTTTGATGCCGTTATCGCCACAGGATCAAATAATTCAGGAAGATACTTTGATTATTACTTTAAAAAATATCCACACCTTATCCGAAAAAATAGAAACAGTGTAGCTCTGCTGCTAAAAGACACTAATACGCATTCACTCGAGCTTTTAGCCAACGATATTTTTGATTACTTCGGATTAGGCTGTCGCAATGTCACACAACTTCTTATTGAACGAGGATTCGAACTTAAAGCCCTTACAAAGGTTTTATCAGCTCGTAGTGAAATTTTGCAACACAATAAATATGCGAACAATGTAGAATATCAGCGTTCTTTGTTGTTATTAAATCAAGCCGAATTTATAGATGCTGAAACGATTCTAATGGTAGAAGACGAAACGATACATTCACCTATTGGTGTACTCCACTATAAATGGATCGAAGACCGTTTAGAGGCCGATAAATGGGCGGAAACGTATTCAGAGGACATTCAATGTGCTGTGGGTCCCTTCAACTACGGGATTCCTTTCGGACATTCTCAGCAGCCAACACTAGACACTTATGCCGATCAAATCGACACCCTAACCTTCTTATCCAATTTATAGATGAAGAAAATCAATTTTGGAGCAGGCCCCTGTATTTTACCTCAATCCGTTTTTGAACTAGCCGCTGAAGCAATCATTGATTACGATCAACTTGGATTGTCAATTTTAGAAATAAGCCATAGGTCTCACGCATTTGTGGAGGTAATGGAAGAAGCGCGATCACTTGTTCTTGAGTTAATGAATCTTGATGCGTCATCCTACACTGCCCTTTACCTGCAAGGCGGTGCCAGCCAGCAATTCGCTATGGTTCCTTACAACTTTCTCAGTAACACTGCCGCTTATGTAGATACAGGGGTATGGAGTCAAAAGGCCATTAGTGAAGCTAAAAAAGTGGGTCACGTAGAAACTATCGCTTCTTCAAAAGAAAATGGGTACAAATCCATTCCCGAAAAGATCAGTATTGAGCACTCTTATGATTATGTGCATCTGACCTCCAACAATACCATTTACGGAACTCAATTTGACGCGT
Source organism: uncultured Bacteroidota bacterium (assembly GCA_913060705.1). Classification (GTDB taxonomy): domain Bacteria; phylum Bacteroidota; class Bacteroidia; order Flavobacteriales; family Flavobacteriaceae; genus UBA3478. The sequence continues at coordinate 31,359 of CAJXTX010000001.1, read as the reverse complement.
TTCCAAGTTTCAATGAAACCCCTATGATAGCCGATATGAGTTCGGATATTTTATCAAGGCCAAGAAATTACGCTGCCTTTGATCTGATTTACGCAGGGGCACAGAAAAATATTGGGCCTGCCGGAACAACACTAGTAGTGGTTAAGAAAGATTTTTTACAGCATGTGAATGGACTCGATCGATTCAAATTTTTAGACTACAATGCTCATAGTAAGGCAGACAGTATGCTAAATACCCCAACGGTATTTTCAATTTATGCGAGTCTACTCAATCTACGCTGGATCAAAGAGCAAGGATTGGATTCTATTTTTTCTGAGAATCAACAAAAAGCTGCATTGCTTTACGCTACCCTTGAAAAACACAATTGGATTAGCCCTTTTGCAGAACGCTCAAGCAGATCTTCAATGAATGTGACCTTTACTATTCCAGATGCCTCTCACGCAGCTCTTTTTGATTCATATTGCAAGAAATACGATATTCACGGCCTGAAAGGTCACCGCCTAGTAGGGGGCTATAGAGCTTCACTATACAATGCGCTTTCACTATCTAATGTAAAAATCCTAACTGACGTTATAGACGAAGTCAACACACATGTCTAAACCACGATTATTCTCAAGATTAAAAAAGAAATGGGGGATTTCCTCTAACCTTCAGTTCACCCTTATTTTTATCGTTTTCGGATTAACAGGTACCGCTGCATCTCGTTTAGCAGGTCCTGTCATGCACTGGCTTTTTGAGGAACCCGAAGCACTGCATCCAATGGTATACTGGCCACTTAGGATAGGCCTAATTTTTCCATTGTATCAAATACTATTGGTATTAATCGGGGCTCTTTTTGGGCAGTTTAACTTCTTTTGGGGATTTGAAAAGAAGATGCTAAGACGTTTCGGCCTAAAACTTTAGCTTCTTTATAACAACTCTTAAGACTTTAAATAGTCGCTAAACGCTGCTTTAAGGTGCGCAAGTTTTGGCGCGATAATCACCTCACAATATCTCATGTCAGGATTTCTTTCGTAATACCTATGATGCTCTGGCTCCGCCTCGTAGAAAGTATTGTAGGGTAGCAACTCTGTGACTATTGGAGCGGAGAATACTTGCTTTTCTGTCAAGTCTGCGATAAAATTTTGCATGATCTTCTTTTGATCTTCAGAAGTGTAGAATAGAGCACTACGGTATTGTGTACCCACATCGTATCCCTGACGATTAAGAGTGGTAGGATCGTGCGTTGAGAAAAAGGCGGACAGCAATACCTCTAACGAAATCTTTTTCGGATCGTAAATCACTTTTACGCATTCTGCGTGACCCGTAGTTCCATTGCAAACTTCTCTATAACATGGGTTTTTCACAAACCCTCCGGCATAACCTGAATGCACTTCTAGTACCCCATCAAGAGCAGAAAAAACTGCCTCCGTACACCAAAAGCATCCGCTCGCTAAAAGCAACATTTGATTGTCGTTCATTATCTTTCGGTACTTTGCACAAAAATAGAGAGAATATGCTTCTCAAAGCGTCCCACATTTATAAATCAAAACAGGAAGTTGATATTTTAAAAGATGTTAGTTTAGAACTTTATTCTTCTGAAATAGTAGCAATTACGGGGCCTTCAGGTGCAGGAAAAACAACTTTACTCAACATACTAGGCACACTTGAGAAACCGAATCAACGCACCGACACTACACTGGATTTCAATGGCAGTTCGCTACTTACTTTGAGCGAACAGCAACTCGCCAAGCTACGCAATCAATCTATTGGATTTGTTTTTCAGCATCATGGACTTTTAGAAGAATTTACTGCAATCGAAAACATCTGCATACCAGGGCTTATTATGAAGAAACCAAAAAAGGTGGTTCAAGAGTATGCCTATGAACTTCTAGAGACTTTAGGTTTGACGCATCGTGCACATCATAAACCCCAGGCTCTTTCTGGTGGAGAAAAACAACGTATTGCAGTTGCACGAGCCTTAATCAACGATCCAAAAATGGTGCTAGCAGATGAACCTAGTGGAAATCTTGACACTCCAAATGCTTTGCAATTACACGATCTTTTTCACCACTTGGTAGACCAATTAAAATGCGCTTTTTTAGTAGTTACGCATAACGATGAAATTGCTCGAAAGTCTGATCGAATCCTAGTGCTGCGCGATGGGGAGATGGAATGATACAGATATCAAGGCCTACCTCGATGAAAAGGCCGAGCAGTATGAACACATTGGGTTTCTCGACACAGATCCCTTGGGCCTACTTCACGATCTCGATCAACCTAGAGATCAAGAAATCTTAGGACTTTTAGTCGCAACCATTGCATGGGGTAATCGCACGTCTATTATTAAGAGTGGTATGGATTTGCTCAAACGATTAGACCACCAACCCTATAAGGTTGTCCTCAGTGCCACTGAAATTGAACTCAAGCAACTAAGTAAAGGCTTTGTACATCGAACATTTAATGAAAACGATCTTTATTTCTTTTTATCTAGCCTTAAGCGAGCATATACCAAAGTTTCAAGTTTAGAGTCGTTCTTTATCTCTTCAGAACCTCGCTTAGATAAGGGGATTGTTAATTTGAGGACCTTTTTACTCGAAACTCCTCATGAGGTCCGCACCAGAAAACACCTTGCAGATCCAGTAAAGTCCAGCGCATCAAAGCGACTTCATCTCTTTTTGAGATGGATGGTTAGAAGTGCAAACAAGGGGGTCGATCTAGGTATTTGGAAACAGGTCAAGTCTTCTCAACTGTCGTGTCCTCTCGACGTTCACTCAGGCCGAGTCGCGCGTTCTTTGGGGCTGTTAACCCGAAAACAAAACGATTTAAAAGCACTAATCGAATTGGATACTAAGCTTAGAGCCTTCGATTCTGTAGACCCCGTTAAATACGATTTCGCTCTTTTTGGGATTGGTGCTTTTGAATTTGTAGATTTGTAGGATTTATTTTGATTCTGTGGATACTCTTCTTCAATCTGTAACACTGTATGAACCCTCACATTCCTTACATCAAACGGTTGTTGATATCCGGGTGGTTGATGGGAAAATCAAACAGATTGCAAAGAAAATCAAACCCCTTTCTTCTGATTCAATAGAAAATCTCAAAGGTCTACATGTTTCTTTTGGATGGTTCGATCCAGAAGTGAATTTCAGCGAACCCGGATACGAATCCAAAGGACGCTTTATAGACGATTTGAATGCTGCCGCCAGTTGTGGATACACAACATTAGGCATAATGCCTCATACCCTCCCCTTCCCGAATAGTGGGAGTGCATTGTCTTTTTATAAAGGATTCAGCAATCACGCAGTTCAGGTTCACCCTTTTGGGACGTTAACGCAAGACGCTAAAGGAACCGAACTTTCGGAATTATATGATTTACAAAAGGCTGGTGCTCTTGGGTTTTATGATTACAAAAAGCCACTTGTAGAATCAAACCTTCTGAAGCTTGCACTTCAGTACAGCAAGGGATTCAACGGAAAAATTGTGGTCTATCCACAAGATGCCTCAATGTGCAAAGGAGGACAATTAAGAGAAAGTCCATTGAATCTTACACTTGGACTTAAGTCAATTCCTGATTTGAGCGAATACTTAGCTGTACAGTTATGCATTGAACTGTTGCGCTATACCAATGCAAGTCTTCATTTGACAGGAATTTCAACTGCAGAGGTGCTACCATTGATTAAGAAAGCGAAAAAAGAGGGTCTCAACCTTAGTTGTAGCACAACCGTAGGGCTATTGTATTATGATGAAAAAGAACTTCAAGCATTTGATACTAGATACAAACTCGCGCCTGGGCTTACCGACCAAAAAACGAGAAATGCGCTTAAAAATGCGCTTATTAGCGGGGTAATTGATTATGTAACTTCTGACCATAGTAATGTTTCTGTTGAAGAAAAAGATGTGGAATTTTCAGATGCTGTTTTTGGCAGCAGAAGTCTTGATGCTCTTTTTCCTGCATTATGTGATCTTTTCGGACTTGAAAAAGCCATTGAATTACTGAAAAGGCCCTATGCCACCTACGGCTTAGGGAAAGCAGAAATCAAAGAAGGAAACAACGCTCAGCTTTCGTTTTTCAAAGCACAAAAGCATCGTATCCAAGAGCGTGAAAATCAAACACATCTCTTTCACAACCAAGAGTTTACCTATAAGGGTGTAGGCGTATTTTCTAAGGGTCAACTCATGGCATCCCTATACGTATAAATGAGCTTAACCTTTCTTTATCAAGCGCCAGAACAAGAAAGCCGCAAGGCAATCTTCTTGATTCACGGTTACGGGAGTTCTGATAGCGATTTATTTCAGTTTGCTCCTCATCTACCGAAGGATTATCATATTTTTTCACTTAGAGGACCTTATTCATTAGGGTTCGAGCAGTTCGCATGGTATGCAATACACTTTGATGAGAATCAGAAAAAATTTAACGATCTAGATCAAGCAAGTGAATCACTGAAAGCGATTAAAGATTTCATCGATACCGAAAAGAAAAAACTGCATCTCGACCATATTGATGTGATGGGCTTTAGTCAAGGATGTATCTTGAGTCTAGCTTTAGCCTTAAACCATCCCGAATTCTTCAAACGCGTAATAGGTTTAAGCGGTTACCTTAACCATGAGATGCTGAAAAATGCTGAAAACATTGGGAAACAAAATACTGCGTTCTTTTTATCACACGGTATCGAGGATGCCGTGATTCCATTTGCATGGGCCACAGAAACGAGGGAGCTATTGCTTAAGCACGGCTTAAACGTGGAGTGGCATGAGTACCCTACTGGTCACACCGTCTCCTACGATAACTTCAAAGATCTAATTACCTTCTTGAGCGTTAACGTCTAGAGAGGCCGACTCTTCTAAGAACTCAATCTTTTCGTTGAGCTCTTTAATTATCTTTTCTTGACGCTCAATTTTTTCACTCATGGCCTCAAAGGTCTTATTAGAATTAACCAGTTGAAACAATAAGATAAGAGCGGTAAAAACAAAGAGGTAAAGAAAAATTGAGCGTTTAAGCATTTTTAGAGCGTTACGGTTAATGAGTCATAGGCCAAAAACATATGCTCTGGCAATGACTCTTGTATTTCATTATGAAATCCAAGTGTATGGCTAATATGGGTAAAATAGGTTCTTTTTGCGCGAAGCTCATGGGCTAATGCGATGGCTTCATTTAATGATAAATGAGAATGATGAGGCTCGTGCCGCAAAGCATTCAATACCAACACTTCACAATCCATAATCAACTCTTTCTGATCGGATGTGATCGACTTAATGTCGGTTACATAGGCCAAGTCTCGCATTCTAAATCCAAAAACAGGCATTCCGGCATGATCGACTTCTACCGGTAACACCGATAGATCATTGATTTGAAATGATTGGTTTTTTTCGATAAAGTGTTGGGTTATTTCAGGAATACCTGGATACTTAAAATTCGGATCAAAAATGTAATCAAAGCGCTTGCTCAGTGATGAAAACACTCTAGAGCTGGCGTAAAAATGAATATCACCTTGTCGAAAGAAAAAGGGACGGATATCGTCTAAACCCATGGTGTGATCTGCATGTTCATGGGTCAACAACACTGCATCCAGATGATCTACGGGATTCCTTAAAATCTGTTGCCTAAAATCGGGTCCGCAATCAATTACAATGTTTCCGTTTTCCCAAGAAATCAAAACTGAACTTCTGAGTCGTTTGTCTCTAGGATCATCACTCTTGCATACAGGATGATCACTTCCTATCACTGGAATTCCCTGAGAGGTGCCCGTTCCTAAGAAGGTTAAATTTAAGCTCATTATTGGGTTAAAAATAGGTTGTTTTAACGAGACTTAGTGCTCTTAAGTCTTACCTTTGAAAAGGAATTCAATACCGTAAATGTGCTATGAGTAAGATTGTTTTTAGAGAGAACGAGTATGAAGTAGTCCCTTCTATTCAAGACAAAACGCTTCGTATAAACCTCAATCAAAACATCTACGGCTCCTTCGCAGAAATAGGCGCAGGTCAAGAAACGGCGCGACACTTCTTTAGAGCAGGTGGAGCTTCTGGAACGATTGCAAAGGCCATGAGTGCTTACGACAAATCGTTCAGTGATGCGGTTTACGGACGCGAAGAAGACGGAAGGTACGTTACGGAGTCACGTTTGAATAAGATGCTCGACCACGAGACGAATCTTTTAGAAGAGCGTATAGATCGATCTAATAATCCAGAGTATCTCTTTTTTACCTACGCTAACACGGTAGCCACGATTGATTTCTCAAAACGCTATAAAGGACACGGTTGGATTGGGATTCAATTTCAATTAGAACCCAATCAAAAGGAGTACAATCGCATCGTACTTCACGTACGATTCAAACAAATTGAAGCACGCCTTCAGCAAGAAACCTGTGGTATTGTAGGTGTCAATCTTATTTATGGTGCATTTTACAAGCACCATGAACCCAAAAAGCTTTTACGCTACCTCTACGACCATATCGACAAGGACACTTTAGAGATCGATATGATTAACTTCTCAGGACCGCATTTTAGTCAGGTTGACAATCGCCTTATGAGCCTACAGTTGATTAAAAACGATATGACCGAGGCGGTAATGTTTGGCCCAGACGGAAATAATATTCTCCCTGCAGCCCTGCTTTATAAAAAGAATATCCTTGCCTTACGCGGAAGTTTTCGACCCGTTACAAAGGTGAATATCGACATGCTCGAAAAATCTCAGGAACTTTTCTGCACCATTCCTAAGGTGGCTAAAGCGAATACCGAAATCATATTTGAGATCACCCTAGAAAATCTTAAAGCATACGGTGATATTGATGAAAAAGACTTCTTGGCTAGAGCTGAATTGATTGGCTCTCTAGGGCATATCGTGATGATATCGAAATTCAAAGAGTACTACAAACTCGTGGAGTATTTCGATAAATACACCAAAAGCCGCATCGCCTTGAGCATGGGTGTCAATAGTTTAGTAGATATTTTTGACGAGAAATATTACCGTCACTTAAGTGGTGGTATTCTTGAAGCTTTCGGCAAACTCTTCTTTAAAAATGTTCAAGTTTACCTCTATCCGATGAAGGATCCGAATACAGGAGGCATCATCAATAGCGACAATCTTATCGTAAGTGAGCAAATGAAGGATCTCTATAAATTCTTCAAGCACAACAATAAGCTTACAGATATTGAAGATTACGATGAAGCCAGTTTGTCTATTTATTCAAGAGAGGTCCTACAGATGATTGCCAACGACACCCCGGGTTGGGAGGCTATGCTTCCAGAGGGCATCGCAGACATTATCAAGAAAAATCAACTCTTCAAAGACACCAAAATCTCTGAAGAAGTGTTTCCATACAAAAACGTGTTACCCAATCAACTCTAAGAGTTGGTTCGCGTGATCTTTTGTTTTCACCTTTTCGATTACATGTGAAATAGTACCCTCTTCATTGATCACGAATGTCGTTCTGTGAAGTCCTTCATATTCTTTACCCATAAATTTTTTAGGACCCCATACCCCATACTTATCAATGATCTCGTGATCTGTATCTGCCAGTAAAGGATACTGAAAATTGTATTTCTCTTTGAAAGCCAATTGTTTCTTTGGAGTGTCTTCACTTACCCCAAAAATGCGATACCCTTTTTCACTGAGCACCTCGTAACCGTCCCTGAGACTGCAGGCCTCAGCAGTGCACCCTGGAGTATTCGCACGAGGATAGAAAAAAAGAATGTATGCGGTACCTTTTAACGATTTAGAATCTACCGTATTAGACATTTCGTCAAGAACTGAAAAATCAGGAGCCTTATCCCCTACTTTGAGCATATTCATAGTTATTTTTGTTTTAAAGTTACGCTAAATGAAAAAGAGTGAAAAGGTATCTTTTTGCATTGAAAAACTAGATGAACTGTATCCCGAGGTTCCCATCCCTTTAGATCACAAAGATCCTTACACCCTTTTGATAGCCGTTTTACTCTCTGCTCAAAGTACTGATGTCAGAGTAAATCAAATCACTCCTCTCTTATTTGCTCGAGCAGACAATCCTTACGAAATGGTCAAGCTTTCTGTTGAAGAAATTCGTGAGATTATAAAACCCGTAGGCCTTTCACCTATGAAATCTAAAGGAATACACGGACTGTCTCAAATACTCATCGATACGTATAATGGAGAGGTTCCACAAGAGATTGAGGCCTTAGAAAAACTACCCGCTGTGGGACACAAAACGGCAAGCGTGGTGGTTTCACAAGCTTTTGGAATACCCGCTTTTCCGGTAGACACGCATATACATCGTCTTATGTACCGCTGGGGATTCTCGTCGGGTAAAAATGTCGTTCAAACTGAGAGAGACGCAAAAAGACTGTTTCCACAAGAAAAATGGAATAAACTTCACCTTCAAATCATATGGTACGGTCGTGAATATTCACCAGCAAGAGGATGGAACATTGAAAACGATCCTATTACAAAGACAATAGGCAGAAAATCTGTCTTAGAAGCTTACCATAAAAAGTCGAAGCCTTAATCATGAAATCAAACGAAATCTATATTAAAGGCGCTCGCTTACACAACTTAAAAAATATTGATGTTCGGATACCCCGGAATAAACTAACTGTCATCACAGGGCTTTCTGGGTCAGGTAAATCATCCCTCGCATTTGATACTCTGTACGCTGAAGGACAACGCCGATATGTAGAAAGCCTTTCGAGTTATGCCCGTCAATTTCTTGGAAAACTAGATAAACCTAATGTCGATGCCATTCAAGGCATTGCTCCTGCTATTGCCATTGAGCAGAAGGTAAATAGCACGAATCCGCGCTCTACCGTCGGTTCAACAACAGAGATCTACGACTATCTCAGACTGCTTTTCGCTCGAGTAGGTGAAACATTTTCTCCAATAAGCAATGAAAAAGTTCAAAAAGACACCGTAAGTGATGTAGTAGATTACATCTTAAAACAGCCTGTAGGCACAAAACTCTTGCTTCTTGCACCGATTGTTTTAAACAAGCATCAAGAACCACTTAAAAAAGCAGAACTATACAACGCTGCGGGTTACGCTCGTATCTATGTAAACAAAGAGATCAAACGGATTGATCAACTTGATGCTGAGTTCAACGACGATTTTAGTTTAGTGGTAGACCGAGTGGTGGTACAACATGATGATGAGGACTTCACCAACCGCCTATCGGCCGCAGTTGATAATGCCTTTTATGAGGGTCAAGGACAGTGTGAAGTGATCCATTTAGAGGATGAAGCAAAAGCCGTTTTCAACGATAAATTCGAAAGGGACGGCATCGTTTTTGACGAACCTAGCATTCACCTTTTCAATGCCAATAATCCCTTTGGAGCCTGCCCTCGCTGTGAAGGTTATGGTGATGTCCTCGGTATCGATCCCGAGCTCGTGATTCCTGATACCAGAAAATCAATTTATGAAGGAGCCATTGCTCCTTGGAACGGCGAACGCTTCTCGAAATTCAAAGACCAGCTCATCGAAGGAGCGGCGCAATCCAACATCCCCATTCACAAACCCTGGTTTGAGCTTACAGAAGAACAGCAAGAAATGGTCTGGAATGGCACTTCATCTTTTAAAGGTATACATCGCTTTTTTGAGAAGATCGAAGAGAAGACCTACAAGATTCAGAATCGCGTTTTACTCTCTAGATACAGAGGAAAATCCAAGTGTCCGAATTGCAAGGGCAATAGACTTAGAAAGGAGGCTAGTTATGTTAAGGTTGATGGCTATGCAATCACCGATCTATTAAACATGTCTATCAAACAGTTGATTGAGGTCGTCCATGCTATTCAGCTCAACCCCTACCAGCAATCTGTCTCAAAACGAATACTCATTGAGTTAAAAACTAGATTAGAGTACCTCAATCGCGTAGGACTATCTTATCTCACACTTAACAGAAAATCCAATACGCTATCCGGTGGAGAAAGTCAGCGGATAAATCTTGCCACTTCTGTAGGAAGTAGTTTGGTCGGGTCTATGTATATCCTAGACGAGCCAAGTATAGGACTACACTCTAAGGATACTGAAAATTTGATAAGCGTTCTTAAATCTCTAAGAGACCTCGGAAACACGGTTATTGTAGTGGAACATGATGAAGATATCATGAAAGAGGCAGATCATATCATAGATATAGGTCCATTAGCAGGGGCCCTTGGAGGCAATGTGGTAGGTGAAGGTTCGTATGAATCGTTCACGAAACTAAATACGTTGACTGCACAGTATTTGACGCACCAAAAACACATTGAAATTCCTCAAAAAAGAAGAATTTCTAAGCATCGTATTACGTTTAAAGGAGCTCGCCTTCACAACCTTAAAAATGTAGAAGCACAGATTCCATTAAATGCAATTACTGCAGTAACAGGAGTTTCTGGAAGTGGAAAAAGCACTTTAGTTCGAGATGTCGTACATCAGGGTCTTTTACATCACTTAGGGGGGTACCAAGGACGATTCAAACATCTTGACGAACTAAGTGGTGATCTACACAAAATAAAGGCAGTTGAGTTTGTAGATCAGAATCCCATTGGAAGATCTTCAAGGTCAAATCCGGTAACCTATATTAAGGCTTATGATGATATCCGCTCGCTGTATGCAGCTCAACCTCAAAGCAAAGTCTTTGGGCTACAACCCAAACACTTTTCATTTAATGTCGAGGCAGGACGTTGTGAAAACTGTAAAGGCGAAGGGACTGTGACCATTGAAATGCAGTTCATGGCCGATGTTGTCTTAGAGTGTGAAGAATGCAAGGGTAAACGATTTAAGTCTGAAATATTAGAAGTACGGGTGAATAACACTTCGATTTACGATTTGTTGCAGCTAACGGTTGACGAGGCAATTCTCTTTTTCAATCAAAACGGAAATGAAAAAATTGCACAAAAATTAAACCTTCTCGCCCAGGTCGGACTCGGCTATATCACCTTAGGACAATCCTCTTCAACCCTGTCTGGAGGTGAAGCCCAGCGTATAAAACTCGCGTCATTCCTGAGTAAAGGGAATCAAAGTTCTCCCACTCTTTTCATCTTCGACGAACCCACTACAGGTTTGCATTTTGAAGATGTTCGTACGCTTAAAAAGGCCTTTGATGCACTCATCGACAATGGACATACCATAATCCTAATAGAACACCATTTAGATTTAATTAAAGGCGCAGACCATATTATTGAATTAGGCCCGGTAGGAGGCACTGAGGGAGGCTATTTACTTGCCACGGGAACTCCAGAGGAAATTGCTAATTCAAACAAATCCGTCACAGGCCCTTACCTTAAAGAAAAATTGTTACAGGCTTAAAAAGGATTTGGTAAACACCTTGTAGCGCATCAATAAGAGCACTGAAAGGACAAACCCAACCCAATAGAAGACGCTACTAATGACAGCATCCGGGATGAATTCTAGAGCCATCAGAAATACCACCAATATTCCCGGCAAAAAATGTGCACGAGAAAGAACTTGAATCTCTAAAACGATATAGGCTAATCCTACCTTAACAGCGCTAAATAAAGTAACCGCTATAAATGAGGCCAAAGCGGCCCCATAGATTCCATAGGTGGGAATCAACCAAAGGTTTAGAAAAACCATAGACAAAAGAAATAAGCCACTAATCAACAAATACCATTTGTAATAACGCGTATACTGAAAGACGATACCCACAGGAGAAAAAGCACTGTCAATCATTTTTAACAATAATACAATAGAGAAAATAGCGAAGGCTTTATGATAAGCGATGGGTAAGAAAAAGAGCATCACAGGTTCAGTCACCAGCAAAAGAGTCGCTATGAAAGCCCCAAGAACAAGACTTATCTTCACAGCCTTCTGAACCACTTCATTAAGCTGATGACGGTGACCATGAGCCAAAAATTTTGCAGCCTTTGCGTTAAAGACGGGTTGAAGGGCCCTAAGCGGGATAGCGACGGTAGTGGCTATAAAAACAATGACAGTATACAGGGCCACATCAGAGGCATTTCTGAGGCTATGAAGCATGACCTTATCAATTTCTAAGAACGCCATACTCAATCCACTTCCGATCACCACTAAAGCACCATAGCGCAGATAAACCCATCTTTTTTGAAGGCGCAGGCCATAAAAGAAATGAAACGGAAGTAATCGATAAGAACGAACTCCCATTAGAAAAGCTCTTATCACGTAAACCGCAACTACTATTTGAATGAATCCTTCTAAGGAAAGCGGAGTAAGCCAATAATGGGTGCTTAATACTAGTGTAATCAAAGCTCTCGGAAACACTTCTTTCAAGAAAATCCCACTCGTAGATCGGTAATGCACCTTTGCCCATGAAAAGAAAAGCTCGAAAAATGCCATGGAGACCCCCACTGCAGCTATGAAAAAAAGTGCTGTACGTGACAGGCTGTTTTCTGCTTCTAAAGCCTTTCGGAATTCAGATTCAAAGGCGTACACCAAAACGAACACTAGTAGACTCACAAGTGCCAAAACCTGAAGGCTATTTGCCATCAGTCCTTTACGGCTTGAATCTTCGTTTTCTTCGAAGAATCTGATAATGGTTTGTTGAACACCCAAAGAGATCAGCGGAAAAATAAGTGTCGCACTTGCTAAAACAAAAGAAACTGTTCCATAGGCTTGAGGAGTAAATACTCGAGTGTACAGAAAAAGTACGTTTATTGCCCCCAAGAGAAATCCTAAGGCAATTAGAAGTCCATTGTGCTTTACTTGATTGTCACTCATAAGCCATGGATATGTTTGGCCAGTGATTTTGTAAGCTCTTTATGTTGGTACTGAGCCACATTTCTTTTTAAACGCGGTGGTTTTTGCTCTTGATTGAATGCAGACCGGCAACTTTCAAGAAAAGGTATGATGGACGCTTCTTCATGATGCGACAGCGAAAGAACCATAGGATAATCCTTTACCATCTCAGTCACCTCCCAATTCTCAGGGCCAATAATCATCAAAGGTGCCTGAATCGAAAGATATTCATATAGTTTACCAGGGATAACCGTGTCGTAGGCATCAGAATCTCCCTCGACAAGCAAAAGCAAAGAGGCTTTTGAAGTAAACTCATGAAGTTTGTCTTTAGCGACATATCCAAAGAATGAACATTGTTCTTCCAAATCGTGTGCGCGTAAGGATTTTTTAACCGTATCATCTACCTCTCCCAGAAACCAAAGCTTCATCTTGGTGGAGACCTGTGTCTCTGATTTAGAAATTGTCTGGAGGGCACGCCATAACTTTTCTGGGTTGCGATGGGCAAATAACGAACCTATATGAAGGAGAATAAATTCTTCAGTGGCCTCATCCACTACAGCATTCCATTCAGAAAATCCATTAGTGATGGATTCACTTGCTACACGGTACTTGTTCTTGTAATGATTTGCCAGATGTTGCGTGGTGGTTAAAACTAAAGAAGCCTTCTGAATCACCCGGGCCTCTAGCTGTTGATGCCTTCTTTTAGCAAATCCACTCATAGGAAGTAATCGGTGGTATCCAATGTCAGTCCAAGGATCTCTGAAATCGGCAATCCATTTAAGATCTCTTCGTTGCGATGCCAATTTTAAACCTGATAAATGAACGCTATGAGGAGGTCCCGTAGTGATTAAAACACCAACTGAACGCTCATCCATAAGTTTTCTTACCACACGGGTAACGGCCTTCACCCAAAAAACTCGTGAATCCGGAACAAACAAGCTCCCACGAATGGTAAACAGAAGCTTTTGTAGAAATCCCTTAGGACGATCAGGCAAGAGTCCTTTTGCGTATTCCCTAGTATTCGAGAACCCTAATCGACCGGCCCATCTTAGAGGTTCAATGATAGGCACCCTTACCACCTCAAGTTTTTCAATGGTGATATCCGATAAACTTGCATCCAGTTGTGGGTAAAAGGGGTTTTCGGGTACAATAACGATAGGTTTAAGTCCATTTTCGGCAAAGTATCTTGTGAATCCTAGCCATCTTTGAACTCCAGGCCCTCCAGCTGGTGGCCAATAATAGGCGATTACCACTACTGGTTCTAACCTTTTTTCCATCGCATAAGTGGAGTTAATAGAAGAATCAATAAAAATAGCGCCTGGGCTGGAAGGCGGATGAGATCCGCCCGTTCAATTACCCTAGGCCTAAAGCTTAGCTTCACCTGATGTTCGCCTGCAGGAAGTTCTGCCCCCATGAGAGCATAATTAGCGCGATACAATGGAATGCTCTTACCATCCACCTCCATTACCCAGTCTGTAGGACTCGGGGTATAATACCATTCCGAAAAGACGGCAAAACGCTTTTCGGAAGCCGAATAGTGGTATTCAATTTCACCCTCCTCAGCATGCACGACTTCAATAAAATCAGATGCACTTTGGTTATAACTCATTTGTGCCGGAAGGTCACCCAAAACTGAAGCCTCTGTACCGTAGTCTTGTTCTTTTAGAGCCAAAAGTGCCTCTTGTTCACTTTCTGCAGCAAACAGAGAAGAAACAAACCAAGCAGCTCCTAGCGTAGTTGGATAAGGCACACTAATCTCTTCGCCGTTTTGATCAGAAGTGATCAAATACTTGACATTGAGAATATCTAATACTTCGGGGTGATCTTGATAAATTAAATAGTCAGTGAAATGCTGAATATAGGCGGGTTTTGCCGCATGATATCCACCAATTGATCTGTGAAAATAGGAGGTTCTAGCTCCATTCAAACCTTCGTTAATATTGAATACTTTGAAATAAGCTCCATCTTTTTGAAGTTCCAGATCTACAGCTGAAGCTTGAAAGGGGCGATCCACTCGTGTTTGACTTACAAAATCGTCAGGGGTTATGTACCTTTTCGCCACACCTCCCAAGTCGAAGACCACTAGTGCTCCTATAAGGACATAGCTAATTCGCTTCACTCTAGATATATGTTGAGTATAAAGAACGAGTAACACAAGTGCTCCGAGAACAACCGAACGTATCAAATCGGCATAAAAAACATCTTGGCGGTCTTTAACAAGGGCACTTACAAAAGACTCACCATAATTTTCTTGATATAAGCTATCCGATGCCCCTGTAAAATCACTTGTTATCCCAAATACAGTTGCGAATACAACCGTTACCAAAAGCCCTATAGACAAGGGTTTCAAGAGCGTCTTCTTTGGGTCTTTGAGATACTGAGATACCCCATAAGCTCCGAGTAAAGGCACAAGCAAGGAGAGAATTACTTGAATAGATGAAACCGCCCTAAACTTATTGTAGAATGGAACGTATTCAATCATCAAAGAAGTAAGCGCAGAGAAATTCTTTCCCCAAGAGAGTGCTAGAAAAACAAGACCCATTAAAATGAACACTAATCTATAGGTACGATTGAGATACAATAGACCTAGGAATGCGAGCAGAACAAGGGTAATTCCGAGGTAGGCAGGCGCTGCAACGATGGGCTGACTCCCCCAATACAATGGGGCTTTCTTTATAAAATCAAGAGCCGATAATCGAGGAACGTTATTCGCTCTAAGAAATCGGAAAAGTGCCGAGTCTTCTTTTAGAGGCTCTGCATTTCCGCCCCCTACAAACCTAGGAAACAAAAGGTTTAATGACTCTGAAATACCATAGCTGTATTGAGTAATATAGTCGTAGCTAAGACCATCCATGGCTTGCGTCGGGTTTCCTTGTGGGTCTATTGTTAATGTCGATTCACCTCTAGTACTAAAGGATGCGTATTCTCTCGTAGCTAGTAGTGAAGTTGCATTTAAGGCAATGGCCCATACGAGTGCTAAAACGAACATCCCTGTGGAGATAGAAAAATCCCTTATCTGCTGTGCTCTCATGCGCTGCCATCCTATAATCAACCACAACAATCCTATGGCCATGAAAAGGTAATAGGTCATCTGATAATGATTCGCATAAATCTCTAAGCCGATAAATAAGGTAAGCGCTAAAGTGCAGAGCATCTTACGTTTACCCATAAACAGTCCATATAGTGCAGCTAAAACAAAGGGAAAGTATCCTATGGCGTGTGCCTTAGCGTTATGACCTACATCTAGGATGATTAAATGGTAGGTTGCAAGGGCAAATCCGAGTGCCCCTATCACCGCTCCTCTATACCCTACTCCTATTAATACTAAAAACAAATAGGCGCCAAGTAGATAGAGAAATACATAATCGGCCGGCCTAGGTAAAAATCGAATAATCTTATCGATTCCTCTAAGCATATTATAGCTGTAGTGTGCTCCCAGTTGATAGGTGGGCATTCCACCAAAAGCGGCCTGGGTCCAGTAAGATTCCTTTCCATCCAGGCGAGATTGGTCTCGAAAATGAGACATTCCTTTATACTGAGCAATATCAGATTGGTATAAAGCCTTGCCTTGAAGGATCGGATAAAACAATCCCAGAGAGAGGGCTACAAACCCTAAAACAACAAGGAGGTGTATTCGCAAGGAGCTTACTATACCTATCAACTGCTCTTTCATATTCTGATTTTAGCCTATGCTTTCTTGAATTTTGAAGTACTTTAGAAGCATGATTTCTATTGAAGAATTACACGGCAAGAAAGCACTTGAGACTTTTATTCGTTTTCCTTTTGAACTCTATAAAGGTAATAAGTATTGGGTACCCCCTATTATAGCCGATGAATTAGATTTTTTTGATCCTGAAATCAATCCCGTTTTTGAGCACGCAGAAGCGCGTTATTTTATTGCAAAAAAAGAGCAAAAGATAGTTGGACGTATAGCGGCCATCGTAAACCGCCTGGAGATCAATGAACAAGGTGTACCCAAAATGCGTTTCGGTTGGTTCGATTTCATTGACGATTACGAGGTTTCTAAAGCGCTCTTAGACGAGGTAGTTGCCATCGGCAAGAAAGAGCAACTTTCTTTCATTGAAGGCCCTGTAGGGTTCTCTAACATGGATAAGGTTGGGGTGTTAACGGAAGGGTTTGAGCGCATAGGTACAATGATATCGTGGTACAATCACGAGTATTATGAAAAACACTATATCAAATATGGATTAGAGCCTGAAAAAAAATACCTCGAGAGTGAATTTTTGATTTCAAATGTCGATGCGAATCAAATAGCGAAATTCAGTGACCTCATTCAAAAAAGGTATCAATTAAGACTTCAAAATTTCAAGAAGACCTCTGAAGTGTTAAGCGCGGCAGACCAAATGTTTGACTTGTTCAATGAGTCGTATGCTAAACTACCTTCTTTTGTACCTATAAGTGAACGGCAAAAAGAATATTTTAAAAAGAAGTACCTCACTTTTATCAACCCAGAGTATATCAAGTTTGTATTTGATAATGAGGGTAAAATGATTGCGTTTGCAATTACGATGCCTTCATTTTCAAAAGCCCTGCAGCGTGCGAATGGAAAACTCTCATTGTGGGGAATACTCCACCTACTATGGGCTAAGCGCTATTCTAAAACGGCCATACTCTATCTCATTGGGGTGCTCCCTGAGTACCAAAACAAAGGCGTAACATCACTACTCTTTGCCTCTTTAAAAACGGAATACGACAAAAGAGGCGTTCAAATAGCACACAGAACACCGGAGCTAGAAGACAATATAGCCATACAACGCCTTTGGAAGGACTTTGACCCGTACGTTACTCAAAGACGGGCAACCTATAAAAAGGAGATCTAGGGTATTCCTACTCGTTCATCGCGGCAGAAACTGCGGCTGACAATCTTTTGTAGGTACCGTTTTCAAGACGTTCACGAATCGAAGAAAACGCATCTAAGGTTATTGCAACATCCTCTAATGTGTGAGTAGCTGTTGGTATCATCCTCAACAAGATTAATCCTTTAGGAATCACAGGATATACTACAATCGAACAGAATATACCGTAATTCTCTCTAAGATCTTTTACTAAAGCCATGGCTTCAGGAATGCTTCCGTTCAAATAAACCGGAGTCACACAACTCGTTGTCGTTCCAATATCAAAACCTCTCTCTTTAAGACCATTTTGAAGAGCATTCACGTTTTCCCAAAGCTTCTGCTTGATCTCGGGCTTGCTGCGAAGCATATCCAAACGCTTTAATGCACCCTTCACATAGATCATTGGAAGAGATTTTGCGAACATTTGAGAACGAAGGTTGTATTTGAGGTAATCGATGATTTCCTTATCCGCCGCAAGAAAAGCTCCAATTCCGGCAAGTGATTTTGCGAAGGTGGCAAAGTAGACATCTATGGCATCTTGAACTCCTTGTTCTTCTCCTGCCCCTGCTCCTGTTGCTCCTAAGGTTCCAAAACCGTGAGCGTCATCAACCAAGAAACGGAAGTTGTATTTTTCTTTGAGGGCAGCGATCTCCTTGAGTTTTCCTTGCTCTCCACGCATTCCAAAGACGCCTTCAGAGATTACAAGAATCCCACCATTCTGCTGTTCTGCCAATTTAGAGGCGCGCTCTAGATTTTTTTCAAGACTTTCAATGTCGTTGTGCTTGAAGGTAAAGCGTTTACCCATGTGTAAGCGGACACCATCAATGATACAGGCATGACAATCCACGTCGTAAACAATGATATCATCCTTACCTACTAATGCATCAACGGCTGACATAATACCTTGATAACCAAAGTTTAAGAGATAGGCAGCTTCTTTATTTACGAAAGAGGCGAGTTCATTTTGCAATTGCTCGTGAGCATCCGTATGACCACTCATCATTCGAGCTCCCATAGGATAGGCTGCACCATAAGTACTGGCCGCTTCGGCATCTACAGCCTTGACTTCTTCTAGATTTGCCAGCCCTAAATAGTCATTTATACTCCAGGTGATCACTTCTCTCCCCTGAAATTTCATTCTATTCGAAATAGGACCTTCTAGTTTTGGAAAGACAAAGTATCCTTCAGCATATTCTGCCCATTTACCTAATGGACCTTTATTTTCAATGATACGATCGAATAAATCTCTCATAAAAGTTTAAATCAATGTGTGTGGAAGTACAGGCAAAAGTAAGATTAAAACTTAAATGCTGTATACCTTTAGATTAGCTACTATTGGATGCTTTTTGAGAGTTCAGCAGCGCTTTCAAACGACTCTTCTTCTGTAAAGCCCTGATCTTGCATCCATTGATCATTATAAATCTTGCTCAAGTATCTAGATCCGTGATCTGGAAAAATAACTACGATTACGCTATCCTTCTTAAAAGTACCCTCCTCTGCATATTGCAAAACACCCTGTAAGGCGGCACCTGAGGTATATCCAGCAAATACGCCTTCGGTTTTTGCCAAGTAACGCGCACTAAGAGCGGCATCTTTATCCGTGACCTTAATAAAACGATCAATGCTTTCGAAGTCGGTAGCTGTAGGAATCAAGTTTTTACCTAATCCTTCTATTCGATAAGGATGGATCTCGTTCTCATCAAGCTTTCCGGTTTCGTGGTACTTTTTGATAACAGATCCGTAGGCATCAATTCCAAGGATTTGAATGTTCTTGTTCTTTTCTTTCAAAAAACGAGCCGTTCCTGAGATAGTCCCCCCTGTTCCACTACATGCTACGAGATGTGTTATGGTCCCATTGGTTTGTTCCCAAATTTCTGGACCGGTAGTAAGATAGTGCGCCTCAGTGTTTAAGGCATTGAAATACTGATTGATGTAAATAGAGTTTGGGGTCTCTTGATGAATGCGCTTGGCTACTTCGTAATACGATCTAGGATCTTCTGCAGACACATGCGCCGGACAAACGTGCACCTCAGCACCCATCGCCTTAAGCGTATCGATTTTATCTTGAGAAGACTTAGAACTAACCGCCAGAATACACTTATAACCCTTGACCATACTAGCCATAGCTAAACTAAAACCTGTATTTCCAGAGGTAGTCTCGACTACAGTGTCACCCGGCTTTAACAAGCCCTTTTTCTCTGCATTTTCAATAATATGGAGGGCGATTCGATCTTTAGAAGACTGTCCTGGGTTAAACCATTCAAGTTTGGCATAAACAGCACCCGGAACAGCTGTAACAGAACGATTGAGTTTTAATAGAGGGGTGTTTCCCACCAAATGAAGGAAAGAATCAACCGCTTTAACTTTTTTTCGTTTACTAAAAGGTAGAAACAAACCAAAAATTTTGACAAATATACTCAAACTCTAAATAGTCTGATTTTCAGATAGTTCAATCATAAAGGCATACTCCTTAGCAATCTCCTTTAATTGCTCAAACCTGCCCGACGCTCCTCCGTGTCCCGCAGACAAATCAATATCGAGAAGAATTCTAGTGTCTGCTGTATTATGTTTTCTGAGCTTCAATACCCATTTGGCAGGCTCCCAATACTGCACTTGAGAATCATGGAAACCCGTACTTACATAAATGTTAGGATAAGCTTGGGTTTTTACATTATCATAAGGAGAATACGAGAGCATGGTGTAGTACTCCTTTTCCTTATTCGGATTACCCCATTCGTCGTACTCCCCGGTAGTAAGGGGTATGGAATCATCGAGCATTGTAGTGACAACGTCGACAAATGGCACCGCTGCTATAACGCCTTTGTATAAATGAGGGGCCTCATTGAGGATGACACCCATTAACAAGCCGCCAGCAGATCCTCCCATGGCAAAAAGTTTGTCTTTATGGGCTATCTGCGCAGTTATAAGGTGCTGTGAGACCGCTATGAAATCCGTGAAGGTGTTTTTTTTGTGCTCCATCTTGCCCGAATCGTACCAAGGCCTACCTAAATATTGAGATCCTCTCACGTGAGCAATGGCAAAAACAAATCCTCGATCCAATAGGGATAAGCGTGAAATCGAAAAGGTAGGGTCTACGGTGTGACCGTAAGATCCATAGGCGTATAATAACGTTGGGGCCTGCTCGCTGCAATCTTTACGTTTTACTATACTCACCGGAATTTTAACCCCGTCTTTAGCGCTAACCCAAATTCGAGATGAAACGTACTGACTTTCATCGTATCCTCCAATAATCTCCTGGCGTTTCAGTAGTGTTGAAGATTTCTCCTTTACATCATAGGCGTAAACACTAGCAGGAACAGTCATTGAATTCACATAATAGCGAATCACTGAAGTGTCAAACTCAGGATTGTCGTAGAGGTCACAGACATAGGTTTCACCTTCAATGGGAATAAAACAATCATCAGAACCGTCCCAATGAATAATGCGCAATCGTGTTAAGCCCCGTTCTCGCTCTGCCAACACATAGAATTCACGAAAGCAATCAAAATCCTCTAACAAAACGTCAGGGCGGTGATCTAAAAACAATTCCCAATGCGCAGCAGCTGTTTGGTCGACTGAAGTGCGCATCAATTTAAAATTAGTTGCACCGTCCTTATTCGTAAGAATATAGA
Organism: uncultured Bacteroidota bacterium; assembly: GCA_913060705.1. Classification (GTDB taxonomy): domain Bacteria; phylum Bacteroidota; class Bacteroidia; order Flavobacteriales; family Flavobacteriaceae; genus UBA3478. Next base: position 10,216 of record CAJXTX010000001.1, on the reverse strand, counting down.
AGTGATCTTCAAAATGATCAATACTGTACTCTAATCCGCGCTCCCTTGGGCTAAATAACGCAAAAGATCCATATGGATCTGAAGAAGAAAGGATTTGATATTCGGTTGTTAAGGTAGATCCAGACACAATGATGATATACCTTTTACTTTTAGACAGATATACTCCGACATTAAAAGTCTCATCTTCTTCTAAAAACACACAAACATCCTCTGCCGAATCAGTTCCTATAACATGCCTGTAGACGGCATAAGCCCGAAGGGTTTCTGGGTCTTTCTTGACATAAAAAAACACCTCATTACTTTCACTCCAGCATCCCGAACCCGTAGTATTCTCAATACGGTCTGGTAATAGCATTCCATCTTCCAATGATTTTACACCAATCGTGTATTGCCTTCTAGAAACAGGATCTTCGGCATACAGCGCAAATTGATTGTCGAAACTTACACGTATACCTTTGAGGTCATAGTACTCGTGCCCCTCTGCCATGGCATTAACGTCAAAAAGTAGCTGTGCTTCATTCTTGAGCTTCGAGTCTTTATAGCGTACATGTATCGGGTACTCTAGCCCCTCCTTAAAGCGCGTTTCGTACCAGTACCCATTTCGAAATACCGGCAAGGTGGTATCGTCTTCTTTAATGCGCGATCGAATCTCTTTGTACAGTGTTTCTTTTAGAACATCCTGTCCAGCTGTAACTTTTTCATAATAGTCCTTCTCCTGCTGTAAATGTGCTAAGACCTCAGGAGATTCTCGCTCTCGCAGCCAATAATAAGGATCTACTCTTGAATGGTTGTGTTTTTCTAACGTATACGGATGTTCCGCCCCAACAGGCGGATGTATTTGATCTTCTTTCGGCATAATAGTTATTCAAACGAGCACATCATGTCCATTCCGATTGGAGATCCATCAGGAATAGTCACTACTTCTAAATCAGATTTATACCCTCTCGGATTTCCTAAAAAGCGGTCTATTTCTTTTCTCATATAGATTGCGGTAGGATCGGCTTGCTGGTCTCCTAAAAAGGTTTTAAGTCGCATCATTTCGAATACTATCGCTTCTGTAACTTGAGGATATACGGCATCGCTAGAGGCCAACTCCATCAATCGTTTTAACACCGTAAACTGAATGACCTCTTGTACCATTCCCTCAAAGCCATTGAGTGCTTTTTGTCTTAGTGTTTTTTCAAAAACCATTTTTAAGAACTCAGGGAAGCCCAATTGCTCTTTATCTAACATAGATTGATACACAACGCGATTGGCCCGCTCAGGGTTAAATAAGAAGGTGAGGGTAAAATCGGTGGCCGTTTCTGCGGCTGCAATCGGATCAAATGCCACCCCCATTTTTGACTTAAATGACTCTCGGGTACGTCCATAACCATAGGTGCGTGGTCCAAAGAGTTGTAATTTGTCTTCAGGTATACTCAACACATAGGGAGAGAGCGTCTGCAATACCCCTTCTAAGGCACTCAGCTGTTCTTCTTTTGAAACAAAAAACCACGGCTCATAACTCTCCTTGTAGGCATGCTTGTAATGAATACCTCCAATTAATTTGGCGACTGCCTCTGTCTGGTAACGATGCATAAAGTATACTGGGGCAAACACATCTTCAAGTTCAGACATACTCGAAGCGGATGGAATATTGTCTATCGAAAACTGATCGATCACTTTATCTCTTAGCGACAACATTCGCTGTAACTCGTAAGCAACATCACGCCCATTATCCCATAGGTGCGCTGTTGCACTTGCTGAAGAAACAGGACGCGCATCGCTATCGGTTAAATAACGGTATCCCATGGCGTTTGAGCGCTCTAAAATCTCATTAAGGGCCGCCGTTTCATTTGTTCCTTCTGGAAAGTCACTGTAGGCGTAGGCCACTGATATCTTATCCCACTCCCCAATTCCTACTTCATAAGCCTGTTCAAAATTGAGTTGATCTCCTTCAGCATCTAATACAAACATGTGCGGGTAATCCATTACCGAATTTCTATTTACAGTACTAGCCGCGAAATTGTGCGCAAAGCCCAAGGTATGTCCTACCTCATGAGCAGACAATTGTCGAATACGGGCGAGTGCCATCTCAAGCATCTGCTTTTCAGCTTCAGTTTGTTGAGCATAAGGTTGATTCATTAAACCCTGTGCAATTAGATAGTCCTGACGAATTCTAAGACTTCCTAAACTCACATGTCCTTTTAGAATTTCACCGGTTCTAGGATCGACAACCGATGATCCATAACTCCATCCTCTGGTAGAGCGGTGTACCCACTGAATGACATTGTAACGCACATCGAGTGGATCTGCATCATCTGGCATAATTTCGACCTGGAATGCATCTTTATACCCTGCTGCCTCGAAAGCCTGATTCCACCATTTAGCTCCATCTAATAAAGCAGATCGAATAGGTTCAGGGGTGCCGTTATCTAGATAATAAACAATAGGTTCAACAGCTTCGCTCAACTCCGCCTCTGGATCTTTCTTCTCTAAACGGTGACGTCGAATAAACATCTTATCAATGGGCTCGTTCACTGCAGCAGAGTAATCGCTAAAACTAAAAGGATAAGATCCCGAACGTGCATCATAAGCACGAAGTTCAAATGACGATAATTCAGGCAATTCAATAAATGAATGGTGCTGGTACACAGTGACCAGCGTTGGCTCTGGGGTGACCGAACGGATTTCATACGCCTTTGGCTTTCCGGAGAATGTCAACATCAAATCAATCTCAACATTCTTTTCAAAAGACTTTGTTCTAGAGGCATTTAAAGCACTTTTAGAGCGATCTAAGCTGTAGTTTCCTTGTCCTCTAGAGGCTAAGCGATCAACGACTCCATGAACGTCTTGAAATAAGAATGGGGTAATCTCAATGAGAAACCTGTCGTCTAGAGCTTCTACAACATCGAATCCATAGAGCACGGATGAGGCAAAGGCTTGAGTGATTGACTTTATTTCATTCTCGTTCGTTGAAGACCCTCTGTAATCCAGGTTCGGCTGAATCAGATAAATGCGATTCCCCATCTTTTCAAAACGAACCACACGTTGTGGCCCAAGTTGTCCGCGATCTAAGCCGATATCGTTACTCCCAATCCCTGAGCTCAAGGATGAAACATGCAAGAAGTCTTCATTTAATCTAGAGACCTCGAGATAGACCTTATCAGCGGCATCGTCAAAATACAATACCTGAAAACCTTCAACCTTTCTCATGCCATTCGTGTGCTCAAAATCCTGAGCAGCACCTGAAAGGGTAATTAATAGTGCGAAAAGTAAAGTGATTAGCTTTTTCATGAGGGTAACATTTTGAAGGCCTTAAATTATTGATTTTTTCACCAGCTCTTGATAGAGTCACTATTTTTGCATCAATTACTATTCAACACAAATGACGAAGAACGAACAGTTCAAGGATCTCATGGATCGCCTCGGTGCGTTAAGGAGGTATCTTTGACATAGATGCCAAGCGAATCGAAATAGAGCATCAAGAAGAAAAATCGGCGGCACCGGGCTTTTGGGATGACCCTAAATCAGCCCAAGAGCATATGAAAGTCTTAAAAGGACTTCAATCGTGGGTAAAAGACTACGAAGAAGCCGTTGAGGTAAAGGATGAAGTAGAAATTTTACTTGAGTTTCTCTCTGCTAAAGAGGTTGAGGAGATAGAAGTTGCTCAAAAACTCGATATGCTTTCTAACCTTATCGAAGCCTTAGAGTTTAAAAATATGCTTTCAGATGAAGGCGACGAGCTTTCTGCGGTCATTCAAATCACGGCTGGTGCCGGTGGAACAGAGAGTTGCGATTGGGCTTCGATGCTCATGCGTATGTACCTCATGTGGGCCGAATCAAAGCGATATACGGTTCGTGAGCTGAATTATCAAGAGGGTGATGTGGCTGGCATAAAAACAGTCACTCTAGAAATTCAAGGTGACTTTGCTTTCGGATGGCTCAAAGGAGAAAACGGTGTGCATCGTTTAGTGCGCATATCCCCTTTCGATAGCAATGCCAAACGTCACACCTCGTTCGCATCTGTATATGTATATCCCTTAGTCGACGAAAGTATTGAGGTAGAAATCAATCCGGCGGATATTGAAATCACCACTGCTCGATCAAGTGGAGCCGGTGGACAAAATGTAAATAAGGTAGAGACCAAAGTGCAACTTGTTCACAAACCTACAGGTATTCAGATCAGTTGTTCAGAGACGCGTTCACAACACGACAATCGCGCAAGAGCGCTTCAGATGTTGAAATCACAGCTCTATGAAATCGAATTACGTCGAAAAATGGAGGCTCGAAAAGAAATTGAAGACGCGAAGATGAAAATTGAATGGGGATCTCAAATTAGAAATTACGTCATGCACCCTTACAAATTGATTAAGGATGTTAGAAGCGGAGAAGAAACCGCAAACGTTGAAGGCGTAATGAACGGAGATATTGATGCTTTTTTAAAGGCATATCTCATGGTAAATGGGCAGCAATCAACTGCCGAATAAACGTATTTCAATAAAACTTTAAATGTTAAAATCAACTTGAATATGAATCGATTTTACTTTTTGGCATCATTATTGGTAATGCTTACGTGTTTTGAAAGTTTTGGCCAGTTCGGTATGCCGATGGGACGAGGCGGAATGATGGGAAACCCTTACGGAAACCCCATGAGAGGAATGAATCAATTTCCGTCGCGAACACAAGAGGATGAGCCCTTGACGGCAGAGGATATAGTAGAACTTTCAATGAACAGGGTTAAAGAAACCATTGAAATCAATGCTTTTGAAGAAGCGGTCTTGCGTTCAATAATGTTAGAGGCGACCAAAAAGCGCATTGAACTTCAAATTTTAAATCTTGAACCCAACGCAATGAAAACGGCGTTAGAAGAGATTGAATCTATAGAAGATGCCCGGCTCAAAAACGAGTTGCCGCTCGCTTTATTTGAACATTTAAAAGCTTTAAAAGAAGAGGGTAACTCAAAAGTTAAACGGAAAAAAGAAAAAAAGAAAAAACGTAAAACAAAGACATGAAAAGACTGACTCTGCTGATTGTAACCCTATTAGGTATATCACAGCTCAACGCACAGCAATTCTCTCAAAGACCTGCAATGCAACCTATAACAATCAGTGGAAAAGTCATTGATAAAGAAACAGGAACTCCATTAGAATATGCAACATTGGTTTTGCAAAGCGTTCAATTTCCAGAACGTGTTACTGGAGGAATCACCGATGAGAATGGTCAATTCAGCGTAGAAACCTTTCCTGGAGCCTACAATGTTAGAATTGAATTCATATCCTTCACTTCTTACACTCAAGACAATGTTCAATTTACAGCCTCAACCGACCTCGGTACGATTAGTCTAGAAGCCAATGTAGAACAACTAGACAACGTTGAGCTCGTAGCAGAACGTACCACCGTTGAACTTAGATTAGACAAAAAGGTGTATAACGTAGGTCAAGACCTTACCGTTAAAGGAGGTACAGTTACCGATGTTTTAGACAATGTGCCCTCTGTAAGTGTTGATGTAGAGGGTAACATTGCCTTACGCGGAAACGGAAGTGTTCAGATCTTAATCAACGGTAAGCCCTCTGCCCTATCTGGCTTAAGTACTGATGCCTTGCAGCAGCTTCCATCCGATGCTATTGAACGTGTTGAAATCATCACCAACCCCTCAGCGCGCTATGACGCAGAAGGATCAGCGGGTATTATTAATATCATCCTAAGACAAGAAAAAACTAAAGGTATCAACGGTTCAGCCACTGCCTACGTAGGATCGCCAGAGAGAACTGGAGGGAACCTTAATCTCAATTTGCGTCGCAAATCATTTAATCTTTTCTCAAACACTTCCTACCGCAAGACAAATTCTCCGGGTAACGGAATCAATGAACAAACCAACTACGATCTGGCTGGAAATGTTTTGAGTTACCAAAATGAAATTGGAAGAACTGACCGTTTACGAGACGGATTCAACACCAATATTGGGCTAGAGTTACTGTTTAATGAAAAGACCTCTCTGACCCAAACGTTTTTCTATAGAACTCAAGAAGGACAGAACATCAATAGAACTCAGTTCTTTAACTTCGATGAGAATTTCGATCCAACGATTTCTAGAGAGCGTATCAACTCTGGTGACGAAACAGACACCAATTATCAGTACGCTATAAACTTTGTGAAAGATTTTGAAAAAACGGGACATAAATTAACCGCAGATTTTCAATACTCTACCGGCGAAGAACTAGGAAACAACTATATCGATGAAAGCGTAAATGAAGACGCTTCAATTTTTGTTCCATCAGAATACACCTTTACCGGTGAGTCTCAAATCAACCGTCTTTTTCAATTTGATTATGTACTTCCCTTAGGTGAGAAAGGACAAGGACAATTTGAAGCAGGATATCGCGGTACCTTTAATGACTTTTATACCGATTTTGAGTTTGAAATACAGCAAGAAAACGGAGGCCCCCTAGTATTAAACAACGAGCTAAGCAATGAATTAGAATACAAAGAATATGTAAATGCAGCCTACATGCAGTTAGGGAGCAAATTCAACAAATTCTCGGTTTTAGGTGGATTGCGTATGGAAGCCTCTGATATTCAAGTTAATTCTACAAGTCAAACCCAAGAGAGTCGAAATGAGAAGATCTATTCAAACTGGTTCCCTTCACTTTTCTTAGGATATGAGATCTCAGAAATGGAGCAGTTTACACTTAGCTATAGCAAGCGCCTAAGAAGACCTCGCTCATGGTTCATTAATCCTTTTATTCGACGAAATAGCAATACCAATTTATTTAGTGGTAACCCTGACTTAGATCCGGCATACACTGATGCCTTTGATTTCGGATACCTCAAACGTTTTGGAAAATTAACGCTTAATACTTCGGTGTATTACAACCAGACTTCAGGGGTATTTCAGTTCATCCAGCGTGAAACCGGTGAAACGGTTCAGATTGAAAATCCCGAAGGCGGATTCGTTGAGGTACCAGTGCAATTGCGCTCTCCTATTAACCTGGCCTCAGAGTATAGAACAGGTGCTGAACTTACCACATCATATTCTCCAAAAAGAGGGGTACGATTCTCGTGGAATTTCAACCTATTCCAACAAGGTTTAGAAGGAGACTTTACCTACACTAACAGTAAGGGTGAAACTATTTCACAAGTTTTCGATACAGATAATTTTACATGGTTTTCAAGAGCGAGTGCTCAATTCCCATTGCCTGGTAAAATTGATTTTCAAACCAATGCCTTTTACAGAGGAAACTCTGTAAATCCGCAAGGAACAGATAAGGGGATCTTGTCATTAAACCTCGCTATGAGTAAACAAATTCTAAAAGACAAAGGTTCAATTTCATTTAACGTAAGCGACCTGCTCAATAGCAGAAAACGCATCTCAGATATCCGCACGGCAACTGTAGCCACCTACAGTGAATTCCAGTGGAGACAACGTCAAGCCACGTTGACCTTCAGGTATCAATTCAACGAGCAAGACAATAATCAACGAAGAAGAAACAATCGTCAAGATATGGGCGGTGAAGAAGAAATGGAGTTCGGAACACCATAAATAAAAAGCCCCGCAACTGCGGGGCTTTTTTTATACTAATGGAAAAGGAGGTCTAGCTTTTCGAAGCTTCGCGCTCCTTTTTCTTTTCTTTTAAGAATTCAATGAGACTTCCTGTTACCCAATACGGGATCACAAAAGTCAAAAGAAATATCATCAACCAAAATCCAATAGTAAGAATGGTTAGAAAGGCAATAAATCCTAAATATTGATCGAACTCAATCATGTTGCTTCTTTTACGCTACGAATATAAGTCGATTTCGATGTACAGTACAAACCTGAAGATCGTTTTTTAAAACGCTAGAGCATTTTGATGGCTATCTTTGTATTCCAAATCTGAATTATGAGCTACAGAATCGAGAAAGACACTATGGGCGAGGTTCAAGTTCCTCAAGACGCCTATTGGGGAGCACAAACACAACGTTCTATCAATAACTTTAAAATTGGTCCTAGCGGATCAATGCCCATCGAAATTATAAGAGGCTTTGCCATCCTTAAGAAGGCGGCGGCTTATACCAATGCTGAATTAGGAGTATTAGATGAACACAAAAGAGACCTCATTGCAAAAGTTTGCGATGAACTTTTAGAAGGGCACCTAAAGGATCAATTTCCTTTAGTGATTTGGCAAACCGGATCTGGTACCCAAAGCAACATGAACGTCAATGAAGTTATAGCCAATCGTGCTCATGTTCTAGAAGGAAAGGTTTTAGGACAGGGGGATCGCACCCTGAGTCCGAATGACGACGTCAACAAATCACAATCTTCAAATGACACTTTTCCTACCGCGATGCACATCGCCTGTTATGATAAGTTAGTACGCCACAGTATTCCTGCTGTCGAGACACTAAAAACTACGCTTCACCAAAAAAGCCAAGCATTCAAGGATGTTGTAAAAATTGGTCGAACCCACTTAATGGATGCTACTCCCCTAACAATAGGTCAAGAATTTTCTGGATATGTAGCTCAGCTAGAATTCGGAATCAAGGCCGCTCAGAACAGCTTAGCCCATTTATCTGAACTTGCACTGGGCGGAACCGCAGTTGGAACAGGATTAAACACTCCAAAGGGTTATGCCGAAAAAGTTGCAGCTTACATCGCGAAGTTTACTGGGCTTCCATTTGTAACCGCTCAAAACAAATTTGAGGCCCTAGCTGCTCATGATGCCATCGTAGAAGCGCATTCTTCCTTGAAGCAACTAGCAGTTTCATTGAACAAAATCGCAAACGACATTCGAATGATGGCTTCAGGACCTCGATCTGGTATAGGTGAGCTCATTATCCCGGCCAATGAGCCAGGTAGCTCAATCATGCCCGGGAAGGTTAATCCAACACAATCAGAGGCCCTTACTATGGTCTGCGCCCAAGTGATGGGTAATGATGTTGCCATTACTATCGGTGGAACTCAAGGGCATTATGAACTAAATGTCTTCAAACCCCTCATGGCTGCTAACTTTTTACAGTCTGCTCAGCTCATTGGAGATGCCGCCTTAAGCTTTAACGAACACTGTGCAGTCGGAATTGAACCGAACACAAAACGCATTCAAGAGCTTGTCAATAATTCTCTCATGCTCGTAACTGCTTTAAATACCAAAATTGGTTATTATAAAGCGGCAGAAATCGCGAATGCGGCTCATGCCAACGGAACTACCTTAAAAGAAGAAGCAATTCGTTTAGGCTACGTAACAGCTGAAGAATACGATATGTGGGTGCGCCCAGAGGATATGACGGGTTCATTATAAATCAAGAAATGGACCCAAATAAAAAAGGCTCCCAATGGGAGCCTTTTTAAATGATGTAGGTAATTATGAATTACTTCAAGTAGAATTTTGAAGTTCCGATCAATTCTAAATCGTTGTCATAAACATTTACCATATAACTTCCTTTAGCAAAATCAGCCCCTCCGTTTTCTACGTAGTCGCAAACATCTAAAGTTTGGTTTTCATAGTAGAAGGCAGTAACCTTACTCACATTCAACGTACGGTTGTTCACGGTTACAGATTCAGTATTTCCGACTAAAGCACCATCAGGCCCCATCACTTCAATGAAGAAGTTTTTGTCTCCGGCTTTGGTGACTGCGTTGTCTCTAATCGTAAAGCAAACTTTAAAATTATCAGCTCTCTTAGCACGCTTTACAGATTTAAAGTTTCCATTGTTCTTAACACGAACGGCTTGAACATCAAGCATTTCTAACTTCAACTGTGCAGCAATTCTATTTTCTTGTTCAAGAATAATATTTTGCTGAACGATTGAATCGTTAAGTGCTGCAACTCGCTCTAACTCAGCTTGAGTTTTGTCATTTAAAGACTTCAGAGCAACATTGCTTGCTGTCAATGAATCCAAACGAGCCATTAAGGTTTCACGCTCTTTGCGAAGCTGATATACTTGACCACGAAAACGCATCAAAGTCGCTACATCTGCTTTAAGAGAAGATAATGAATCGATATAGCTAGCGATTTCTCCTCTTGCAGCTAAAAGCTCCTCGCTTAGGGCATTGTTTTCAAGGATCGATTTGTCATAATCTGACTTCAATCCTTCTAATTCTTCAATAACTGCCGTTTTCTCAGCATTTAAAGCCTCTTCAGTGTTTTTACCGCTGATATAAAGGCTGATAGCGAAAGCAGTGGCTGCTACAAAAAGAACCCCAAGTATCGCAGGTAACGCTTTAGACTGGTTTTTTTCCATAATTTAAGATCTTAAG